>JAIESC010000062.1 GCA_019746355.1 Xanthobacteraceae bacterium | reverse complement strand
CTACATGTGCGGTGACTTCACATGGCACAGACTCCCACTATGCTGACAATCGAACTGACGGACGCACTCATTCCGGGACGCCGCGAAGCGGCGGGCCCGGAATCCAGTTCAGGAGAAAGTCCCGTTGGAACTGGATTCCGGGCTCGCGCCTTCGGCGCGCCCCGGAATGACGTCGCGGGCTTTTTTCAGGAGCCTGCTAAGCTCTAGAAGAACGCCTGAATGCCGGTCTGCGCGCGGCCGAGGATCAGCGCGTGGACGTCGTGGGTGCCCTCGTAGGTGTTGACCGTCTCGAGGTTCACCACGTGGCGCATCACGTGAAATTCGTCGCTGATGCCGTTGCCGCCATGCATGTCGCGCGCGACCCGGGCAATGTCCAGGGCCTTGCCGCAATTGTTGCGCTTGAGCAGCGAGATCGCCTCGGGCGCGAGCTTTCCGGCGTCGAACAGACGGCCCGCGGTGAGACAGGCGTTAAGGCCGAGCGTGATCTCGGTCTGCATGTCGGCGAGCTTCTTCTGAATGAGCTGGTTGGCGGCGAGCGGCCTGCCGAACTGCTTGCGGTCGAGCACGTACTGCCGGGCAGCATGCCAGCAAAATTCGGCCGCGCCCATCGCGCCCCAGGAGATGCCGAAACGCGCGCGGTTGAGACAGCCGAACGGCCCGGCGAGACCGGTGACGTTCGGCAGCAGGTTCTCGGCCGGCACGAACACGTCGTCCATGACGACCTCGCCGGTGATCGAGGCGCGCAGCGACAGCTTGCCCTCGATCTTCGGCGCGGACAGGCCCTTCATGCCCTTCTCAAGCACGAAGCCGCGGATGACGCCGTCGTCGGTCTTGGCCCACACCACGAACACGTCGGCGATCGGCGAATTGGTGATCCACATCTTGGCCCCGGACATGCGGAAGCCGCCGGGCACGGACTTGGCACGCGTCACCATCGAGCCCGGATCGGAGCCATGATCCGGCTCGGTCAGGCCGAAGCAGCCGACCCACTCTCCCTTGGCGAGCTTCGGCAGATACTTCATCCGCTGCTCTTCGGTGCCGTAGGCGTAAATCGGATGCATGACCAGCGACGACTGCACGCTCATCGCCGAACGGTAGCAGCTGTCCACCCGCTCGGTTTCGCGGGCGACAAGTCCGTACACCACGTAGCTCGTCGCGCCGCCGCCGTACTTCTCCGGCAAGGTCGGGCCGAGCAAGCCGAGCTCGCCCAGCTCGGTGATGATGTTGCGGTCGAATTCCTCGTTGCGGGTCGCCATCAGGATCCGCGGCATCAGTTTCTGCTGACAGTAGGCGCGCGCCGAGTCGCGGATCATCCGCTCTTCATCGGTCAGCTGGCTCTCCAGCAGCAGCGGATCGTCCCATTGGAACGCGCCGTACCTGTTCGAAGGAACGGTCTCGACCTTCTTCGGCAACGCCATCGTGTTCATCGTCGTCTCCCCGAGCTTCTCACGCGCCGGCTTCGTGGGCCTGCGCGGCCCGCCTGCGTGCGTCCTCCGCACCCTTGGTGTCGCCGAGCGCAGCCAGCACGTTGGAATAGTCTTCCCAGTTCTTCTTCCTGGTGCCGCGGCTCAGAACCCGCTCCGAGAGCAGGCTTCGCGCCACCGGCAGCCTGCTGGAGTGCAGCGCCGCATCGCAGATGATCTGCGCGAACAGATCGCGCTGCGCGTGGCTGCCGCCGATGCTGACGATCCCGTGGCGCATCGGCCAGAACAGATCGGTCGCCTTGTCGTAGTCGCCGGCTTCGTAGGCGAGCATGCCTTCGCACAGCGGGATCAGGATGTCGCGCGTCGATTCCGCGCGCCAGCCCAGGGCCTCCGCCGCGAACGCCGCCATCGACTCGATATGTTTCCGCGCCGAGTCGAACTTGCCGCCGGCCGCCAGCGCCAGCGAGAAATGCGCGTCGCGGAACGGCAGCATGTGATCGTGGATGCGCTTCTCTGAGTGCTCGGCCAGCGCATTCCAGCGGTCGCCGATATCCAGGCCGCTGAGCGCGATCCGCTTGAGCAGCGCCGCCTGGTTGGACACGTCGACGTACTGCTCGGAGTTCACCGAGCAGAGCGCCTTGTCATAGAGCGCCAGCGCCCGCTCGTTCTCGCCCTGCGCCAGCAGAAACAAAGCCGCATGCCACCACACATGGGCCTTGAATGGATTCTTCTTCGCCCACTGCTCCGGCGTGTAGTCCAGCCACTTCACGCCTTCGCTGGAGCGGCCCTGCATCTCCAGGACATGGGCGACCGAATGGATCGCCCAAAGGTCGCCCGGATTGCGCTCGACGGCCTGGCGGCCCCACCGCTCGGCCTCATCATAGGCGCCGCACTCTTCCAGGGCATAGGCGTACATGCCCTGCACGCAGCCGTAGTCCTGCACCTTGTCGTCCCACGCGCCGAGAACGCTCGCGACCACCGAACGCATGACCTGGCTGCGACCGGTGTAGAACGTCATGGTGTGGTGCAGCTTCAGCGCCAGAAGGTCGCGCGGCGCCTCGGTCAGGATCTCCTCCCAGCGCGCGCACGCGCCCATGACGTCGCCGGCCGCCCATGCCTCCAGCGCCTTGACATGGAGCTGCTCGCGCCGGCCCGCAGCACCAAGATGCGGCCTGATCTCGTCGAGCGCCTGCTTGACGCGCGGCAGGAGCGCCTTGTTTTCCAGCATCAGGAAGAAGTAGCCGCGGATGCAGAGCGCGAGGACGCAGGCGGGATCCTTCTCCAGTGCGTCCTTGATGCCGGCCCCGGCCGTGGTGGCATAGTCCATATAGGCCTTCACCGCCTGGTCGATCGCGCTGGCGGCCTCGGCGCTCGACGTGGTGATGGCCAATCCCCGGCTGTCGAACTGCATCGCGCTCATTCCGCCGCTTCGCTCGGTATGACGCCCAGGCCCCGCAACACCCGCTCCGGCGAGGCCGGGAAATCGCAGATGTCGCCGCCATTGAGGCTGAGCGCATCCGACACCGCGCAGGCGATCGCGCTCAGCGCGCCGATGATCGAGCCTTCGCCGCAGCCCTTGAAGCCGCCGAGCGCGGCCGACGGCGTGTTGGCATGATGCAGCTCGATGCGAGGGACCTCCAGGGCGGACGGGACGAGATAGTCTGCGAGCGTCACGGTGCGCGGCTGGCCGTTCTCGTCGTAGACCAGTTCCTCCAGCAGCGCCTCGCCGACGCCCTGGGCGATCCCGCCGATGATCTGGCCCTCGACCACCGCGGGGTTGATGACCGTGCCGATATCCTCGGCAGCAACGTAGCGCACAATCTCGACGAGACCGGTCTTCGGATCGACGTCCACGGTCACGACATGGGCGCCGGCGGCGAAGCTGCCGAACTTCGGATCGTAGAAGGCCGTGACCTCGAAGCCCTGGTTCAGCTCCTGCGGAATGTCCTTCGCCGAGAAGAAGCTCTTCTCCGCCATCGCCGCGAGCGTCATGGTCTTCGAGCGGTCGAGCGTCTGCACGACGCTGTCGACGATGGTGAGTTTCTCGACAGGCTCGCCCAGCACGAAGGCCGCCATCGCGAGGATGCGCTGGCGCAGCTCGCGCGCCGCCTTGATCGTCGCGCCGCTGCCGAACACCGCCGTCCGCGACGCGAACGTGCCGAAGCCGTAGGGTGCCGTGGCGGTGTCGTTGCTGATGCTGGTGATGTCCTCCAGCTTCATGCCGAGCTCGTCGGCCGCGACCTGCCGCATGGCGGTCATGATGCGCTGGCCCTGGGACGGCAGCGCGGCAGCCACCGTCAGAACGCCGGTCGTCTCGAGGCGTGCGGTCACGGCATCGCGGCCCGGCTGGAGCAGCGTGCCGGGGCCGACCGCGGTGCTGGTGCCGAGCCCGGTCAGCTCGGCGAAGCAGGCGACGCCGATGCCCCGCAGCTTGCCGTTCGGCGAAGCCTCTCGCTGCTCGGCGCGCTGCGCCTCATAGCGCGACTTCGCCATCGCCAGCTCGAGGCACGGCACGTAGTTGACGTGGTCGTGCACGAGATTGTTGGCGCCCCGGTAGGGCATGGCCTCGTTCGGGATGAGGTTTCGCATCCGCACCTCGGCCGGATCGAGCTTGAGCTCGCGCGCCATCTGATCGATCAAGAGCTCCAGCGAGCACGCCGCCGACGGGCGGCCCACGGCGCGGTACGGGCCGGTCGGCGTCTTGTTGGTGGCGACGCCGCGCGTGCGATAGCGCAGCGCCTCGATGCGATAGGGACCGGGCATCAAGCCGGCGGTCTGCAGCGGCTCCATGCCAGCCGACCAGAGATAGGTCGAATAGGCGCCGACATCGACCCAGATGTCCGAGCTGAGCGCAAGAATGCGGCCGTCCTTGTTCGCGGCGAGCGCCAGCTCGATGTACTGGTCGCGCGCATGCGTCGAGGCGACCATGTTCTCGACGCGGTCCTCGACCCACTTCACCGGCCGCCGCAGGGTCAGCGCGAGATGCGCGCAGACGAACTCCTCGGGATAGATCGAGGCCTTCTGGCCGAAGCCGCCGCCGGTGTGCGGGATGATGACCCGGACGTCCGTCTCGGCGAGGCGCAGATGCTTGGCGAGGTAGTGCCGCACGACGTATGGGAGCTGGTGGCTCATCCACAGCGTGAGCGTGAAGGTGCTCTCGCGATAGCCGGCGACGCAGCCGCGGCCCTCCATGCAGAGCGCCTGCTTGCGCCCGATCTTGAACCTGCGCTTCACGACAAGGTCGGCGTTGTTGAATTTCTCGTCGACGTCGCCACGCTGGTATTCGCGCTTGATCAGGTAATTGTTGGTGCAGGTGTCGTGGATGAGCGGCGCGTCGTCGAGCTCGCCGAGGCGCGGATCGGTGACGGCCGGCAGCGGATCGTAGTCGACCTTGATCAGCTCGCAGGCATCCTCGGCCGTCGCCCGGTCCTCGGCGACGACGGCACAGATCGCCTCGCCGACAAAGCGCACCTTCTCGACCGCGAGCCAGTGCTGCACCGACTCGCCGCCGGAGAAGCGGTTGGGCATGCTGCGGAACGGGTCGACCTTGCCGAGAAGCTCCCGGCCGGTGAGCACCCTGATGACGCCCGGGTGCTTGCGCGCATCCTCGGTGTCGATGGAATTGAGCCTGGCGTGGGCGTGCTGGCTGCGCAGGAACGCCACGTGGTACATGCCTGGCAGCTTGATGTCGTTGAGAAAGCGGCCGTCGCCCTCGACGAGCGGGATCGCCTCGTCCGGAATGACCGAGGCGCCGACGATCCGTTGATTGGAGAAACGGGCGTCCGACATCAGCGCCCCTGCGGTCGGGCGGACCAGTCGGTCCAGGCCGCGTTACCCTGCCGCGCCGCTTCCAGCACGGCATCGATGATGGCCTGATAGCCGCTGCAGCGGCAGATGTTGCCGGACAGCGCCTCACGCACCTCGAGCTCGTTGGGATTGGGATTGTCCTGCAACAGCTCGATCGCGGTCACCAGCATGCCGGGCGTGCAATAGCCGCACTGCAGGGCGAACTTCTCGAGGAAGATCTGCTGGATCGGATGGCGCGTGCCGTCTTCCGCGCGCAGCCCCTCGATGGTGATGACCTTCGCGCCGTCGGCCTGCACCGCCAGCGTCAGGCACGACCGCGCGGTGCGGCCGTTCAGCATGATGGTGCACGCGCCGCACACCCCGTGCTCGCAGCCGATGTGGGTGCCGGTGAGATGCAGGTGGTCGCGCAGGAAGTCGGCCAGCGACAGCCGCACCGGCACGGTCTTCTCGTAGGTCCGGCCGTTCACCGTCACCTTGATGGTCTGCTCCCTAGCCAACGGGCCGTCCTCCAGCACGTGTGAACGCCTTCTCCAGCGCCCGTGTCGCCATCACGCCGGCAAGATGCCGGCGATAGGACGACGACGCGTGAACGTCTTCGTGAGGCGCGACCGCGGCGACGACCTTCGCCGCCGCGTCGGCAAATGCGTCTTGCGCTTCGGTCTCGCCCAGACTGCGGCCGGTCAGCAGGTCCTCCGCCTCGCGCGCGCGGAACGGTCCCTCGCCCATGCCGACGATGGTGAGCCGCGCCCGCTCGCACACGCCGCCGCGCATGGTGAGCATGGCAGCCGCGCCCGCAATGGCGAAGTCGCCGAGCCGGCGCGCGAACTCGACGAAGGCGGTGCCGGTGCCGGCCGGCTGGCGCGGATAGCGCAGCTCCACGACCATCTCGCCCGGCTCGAGCGCATTCGACAGCATGCCGGTGAAGAACGCCTCGGCCGGCAGCTCGCGGCGGCCGGCGCGGCTTGCGATGACCACCGAGCCTCCCATGGTCACGAGCACGCTCGGGTGCTCGGCGGACGGATCGTTGTGCGACACGCTCCCGCACACGGTCCCGCGGTTGCGGATCGCGATGTGAGCCACCTGGGTTGTCGCCTCGAAGACGAGCGGCCAGCCCTCACGCACGTCGGAGCTGCGCAGCAGGTCGGCATGCCGCACCAGCGCTCCGACGCGCAACGCGTCATCGCCAGCCTCAAGTCTTGCGAGCGCCTCGATCCGATTGATGTCGACCAGAACCGCGGGGCTGAGGATGCGCAGGTTCAGCATCGGCATCAGGCTTTGCCCGCCCGCAAGCACCCTGCCGTCCGCGCCGGCCTCGGCCAGCAGGTGAAGCGCTTCATCGAGCTGACGCGGCGCGTGGTAGTCGAACCAAGCCGGTTTCACCTGTTTCCAACCCTCACCCGGACGGCGGCCGCGCAGCCCGGGAGTGTCCCATCCGACCCGCGCTGCGGGATACTATTGAGCTTTATTATGTAAGAGCTTTACTATATGAGGGCGCTGGCGCCGCAGTGTCAATACGCCTGCCAAATCCTTGTTCCGGCCTGCGATGCATCGGTTCGTCGCAGGCCTCGTTCCCGGTCATCGACGCGAAAGGCCCGTTCATGGACATGCAACTCAAAAACCGCGTGGCCCTGGTCACCGGCGGCACCCGCGACGTCGGGCGTCAGATCGCGCTGACGCTGGCTGCGGAGGGCGCGGCGGTCGCTGTTCATCACCGAGGTTCCGCAGACGAAGCCGCTGGCGTTGTCGCCGAGATCGCCAAGGCTGGCGGCAAGGCGAAGGCGTTTCAGGCTGACATCGCCGAGGCGGCCGCGGTGAAGGCGATGATCCAGGCGATCGTGGCCGAGTTCGGCGGCCTGAACATCGTCGTCAACAATGCCGGGCTTGCGATCCGCAAGCCGTTCAAGGAAACCACGCCGCAGGAATGGCGAAGCCAGGTGGACGTCAACCTGATCGGCGCCGTGCAACTTTTCCATGAGGCGACGCCGCATCTGGAAAAGTCAGGCGACGGCCGCATCATATCGATCGTCGGCGACTCCTCGCGCGTCGGCGAATCGGGGCTTTCCATTGTCGCGGCGGCGCGCGCCGGCGTGATCGGCCTGGTCAAATCCATCGCCCGCGAACTGGGACGCTCGGGCGTCACCGCCAACGTCGTGTCGCTCGGCATGGTCGAGACCGGACACGACCCGAAATGGCTCGAAGCCAACCGGGAGAAACTGATCCGCTTCTACCCGACGCGGCGACTCGGGCTCGCCGAGGACGTCGCGCCGACCGTCGCGCTGCTCGCCTCGCCGCTCAGCGGCTGGATCACCGGACAGGTGATCAGCGTCAGCGGCGGCTACAGCATGGTGTGACGAAGAGACCGGAGCATGGCGGCGCCCATGAAAATGCACCTCCTGCCGTGCGGACGGCTGAAGATGCGCAAGAGCATCTTCATTCCCGCCGCAGAGCGGACCGAGACGATCGAGCTGCCGGTGTCGAGCGCCCTGCTGCGTCACGGCGAGGCCAACGTGCTGTTCGACACCGGCTGCCACCCCGACGTCCCGGAGCACCCCGAGGCCCGCTGGGGCGGGCTCGCCCGGCTGATGGTGCCGATCATGAAGCCCGGCGAGCATGTGCTCTCCGGTCTGGCGGAGCTCGGACTCGAGCCGAACGACATCGATATCGTCGTCAACTCGCACCTGCATCCCGACCATTGCGGTTGCAACAGGTTCTTCCGCAAAGCGACCTTCATGTGCCACGCCGACGAGATTTCGGCGGCGCGCGCACCGAACAGCGAGGCCAGCGGCTATCTCGCTTCGGAATGGGACGAAACCGCGTCCACCGATGCGATATCCGGCCAGCGTGACGTGTTCGGCGATGGGCGCGTTGTGCTCATTCCGCTTCCCGGGCACACGCCGGGCTCGATCGGCGCGCTGACCACGCTCGACCGTGATGGCGCCTTTCTGCTCGCCGGCGACACCGTGAGCCTGCGCGAGACGCTCGATACCGGCGTCATTCCGAAAAACACCTGGAACGCCGACGCGCTGGCAAAATCGCTGGATGAGGTGCGGCGCATCGAGGCGTCGGGCACGACGGTCATCTGCAGTCACGATGCCAAGCAGTGGAAGATGCTGCGCAAGGGACGCGACGCCTATGAGTGACCGTCCCATGCAGCTTAGCACGAACCGCCATCCAGACCGGCCGCCGGACCATCTCTGATGTCGCTCCGCTACGCACTCCTCGGCCTCCTCGCAGTGCAGCCGGCTTCAGGCTACGACCTCAAGCGGGCGATCAACCGCTCGACCTACTTCATCTGGAACGCCACCGGACCGCAGATCTACAACACCCTGCATGCCTTGCGCGAAGAGGGCTTCATCACGAGCAAGGCGCTGGCCCAGAGCGGCAAGCCCGACAAGCACATTCACACCATTACCGCGCAAGGCCGCAAGGCGCTGCGGGAGTTTGCCAACGAGCCGATCCGGGCGGCAGTGACCCGGGACGAGGTTCTGCTCCGCATCTTTTTCGGCAACTTCGCCGACAAGGATGTCGTCACCCGGGAGCTGCAGGCCTATCTCGAGCGGATGGGCAAAGAGCGCATGGCGATGGAAGAGACCGAGGCACGGGTCAACGCCCATCCCGGACCCAAGCACGAGGCGCGGCGCTTCCAGCTTCTGTCGTTGCGCATCAAGGTCGCGCAGATCCGGGCGATGGAAAAAGAGCTGTCGAACTTCCTCAAGGAGACCGGCCCGCAGCCGGCGGTCAGCCGGTCCCGGCTTCGCTCCGCAGTTTGAACCTCTGGATCTTGCCGGTCGCGGTTTTCGGCAGATCGACCCGGAACTCGATCCAGCGGGGATATTTGTAAGGCGCAAGCCGCGATTTGACGTGGTCTTGCAGCATCCGGCACATCGCATCGTGCGCCTCGCCTTCGGCCGGCGTCGCTTGGCCTTTCAGGACCACGAACGCCTTCGGCTTGATGAGCTCATCCTTGTCCGCCCACGCGACTACGGCGGCTTCCAGCACTTCAGGATGGGTCGCCAGCGCCGCCTCGACCTCGAACGGCGAGACATACATTCCGGACACCTTCAGCATGTCGTCGGTCCGGCCGCAGAAAACGAAATAACCGTCCTCGTCCTCCACGAACTTGTCGCCGGAACGCGTCCACTCGCCCAGGAACGTGCTCCGCGACCGCTCGCGGTTGTTCCAGTACATGATCGCGCCGGTCGGGCCGCGCACCAGCAACTCGCCCATCTCGCCTTTCTGGACGACCTGACCATTCTCGTCGACGAGCTTTACGTCGTAACCCGGCAACGGCTTGCCGCTGGTGCCGTACTTCACGCTGCCCATGCGGTTCGACATGAAGATGTGCGTCATCTCGGTCGAGCCGAGCCCGTCGAGAATGTCGACGCCATGGCGGTCGCTCCAGCGCTTGCCGACGTCAGCCGGCAGCGCCTCTCCGGCCGAGACACAGCAGCGAAGCTTGAGTTCGCCACGAGCGGGGGCGCCCGAATGCGCCAGGAACGCGGCGTAGAACGTCGGCACCGAATAGAACACCGTCACCGGATGTTGGCGCAGCAGGGCGGCAACGCCCTCGGGCGTCGGGCGGTCGGGCAGCAGCACGGTGCACGCGCCGCACGACAGTGGAAAATTCAGCGAGTTTCCGAGCCCGTAGGCAAAGAACAGCTTGGCCACCGAATAGCAGACATCGTTCTCAGTCAGCCCGATCACCGGCACCGCGTAGAGATCGTTGTTGAGCTTGAGGTCGGCATGGACGTGCACGGCGCCCTTGGGCCTGCCGGTCGAGCCGGAGGTGTATTGCCAATAGGCCACGTCGTCACACACGGTCGGCGCGGTCTGCGGATCGGGCGTCGCCGCGGCGATCAGGTCTTCAAACCGCTCGTGGCCCTGGGCATCGTCGCCGGACACGATGACGTGCTCGAGGTCGGGTGCGGCATCGACAAGATTCCGCAACCGCGGATAGAGGATCTCCGACACGACCAGCACACGGGCGCGGCTGTCGGCCAGCAGGTAGCGGTAGTCGTCCTCCGTCATCAGCGTGTTCACGGGAACGGCGATCGCACCGGCTTTAAGGCAGCCCAGGAAGGCCGTGGGCCAATCGATCGTGTCGAGCAGCAGGATCAGCACGCGCTCCTCGCGCCGCACACCGCGCGAACGGAGCGCGTCGGCAAACCGCGCCACGCGGTCGGCGAGCTGTGCGTAGGTCCAGGTGCCGCGCGGGTCGATGTAGGCGGGTCTGTGCGCCCTGCCCGCCTTCAGATTGCGATCGATGATGTCGGCCGCATAATTGTAGTCGCGCGGAACCGTCCCGCTCCGATTTCCCGCGGAGACGTCCGCGGCGCTGTCACCGGCAACATTCATCCCGTCCTCCCGAATGCTTTTCGGCGTTATTTATCGTCGGCACAAGCAGTTTCTGTCCCGCCATAAAGCAGTTTCTGTGTCGCCAGGTAGTCAAGTTTCTTCACATGCGAACTGTCAATGACATCTCGGACTGATCCGATATTGCATTTCGGCATAGATCGCCGTGGGATTGAGTTTTCCGGCCTACACCGGCCGCTTGGCGATGAGATTGATCACCTTCAGCGTCATCACCACCTCGCCATCCTGGTTGAGGACCTCGATGAACGAGGTCACCGCGCCCCGATCGGGCTTGGATTTCGAAGGGACGGCTTTGAGCACGGTTACGCGGAGGGACAGCATGTCTCCCGGGCGCACGGGCTTGAGCCAGCGCAGTTCGTCGAGGCCAGGTGAGGCCAGACTCGCCACATGGGTCAGATAGTGCTCGACATAGAGCCGCATCATCAGACCGGCGGTGTGCCACCCGCTGGCGATAAGGCCACCAAAGGCTCCGCGCTTGGCAGCCTCGTGATCGGTATGCATCGCCTGAGGATCAAAGCGCCTGGCGAAGCTCACCACCTCATCTTCCGCGACGGCAATGGGACCGAATCGGTGAACGTCGCCTTCAAGGTAGTCCTCAAAATAGCGGTCGTTGATGGGGTGCGAAAACGTCGTGTGGCATCCATGGGTGACAGCCATTTCCATTCCAGCTCCTGACTCGCGGCCAAGTACGAGCAAGCCCTATTCCCCGCAGTTGCTCAATGCCCCACCGATGCCCAGTGGGGCAATGTGTCCAACTGCCCTCCGGCGATCAAAGAGATAGGGCGGATCTGTCTAACACGTCGGGTGATTTCAGAACCTGGGAACGAGCCGTTATGAGCGGACTTGTCGACCCGGGAAGGTCAGAAAATCCGCTGCTTCTCGTCATTCGACGACGTCTGTTCGCATCCGTTCACGCGGTTTCTGCGGTCAATCTGTGGCCTGTTCTCGCAGCCGGTGATTGTTGCTTCCGAAGATCCTGAAACGGACAACAGCATGAGATTTTCACGCCAAAATGTGAACCAACGCATCGCCCCTGCCGTAGGAAAACATGGTCCGGGCCCGGTTGCGTGCGCTGATCGGCAAGGGCTGCCGCACGCCGCTAATGCCGTTTCTTCAGGCGCGTATCGGCCGGCAAAAGCCATCGTTTGTGCAGGCTTCGCGCCAGCTTCACGTCGATGGAGGGCATGATCAGCCGCTTGAAGGCAAAATCCACCTGGGCGTATTCGCCCTCGCAGCCCTCGGCGCGGTCCTGCGGCAGATATCCTTTGGATACGAAGTCGGCGAACAGGACCTTGTCAGCGCCGTAGGCCAGGCACAGCACGTTGTAAAAGCGCTGCGACGGTGTGCCGTGTTCATCGGCAAATTTCTTCAACGGCATCGAAACCGTCGGGGACTGAACGTCGCCCTTGTACTGATAGGCGTTGCCCATGATCAGGCGCCGCGCCTCGTCCTTTTCCATCTTCAGCATGATGTAGACCGAGAACTGATCGGCCGCGTCCTCCTCGCGACCGAACAGCGGCACCTGCAGAATGTCAAACACCGCGTGGCCGGCTTCATGTAGAAACACGTCAATCACGGGGCCGATCAACGTGTCGATCGGCGCAATACCGGCGGGGGTGGTCTCCTGCGCGGCATTCTTCCAGAGTTCGTCCAAATATTCGTAGCAGACCGTGACAGATTCGCCGTCGTACCAGGCGTTCGACAGACCATCGCAGCCCTGGGTCTTGATCAGCAGGCGGCGCGGAAGCCGGATCGGGCTGAGCAGCGCCTGGACCCTCTCCAGCGTTTTGTTTTCCTTCGCCAGCTGGAGCACCTGACGATGCTCGGCCGATTGCGGCTCGGCGTATTCGACATCGATGTAGTTCGTCTTCGTGGTCTTCACGGCCCTTGCGTCAGCAGGATGCATCGCTGAAAACGTCAGTGCGACGACCACGGCACCCAGGAGGATCTTTGACATTTCGAACCCGCCGCGTTGGAGCGAAAACAGACCTTGAGCAGGGCTTGCCCGCAGCCTGCATCGTTGCCACCGCAACGGAAGTGCTCAAGTACACCTAAGTATAAAGCGCGAGGCAGCGTTGTCAGAGATTCAGACGACAGCCACAAACTCAGCGGCTGGCGGCTGTCGCCTCGCTGAGCAGCCCATCAAGCGTCGCAAACCTGTCGATACCTTCGGTCTTCTCGGCCAGACCGTCGGCGCGGAGCAGGTCGCGCACCACGCCGCGGGCTGCGACAATACGGAGCGCGATGCCGCCGGCTGAGAGCTCGCCCTGCAATTCGTGCAGCATACGGGATCCGGCGAGATCGACGTAAGGTGACGCGGAGAGGTCGCACACGACCAGGCGAACGCCATCTGCGCCGGCTTCGCCAATGCGTCGGCGAACCGCATCCAGGACATGATCGGCATTGAAGTACATCAGTGAAGTTTCGGGACGGAACGCGATCACGCCCTGCAAGGCCTCATTTTCGGGATGCCGGGCCATATCGGAATAGTGGCTGGTGCCGGGAACGCGGCCGAGGAATGCGACGTGCGGGGTTGATGCCCGGAACAGCAGCAAGACGACTGACGCGAGCGCGGCAAGCAGGATGCCGTGCAGGATACCGAGCAGCAGGACCGCAATCAGCGCGATGGCGGCGGCGTAGAAGTCCAGCCGACTCACGCGCCACATGTGAAGCAGCGAAGCGAAGTCGAACAGGCCAAGGATCGCGGTCAGCACCACGGCCGCCAGCACCGCCTTCGGCAGATTCTCCAGAAGCCCGGTGAGAAACAGCAGGCACAGCGCGAGCGTGACGGAAGCAAACACGAGCGCCAGCGGCGTGCGGGCACCGGCCTGGTCGTTCACGGCCGATTGCGACAATCCGCCCGCCACCGGATAGCCGTGCCCCAGCCCGGCCGCGAGATTGGCCGCGCCGACGCCGAGGAACTCCTGCCTCGAATCAAGCTGATACCCGTGCTTGGCGGCGAAGGTGCGGGCCGCAGAAACGCCTTCAATATAGGCCAGCAGCAGGCAGCCGCCGGCGAGCGCCAGAATGCCCTCGACGTCGCGCAGCCGCAGCGCCGGCCCTTCAATCGAAGGCAGGCCGGACGGGATCGGGCCGGTGATCGCCACACCAAGCGCGGGCAGTCCGAGAATGGTCGCCGCGACAATGGCCAGCGCCACGACACCCAGCGCGACTGGTTTACCCGGCAGACGCTTTGCGCCGGCCAGCAACAGAAGAATGGCAACAGCACCAACGGCGACGACGATGAAGTTCATCTCGCCGATGCGCGTAGCCAGCAGCCAGAGCCGCTCGAAAAAATAATGGCCGCCGCCGGCCACGCCGAGCAAGCTTGGCAACTGGGTCATGGCGATGGTTAGGCCTGCGCCGATCTTGAAACCGACCAGAACGCTGTCGCTGATCAATTTGACCAGCACACTCAGTCGTAGCGCCCAGGCGATCAGGCAAAGCATCGCCACCGTGAAGGCCGTGAGGCTGGCGATCTGCGCGTAGCGCTGCGCATCGCCCTCCGCCATGGCGCCGATCGTTCCGGCGATCATCAGCGAAATGGCCGATGTCGGCCCGATTGCGAGCTGGCGCGACGATCCCAGCAGGGCATAGCCCAGGCCGCCGAGCAGATAGCCGTACACGCCGACCTGGGGCGGCAAGCCCGCCAATGCGGCGTAGGCGAGCGAAACCGGAATTGCATAGGCTGCCAGCGTCACGCCGGCAACGAGGTCGCCGCGCAACCAGTCGGCGCGGTACTCCCCAAGCCAGCGAGCCGGCGGAAACCAGCGAATGTTGCGGTTCGACGAGCCCCTCACGCGACCGACCCCATTCCACGCGGAAGCCAAGCGGATCAACCATCCACGCGATGATCTGCCGATTGCCTATTGTGCAGATAACGCTTGATCGACCGCAGCGGATGCAGCGCCAGGATCAGCAGCACGAGCACAATCAGCAGCAGTGCAAACATCGACCTGACAAGTACGAAATGCTGAGAATCCGGCGGTACGAATTGAGCCGGGACATACGACACGATCGCAACGACTTTATCGACGATCCAATCGAGCATGGGCGCCTTCCCTGAACTCGACCTCCATTGTCGCTCCTCGAACGTGTCTTGCAGTGACGGAGTGAAACGCGTCTCGCAGCCCGATAGCTAAATCGAACGGTCGCTGACTTTGACCTATACATACGTGTAATTGTCGGCCCCTGCGCGTGCTCGACATTCCGTGCCGAACGGGGGCCAGTCGCGACCGCAAGCGGCTGCGGAAATCGGCGATGAACGAGCACAGCAGGACCGTTTGGATTTGCAGCCTGGTGCTGCTCGCGACAAGCGCGCTATCGATCAACGCCAGCGCCCAATCGTCCCGTCCCGGCCCTCGTCCATGGCCTGCGACCGGTACGCGCACAACTATGTGGAAAACGGCAGCCGGCAGGGCCAGATGCTTGGCGGCGCTGCCAAGGGAGGGCTTCTCGGCGCGGGCATTGGTGGGCTGGCCGGTGGCGCGGGCGTGGGCGCCGCAGTCGGCGCCACCGTGGGACTGATCGGCGGCGGCTCCCGGCGGCGTGAGGCCGCGAACCGCATGTACAACGCCGCTTATCAAGACTGCATGGCCGGCCGCGTCCGCTGTCGTTTCAGGGCACCTCAACCTGCATCGGCTTGCTGCGCCGTGGCGCCTGCATGCAGCAGTGCGCGACCGCAAGCAGCGCGAGACGATCTCATTGGCCAGAGCGACCGCCCAGGCCCTGCACGTCGGCCACACCGGCGAGCACCAGGTCCTCCGGGTATGAATAATGCTTACGGACATCGCGCTCGAGCAGGCTCAGCTGGCGCTCCAGCTCGGCGTGCCGGTGAGCCGGAAGGGTCTGCATCAAATTTTCGATCATTGCGCGCAGACGCCGCACCACCTGCATGTTGCTGGCCCCGCACATTCGGATCTCGGTGATTGCCAGGTTCACGAAGTCGTCCCAGTTGGGAGTCCGTACGACGACTCGCAGACGGTCCGACCGGTCGAGAATTTCATCGGTCCGCAGATCCCGCTGTCCGACCAACCGCAGCAGGCGATGAACCTGATCGATTGCCAGCACCGCGGTCGTCGGATCATTGATCGCTGGCGACAATGCCCGCAGTGCGATGTCGATCACGATCCGGAACGCAAACGTGGGATCCTGTTCCATCGTGCGCTCGGCGCCGAACGCGACCGTATCGACGAGATCGGCGTCGGCAAGTTTGTCTGCGGCGCCATAAAGCTGGAACAGCGGCTCGTCCATCGCCACGAAGTCGCCCACCTGCGGGCCGAACTCGATCACGCCGCCCGAAGCCTCGGCCTGAGCCATCAGCGAGCTCACATTCACCGCCACGACAATCTCCGACGTGCCTTGATGCAGGACCGTGCGGCCTGGCGGGCCGAGGCCGGCCCTTTGTTGCACCGGAACGTCCCGGCCGCGTGTGGGCTCCGGATAGACCGCTCGGATCACGCCAAGGCCGTCACTTGCGACGCGGGTAAGGATGGTGATCGGCCGCAGCAATCGCGCCGCATAGTCGATCAGATAGAGAAACGCCGCAAAACAGGATATTCCCAACAATGCGGCAACGAAAATGACGAACTGATGCCCGCTGGACTCGAGTCGATTGCCGGCACCGAGCGCAAAAAGAAGCGTAAAAATAAACAGCCCGACGGTGTAGCGAACGACATTGTCGCGCAACAGCGTGGTGGCGATGATTCGAGGCGTCAACTGCCCGCCTGCCACCTGGATCGCGACCAGCAGCGAGCCGAACGTAAAGACGAGAAACGAAAGCGATGCGGTCACCACGGTTTCCAGCATCGTCCGCGCCGCTTGCGCGCCAAGACCCAGAAAAAGCCAACCCATCATCGGCGCGATGCGGTCAACCACACGTATCGCAACCATTTCCAGCGGGATCGCGATGAACGGCACGATCCAGAGAGATGATTTCGTATAGCTCCGAATCCGATACCAAAGCCCCCATTTCATGAACGGCGCCCTCCGACGCAAACACGCTCATAAACCACTGAACCCGATAAAATTATACGTAGGTTGTAGGTTTAGTCGATGGCTCGACGCATCGGTCAAGCCCGGCAGTTTGGTCTGGGCCTATCCGCTAATTCGTCGTAGAATTCCACGGCGGGAAGGTTCGGCCATGTCAGGTGTCGGCAGCAGATCCGTAGTTCGCGGTTGTCCTGCCGCTAGCGGGGGAATCCAATGACCAAGGGTCTTTCCCAGGATCAGTGCACGGTCTTGATTGTTGACGACGACGAACTGCTGCGCTCGTCGCTTGGAAGCATGCTGCGATCAGTGGGCATGCAGGTTCGATTGTTCGGGTCGGCCAGCGAATTTCTGGAGAAACCGCTTCCCGACACTCCCTGCTGCCTCGTCCTGGATGTCAGGCTGCCGGGCACCAGCGGTCTGGACTTTCAGGCCGAGCTCGAAAAGGCCGGTATCCGCATTCCGATCATCTTCATGACGGGCTATGGCGATATCCCGATGACGGTCAAGGCCATGAAAGCTGGAGCCGTCGAGTTCCTGGCCAAGCCGTTTCGCGATCAGGATTTCTTCGATGCCGTGCGCGCCGCCTTACAAAAAGACTCCGCGGAACGCGCAACCAACAAGCGAATCGAGAAAATCAAGAAGGACTTCGTCGCTCTCACGCCCCGCGAAAAGGAAGTGATCGTGCTGGTCGCCAGCGGCCTGATGAACAAACAGATCGCCGCGCGGCTGGGCGTCACTGAAATCACCGTCAAGGTTCACCGCGGAAACGTCATGCGGAAAATGGGCGCAAAATCCCTCGCTGAACTGGTCAGAATGTCGGACGCGCTCGATCTCAAGCGTGCAAGTCCGTAGTCGTTCTGATCAAGCGCGGCGCGTTTTACACCTAAGTATAGCTGTGCTTCCCCGACCCATATCTCAATGTGCCGGTGGGAGCGTCAGTGGCGATCCGCGACGTTCGCTACCGTGATCGGCTGCTCGCGGCTCCCTGGTCAGTTCGCCCTGGGATCCTGATGCCGGCCAGCATCGCCATCATCGACGACGACTTCGACGTTCGGGAGTCCACGCGCCAGCTGCTGCGCTCGCGCGGCTATCTGACCATGGCCTTTGCGTCAGCCGAAGATTTCCTCAAATCGGGCGAAGTGATCCAGGTGTCCTGCGTCATCACGGATGTGAGAATGCCGGGCATGAGCGGCGTCGCTCTTCAGGCACGACTGATCGATCAGGGAAATCCCGTACCGATCATTTTTGTTACAGCATTTCCCGAACAGAGGGTGAAGGATCGAGTGCTTGCCGCGGGAGCATGCGGCTTTCTGATCAAGCCTTATACCGAGGCAAGCCTGATCAACTGCATCGAGACCGCGCTGAAAAACTAGCCCGCGGCGGCGTGGCCGAGGTGGCAAGGTTCGACGCCGCTCCAATCCGATACGCCGGTTCAGGTGCTAGGGGGCGACCTTTTTCCATGTGCCGTCGGGATTGAAGCTCGACATTCCGCTCGCAATCCCGGCGGTGCCGGCGCCAAGATCCTTCTGAAACACCGCGCCGTCGTGATTGACCACGAACGTCATTACCCCTGAATTGCGGTACTCGGCCGGATAGGCCACAAGCGCGAAGCCGCCGATCATTTTGCCTTTGACGACATAGTCGTAAGCACCGCCTGGAGCTTTCGGGCCTTGCGTGCGTAGAATTTTGTAATAGTAGCCGTGATAAGGAATCCGGCTTTGCCCGGGGCGATAGCCTTCGCGCGTGGCACCCGCCATGAACTGACCAAGCGGACTTGTCGGCGCGCCCTCCGCCGCGGGCCAATAGAGTCCGTCCCTTTTGTCGGGCTGGCTCACCACGCGCTGCGCATAGACCGGCGATCCGTTCTTCTCAGGGTCGAGCCGGGCATACTCACGCTGAGCCTCGACATAGGCGAGACAGACCTGGATCGCGTTCAACTCGTTAGCGCCGATCCGCCGTGCCAGGATTTCATGCTGCCCGGCAAGCGTGTCAAACCGCCAGCCGTCCCGGTCCTTCACCAGCGGGACCGGAAACGGGAAATTGTCCTTGCCGACTTCCAGCGTGGCCTTGCTGTCGCCGTCGGGAACGATTCGGTTTGCAGCGTCGTAGGCTGCGACGAATTTGGCGCGCGCATTGCTGTCGGCAACGTCATCGCCCGAGCTGATGATGTTTCGTCCAAAAATCCCGAGAATGATCCCAACCCGACGAACGTCGTTGGCCCTGGCCGCATCGACCAGCGCCTTGGCCGTGGCGTCCGGCGTTTCGAATTGCCGCTGGCTGAAGGCCGAGGTCGGCATCGCGACCAGCAACAGGATCGCCAATGCGACGCACCATGCCGGCCACGTGCGCCGGCCCACAACGTGATCGACACGAACCCATGTCCTCATATCGGCCTCATGCAAAGCTGAACCAGGCATCAGCGTCGTCCTCTCCCGCCGCCACCGCCACCTCGCGCGGCACCTCCGCCTCCACCGCCGCGTCCCGAAAGAGCCGGCCCACCGCCTCCACCGCCGCCGCCGCGTCCGGCGAACGACCCGCCACCACCCCGCGGTCCATCGCCCAAACTGGCGCGGCCGCGATCAGAGCTGGCGCCAATTCCCGAGCCGCGATCGATATCGCCAAAGGCGGTATCCCGCCCGCCACGACCGCCACCGCCAGGCAATCCGGCGGCACGATTGCCGGCACCCGGCCTATCGACTCCGCCGCGCCCGCGATCGCCACCGCCGCGATCGATGCCTCCTCGGTCTCCGTCGCGTCCACGATCGATGCCCGCGCGATCGCCGCCACCGGGCCCGCGCGATGCATCCCGTGATCTATCGCCAACACCCGCGCCGTCGCGGCGCATGTTGGCCAGATCCTGTTCGGTGCGCCCGCGGAACGCCTCGCGCGTTCCCGCGCTCGCCTGGCCGCGGCCGAACTGCTGCGCCACGCCCGGGTCGCGGTACGGCACGCCCTTGCGGTGTTCGACGTTGTGCTGCCAGTTCGAATTGGAAATGTTGGTGCGGTTGAAGGAATTGTACTGGTTGACGTTGATGTTGACGTTGTTGTTGCCCCAGTTGCAGTTGCCCCACAACGCGGCTCCGACGGCAACGCTTGCGGTGAACGCGAGCGCGGAGCCCGCCACGTAGCCGAACGGATAGTAGGGATACGGCGGATAGGCCGGATAAGACCAGGCTCCGTACGTGGTCGCCGGATTGTAGACAGGGACCTGGACCACCTGCGGATTGGCCGGCTCGATGACGACCACGGTCTTGCCCGCGGCCTGCTGAGTCGAGACCTTCTGTTCCTTGGTCGACTGCAGCTTTCCCGCGGACTGCGCCTTGGAGCGCAGACGCTGCACGGCATTCATCACGTCATCGCGCTGGGCCAGGAACGCGTCGCCGAGCCGCTGCGCCCAGTCCAGCTTCTCGTCCAGCATCTGCAGCACTTGCGGCACGGCCGCGAGCGATTTGACGCTGGCGTCCCAACTCTGGGTCTGCAACGCGTCTTCCAGAGCCTTACCGGTCTTGCCCGGATTGAATTTCACCCAGCGGGCGGCCTGGACGATCTCGAGCGGATAGGTCGACGCCATCAGCACCTGGGCCAGCACCTGATCCGGATAGAGCGCAATCGGCGCCAGCATCTGCTCCAGCTCTTCCGCCTTCAGCGGTGCCGGAGCGGGGGCTTGTGCCGCTGGCGCTGCGGCGGGTGCGGCCGCGCCCTGCCCGAACACCGGAAGTTGACCCGGCGCAAGGAACACCAAACCTGTGAACGCTATTCCGGCAGATCGAACCCAGATCGACCGCATCGGGAAGCCTTTCAGTTGCGCAATAGTCAGAGTTGAAATGGCCGACTTTGGAACACCGTCACTGCTGCGGCAGCTTCTCGACGGCCTGCATCACGGTCTTCGTCGGGTCGGCGCGGCATTCCGCGACAACCGCGTCTGCGTTCTTCTTGAATTGATTGAGATTCAGCTGGGTATTCTTGCGCAGGCCGTTGTAGTAGCCGCTGAGCCAGATCCCCACTTCGACCGCGTTCGGGCTCGCCGTCAAAAACTGTTCGCACGTCACCTTCGATACATCGATGATCGTTTGTGCACGGGCGGGTGCGGCCGCGCCGGCGGCGAGCGCAAGGCTGCAGAACAACATCGGCATCACTTTCATCTTTCAGCTCCTGTTCATGAGATTGTTCGGCGCGAGGCCTAATAGCGTTCGGCCACGAAGTGCCGGCCCTTCAGGCTGACCTGATCGTCGTACGCACCCTTGTTGGATCGCGGAGGCAGTTTCACCTTCGGATTCTTGATTTTCTTGTAGGGAATGGCACTCAGGATGTGCGAGATGCAATTGAGCCGACCCCGGCGCTTGTCGTCCGAACGCACGATCACCCATGGCGCGTGCTTGCTGTCGGTCGCCTTCAGCATCGCGTCGCGCGCGCGGGAATAGTCGTACCAACGCGTGTAGGATTCGACGTCCATCGGGCTGAGCTTCCACTGCCGGACCGGATCGTCGATGCGAGCGGCGAAGCGCCTGTTCTGCTCGTCCATTCCGACCTCGAGCCAGACCTTGATCAGCTTGATGCCGGCGTCGATGATGTATTTTTCGATTTGAGGACAAAGCTCCAGGAATCGCGCATACTGTGCCTTGTCGACGAAGCCCATGACGTGTTCGACGCCGGCCCGGTTGTACCAGCTTCTGTCGAAAATGATGATTTCGCCGGCGGCCGGAAACCGCTCGACGTACCGCTGGATGAACATCTGGGTCTTTTCGCGGTCGGACGGAGCCGGCAGCGCCACGACGCGGAACACGCGGGGGCTCACGCGCTCGGTGAGCGCCTTGATCGTGCCGCCCTTGCCAGCCGCATCCCGGCCCTCAAAGACGATAATGACCCTCTGTCCTTCCGCCTTGATCCATTCCTGCAACTGGCAAAGCTGGATCTGCAGCTTGCGAAGCTCCTTCTCGTAAGCCTTCCGCTTGAGCTTCCCGTTGCTCTCGTCGTCCTTTTTGCTTTTCTTGTCACTATCCTTGTTGCCTTTCTTGGCCATGTTTCCCCCCTCGCTCAAAGCTCGCAAACCGCTTCAACTCGAAGCGGCGTTCAGTGCCACATCAGGGTGATGCTCACATCGCCGGGCATGCCGTTCGGCCAATCGGCGATCTGATATTTGATCTTGTAGCCGCGCGACTCGAGATGCTTTTTCCAGAACTGGTAGATTTCCTTCGGCAGGCCGGTCAGCGTCTCCTCCCACCCGGGCTCCTGCTGGTTGATGGCGCGTCCCTGATCGGTGCACATCTTGTTCGGAAAGCGGGTGACCTCCACCTCGGTGAGCCCGTTGCTGACCGCCCGGTTGATGATGGCAGCGGCCCGCTTCATCCGCTCCTCGTCGCTGACCCCCGATGGCTTGCTGAGACGATCCATCAACTGCTTCTTTTCATCCTCGGCAGCGTTGCGGCGGCGCATATATTCGGCCGCCTTTTCCGCCTCCATCTCCGCACTTTTTTTCCGGCAATCCAGCGCCGATGGCAGAATGTCCGCAGTCATGACATCGATCTCCTGTCCTTCAGTTTCCAATCCTCAATCGACGATGTGATAGCCGCCATCGATGTAGAGGGTTTCTCCGGTGATCAGCCGCGCCGCATCATGAGCGAGAAAGGCGGTTGCCACGCCGACATCGTCGATGCTGACAAGGCTCTTGGCCGGAGCCTTGGCTCTCGCCTTGTCGAGGAGCTGGTCGAATTCGGGGATTCCGGACGCAGCGCGCGTGGCGAGCGGTCCGGGTGATATGGCGTGAACACGGATGCCCTTCGGGCCAAGCTCAGCGGCCATGTAGCGGACCGCGCATTCGAGCGCGGCCTTGGCGACGCCCATGATGTTGTAGTTCTTCACCACCATCTGGCTGCCGTAATAGGTCATGGTGAAGAGCGTGCCGCCCTTCTTCATCAGCGGTTCGGCCAGATGCCCCATCCGCAGAAAGGTCCAGCACGAGACGTCCATGGTCGTCGCAAACCCCTCGCGCGTCACGTCGACGACGCGGCCGCCCAAGGCCCCCTTCGGGGAAAACGCGATAGAATGCACCAGGAAGTCGAGTTGCCCCCACTCCTTCGCGATGCGCTCGAACACAGCCTCCATCTGGCCTTCGACGCCGACATCGAGCGGCATGAAAATGGGCGCTTCCAATTCGCGCGCCAGCGGCTCGACGAATTTCTTGGCCTTGTCGTTGAGATAGGTGACCGCGAGCTCGGCCCCGAGCGCGCGAAACGCCTTGGCGCAGCCCCAGGCGATGGACTGGTCATTGGCGATGCCGACGATCAGCCCGCGCTTGCCTTCGAGCAAAGGTGCCCTGGCGACCGGAATTCTGCTCATGCGCTCCGCCTGTTGTTTTGCGCCGCGCCGGGTGACAGCGCCGCGAGCGTGTGCTTGGCGATCATCAGCTCTTCGTCGGTCGGAACGACGAGGAGCGCGACCCGGCTTCGCCGCCCGGATATGACGGTTGCGCCGGCCTCGTTGGCCGCCGGATCGAGCTCGACCCCGAGCCAGGCGAGGCGTTCGGCAACGCGCGCGCGAACGATCGCGGACCGTTCGCCGATGCCCGCGGTGAAGACGAAGGCGTCCACCCCCCCAAGCGCAGCCGCCAGCATCCCGGCATTGAGCCCGATGCGATAGACGAAATGCTCCATCGCAAGCTTCGCGCCGGGGTGGTCGCTCGATTGCAGGTCGCGGACGTCGTTGCTGATGCCGGACAGCCCCTTCAGCCCGCATTCGTTATAGAGAAATTTCTGGACCGCCGCGGGACTCATGCCCTTGTCGGTCAACAGATACAGGAGCACGCCCGGATCGATCTGGCCCGGCCGCGTACCCATGGGCAGACCGTCGAGCGCGGTGAAGCCCATGGTGCTCTCGACGCTGCGGCCCTCGGCGAGCGCACACATCGAGGCGCCGCTGCCGAGATGCGCGACGATCACCCTGCCGTGCGCTACGTTCGATGCAACCTCGGGCAGGCGGCTCGCGATGTATTCGTAGGACAGGCCATGGAAGCCGTAGCGGCGAACCCCTTCGCTGTAGAGGCTTTGCGGGATCGCGTAACAATCCGCCGCCGCCTTGTGACCGCGATGGAACGCGGTGTCGAAACACGCAACCTGCGGCAGGTCCGGGAAGCGTTCGCGGATGGCGCGGATCGGCGCGAGGTTGTTCGGCTGGTGCAAGGGCGCAAGCGGTACGAAGCGCTCGAGTTGCGACACCACCTCATCGTCGATCACCACCGGCCGCTCATAGACCGGACCGCCATGCACGACGCGGTGGCCCACCGCGGCAAGGCTCACGCCGTGCTTCTCCCGCAGCACGGCGCCGGCGACCTGGATCGCCGAGGCCAGGTCGGACACCTGCCCGGACTCGTAGCTCTGATCGGCGAGAACGCTGTTGTCCGCCTTGGTCGCTTTCAGCCGCGGCCGCGAACCGATGCCGTCGACCGCCCCCCGGATGACCGAAGCCGGGCCTTCCGCGCCTGTCGAGAAGACCTGAAACTTCAGGCTCGACGAGCCCGCATTGACGACGAGGACGGAGTCCATGACCGGTCAGACCTCCGGCACGCCGGCGAGCTTGCGGCGGGCGTCGGCGTAAAGCACCGCAACCGCGCATGAGGCCATGCGGCTGCGGACCGAATCCGCGCGCGAGGTCAGGATGATCGGCACCCTCGCGCCGAGGACGATGCCCGCGGCGTCGGCCTTCGCCATGAACGAAAGATTCTTGGCGAGCATGTTGCCGGCCTCGAGGTCCGGGACCAGAAGGATTTGCGCCCGCCCGGCGACCTCGGACTTGATGCCTTTGATTCTCGCGGCTTCCGGATCGACCGCGTTGTCGAACGCCAGCGGGCCATCAAGAATGCCGCCGGTGATCTGGCCGCGATCGGCCATCTTGCAAAGTGCCGCAGCCTCGATGGTCGACGGGATCTTCGAGGTGACGGTTTCCACCGCCGAGAGGATCGCCACGCGCGGGGTGCCGAGGCCGCATTGGACCCACAGATCGATGGCGTTCTGGACGATGTCGCGCTTGGCGTCGAGGTCAGGGAAGATGTTGATCGCCGCGTCGGTGATGAACAGCGTGTCCGCGTAGGTCGGCGCGTCCATGACGAAGACGTGGCTGATGCGCCGCGCGGTGCGCAGCCCTCCTTTGGACGTTGTCACCGCCCGCATCAACTCGTCGGTGTGCAGGCTGCCTTTCATGAGCAGTTCGCCCTGGCCGGCGTGAATCATCTCCACCGCCTTGGCTGCGGCGGCATCGCTGTGCGGCACATCGACGATTTCGTATTTGGAGATGTCGAGGTTGTGCTTGCTGGCGACCGCCTTCAGCTTGGCCGCAGGAGCAACCAGCACCGGAACGATGATGCCTGCTTGCGCGGCCTCGATCGGGCCGCGCAGCGAGGTCTCGTCGCAGGGATGCACCACGAGGGTCTTGGCAGGCTGAACGCCTTTAGCCTTGGCAATCAGCCGGTCATATTTCGGGGGGTGCGGCGCTTGCGCCTGGGCGGTTGCTGCGGACGTCGCCATCGGATGATCCCTCTGCAATGTGACAAGCGTTGCGGGCGTGTCCCTCGGACTTTCACGATCCCGAAGCCTGCGGACGATTGGACCTTCTGGACTGCTCCGGCGCCGGCATCTGCGTCACGTTCGGCTTCGGCCGATCCGGATCGAAGAGTTCCGATACCTGATCGAGCCGGGTCCTGACCGGCGGCGTGAGATCGCCCGCGGCGCTGATCACCTCGCGGAGAATTTCCAGCGCCTTGCGCCGCTCCTCCGCACTGTCCGGCAGCAACGCCGGAATGGCGTTGAGCGCGGCGTCCTGGTCGATCAGCAGCATGAAAAACTGCTCGCGCACGAGCTTCTTGAAATCCGCGAGCGGCAGCCGCGAGGTCTCGCTCCTGGCAAGCCGGATACGACGGATCGTTTCGAAGCCACGCTCGTCCACCGAATTGCGCGCCAATCCCACGTAAACGGTGGCCCGCACCAGCGCCTCGCGGAGACCGCCCTCGCTCATCCGCGCTTTCAGCTCGGCAATCCGCTGCTCGACGAACTGCTTGTGGAGCGGACTCTTCGGCGCGCGGCGGGGCCGCTCGTCCGATTCCGGATCGATGCCGACGGCGCGCTGCAGCGCTGGCGAACCGTAGATCGACAGGAACGCCTGCTCCGAGAGCCTTTCGCTGGCATCCCTCCAGGCGTCGAGCGCCGTGACGATCTGCTTCGACATGGCCTCCTGGATCGCCAGGAAGGGATTGTTGGCATCCACCGGCTTTCGGTCGGCGCGCGCCTTATCCGCCGCGGCTTCAACCTGCGCCATGAACGGATTGGCATTGGAAAACATCTCGTATTGCAGCCGCAGCGGATGCATCCGGCGAAGCCAATCGGCCATCTGCGGATTGACCATCGCCCGAACGAACGGCTGCACATACGACCGGTACAGCGCGAGATTGGTCTCGGAGACGCGCGCCGCGGTGGCAAATCGCCGGTCGTCGGCGGCATCGTTGCCGCCGAGCGCGCGGATGTCGTCGAGCGTGCGCGATTCGCAGCGCATCACCCACGCGCCGGACACCAGATCCGGGTTGGCGGTGTCGGCGGTGTTGGCGCTGAACACAGCCTCATACAGGCCGGGCGGCAGCGTATCGATCAGGTCGATATTGCTGGAAAATTCCCCGTACTCTTTGCGCGCGACACCCGACGAAACGAAGATGCCGAGATGTCCCGCGGTCTCGTGAATGGTGTAGACGATCGTCTGGCCGTACAAGCGGATCTCATCGACATCGTCGTAGAGATCGAGGATCCAGCCAAGCGCCTGCTGCGGCGGCGTGATGTTGTCGCCCTTCGAGCAGAACACCACGATCGGCGACCGGATGCTGCGGAAATCGAGCGCCGTGCCGTCGGCTGCCCTGATGCGGCCGCTCGCCAAGTTGTTGCCGACGAACAGCTCATCGACGATGAACTGGATTTCCTCGGCGTTGAGATTGACGTGCCCGCCCCACCAGCGTTCGAAATCGAGATAGCGGGACGCTTCGGTGTCGACCTTCGAGTAGAGATTGTATTGCTTGGTCCAGAACGTGTTGGCCGGGTTCTGATTCTCGAAATTCTGAACGAGCCACGCGCCGTCGAACTTTCCGTTGCCGAGATCGCTCGCAAGCGCGGCCAGCCAGCTTCCGCCGAGCAGCCCGCCAGAATAGCGCATGGGGTTTTTGCCATGGACGCCGGCCCAGTACGACAGCGGGGAGCCTGCAACGATGATCGGTCCGAACAACTCCGGACGAATGGCGGCGACCATCATGATCGCCCAGCCGGCCTGGCAGTTCCCGATCACGCCCGGCTTGCCATCGGCGCCCGGATGCAGCGCGATCACCTTTTCGAGAAAAGCCGCTTCCGCGCGCGCGATGTCGGCGATGGTCTGCCCCGGCATCGGCTCCGGCAGGAAGCCAATGAAGTAGCAGGGATGGCCGGCCTTGAAGATGACGCCGATTTCGCTGTCGGACTTGAAGCCGCCGATGCCCGGGCCATGACCGGCACGCGGATCCACGACGACAAATGGCCGGCGCGTCGGGTCGATCTCGATGCCGGCCGGCGGAATGACCCGCGTCAGGCCATAGTTGACCGGGCGATCGAGCTTGCGGCCGTCAACGACCAGCTCGACCTGGTAGTCGAGCACGTGCGGAGCCGTTTGTTCCGCATGCTCGCGGAAGGCATTGCCGCGCTGACGCATGACATCGAGAAACAGCAGCGAGCGTTGCGCCGCGTCCGTCATGTATTCGAATGCCGGAGCAAAGCCGCCGAAATTCAACGGGGCTGTTGCGTCAGCCCCCGTGTGCCGCTTGTCAGACATGCTGGCAACTCTCCAAAAGCAGTCAGCCGGCGGCGCGCCGTCGTTCAACCGTCACCCATCCACGGTCCGCAGACAGACCGATGAGCGGATGGTCCCAATCGGACCTGTCCCGGCGTCGAAAAATAATGTCGCAACGCACGCTCGATGGAATTGAACTTAGGTTTAGATCGCGCCCAAGCCCTTCAGAACGCACGCTTCTATGCCAATCGCACCTTGACGAACGAACCGGGCGCATCCTCGATCGCGGCAAGACCGCGCGATCCCGGCTTGCGTGCCGGAACCAACTCATCGCCAAATTCGGCAATCCATCGCGACCAGTCGTTCCACCACGACCCTTCGTGATGCTCTGCGCCTTCCAGCCACGTGTCCGGATCTTGCGGAGCGCGCTCGCTGGTCCAGTAGCCGTATTTCTTGGCTGCCGGCGGATTGATCACGCCGGCAATGTGGCCGGAAGTCGGAACAGGTGCGAGATGACCCCCTGAGGGAGATTGTACGCCTCGATCTTGTTGCCGATGGCGAGCCGCTGCAGCTTCGGCACCAGTCCCCAATGCCCGCCGATCACGCGGCGAACGAGTCCTTCGTGGCCGAGATGGTTGAGGCCGCGCTCCTTGCCGTCACCCTGCCCGGCCGCGTAGATCAGCGTGAGGTTCCGCGGCCCGTCCTGCTCGCCTTTTTCGAGCTTCGACAGGTAAAGTGCTTCGAGAGCCACCGCGATTTCCTCGGCGAAGCCAATGCCGACGAAGCCACCCGTGGCAACTACGTCGCCGTCGCGAACGAGACGGACAGCCTCGTCCGCGCTGACAATCTTTCCGCTGTCCGGCGCCCGAAGCGGCGTGATCATCGATGTGGTCGACATGGCCTTGTGTCCGCGCTCCGAAGCTCTGGCAGACCGATCCGTCAGTAAATCCCCGTCAGGTAGTAGAAGCCGATCACGACGAACACCGCCGCCGTCTTGATCATCGTGATCACAAAGATGTCCTTGTAGGCTTGCCTGTGCGTGAGGCCGGTGACGGCAAGCAGCGTGATCACTGCGCCGTTGTGCGGCAACGTATCCATGCCGCCGCTCGCCATCGATGCGACGCGGTGCAGGACCTCAAGCGGGATTTTCGCCGCCTCCGCGGCGGCAATGAACGTGTCTGACATGGCCGCAAGGGCAATACTCATTCCGCCCGAAGCCGAGCCGGTGATGCCGGCCAGCACGGTCACGCTGATTGCCTCGTTGATCAGGGGGTTGGGAATTGCCCGTAGAGATTCGGCGACCAGGGTGAAGCCCGGCAGCAGCGCGATGACGCCGCCAAAGCCGTACTCCGACGCCGTGTTGAGCGACGCCAGAAGCGCGCCGGCGACCGCCGCCTTGCTGCCTTCGGCAAACCTGGCCAGCACCGGCCGCCAGGCAAACAGGAACACGGTCAGAATCCCGAGCAGCAGCGCGCCCTCGACCGCCCAGATGGCAGCCACCGAGCTGATCTGCGTGACGATCGGCTTGCCGCCCAGAGTGATGGTGTGCTGCGCACCGTATGCGCGCGGAACCAGGTGCGTCAGCCAGAAGTTGGCAGCACCCACGATCACCAACGGCAAAACAGCAATCCAAGGATTTGGCAGTTTCTCGGCCTCGTACGGCACCGGCTCATTCAGAAGCTCGGTGCCATAGCCCTCGCCGCGCGCCTGTGCGGACCGCCTCCGGCTTTCGATGTAGGCAAGGCCCGAGCCGAGGATGAACAGGCCGCCAAGCACGCCGAGCCAGGGCGCAGCCCACGTCGTGGTCTTGAAGAACGTCGTCGGGATGATGTTCTGAATTTGTGGCGATCCCGGCAGCGAATCCATGGTGAACGTGAAGGCGCCAAGCGCGATCGTGCAAGGGATCAGCCGCTTCGGAATGCCGCTCTGGCGGAACATCTCCGCCGCGAACGGATAGACCGCGAACACCACCACAAACAGCGATACGCCGCCGTACGTAAGAATCGCGCAGACGACGACGATCGACAGTATCGCCCGCTCTCTGCCGAGCGCGCCGATCACGGCAACGACGATTGATTTGGAGAACCCGGACAGCTCGATGAGCTTACCGAAGACCGCGCCGAGCATGAACACCGGGAAATAGCTCTTCACGAAGCCGACCATCTTCTCCATGAATACGCTCGAGAACATCGGTGCGACGAGCGATGGGTCGGTCAGCAGGACGGCTCCAAGGGCGGCGATTGGAGCAAACAGGATCACGCTGTAGCCGCGATAGGCCACGAACATGAGAAACGCCAGCGAACCCAGAACAATGATGAGGTTCATGCAAATTGTTCCCGACTATGCCCCCGGCTTCGTGCAGCAGCCACTCAAGCCGTCGACGTGAGCATGGTCATTCGCTCGCGTTCGAGCTCGGCGATGACCCTGGCGTGATGGGCCACCGCCTCGCTGAGCAGGTCGCGGATCGAAACGACCGTGACAGGCCTGCCCCTGTCGATCACCGGCAGATGGCGAATGCCGTGTTGATGCATCAGCCGCAGGCAATCGGCAAATGTGTGCGTCAGCTCAGCGGTGACGACGTTGCGGACCATGATGTCGGCGACCGGCGTCGTTTCGGGCGACTTCTTCGCCAGCACCACCCGTCGCGCGCAGTCGCGTTCCGAAACGATACCGACCAGCGCATCGCGCTCGAGCACCACAACGCAGCCGACATCCTTGTCGGACATGATCTGCAGCGCCGACAGCACGGAGTCGGTGGGCGCGACGGTCCAGAGATTTCTCGGCTTTGACGCAAGAACCTGCCGCAGCGGACGAAGCGCCAGGATCTCTTCAGAGCGTCTGATGGGATGATCCATATCGAGCCTCGATCCGCGCGTAGAGCGCGCTCGCTCGCGCGAGGGGAAACCGCGAAGCAATTTCTGAAAAGCACCCGCCGGGCTATTTATTCAGACCTCGGACGCGCGATGCACTATACGCACGTATAAACGATACGCTGGTATAATTGCGGTGCAGCATTCTTCGGCATCGGATGACGGACAGCAATCAGTGTCGCGCACAGATAACTTGCTCGACATTGGCTGTCGCCAGCGGACACTCCGCACGATGGGCACCGCATGCAAACGATTTCTCTCGAACAGTCGGTCTCCATGATCCCCGATGGCGCAAGCCTGATGATCGGCGGGTTCATGGCCGTGGGCACGCCCGAGCGCGTGATCGACGAGATCGTCCGGCAGAAGAAGCGCGATCTCACGGTCATTGGAAACGATACGGCCGTGCCCACCCGCGGCATTGGCAAGCTGATCAGCGCCAAGCTGGCGCGAAAAGCGATCGTGAGCCACATCGGGCTCAATCCCGAAACGCAACGCCAGATGATGGCTGGCGAGCTGGAGGTCGCGCTTGTGCCGCAAGGTACATTGATCGAGTGCATCCGCGCCGGCGGGTACGGAATGGGCGGAATCCTCACGCCGACCGGTCTCGGCACGCCGGTCGAAGACGGAAAGCAAAAGGTCGAGGTCAAAGGGAAAGCCTACCTGCTGGAGCCCGCGCTGCGTGCCGACTTCGCGCTCGTGCATGCCTTCCTCGCCGATTACCTCGGCAATCTCAGCTACGCGCTCACGGCCCGCAACTTCAACCCAGTCATCGCCATGGCCGGCGAAACCGTCATCGTCACCGCCGACAACATTGTTCCGGTCGGGGTGATCTCGCCCGACCATGTCGTGACGCCCGCGCCGGTCGTCGACTATCTGGTTTTGAACTCCTGAGGCCGGCCATGGAAGCGCAGGACATCATCGCCCGTCGGATTGCCAAGGAGCTGGCGGAAGGCATGCTGGTCAATCTCGGCATCGGAATTCCGACGCTGGTCGCAAAGCACGTGCCTGAAGGAATGCACGTGTTCTTCCAGTCCGAGAACGGGCTGATCGGCACGGGCGCTCCTCCCGAAGAAGGCATGGCGCACCCGACGCTGACCGACGCGGGCGGCCGCGCGGTCACGGCGCTGCCGGGCGCATGCACGTTCGACAGCGCGATGTCGTTCGGCCTCATTCGCGGCGGCCATGTCGACCTCACGGTTCTGGGAGGCCTGCAGGTCGATCAGGACGGATATCTCGCCAACTGGGTGATCCCCGGAAAGATGGTGCCTGGCATGGGCGGCGCGATGGATCTGGTCACGGGCGCAAAGCGCGTGATCGCAGCGATGCAGCACACCGCCAAAGGTGCGACAAAGATCGTCAAGAAGTGCAGCCTGCCGGTCACGTCGTTGCGCACCATCGACATGGTCGTGACGGAGTTGTGCGTGATCTCATTTCGCGGCAACCGCGCAACGCTGCTTGAGACCGCGCCGGGCGTGACCACGGCCCAGGTCATTGCAGCAACAGAGGCTGAGCTGTCGATCCCGGACAATGTCCCCGTTATGGCCCTTTGAACGCAGCATAATCATTTCAAGTGAGCCGCATGAGAAAGCCGAACTGGAAGTCGAACGACAAGGCCGCGGCAGGCAGAGGCGCGACCGCCCAGCAATTCTTTGCGACCATGCGCGGCGAGAAGCTCGAGATCGAGGTTACGCCCTGGGGCGAGGGCCATTTGAAAATCAATGGCCGCGAGGTCGCGCACATCACCGATGCAAAAGATCGGCGGCAGGCATTCAGCGAATTAGAAAAGGCGGCCGAGCAGCACCTGACCACCTCGGGCGCCAACCGGGACACCACCATGATCCCGGCTGTGAAAGCCAAACTGCTCGAGGACAAGAAGGGACTCGTCGTCGGTATCGCCAACGACAGTTCGATTGCCTGGGGCTGCGCCAAGGCGTTCCGGGCGTTCGGTGCGGAAGTCGCCGTGACCTATCTCAACGACAAGGCCAAGAAATACGTCGAGCCGCTGGCGCGCGAGCTCGACTCACCGATCGTCATGCCGCTCGATGTGAACACGCCCGGACAGATGGAGGCGGTCTTCGAGCGCATCAAGGACGAGTGGGGCAAGCTGGACTTTCTCGTCCACTCCATCGCGTTTTCGCCGAAGGAAGCGTTGCACGGCCGGGTGGTCGACGTCGGACGCGAGGGCTTTCTAACGACGATGGATGTTTCCTGCTGGACGTTCATCCGCATGGCGCATCTCGCCGAGCCGCTGATGCGCAAGGGCGGCACGCTCTTCACCATGACCTATTACGGCAGCCAGATGGTGGTGAAGAACTACAACGTCATGGGCGTGGCCAAGGCAGCGCTCGAGAGCGCGGTCAGGTACCTTGCAGCCGAGCTTGGCCCCAAAGGCATCCGCGTGCATGCCATTTCGCCTGGACCGCTCGCGACGCGGGCAGCTTCGGGAATTCCCGAGTTTGACGCGTTGCTGGACAAGGCCAGGGCAAAGGCCCCGGCGAAGAGTCTTGTCAGCATCGAAGACGTTGGTGTGGCCACGGCCTTTCTCGCGCATGATGCGGCGAAGCTCATTACCGGGGAAACGCTCTATATCGACGGCGGCTACCACATCATTGATTAGTGGCTTCATTATTAGTGGCTTCACCAGTTTCCCGAGGCAACGATCCGCCGCTGTCCCGATCTGACTTCGCACGACCAGGCCCGCCGAGGCGCGAGCTATACGCACGTACAATACTTTCCGTTGCCACAGTGAGGCACGCTTCCGCTCAACAACACCGCAATCACATGCGGAAATGCTCAGAGAAGCTCATTCCAACCATCATTGTCGGGAGGTCGCAATGCTCAAGCTCAACCGTCAATCTCTGGTGATCGCTCTGCCGTTCGCCGCAGCGTTCACTTTTGCTGCCGTATCCGACGCGCTCGCGCAAAAGAAGCTCTCCTACGAACAGGCGTGGGCGACGTGCAAAAAGGAAATTGGCGCCAACGTTGCTGGCGCCGACACGACAAGCTCCTCGGACCGCTTTGCAGCGGGCGGCGCATGCATGAGGAAATACGGATATCGGCTCAAGAAGAAGGGCTCTTGAGCGAACGTTTCAAGCTCCCCGGATCTGACCGGGGAGCTTGCGCTTTCAGTTTTCGGAACCTGGATCAGCCAGACAGGAGACTGTCATGAGCACTGCCGCGCTTGCCACCACGCCAGCCAGCGACAACCCGTGGCGCGACTTCACCTCAGGCGATTGGCAACGGTCGATCGACGTAAGGGATTTCATCGTCCGGAACATGACCGTCTACACGGGCGATGAGTCGTTCCTCGCGCCCGCCACCGCCCGAACCCGCGCGGTCTGGGCGCAGCTGCAGCCGTATTTCCAGGAGGAACAGAAGAAGGGTGTCCTTGCGGTCGACGCCAAGACTCCTTCGGTGCTGCTCGCGCACAAGCCCGGCTATATCGACAAGAACAACGAAGTCATCGTCGGCCTGCAGACCGATCAGCCGTTCAAACGCGCGATCTTCCCGTTCGGCGGCCTGCGAATGGTCGAAGCCGGCCTGAAGGCCGCGGGCTTCGAGGCCGACCCGCAGGTCCACCATGCGTTCACGCATTACCGCAAGTCGCACAACGACGGCGTGTTCGATGCCTACACGCCCGAGATCATGCGCTGCCGCAGGTCGGGCATCATCACCGGCCTGCCTGACGCCTATGGCCGCGGCCGCATCATCGGCGACTATCGCCGGGTTGCGCTCTATGGCGTCACGCGCCTGCTCGAGGCCAAGAAGGCCGAACGGGCTCAGCTCGACGACATGTGGCCGACCGACGAGATCATCCGCCAGCGCGAGGAGCTCGCCGACCAGATGCGGGCGCTCAACGACCTTGCGGAGATGGCCAAGCTCTACGGCTTCGACATCACCCGGCCGGCCGCCGACGCCCAGGAGGCGTTCCAGTGGACCTACTTCGGCTATCTCGGCGCGATCAAGGAGGCGAACGGCGCGGCGATGTCGATCGGCCGCATCTCGACCTTCCTTGATATCTACATCGAGCGCGACCTCCGCGAGGGCACGATGAACGAGTCGGGCGCGCAGGAGCTGTGGGACCAGCTCGTCCAGAAGCTCCGCATCGTCCGCTTCCTGCGCACGCCGGAATACGACGCGCTGTTCAGCGGCGATCCCTACTGGGCGACCGAATGCGTCGGCGGCGTCGACATGTCCGGCCGGCCGATGGTGACCAAGAGCAGCTACCGCATGCTGCACACGCTCACCAACCTGGGGCCGGCGCCGGAGCCGAACATCACCGTGCTCTGGTCGAAGCAGTTCCCGGACAACTTCAAGCGCTACTGCGTCAAGATCAGCCGCGACACGTCATCTCTGCAGTACGAGAACGACGACCTGATGCGGCCGCTCTGGGGCGACGACTACGCGATCGCCTGCTGCGTGTCGGCCATGCGGCTCGGCAAGCAGATGCAGTTCTTCGGCGCGCGCGTCAATCTCGCCAAGTGCCTGCTCTACGCCATCAACGGCGGTCGCGACGAGATCTCCGGCGAGCAGATCGCGCCGATCTCGCCGCCCGTCACCGGCGACGTGCTCGACTACGACGAGGTGTTTGCCAAGTTCGACAGCACGATGGAATGGCTGGCGCGCACCTATGTGCATGCGATGAACTGCATCCACTACATGCACGACAAATATTTCTACGAGCGCCTGGAAATGGCGCTGCACGACAAGGACATCCTGCGCACCATGGCGTTCGGTATCGCCGGCCTCTCTGTCGTCGCCGACAGCCTCTCGGCGATCAAGTACGCCAAGGTGCACGTCATCAGGGACGACAAGGGGCTTGCAGTCGACTACAAGATCGAAGGCAACCCGCCGCAGTTCGGCAACAACGACGACCGGGTGGACAAGATCGCTGCCGATCTGGTGACGCGGTTCATGCAGAAGATCCGCAAGCATCCGACCTATCGGAACGCGACGCACACCCAAAGCGTGCTGACGATCACGTCGAACGTGGTCTACGGCAAGGTCACCGGCAACACCCCGGACGGCCGCCGCAAGGGCGAGCCTTTTGGCCCAGGCGCCAACCCGATGCACGGCCGCGACAGCCATGGCTGGCTCGCATCGTGCCTCTCGGTCGCGAAGCTGCCGTACAAGGATTCGCTCGACGGCATCAGCTACACCGTGTCAGTCGCGCCGCAAAAGGCGCACATGTCGTCGGACGAAGTGGTCAACGCCGCGGTCAAGGCGTTCGACACCTACTTCGATCAGGGCGGGTTCCACATGAACCTCAACGTCGTCGACAAGGAGACGCTCGAGGACGCGATGAAGAACCCGCAGAAGTATCCGCAGCTCACCATTCGCGTGTCGGGATACGCGGTCAACTTCGTGCGGCTCACGCCTGAACAGCAGAGGGACGTCATCAGCCGCACCTTCCACGGCCAGGTCTAGGCCAGGGACGCCGCCATGTCGCAGGTTGGCACCCTCGAGGGCGGCAGCCGGCACGAGCTGCGCGTCGGGCTCTCGCCCGACGCGCCGGAAACAAGCGACTATAAAGACGACGGCAAAGGCGCGTACGGCTACGCGCACTCCTACGAGACGTCATCGCGCTATGACGGGCCGGGCCTGCGGGTGGTGCTGTTTCTGTCGGGCTGCCTGCTGCGCTGCAAGTACTGCCACAACCCCGATACGTGGCATCTGAAAGACGGCACCTACGTCTCGGCCCAGCACGTGCTCGACCGTCTCAGCAGCTTTGCGCCGGCGCTGCGCTCGCTCGACGGCGGGCTGACTATTTCCGGCGGTGAGGCGATGGTGCAGCTCGAATTCACGCGGCGGATATTCGCCGGCGCCAAGAAAATGAAGCTGCACACAGCCATCGAGACCTCAGGCTTTCTGGGCGAGCGGGCCGACGACGACTACCTCGCCAATATCGATCTTATCCTGCTCGACATCAAAAGCTCCGATCCCGAGACCTACCGCAAAGTCACCGGCCGCGAGCTTGCACCGACCTTGAAGTTCGCAGAGCGCCTCGCGGCGATGGAAAAACCTGCGTGGATCAGGTTCACGCTGGTGCCCGGGCTCACCGACGAGCCGGCCAATGTCGATGGCATCGCAAGATTCGTCGCACCGATGAAAAACGTCGAGTGGGTCGAGGTCCAGCCGTTCCACCAGATGGGCGCCTTCAAATGGAAGGCGATGAAGATGGACTACGAACTCGTCGATACGCCTTCGTGCCCGCCGGAGCTGACCAAACGGGTGATCGAACAATTTCGCGCGGCGGGGTGTCGCGCGCGCTGACAACTACAACGTCGTCGAAGGGGGTATCCGACCATGATTGAGCTCGCACAGAACGTCATCGGCACCCAGCCGATCCTTGCGGTCTTTCTCGCCATCGGCGTCGGCTACCTGGTCGGCCAGATCAATATCTTCGGCTTTTCGCTCGGTGTCGGCGCGGTGCTGTTCGTCGGCCTCGCGATCGGCGCGTTTGCACCAAAGGCAAACATCGTCGGGCCGATCGGCCTCACCGGCCTGATCATGTTTCTCTACGGCATCGGCATCCTCTATGGCCGCCAGTTCTTCGAGGGCATGATCGGATCCGCCGGCCGCAAGTACAACCTCCTGGCACTGATCGCCGTGGTCGCCGGCCTGCTGGTCGCGCTGGGACTCGGCCAGATGTTCGGGATCCAGATCGGGCACACGCTCGGAATGTATGCCGGGTCGATGACGAGCACCGCGACGCTTCAAGCCGCGCTCGACGTGATGGGCAACAAGGACCCGTCAATCGGCTACTCGATCGCCTATCCGTTCGGCGTGATCGGCCCGATCCTGTGCATCTATTTCATGACCCGGCACGTCAAACCGAGCTTCCCGCCCAAAACCCAGCGCTTTCATATGGGCGAGATCACGCTCGGCGCAAACTACGCAGGCCGCACGCTTGCCGACGTCAGCCGGGATTTGCCTTCCGGCGTGCAGGTCACCATGGTCCGCACCGGCGGCAACAATACCGTTCCGTCCGACGACATCGTGCTCAATGCCGGCGACGGCCTGCTGATCGTGGCCGACCAGCAGGAAGCGGTCGCGGGCGCGGCCGCGAAGTTCGGCCACCTCTCGCCTGGACTGCTTGCCAAGGACCGCTCCGCGCTCGACTACATCCGCGTCTTCGTCGGCAAGGCCAGCGCGGTCGGCGTCCCGCTCGCCCAGCTGAAGCTGCCGGCCGGCTTTCCGACGCATCTGCTGCATGTGCGGCGCTACGACATGGACCTCTTGCCGGCCCCCGACCTGATGCTGGAGTTCGGCGACCGCGTTGGCGTGCTGATACCGCCCGACAAGCGCGAGGAAGTTCGCAAATTCTTTGGCGACACGGTGAAGGCAACGTCGGAGTTCAGCTACGTGTCCCTCGGACTAGGCATGGTGCTCGGCGTCCTGCTGGGCCTCATTCCGATTCCGATCCCCGGGGTGGGCATCGTCACGCTCGGCATCGGCGGCGGCCCGCTGATCGTCGCCTTGATCCTGGGCAAGCTGCGCCGCACCGGCCCGATGCTTTGGACCATGCCGCTGCCCGCCAACATCGTGTTGCGCAACTACGGCCTTGCGGTGTTCCTCGCAGCGGTCGGCATCAATGCCGGACAGCCCTTCGTGAAGACCGTCGCAGAGTCAGGGTTGACGATGCTGTTCATCGGCGTAGCCATCCTGCTGACCACCGTCGCCATCGTGCTGCTGGTAGGGCACTACCTGATGAAGATCCCGTTCGACGATCTGGTCGGAGTCGCCTCGGGTGCGACCGGCAATCCGGCCATTCTCGTGTACTCCACCAGGATGGCTCCGACCGAGCGGCCCGACATCGGCTACGCGATGATCTTCCCGTCGATGACCATCGTGAAGGTCATCGCAGTTCAGATCGTCGGGCTGTTGATGATCGCCGGACCAAAATGAACTGCAGGAGGCCTGCATAGCTGCGGGCGCGCCCCGCACGAGCCGCAGCTGCAGTCCGCCGGAGTTGCAACGATGAATGACGCGCGAGCTCCGGACGCCGACAGACCGCCTCAGGCGATCACGATCGATCCGATCCTGCCGTCTGACATGGCGATCCGCGCCGAGCAGACCGGCGTCCGCCGCGCGTCGATGGACGTGCCGACCGTCTTCGTGCTGAGCGTTCTGGCTGGTGCGTTCATCTCGTTCGGCGCCATCTTTGCAACGACCGTCAGCGCGGGAAGCATCACGATCGGCTCGGCCGGCGATACCGCTGCCATGTCGGCGGCCCTGCCCTATGGAGTAACGCGGCTTCTGGTCGGGCTCGTCTTCTCGATCGGTCTCATCATGGTCGTGGTCGGCGGTGCCGAGCTGTTTACCGGCAACACCCTGCTGATCATGGCCTGGGCGAGCCGAAAGGTCACCACCCGCGCCGTGCTGATGAACTGGCTGATTGCGTTCACCGGGAACTGCATCGGAACGATCGCAACCGCCGCACTGATGTTCTTGTCGACGCAATATACATTCGGCAATGGCGCGGTCGGACTGGTGGCGCTGAATACGGCCCATAGCAAGGCAGCGCTCGCTTTCGTGCCGGCGTTGACGCTTGGGATCATGTGCAACGCGCTGGTGTGTGTCGCGGTCTGGATGTGCTTCAGCGCTCGCACCACGATCGATCGGGTGGTGACGGTCGTCCCGCCGATCGCCGCGTTCGCTGCAGCAGGCTTCGAGCACTCTATCGCCAACGCGTACTTTGTGCCGATGGGCCTGTTCATCAAGAGCGGCGCACCCGATTCGTTCTGGACCTCGATCGGCAAGACCGCCGCGGACTTCCCTGCATTGACATGGAACAATTTTATTTTCGGGAATCTCGTGCCTGTAACGATCGGCAACATCATCGGCGGCTCGCTCATGGTCGGTGCCGTTTATTGGTTCGTCTATCTGCGAAAGAAAGCATAGGGATCACGCATGCCGGACGAAGTGCAACGCGCTGCGGATACCTCGTCGCATAAGCGGCGCATGGAGATCTACGCGTTCCTGATCATAACCGCGGTCCTGATGCCTGCGTTGGCGGTCGCGACCGTCGGTACCTGGGGGCTCACTGTGTGGATTTACCAGACGATCAGCGGTCCGCCCGGACCACCATCGAAATGAGGCGCGCCATGACTGAAACATCGCAATCGTTGAAAGTTGATCGCCGCAAATTCATCAACGGCCGATGGAGCGCGCACGGCGGCGATCAAGCGCCGATTGGCGAGATTGCGAGCGTGCTGGTGCAGGCGCGGCCGGAACGGCTCGACGACGCGGTGCGCGCCATTGAGGCGCTGGCCGGAACGCAGATCTACAGCCGCGACCCGAAGGGCAAGCTCGTCGTCGTCATCGAAGCGTCCGATGTCGGCACCATCGGCGCAACGCTCAACACGATATCGCTGATGCCGGACGTACTGACCGCGAACCTTGTATTTCACGGCACCGACGCCGGTTGAGATCGACCGCCTGCAGGAGAACGGCCATGGACAAAAAGAAAATGGACCGCCGCGAGTTCCTGAAGCTGGAGGCTGCCGCGATGGCAGCAGTCGCCGGTGGGATGCCGGCTCCGGCCGCGGCACAGAACCTCATCACCGACCGAGCGGCGACCGAGCTCAAATGGGACAAGGCGCCCTGCCGCTTCTGCGGCACCGGATGTGGCGTGATGGTCGCGACCAAAAACGGCCGCGTCGTCGCCACGCACGGCGACATCAAGGCCGAGGTCAACCGCGGGCTGAACTGCGTCAAAGGCTATTTCCTCTCCAAGGTCATGTATGGCCACGATCGGCTGACGCAGCCGCTGCTGCGCAAGCGCAACGGCCGTTACGACAAGAACGGCGAGTTCACGCCGGTGTCGTGGGACGAGGCCTTCGACGTGATGGCCGAGAAATTCAAGGACGCGCTCAAGAAGCGCGGGCCTTCCGGGGTCGGCATGTTCGGCTCGGGTCAGTGGACCATCTGGGAAGGATACGCCGCCAACAAGCTGTTCAAGGCGGGCTTCCGCTCCAACAATATCGATCCCAACGCGCGCCACTGCATGGCATCCGCGGTGATGGGCTTCATGCGGTCGTTCGGCATGGACGAGCCGATGGGCTGCTACGACGATTTCGAGGCCACCGACGCCTTCGTGCTGTGGGGCGCGAACATGGCGGAGATGCACCCGATCCTGTGGAGCCGGGTGACCGACCGGCGGCTCAGCGCGCCGCATGTGCGGGTCGCGGTGCTGTCGACCTTCGAGCATCGATCGTTCGATCTCGCCGACGTGCCGATGGTGTTCAAGCCGCAGACGGATTTGGCGATCCTCAACGCCATCGCCAATCACATCATCACGACCAACCGCGTGAACAAGGACTTCGTCAACAAGCACACGGTGTTCAAGCGCGGTCAGGCCGACATCGGCTATGGGCTCCGGCCCGAGCACCCGCTGGAGCAGAAGGCGACCGGCCGCAGCAAGGCAGGCGACGCGACCGACATCACCTTCGAGGACTACGCCAAGTTCGTGTCCGAATACACCCTGGAGAAGGCGTCGCTGCTGTCCGGCGTGCCGGTCAACCGGCTGCGCGAGCTGGCTGAGCTCTATGCCGATCCGAAGACCAAGGTCGTCAGCTTCTGGACCATGGGCTTCAACCAGCACACCCGCGGCGTCTGGTGCAACAATCTCGTCTACAACATCCATCTCCTGACCGGAAAGATCGCCGAGCCCGGTAACAGCCCGTTCTCGCTGACCGGCCAGCCTTCGGCCTGCGGCACCGCGCGCGAGGTCGGCACGTTCTCGCACCGGCTGCCCGCCGACATGCTGGTCGCCAACAAGGACCACCGCGACAGGGCGGAGAAGATCTGGAAGGTGCCGGAAGGCACGATCGCGCCGCAGCCGGGTTACCACGCGGTGCTGCAGAACCGCATGCTGCGCGACGGGCGGCTCAATGCCTACTGGGTGCAGGTCAACAACAACCTGCAGGCCGCGGCCAACGCCAACGAGGAGGCCTGGCCCGGCTATCGCAATCCGGAGAACTTCATCGTGGTGTCCGACGCCTATCCGACCGTCACCGCACAGGCGGCCGACCTGGTGCTGCCGAGCGCGATGTGGGTCGAAAAGGAAGGCGCCTATGGCAATGCCGAACGCCGCACGCACTTCTGGCACCAGCTGGTCAATGCACCGGGCGAGGCGCGCTCCGATCTCTGGCAGCTCATGGAGTTCTCGAAGCGCTTCAAGATCGAGGAGGTCTGGCCGGCCGAGCTGATCGCCAAGAAGCCCGACGTCCGCGGCAAGACGATGTTCGACATCCTGTTCAGGAACGGCAAGGTCGACAAATTTCCGCTGTCGCAGACCGCCGAAGGCTACGAGAACCACGAGTCCAAGGCCTTTGGCTTCTACGTGCAGAAGGGCCTGTTCGAGGAATACGCCGAGTTCGGCCGCGGCCACGGGCACGACCTCGCGCCGTTCGACACCTATCACGAGGTCCGCGGGCTGCGCTGGCCGGTGGTCAAGGGCAAGGAGACGCGTTGGCGCTACCGCGAGGGCCACGACCCCTACGTCAAGGAAGGCAAAGGCGTGGAGTTCTATGGCTTTGCCGACGGCAAGGCGCGGATCTTCGCCCTGCCCTACGAGCCGCCGCCCGAAGTCCCCGACAACGCCTATCCGTATTGGCTCGTCACCGGCCGGGTGCTCGAGCACTGGCACTCCGGTTCGATGACCCGGCGCGTGCCGGAGCTGCACAAGGCCTTCCCGGAAGCGCTCTGCTACATGCATCCGGACGACGCGGTGGCGCTCAACATGCGGCGCGGCGACGAGATCAAGGTGCAGTCGCGCCGCGGCTTCATCCGCACCCGGATCGAGACGCGCGGGCGCAACCGCATGCCGCGCGGCGTGGTGTTCGTGCCCTGGTTCGACGAGAGCCAGTTGATCAACAAGGTGACGCTCGACGCCACCGATCCCATCTCCCTGCAAACCGACTTCAAGAAATGCGCCGTTCGCATCGAGCGCGCGTGAGGGGGCTGGCCATGCGACATCAACTCAAATTGCTCGCTACGGCGCTTCTGGTGGCAGCCGCTTCGAGCTTCGCCATGGCGCAGACATTCTCGGCGCTTCGCGGATCGACCCCGCTCGATCAGGAAGGACAGCCGCCGATCATGACGCCGGAGATGAACACCTCAGAGCGTGAGGCGCGAAACTATCCCGAGCAGCCGCCGCTCATTCCACACAGCACCGAAGGCTACGAGGTCAGCATCCGCGGCAACAAATGCCTGTCCTGCCATGCGCGAAGCCGCACCCGCGAGTCGCAGGCGCCAATGGTCAGCATCACGCACTTCTCGGACCGTGACGGCCAGTACCTGGCTTCGATCTCGCCGCGCCGCTACTTCTGCACGCAGTGCCACGTGCCGCAGCACAACGTGAAGGTTCCGGTCGAGAACGACTTCGTCGACATCGACACGCTGCTCACCCGTGACGTGCCGGGGCCGCGCCGATGACGACAACGGTAGATGCCCCGCGCCCGGCGCTCCGGCGCCGCATCCTCGCCTTTGCGCTCGATATATGGGACGTACTGCGTCGTCCAAGCTCGGTGTTCAGCCTTGGCGTTCTGGTGATGGCGGGATTTATCGCCGGCATCATCTTCTGGGGCGCCTTCAACACCGCGCTGGAGGTCACCAACACCGAAACCTTCTGCACGTCGTGTCATGAGATGCGGACGAACGTGTTCGAGGAGCTGAAGACGACGGTGCATTATAGCAATCGTTCGGGCGTCCGCGCGCACTGCCCCGACTGTCATGTGCCGCACGAATGGACCCATAAGATTGCGCGCAAGATGCAGGCCTCGAAAGAGGTCTGGGGCAAGCTGTTCGGCACCATCAACACGCGCGAGAAATTCCTCGATCACCGGCTCGAGCTCGCCATACACGAATGGGCGCGCATGAAGGCCAATGACTCGCTGGAATGCCGCAACTGCCACAGCGCACAATCGATGGACATCACGCGGCAGAGCCCGCGCGCCGTCGATGCTCATCAGCGCTACCTGTTCACCGGACAGAAGACATGCATCGACTGCCACAAGGGGATCGCACATCAACTGCCCGACATGCGGAGCGTTCCGGGATGGCAATAGTCCGGTCGAGCTTTGGCGAGCGCACGTGATGGCGGCCCTTGGCGCAACAACGACACTGAAACGCCGGCAGTAAGTCAATGGCGGAAACCGCAACCCTCACGCGCAGCAGCCTGCGGACTCCAAAAGCTGCGGCAGTTGCCGGCATCGTTTTTTCCATTCTTCTGGTGGCGGTGCTTGGCCTGTTTCGCCTCTCGGTGCCGGCCGATCCCCTGGAATCGGGAGCATGGCTGGCAAGTCACTCCGGCACCGTTGCCCTTGCCCTCAATCTGATGCCGTTCGCCGGTATCTCGTTCCTCTGGTTCATCGGCGTCCTGCGTGACCGACTTGGTCGCGCGGAGGATCGCTTCTTTGCAACCGTGTTTTTCGGCAGCGCCTTGCTGTTTCTGGCGATGCTGTTTGCGTCCGCTGCGGTCATCGGGGCCGTCGTCATCGTCTTTACCGCCGAGCCTGACGGGATGATGAACTCGACAACGCTGCATCTTGCCAGAGCGCTCGCCTACAACCTCGCGAACGTCTACGCCATCAAGATGGCCGGCGTGTTCATGATTTCACTTTCGACCGTGATACTCCGCACCCGGATCGCACCGCGCTGGATCGCAATCCTGGGATTTGTGCTTGCGCTCATTCTTCTGGTCGGCAGCTACTACATCAGCTGGTGCTTTCTCGTCCTGCCGCTCTGGGTTCTGCTGATCAGCGTACATATCCTGATCGACAATTTCCGGTCCCCGACACCGCAGCCTCAGCGCGATCCGGGCGGTCTGGTCCGGGAATGACGAATGTCGTCGCCCGCAACATCCAGCGCAGTGGCCGGGTCGGACCGGAGTGAGCCGGCCAAGTCTCCCGCCATTGACGGTCTCGAGGTGCTGGCCGGTTTTGGCGCTTCCATGATGCGTGCCGGCCATACGGCCGTCCGCACACGGGAGTGGCTGGAAATCCTGGCTCGGAATCTCGGTTTCGAAAGCCTTTCAGCCGGCATCACGCTCGACAGCATTGTGGTGAGCGGCCGCCGCGGCGGCCGCACGACGACCGTCGTTCGTGAGATCGGACCGCCGGGCGTCAACGCGGAGCGCCTCGGCGCGCTGCAGAACCTCGCGGCGAAGGCATCGCCCGGCGTGACGCCGGATGCGATTGTGCGCAGCCTTGCGGAAATCGAATCGAGGCCGCCGCTTTATCGCGTTTCATGGATCGGCGCTGCGGTCGGACCGGCCTGCGGCGGCTTCGCATTCCTCAATGGCTGCGGGCTCCCTGAAATCATCGCCGCGACCATGGGTGGCGGGATCGGCCAATCGGCACGCCTGTTGCTGGCGCGGCATCGCCTCAATCAGCATTTCATCGCGGCCCTGTGCGCCGTCATCGCCACAGCAACCTATCTGCTGGTGGCGGCGGCCACGGCCGGGCTCGGCTTTGGCGCCGCCAATCATCCCGGCGGGCTTATTTCGTCGATCCTGTTCCTGGCGCCTGGGTTTCCGCTGGTGGCGGCGCAGCTCGATCTCGTGCAGCACCAGACCACCGCTGCTTTGACGCGCCTCATCTACGGCGTGATGCTGTTTCTTGCGGCAACCTTCGGCCTTAGCATCGTCATCGGCATCACAGGGACCAGCATTTCGCACCAGCCCGGCATCGAGCTCGCATATCCACTCAAGCTCGCGCTTCGGGCGGTCGCAAGCTTTGTCGGCGGCTGCGCCTTCGCCATGGTGTTCAACTGCCCGGGCCGGTCGGTTCTGTCGGTCGGCGTCATGGCCGCTTTGGCCAACGAGTTGCGCCTGGGATTGCACGACGCCGGGATGATGCTGGCGCCGGCAACATTCTTCGGTGCCCTGGCCGTGGGGCTCATGGCGTCGCTGATCCATCGGCGGCTGAATGTACCCAGGATCACGCTGACGGTGCCGGGCATCATCATCATGGTCCCCGGCGTCTTCGCATTCGAGATGATCGTCTTCTTCAATCGCGGGCAGATGCTCGAAGCTCTCCAGGCTTCCGCGGCGTGCGGCTTTGTGCTCGGCGCAATGGCCATGGGATTGGCCGCTGCGCGGCTCGCAGGCGGCAGGGCACGGACGAGCCTTTAATGGCTTTAAGTCAGCGAAGCCGCATCGTGATGTGCACCACCTCGGGTTCCGAGACGACGCTCACAGGCAGACCGCTCTTCTTGAAAAGACGAAGCATCGAGTTGTTTTCCGGCAGAACCTCCGCAACCAGCTCATGGAGGCCGGCTCCGCGGGCAACGATGACCAGGTGCCGCACCAGTGACGCGCCAATTCCCCGGCCCTGATACCGGTCGATGACAGTGAAAGCGACCTCGGCCTTTCCGGGCTCAACGCCGACATAGCGCCCTGCACCAACAATGACCTTCTGTCCCGCTTCCTCCACGACCGCGACCAGGGCCACGTGCTTGTCGAAATCGACATTCAGAAAGAACTCCCGTTCCTCCTCCGAAAACTGGCGCTTCAGCGTGAAGAATCGGAGATAGCGGGACCGGGGACCGACCTCGCCGGCTGCCGCTATGAATGCCGGGCGATCCTCCGGCCTGAAAGCGCGGATTTCGATTTGACGGCCATCGCGCAGCAGCTCGACTGCCGAGTATCCGGCTGCTTCAGACATGCGAGTTGCCCCACAACGTCCGTATTGCGAGATACGCTATCACCACTTGCATATAATGTATCTCGGCTTTGCGCACGCGCTGGGAACGTTGCAATCCATCCCCGCACCGGGTCCGACACGGCGCGGACCCACTCGGGGGCAGCGTATGTTTGAACAATCGGGCCATCGGGCTTCGGCTGTTGCAGCCTGCATGGCGGCGGCATGCCTTTCTTCGTGCTCGTGTCCGGTGCAAGCGGGGCACCCAAGGCAAGGCCGAACCAGATCCGATACGAATACCTGCCGCCGAAGAACCCGGAGCACAAGGCGCTCTACGACCATATGAAACAGGCCCGCGCGCTCGAGCTTCTGCAGGAGCTTTTGCGCCCGATCCGCTTGCCCGATCCGCTGCCGCTCAGGGTCATGGACTGCGGCGGCGCCACCGTCTGCTACGCATTGCTCGCCGGCTTCGTGAAAAACGCGCCCGACAAGGACCTGCCGATCGGCATCTCGCGCGCAGACACCATCATCGGTCCGGCGGCACCGGGATGCCGATCATGTGGAACACCGCATGCCCGCAGCGGCGTCCTCCTCCCTGGCCGAGCATTATATTGCCTTCCGCGGCCACCTTCCGGCCGGCGCCCCCTTACACCTACGTATAGTTTTCGGCCGGGGGCGCGCGGCCTTAACTGGGCCGACTGGAAGAGTGCCAGCGGACAGCCAACACGCCACGCTTGCTGAGCTTTGCCCCTCGTTTCCTCGATGGGTTCGGCGCGCCAGAGGGGATTATGGACAAGACGCTTCACCCCGCCGCCATCCAACACCTGCCGGCGTTCATTACCGCGCCCGGCGAAACCGATGTGTTGATGGTCGTCACAGCCTTCATCCTCTTGGGCGCGGTTGTCGCATTCGGCGTGCTGTTCCTGACGCTGCATACGCTGCCGGAGCGCATGGCCCACAAGTCTCACAAGCTGCAATTCGAAATCGTGGCCGTCCTCGGGCTTCTGGCGTTGTTCACCCACATGCACATTTTCTGGGTGGCCGGCCTGCTGCTGGCTTTGATTGATTTTCCCGACGTCGGCGGCTGGCTCGGCCGGATCGCCGGATCGGTCGAGAAGATCGCCGACAACGGTTCGCGCGAACGATCGCCTGACAAATCGCAAGACACCGCACGGGAAAATGTGACCAGCATCAGGCGGGCCGATGGCGGCGTGCCAGCGAGCCCAGAGCTGACGTCGCGAAGCGCCGAAAGGTGATCCATGCTTGAGCTCATGCTGTGCTCACTGCTCACCGTCCTGCCGGACTACCTCTATCGCCGCTACGGACAGGGAAAGCGGTTCGGCAAGGAGATCACGCTCTACTCGGTGTGGTACGAATTGCGCTACGGCATCACGACCTGCGTGATCCTCACCATCAGCCTGATCCTGGTCATCTTCTACAATCATCCGTCCACGACCAGCGCCACGCTGTTCTTCCGCACCGTGCCGATCCTTCCGGAGACCAACGGTCGCGTCGCCGAAATTTTTATTTCGGGCCAGAGCGGATCCGTCACCCAGGGCGCGCCGATCTTCAGGCTCGACAGCACCAAGCAGCAGGCCGCGATTGAAACCGCCCGCCGCAAGATCCGCGAGGTGGAAGCAGCGCTGGTCGTCGCTCAGGCCGATATCCAGAAAGCAGAGGCGCAGATTCGCGAGGCCAAAAGCAACGAGCAACAGGTCCAGGACGAGTTGGACACGAAACGCGAATTGCACCGCCGCAACCCCGGCATCGTGCCGGTTCGCGACATCGAGCGGCTTGAAGTTCGCCTGAGCGGTGCCGAGGGCGCGGTCGCCGCGGCGACCGCGGCCAAGCAGTCGGCCGAGATCCGCGCCACGGGCGTGCTGCCGGCCGAGCAGGCGAGCGCGGAAGCTGAGCTTGCGCAGGCGCAGGTGGACCTCGACAAAACCTTCATCCGCGCCGGCGTGAGCGGGCGGGTGGAGCAGTTCTTCCTGCGGGTCGGCGATGTCGTCAATCCGCTGATGCGTCCGGCCGGAGTCCTGATACCCGAGGGCGCCGGCGCACGCAGCCTGCAAGCCGGATTCGACCAGATCGAAGCGCAGATCATGAAGCCCGGAATGATCGCCGAAGTCACCTGCATCTCCAAGCCCTGGACGGTCATCCCCATGGTGGTCACCGACGTGCAGGACGTCATCGCCGCCGGCCAGTTCCGCGGCGGGGAGAATCTGATCGAAGCGCGGCAGGTGACGCGACCGGGCACTCTTCTGGTGTTCCTCGAGCCGCTCTACAAGGGCGGGCTTGACGGGGTAACGCCGGGCTCAAGCTGCATCGCCAACGCCTATTCCAACAACCACGACATCATCGCGGCGAAGGAGACTGGCTTCTTCAAGGGCTTGGCGCTGCACGCCGTGGATGCCCTCGCGCTGGTGCACGCATTGATCCTGCGGCTGCAGGCGCTGGTGCTGCCGTTCAAGACGCTGGTTTTCGGCGGTCACTAGCGAGCCAATCACCCGACTATCGCGCGCTCAATCCGCGCGCGCCGGCGGCTCTTTCCGTCAATTCATGCTGGCGCGTGGCAAGACAATCTGAAACATCGCCCCGCGCGATTTGATCGAAGCCGCCGTCAGGGTGCCTTGGTGCTGCTCGACGATGGATTTGCAGATCGAAAGTCCCATTCCCATGCCGTCGCGTTTGGTCGTCACGAACGGCTTGAACAGATTTTCGCAGACCTTGTCGTCGAAGCCGGGCCCGGAATCCTGGACCAGCAGCAAAACGTTGCCGGCCTGATCGAAGCGGGTCTCGATGTGCAACTCTCTGGCCCGATGAGGAGCGCTGCTCATGGCCTCGATTGCGTTCATGATCAGGTTCAGGATCACCTGCTGCAACTGAACCGGATCAGCCATCACAAGCGGACTCGCGCTGTTATCGAAGGTGGTTTGGAGCACAATGCGGTTGGACCTGATCGGGTGCTCTACCAGCAGAAGAACCTGTTGAACCAGCTCGTTGAGATCAACCGCAACTCGCACCGCCGGCTGGTTGCGGAACATTCCCTGCACCCCCTTGATCACCTCGTCAGCGCGATGGCTCGCCTTGACGATGGCTTCGAGCACGATGCGCGCTTCTTCGACGTTCGGCACCTTGTGTTGCAGCCAATTGAGAGCCGCGCTGCCTCCTGAAGCGATGGAGGCCAGCGGCTGGCGGATCTCGTGGGCGATCGAGGCGGAGAGTTCGCCTGCGGTGGCGATGCGGTTCAGCCGCGCCAGCTCGTTCATGCGCTGCAGCGAATCCGCCTCGGCTTTCTGGCGACGCCAATGCTCATAGATCAGCCAGGAAATCAGTGCGCCCTGAATCAGCAGGGCAGCGAAGACCCCAAGCATGTGCAGCCGGTATTTTTCCCAGACGCTCGGCTCGCGGAAATGAATCTCACTCCCCGGCGGCAGCCTGCTCTCGGGAATGCCCCAGCGCTGCATTTCACGGAAGTCGAACTGCGGCCGGGCATACTGAACGGGCGGCACCCTGATGTCGCTCGGTTTCTCGCCGCCGAGGATACGAACCGCCACGGCCGCAGTCTCTCGGCTGGTGTCGATCACCCGAAGAAACGGGCCGCCGACCGTCCCGCGACCGAAGAAAGACTCGTCGTAAGAGAAAATCGGTGCACTGGTGACGGCATGAAGCCTGGTCAGCGCCGCATTGCCTTCATGGACGACGCCCGCCGCATCGACGATCATCAGCTCCCAGAACAGCGCCGTTTGCGGCGGCAGCTTCGCGGCGTTTTGCAGGAGTTCCTCGAACGACAGATGATCGGCCCATGACAACGTGACCCGGCCGATGACCGGCTCGACCTCCCTGGCAATGGCGTCCTTCCAGAATTTCTCGATCGGCGAAGTCCCGACCACCACGGTGATATTCCTGGTGTCCGGCAGCACGCGCAGGATATTCTCGAAGGAGGCAAGGTAATTGATCTGGACGGCGACCACGGCATCGTTCGCCGTCAGCCTGGAAAACTGAACCCGGCGCTGCTCGACGGCGGTGAACACCATCGGCGTATCGGCAAAGAGCTGCGACCGGTTGCGCTGGACGAAAGCCGCCGCGGGCGCGCCGATGCTGATGATCAGGTCGGGCAGGCGTCTGGCAAACAGCGCGCGCAGGTAGTCGACGAACGGCCTTTCCGAATCTTCATCGCTGGAGCGTGCAGTCACCAGCGAATGGTCGATAATATCGACCGGCCAGGGCGATTGCCGTTCGAGCTCGGCGCGGATCGCTCTTGCGTATTCGCTCCATGGCTTGAAATCCCGGCCGAAGGAATGAAGCACCATCACCCGCTTGGAGTCGTGCTTGGCGATGGCCGAACAGGCGAGCGAGGCAATGAAAGCGACGATGACGGCGATCTGCAAGAGCAGCCACGACCATAACGGTCGACCATGCAGCTTGCGGCCGTTCGGCATGCACACAACCTTGTGGCAATCCTACCCGTCAGGGAGTGAGCTTAGGCTGCGCTGTGTTCGCTGTCACTCTGGCAGCCACCAGCAATGGCGGCTCCAACGCGAAGTCAAGACGATTGCGCGGAACAGCCAGGCAATGTCGAGGCGGCCTCACCTTCCACGGGTCGCGTCGCACATGCGGCACGACGCTTGTCGAAGCCGGCTTCGACATCGATAGCTTGCGGCGCTGGCTCGTCAGAAAACGCCGGCAATGCTCTTTCACCACTGAGCGACGGCGGACGCATCGCAATGGCCGGCGCAGATGATGATGATGGGGCAGTTCGGATCCGCTCGGGAGCAAACAGTGAACAAATCTGCCTGACTTTTCACAAAAAGCGTTTAACCGCGGAAACTGGCCGGAGCTAAGTCATTGAAATGATGGTGCCCAGGGGCGGAATCGAATTTTTGGATATCCAATTGAAATAACGTGATTTTTCGAGAGCCGATTTTCCAGTGTACCCCTCAGTGTACCCGGCGGTTAGCGTAGCCGCTATTCGAAAATCGGGACTCTTCGGGGTTTCGACTGGAAACCGGCCTAGCTGTGCGTCGTCATGCCGGGACGGTCCTGGTGCGAAACTGTGCGGTGGCAGAACAAGCAAAGCTGGTTGCGGGGGAGCGCAGCCAGCTTAACTTGCTGCTCCGAACGGGGGCCTAAGGGGCCCCGTACTCCGGAGTTGACACTTGACCTTCGAGCTAACTCCAGGGCGCAAGCTCATTTGATCGACGCGCGACGGAAGGACCGATGAAAACGACCATCTTCAAGATCGACGGTATGCGTTGCGACGCCTGTGCGAACACTATTCGGAGCATCGTCGAGAAGGAGGCCGGCGTTCGGATGGCATCGGTGTCTTTCAGCGAGAAGGTCGCGCGCGTGCTCTATGACCCGAATGCAACCGCCGAGGACCGGCTGGTGGATGCGATCCAACGGCCGGGCTTTCGCGTCGTGGCGCGCGGCGGCGTCGGCGAAGCGGGCGGCTGAGCCTGCGGCGTTCCAGCCGAGGCACGTCCGACGAGCAACCGGAGAAAGCATCATGAGCCTTGCCATCGATGCGACTGCGAACTTCAGGCCGTGGAGCGAAGAACCGTCGGCCCGGCCGGGTCGCCGCAAAATCCGCGCGCGGATCGGTGGCCTGCACTGTTCGCTCTGCACCGGCACCATCGAGAAGGCGCTGGGCCGTTTGCCGGGCGTCGACAAGGTCGCCGTGAGCCTTACCCACGAGCAGGCGCTGATCGAATACGACCCAGCCGTCGCAAGTCCTGACAAGCTCCTCCAAACGCTTCGGGACATCGGTTACACCATTTCCGATCCCCGCAAGCTCAGGGCCTTCGAAGAAGAAGAGCGCGACCTCATGCGCGAAGCGCGCCGTTTCGTGGCCGCTGTGGCGCTGAGCGTTGCGTCGATTCCCATCATTGCCGATCCGGCCGTGGGCTGGATCGGCTTTCTGCCAGCACTGGTTTGCGTAAGCCTCGGTGCATTTGTTTTTCTAGTTCTGCGATCGAGCGGCTTCTGGACGGCTGTTGCTGCCGCTCTCGGGCTCACGGTGATGGCGCTGACGCTGCTCTATCTCAACCTGCAAGGCTATCTGACCGAGGCCGCGCCCCTGATGACCGGCGCGCTCGCCTTTGTGCTTGTCTTCGGTGTTGGGCGGCACATTCTCCATATGGCCGTGCAGGCGCTGCGGCGCGGCATTCTCAACCAGCATGTGCTGCTGGAGATCGGCGCATTTGCGGGAATTGCTGGCGGCATCATCGGCCTGATCCTCGACCGCCCCGGCTATCCCACGGCACCGTTCTTCGCGGTCGCGGTGATGGTCGGCACCTACCACATCTTTTCCGAATGGCTGTCGCTGATCGTGAAGACGCGCAGCTCGCAGGCGGTCAAGCGGCTGCTCGACCTGCAACCCGAAACCGCCCGCGTCCTGCGCAGCGGCACCGAAACGGAAGTGCCGATCGAGGAGGTGGCCGTCGGCGATCTCGTTCGCGTTCGGCCCGGCGAACGCATACCGGCGGACGGGATCGTGCACTCCGGCCATTCCGGCGTCGATCAGGCCTTGGTGACAGGCGAGTCGCTGCCGGTCGAGAAGACCGAGGGGGATCGCGTCATCGGCGGGTCGATCAACGGAACCGGCGCGCTGATGGTGCAGGTGACGGCGGTCGCCGAGGGCAGCTTCCTGCACCAGGTGATCCGACACGTCGAAGACGCGCGGGCGCTCAAGCCCGGCATCCTGCATCTGGTCGACCGCGTGCTCCGCATCTACACACCGAGCGTTCTCGCGATTGCCGCATGCGCCGTCATCGGCTGGCTCCTTGGCTCATGGCTTGGCACGGGTCACCCCGATCTCGAGCGCGCGGTGTTCGCGGGCTTGAGCGTGCTGGTGATGGGGTACCCGTGCGCGGTCGGCATCTCAGCACCGCTGTCCATCGTGCGCGGCGCGGGCGAGGCCGCGGAGCGAGGAATCCTGATGCGGACCGGCGAAGCCTTCCAGGGCTTCCGCCTGGTGAAGCAAATCGTGCTCGACAAGACCGGCACGCTCACCGAGGGCCGTCCGGTGGTGCACGAGGTCGAAGCCTCTGGCGTGAGCGTTCAAGAGCTCTTGGCCGTCGCCGCGGCGGCGGAGGCTTCGTCGGAGCATCCGCTGGCGCAAGCGGTGATCGAGGCAGCCTTCGTCCAGAGCGCAACGCCGCCCGCCGTGCAGTCGTTCGAGGCGTTTGCCGGCAAGGGTGTGCGGGCGACCATCGAGGGGCGTGAGATTCTGGTCGGCAGTCCGCGTTTCCTTGCCGAGCATGGCGTCGATCTCAGGCGTTTTGACGATCGCATCGCGGCGCTGGAGAAAGCCGGCCGGACGGTGCTGGCGGTGGCGCGGGAGTGGCAGTTCCTCGGTGTCCTGGCGTCGGGCGATACCATCCGGCGGGATGCGGCTCAGGCGGTCGCGGCACTCCGGAACGGGGGGCTCCGGACCATCCTCATCACGGGAGACAATGCGCGCGCCGCGCAGCTTGTCGGCCGTGAGCTCGGTATTGACGAGATCCATGCAGGCGTGCTGCCGCAGGACAAGGCCGCGACCGTGCGCCGGCTTCAAGCCGCTGCACGCACCGCCATGGTGGGAGACGGCATCAATGACGCGCCGGCGCTGATGCAGGCCGATGTCGGCATTGCGATGGGCGGCGGAACCGACATCGCGATCGAATCGGCGGACATCATCATCCTGTCGGACCAGCTGTCGGCCATTCCGGCTGCCCGCGAGATCAGCGCCCGGAGCTACCGCAAGATGGTGCAGAACGTGACGCTGGCGTTCCTGTTCAACGGCATGGGCATCCCGCTGGCGGCCACCGGACTCGTTCACCCGGTCTGGGCGATGGTGGCGATGGCGGTGAGTGTCACGGCGATCTTCATCAACTCGCTGTGGGGAACGCCGCGGCTGTTCTTCGATGCGATCCGCAGCGTTGGTCAACCGGTCGTGAATATGCGGAACCCGAAGGCGGCGTGAAACGCTCTCGCGGCGCTTGACCCTGGAGTATACTCCAGGGTGCAAAACCCGCCGCGGAGAGACGCATGCTCACCATCGGAAAATTGGCCGGGCTGACGAACGTCAGCAATGACACTCTGCGCTATTACGAGCGGGAGGGCCTCATTGAACCGGCCGCCAAAAGCGCGGCGGGCTACCGCCTGTACGACAAGGATTCGGCGCGGCGAATCCATTTCATCAAGCACGCCCAGCAATGCGGCTTCACCCTTTCCGAAGTTCGCGAGCTTCTTGTGCTTCGCCGCCGTGAAAAGGCGTGTTGCGGCGACATCCGCTCGCGCGCGATTGAGAAGAAGCTGCAGATCGAACACAAGATCTGCGCCATGAAGGCGATGTCCGCGGCGCTCGATCAGCTGATCGCCGAGTGCGACAACGAGGCACAGCCGGTGAGAGAGTGCACGATTATCGCGGCCCTGGAGCGGGCCGGCCTTGCAACGCCCGTGCAGTGAAGGATGAAAGTCGAACTGTTCCATGCGCCGGGCTGTTCCGCGTGCGGTGCCGCCAATGCCGAGCTCCGCGCGACTGCCCAGGAAGCGGTGGCGAACCTCGAATGGCATGAGGTGGACGTGGCGAAAAGCGTCGATCGAGCCGTCGAGCTGGGCGTGCTGACGGTGCCCGCGATCGCGATCGACGATGAGCTGGTTTTCACCTCGATGCCGACGCCGAGCCAGCTCTGCCAGGCGTTGAATGTGCGAGCCAAGAGAACGGAATGATGGACCCCGACGCTTTGCGTGAAGCGGTCGAGCATGCAGGCCTTGCGGCTGCGGGCGTGGCGTTTCTTGCGGGCTTGTTCTTCAGCTTCAATCCGGTGGCGCTGGCATCAATCCCGGTGTCGCTCGCCTATGTCACGCGCGGACGCGACAGAGCCCAGGCGCTGCTGTTCGGAGCCATGTTCATCGCCGGCCTGATCCTGACGCACGTCGTTCTCGGCGTCATCGCGGGCCTCGGCGGCCGGTGGGCTGCCGACGCGACGGGGCGAGCGTGGGGCCTGTTTCTTGGACCGCTCCTGATCGTGCTCGGCCTGATCTGGGCCGGGTGGCTGCGCATTCCCCTGCCCTCACCCGGATTTCGAGGAAGCCGGCCTGCCGCCGCCTGGGGCGCGTTCCTGCTGGGAATTCGTTCGCGGTCGCCATCTGTCCGTTCTGCACGCCCGCGCTCGTCGTGCTGCTTGGGGTGACCGCCGGAATCGGCTCGGTGTTCCTGGGCGTGGTTCTGCTTCTGGCGTTCGCACTCGGCCGTGCCATCCCGGTCGCGGTCGGAGCGTTCGCGATCGGCTGGCTCGAGCATCTGAAGGGCCTGGCCGGCTACCGGCGCGGGTTCGAGATCGCCGGCGGTCTCGTCCTGATCGCCATGGGCCTCTACATGCTGAATGCGATCTTCTTCTGGATTCCCGAATTGGCGTGAGCGGAACCGTCGTGAAAAGGCTCGCCACCTTCGGTGTTTTGGCTCTCGCCCTGCTCCTCGGCCTTGGCGGAGCATCCGCGGAGCAGCGAAAAATCGTTTTGGCCGTTGACAACATGGCCTGCGTCGTTTGCGCCTATAACGTCAAGAAATCGCTTGAGAGCGTGACGGGCGTGCTCAAAGCGGACGTCTCGCTGCGCAATCACAGTGCCGTGGTCGTCTACGACGACGCGAAGACCGACGTGAAAGCATTGACCAGCGCCACGGCGCGCGTGGGCTTTCCGTCAACGCCGCAGAAATAGAGCTCGCAAAGTGCGCTAGATTCCCTATCAGTGCGAGACGGCAGGTTCTTACAGCACGCTATCGAGTTGGGTGCGATGCCATGGGCTCCACGGTGTTTAGACAATCCTATAGACGATACCGCTCCCAGGCTCGCGGAAGAGATCGACGCGCGTTCCGTCCCAGTGATAATCGAGGTGCCTGCCCTGCCGGGGATTTGACGCGAGGTCAGGGTGGAAGAGTCCGACGCATTCGCCGCCCGACCTGCGAACACTTGGATACACAACGCCTTCAGATGCTCCGGCCCGAAGCCGCTCGCCGAGCGCTTGCGCCTCACCGTAGTCGCCGGCATCAAGGGCTCCGGCATAGCCAGGCTTGTTGCCGCGCAGATCGTGAAGACGGCCATCGATATCGAGCACGATTTCCCGGAACTGCGACGTCCACCCAGCCGGCTCCTTCGTTCTGGCCATGAAGCGCGCGTGATGGTGAGCCGTCTCGAGCAGTGCGGTCTCGAATTCCCGGCCGGCGTAGAGGACGCCAAAAAGCCCCCGGCTGAAGCGGCTCGGACGGTCGGCAGTCACATGAACGAAGGGCGCCATCAGCCAGCTCGCACCCGGCCCTCCGACGCGGCGCTCCGGAGGCACCAGGTCGAGATTGCCGATGCTCTCCATGAGGCGCGGATTGGTCTTCTGTTCCGCGGAGAGCAGAAGAGGCCAGTCGGCCGGATCGGCGATGTCCTCGAACAGATCGATCGGTGGAAAGCGGCTGCGGACGATCCTTACCGCGTCTCGCCACTCGACCCGAGAGATGGAAATGATCGAGACATCGATCACCAAGCGCCCCGTTCGGCGTCAAGGTAACGCCGCACGCGCATCAGGTCGGTCAGTTCTCCGCCCAGCATGACGTCGAGTGCACTTCGATCGGCGAAGGCTTCATTGGGTGCCTTGATCCAGGCATAGCCTCGGTGTGGATCGCTGAAGATGATTCGCAGCGCCTTGTGGATGCCCATGATGTTGGAGAGCCGCGCCTTGCCGTCGCGATCGATGCGCCCCACGTCACCCGCTTTCCAGCGCCGGAAAGTGCGCACCGGCAAATCGACAAGCGTGGCAGCCTCGTCGTCCGAGAGGTCCCAGTGGCGGAATAGGTTGAGCGCTGCGCGAAACATCGCGGCGGCTTCTTCATCGGTGATGGGCGCGGGCGAGAACTCCGCGGGTGCCGTCGGAATTGGCTGAAGGACTGTCATGACCATCTCCATTTGGCCCAAAGTAGACATTCCGATGCCATATGGCAACATCTGGCCTTGCAATTGGCTGCGAGCCGGGATTTGAACCTGCGAACCTAAGTGCTTGATTTTCTTGGGATATGCCTTGTGGGCGCAAACGCGAAATCCGAGCAACTTATTGCAGTTGCTGGGATTTCTGCCGGAATGGTTGCGGGGGAGCGCAACCAGCTTTACTTGCTGCTCCGAGCGGCGGGCTAGGGCGGTCGGCGTAGCTGTGCGTCGTCATGCGGAGACGGGCAACACACTGCAAGGCCGCCGAGGTGAGTGGCTCGTTCGGGAGAAGCCGGTGACGCACGCAGGGCTCGAACCTGCAACCAGGCCGTTATGAGCAGCTAGACCGATCCGGAAAACTCAACACCAATTGATATTTTTCGTCGTATTCACGCACGTTTGTTCGCGTCTGCTGGGGGGCTGTGGTCAATCTGTGGTCCGTTCTGAAGGCGTACTTTCGGAAACGTACCTTGGCAGCTTGGATTCCGAACTGCTCGCGGCCGGCGCTCAGTAATGTCGATGCGTGCTCTTGTACCATCTTCCGGCGGCGCGTAGCGGGGCACGAACTCCGGTATCATCTTTCAAGCGCGTCGCGCTTTGATAATCGCCACTTGGGCGAAATCCTCCGAACAGTTTTTTATGCGGCGCACGCCGGCGAATCCCGCTTGCTCGACCAGCGAGAGCCATGTTCCGTCTAGATGCGGGCGCGCCGCTTCCGGCCCAAAAATGTACGAGGTGCCGCGCAGCGCGCCGTCTTTGCGCGTGGTCAGAGGTTTATCGAGTTCGGCCAAGTGCAGCGTGCCGCCGTGTCGTAGAACGCGGCGCATTTCCTTGAGCAGCGTCAGCTTTTCCTCCGGCATGAGCGGGTGAAGGGCCAGAGCGCAAATCACCTTGTCGAAGGAGGCCCCATCACAGGCAATGCAGCCCCGGGAGCAAGACACGTGCTCGACATTTGTGGCAGCCATGATTTCGGGCCCATCATCGCGCTGTATCGCGGCAGAATGGACCTTGGGGTATGCCCCGGCGAGCTCACCGCACGAGCTGCACCAGCCTGGACTGATTTCCAGGATGCGATCGCCGGTCCGCGGCGCAAGGGTTTTCAAGAGCTCGGCTCGCCATGGCAGCCTCGCGAGGGTGTGGTAGCCGGGCAGAAACAGCAGCCGGAACACGGTCAGGCGGAGGCGTGAAAATATCGCTGCGGGTCCTGCAATCATTGGTCTATCCCGGCAGACACACGATCCTCCATGCCTCCATGCGGCAATCTGTAACGCACCCGATCGCACCGCCCGGAGCATCCCCTTGAAATGGTAGTGCAGCGCTTTGGCCGCTCGAAGCGGAGGAGCTGAGCTAGGGCGGGAAGCGAGGCGGCCTTGTAGCACCGTTCAGGCCGGTCCCGAATGTCGGTAAATACCGCATGACCTTGAGGTCAAAGCCGAATTCGCGCCTGCGCAACCGCGGATCGTCCGTATCGCAGCGATAGATCCGCGGATCGTCCATCGCCTCGCACTGCGTCGATCGACGCGTTATGCGCGGAGCAAAAGCAGGTGTTTTGATGACAACGAGTGTCAACAGGCTGTTCGCAGATGCACCGTTCATCTTATCTTCCATCGCTTCGTTCGTATGCCCGCAGCCGATCTCGCCGCAAGCGAGCCATCAACGGAAGGTCAAGCGCGCCTTGTTTGCGGTCAACCTCACGACGGCCTCGCATAGCAAGGTTACGTTCCTGACTGCGCGAATTGCTTTCATTTAATCGACGTCTCCTTGCCGGCTGTCGATGATCTCACCGCACCTAGGAGCCTGTCTGAGTAGTCACTGGTCAAGTGGTGGTGAGTCTGATTCCTTGCTGGGTTATGAGCAAGGATTTTCGGCTTTGGAAGATCGATCAAGTCCAGCTGCTGCCGCCGAACGTTGAGGACTACGTACCCAAGGATCACCTGTCTCGGCTGATCGTGATGCTGGTGCGGGAGGAGCTTGATCTTTCGGCGATTGGCGGCAGCTACACGAGCGGGTTGGGTCAGCCGCCGTTCGATCCACGGATGATGACGGCACTGCTTCTGCATGGCTACGCGAGCGGCATCTACTCGTCGCGCCGGATCGCCCGGGCAGCGGTAGAGCGTGCGGACTTCATGATGATTGTGGCGGGCGACCCGCCGGACTTCCGCACGATCTCGGAGTTCCGCAAGCGGCACCTGCAGGCCCTGGCCGGCCTGTTTGTGCAGGTGTTGAAGCTCGCCGAGAAAGCCGGATTGGTGAAGCTCGGGCACGTCGCGCTCGATGGCACCAAGATCAAGGCGAACGCGTCGAAACACAAAGCGATGAGCTACGAGCGCATGAAGAAGCGGGAAGCGGAGCTGAAGGCCGAGGTCGACCGCTGGCTTAAGGCCGCCGAGGCGGCCGATGCGGAGGAGGACAGGCTGCACGGGACGAAGCGCGGCGATGAGATGCCGGACTGGATAGCCGACAAGGAGAAGCGGCTTGCCAAGATCCGCGAGGCCAAGGCCGAACTGGAGGCGGAGGCGAAAGCCGCCGCCGAGCAGGAGCAGCAGCGGCGGGCCGAGGCAGAGAAAAGACGCTTGGCCGAAGGTCGCAAGAAGAACGGCAAGACGCCAGCGCCGCCGAAGGCCGCGCCGGACGGCAAAGCGCAACGCAACTTCACCGATCCGGACAGCCGCATCTTGAAGACCAAGGACGGCTACATCCAGGGCTACAACGCGCAGGCCGCGGTCGACGCAACAGCCCAGATCATTGTCGCGCACGCGCTGACCGCAAGCATGAGCGATCATGGCCAGCTGGTCGGGCTGATTGCAGGTATTGAGGCCAATCTTGGCGCCAGGCCGCAGGAAGCGTCGGCCGACAGTGGCTATCTGAGCGAGGCCAACCTGCAAGCCTTGGCCGATCGCGACATCAGCGCTTACGTCGCAACCGGACGTGCCAAACATCCCGCCGACAGCAAGCGAAAAATCAATGGACCACTCACCCAAGCCATGCGCGACAAGCTCAAGCGGGCCGGATGGCGCAGCCGCTACCGGCTCAGGAAGCAAATCGTTGAGCCGGTGTTCGGACAGATCAAGCAGGCCAGAGGGTTCAGGCAGTTCCTCTTACGCGGCATCGAGAAAGTGAAGGCCGAATGGACGCTGATCTGCACCGCCCACAACCTCACCAAACTCGCCAGCGCGGCATGAGCTGGCTATCGTCTATGAAACGGACCCCTGCCAGCCCTATCTGGACAGGCTCCTAGCCCCACACTCATCGTCCCGGCTGGGCCGTGTCGATCGAGAGCAGGAATCGCGGAATGTCTTCCGGGGCGAGCTGAATGCGCAAAGCCGCGCGAAGCTCATCGACACCAAGCTCTCGCAGGTCTTCATTAAAATCGCCGAGCACCGGCGTGAGGGTCAGCGCCTCGACCCCGGCCGACTGCGCCCGTTCGGTCAAGGTTGCCACGGCCAGGTCGCCCGCCGGGTCGCGGTCACGCGCGACATAGAGGCGGCGAAGCGGTGCCGGGAACAGGATGGCGGCGAGGTGATTGGCCGAGAGCGCGGCGAGCATGGGCAGAGCCGGCAAAGCGCTGCGCAGCGACAACATGGTCTCGAGGCCTTCGCCGGCCGCCATGACATCGGTCGCAGCACCGAAACGGACGCCGTGCCCGAGGAGATGACCCATGGCGCGCCGTGGTGTGTCGACGGGTGCTTTGTCGTAGCCGGACGGATCGAGCCAGGTCCGATGCGCCCCGGTGATCTTGCCGTCAAGATCAGTCACTGCGGCGATGAGCGCCGGCCAGACTTCGGTCGGGGCGTCGACATCGGGCCGGTAATAGCAGCGCGGGTGGAATCGCAAAGCGCGGAGTTCGTGCAAGGCCATGATGCCGCGTTTGCGCAAATACGTCTCCGCGATCGTGCCCGGAATCGGCTGTGACATCGCGAACAGGCGGCGGGCCGATTCGGGCGAGCCGGTCGGCGCCGGCGACTGTTTCCGCGTGTGGCAACCGGGCGACGGCTGGGGCCGTGGCAAGCTGAGAAAGCGTCGGGCCTCGGCAATGACGTCGTGGAAATCGACGAGGCCACAACTTTCTCGGATCACGTCGAGCAGATCGCCGTGCTCGCCGGTCGCGGCGTCGGTCCATTTTCCGGCAGCGCCCTTGCCGCTCTCCGGACCGGTCAGGCGGACGAACAGGCTGCGGCCAGGCGTGTTGGCGACATCGCCGACCAGCCAGTAGCGGCCCTGGCGGCGGCCATTGGAGAGATAGTGACGGCACACCGCCTCGGCATCGCGCGCGAGGCGGTGCGCCAGTTCGGCGGCGTGCGAGGACACGGTACCCACCTCAAGCCGCCGTCTTCTCGGCCACCCGGACGAGCGGATGACGCTCCATCAGCTTGGCGAGGATTGCCGGCCCCGATGCCCCAGTCGGCACGAACAGGCGGAGCTTCCACGCGATGATCTCGGATATGAGGCCGATCGCTTTCAGCCGTTCGACCATGCCGTCGGTGAAGCCGGTGAGCTCGATGCGGAATTCCCGCATCACGCTGGCGCGACGCAGCTCCAATCCGTCTTGAAGCTGTAGAATGGCCGTTCCGTCGCGCACGGTCGCGAAGGCGTCGGCCGGGCTCAAGCTCGGCGCGTCGCTCTCGGTCGCCCGCGCAAACCAGACGGGGGAGACCAGCCGGCCGATGACGCGTTCGCCGCCGTCGGTCTGGAGCCGATAAATTCGCATCGACTCGTTCGGAAGGCGCTTCCAGATTGACAGCAGCAGACCGGTGACGATGTGGAATCTGCTGTCGGTGAACTTCGGCACCGCAGCGATCTCGGCCTCCCAGGCATGGATGAACTCCGCGCGATCCGCCTCCTTCCAGTGCGAATGCGCCAGATCGTCGACCGAGATTGCCGGTCGCTCCATCGGGCGGAGCAGACGGACGCGTCGTTCGACCGTGCCGTCGTCGTGCATCAGGCTCGGCGCCGGCACCTCGACGGCCGCACGGCCGGACTGAGCGTTGACGAGCAGCCGCGCACGCCGATCACCCGCGCGCTGCAGCGCGTCGGCCAGCGTGAACGGCCGGTTGTGGTCGCGGCGCATGATCGTGAACACGCTCGTCTCGGCACCGCTCTGCGGGTGGACATAGAGCGTGCGACGATCGGCGATGGCCAGGCTCTCGGCGATGATCGTCTCAACGCCGATATCATAGGTACCCGAGGCAATGGCGCCTTCGACCTTGGCCCGCAACAGATCGTCGAACACGCCGAACAGCGTGTTCTGCAGATCGATGGTGAGCGCGAGCAAACGATTGAGAAACGTCGTGATCGGCGGCAGGTCCTCACGCAAGCTCTCGTCGTTGTCGGCGAGGCGCAGGCCTGTGGCGTCCTCGAACGCCTGCAGCGAGCAGCCTTCGACCTTCCCCGTATAGAGCAAGAGATAGAGCTGGCGCAGCGCCGCGCGCGCGTAGGCGGATTCGAGGTTGTCGTCGGTACGGAACAGCCCCTGGCCGCCGGTCTGGCGCTCGCCCTTGGTGATGGCGCCGAGCGTGTCGAGCCGCCGTGCGATCGTTGAGAGGAAACGCTTCTCGGCCTTGACGTCGGTCGCGATCGGCCGGAACAGCGGTGGCTGCGCCTGGTTGGTGCGGTTCGAGCGGCCGAGGCCCTGGATCGCGGTATCGGCTTTCCAGCCGGCTTCCAGGAGGTAGTGAACGCGCAGGCGCTGGTTCTTCGCTGCGAGATCGGCATGGTACGACCGGCCGGTGCCGCCGGCGTCGGAGAAGACGAGGATGCGCTTGTCGTCGTCCATGAAGGCCTGCGCCTCGGCCAGGTTGGCCGAGCCGGCGCGCGCTTCGACGGCGAGACGGTCGAGGCCGCCGGATCCCGTCTTGCGCACGATGCGCCGCGAGCGGCCGGTGATCTCAGCGACATTGTCCGTGCCGAAGCGCTGGACGATCTGATCGAGGGCGCCGTGGACGGGTGGAAGCGATGCCAATCGTTCGATCATGCGGTCGCGTCGCTCGATCGCCTCGCGGCATGGCACCGGCTGGCCGTCACGATAGACCGGGCGGGAGGAGAGATTGCCCTCGCTGTCGGTGAACGGCTCGTAGAGCTGCGTCGGGAAGCCGTGCGCGAGGTAGTCCAGGACGTATTCGCGCGGCGTGATGTCGACCTGCACGTCGTCCCATTCCTCGGTCGGAATCTCGGACAGCCGCCGTTCCATCAGCGCCTCGCCGGTCGAGACGATCTGGATGACCGCGGCATGGCCCTGCTCGAGATCGCGGCCGACCGCGGCGATCAGCGCCGGGGTCTTCATGGCCGTGATGAGGTGATTGAAGAAGCGCTGCTTGGCGCTCTCGAAGGCCGAGCGCGCGGCGGACTTGGCCTGACTGTTGAGCGTCCCGGTCTCGCCGGTGACGTTGGCGGCTTGCAAAGCCGCATTCAGGTTGTTGTGGATCACCTGGAACGCACCCGCATAGGCGTCATAGATGCGGATCTGCTCAGGCGTGAGCTGATGCTCGATCAGCTCGTATTCGATTCCCTCGAACGAGAGCGAGCGGGCCGCATAGAGGCCGAGCGCCTTGAGATCGCGCGCAAGCACCTCCATGGCAGCGACACCGCCGGCCTCGATCGCCTCGACGAACTCGGCACGGGTGGCGAACGGAAAATCCGCGCCGCCCCAGAGGCCGAGCCGCTGCGCGTAGGCGAGGTTATGGACCGTGGTGGCGCCGGTAGCCGAGACGTAGAGCACGCGCGCGTTCGGCAGAGCGTGCTGGAGGCGCAAGCCCGCACGCCCCTGCTGCGAGGGCGCGCGCTCCCCGCGCTCGGATTTCTCGCCGGCCGCGTTCTGCATGGCGTGGCTCTCGTCGAAGACGATCACTCCGTCGAAGTCGCGGCCTAACCAGTCGACGATCTGCTGCACGCGCGAAACTCTTTCCTCGCGCGCATCGGACCGTAGCGTGGCGTAGGTTGTAAAAAGGATGCCCTCCTCCAGCCGGACGGGCGTGCCCTGGCGGTAACGCGCGAGCGGCGTGATCAGGAGCCGCTCCTGGCCGAGCGCCGACCAATCGCGCTGCGCATCCTCGATCAGCTTGTCGGATTTGGAGATCCAGGCGGCGCGGCGCCGGCCCTTGAGCCAGTTGTCGAGCAGGATGCCGGCAACCTGGCGGCCCTTGCCGGCGCCGGTGCCGTCACCCAGGAACCAGCCGCGGCGGAAACGGACAACCCCTTCGGCATCGTCTGGCGCAGCCGAGACGAGATCGAAGGTCTCGTCGACCGTCCAGGAGCCCGCCAGATATCCGGCGTGGGCCGCGCCGGCATAGATCACGCTCTCGATCTGGGCATCCGATAGCAAGCCGTCAGAGATCACGGCTGGCGGCAGATGCGGTCGATAGCTTGGTTTCGGTGGCGCCACCGATGCCATGGCGGCTGACTGCACGAGCCGCGTGGGATGGGGCCGAGAACCGGAAATACGGATCGACTGAAGGACGTAGCCTTCATAAAGGACGTCCGTGATGTGCCCCCCGGTCTCCGGCGTCCAATCGACGGTGTCGTACGCGACCTCGATGGCGGTGGACTCGCCCCCAGTGGCGGGAATGCGCGGTTTGGCGAGCGGACGCCCAGCTGGCGTTCGCGGAGCAATCGCTTTGCGCGGCGCTGCTGGGACCGTCTGCGCCCCTGTCACAGGCGGTCGCGCGGGGACAAGCGCCGTCACGCGGTCGAGCAGCATCGCTGGGTCTGTCGCCATTCCCGGACAGGCAGGAAATGTCGCCGGATCTTCAGCCGGAACGCGATCGATAATGGTCAGCCGCGTCTCGGTGGTCGTGCCATGACGGGCATAGAGGTGCCCATCGATCGCTGCCGAGAGCACGACACGGGCGCGTTCCTGCAATCGAACGAAGCTGTCGCGCCAGGACGGATTGTCAGGTGAAAGGTTTGCACCGGTAACAGCGACCAGGCGGCCGCCGTCGGCGAGACGCGCGAGCGCCGAGGACAAGTGCCGGAGTGCCGCGTCGGCAACGCGGCCATCGACATGAGCCGCCGCCGAGAACGGCGGATTCATGAGCACAACCGTCGGACGAACGGTCGCGTCGAGATGATCGTGGATGTGAGCGGCGTCGTGCCGGGTGACCGCGATGCCGGGGAACAGATGCTCAAGCAGAGAGGCTCTGGTGTCGGCGAACTCGTTCAGGACGAGGCTTGCGCCTGCAAGCTCGGCATGAATCGTGAGGAGCCCGGTGCCGGCAGAGGGCTCGAGCACGAGATCGGCGGGTGTAATGGCCGCGGCCAGACTCGCGACGAATCCGAGCCCGATCGGTGTCGAGAACTGCTGGAGCGCTTGGCTTTCCTCGGAGCGGCGGGTGTGGGAGGGCATGAGGGCCGCGACTTTGGCCAGCATGGCGAGGAACGCCGACGGCGAGGAAGCATGCTCGCGCATCGTGCGTCCGAACCTGCGCAGGAACAGGATCTGCGCCGCCTCGCAAGCGTCATACGCGGTCTTCCAGGTCCAGGCGCCTTCGGCGTCCGAGCCGCCGAACGTTGCGCCCATCGCGGCACGGAGTGTGGACGGATCGATGATGCGTCCGCGCTCGAGATCGGTGAGGAGCAATTGGGCGGCGGCGAGGAGGCTGGCGCCCATGTCCGACGGTGACGCCGTCGCGGGCGCGACAGAAGGAGCGGCCGCGACTGCGGCCGTCGAGGCAGGAATGAAATTCATGAGGGAGATCCGGGAGAGCGGAGACGGGACGAGCCGCGGGGCGCTCTCTCGACCCCGCCGGCTCAACCCGTTCCGGCCATCCTTTCCCTCTCACGTCGGCAGGGCATGTCCGGTCCCGCCCGACCTGCTTTCATGCTGCGGACCTGATGCCGCGCCACCAGGCGATACGCTCTTCGCGCGTGGCATTGGCGAGGCGGCACAAGAGATCGCCATGGCAGGCGAGCGGTGCGCAGAAGCACACGAGATCGCGACCGCGCAGCTCGTCGAGCGCGCGAAGCAGCTGATGCTGGTCCGCCAGCCAGCGCGCGTATTTCGCGATGACGCTGGCGCGGTGGCCATCGCGGCCAATCCGGAACGGATTGCCCCACTTGCTGCCGCGCCCGATGTAGACGGCGCCCGCCGGCACGCCCGCGTGATGCTTGTTGAGAACCCGGCACATCGCTGCTCTCCTCTTGATCACCCGTTGCGGTGATGGCCGGCCGGACGCGGTCCAGGCGCGCAGGTCACCCGTCGCCGGAGGTGACTGGGGAAATGGCTTGCCCGTTGACCTCGAGCGCCGCCGCGCCCAAACCGGGCATGCCGCGGCGGTGATCAGGCGGTGGGGCGATCCCGCCGGGTTCGTGTTGGCGGTACGCGAGCCTCGCGCCGGTGCGCCCGCAGGATGGCGAGAGCTGTCCGCTCCCGAGGCGAAGCGGCGTCCGTCTCAGCCGGGGTCGGGCGCGCCGGCAAGGATGGCCTCCGCCTTGGCGATGGCGGCTTCGGCGCGCGCAAGCCAGAACGGGAAATCTGGCATATGCGATTCTCTCGCGTGAGCGAGTATCTTCAGGATGCCGAGCAACGTCTCGAAATGCGCGGCCTTGCGCTCATTGGTCTCGCGAAAGTGCGACGGGATCGGCATGGGGGCGCCGTGATAGGCGGCATCCAAACCGTGCCATACACCACAGACAAAGGCCTCACTGGCCGACTCGTAATCGCGCTTCTCGTCCGACCAGTCGTCGTCTTCGACCGCAAGCTGGCAGGCTTGTTCGACCGTGTCAGCCGCATAAGTCCGGTGCCGGTAGACGGGCAGATGATACGTGGTTTCGATGGTGAAGCTCGGCATGACCGCCCTCCCGAAGCGGGGATGCCCGGCGCGAGGCCGGGCATCCGGTTGAAGTTGAGAGATGGAAGAGGGCTGCGAGGCGGCCGGAGCCGCCTCGCTCGCCAGCGTCACTCCGCAGCGACGGCGGGCGACGGGTCGTCCTCGGGATCGGACGGCGTTGGCCCTTCAGGGCCGCCGTCCTCGCCGTCGGCAAGGAACGCGGGCAGAGGATCGGCTCCGGCGTCCGCTTCGGTGTCGGCGTCGGTGACTTGCACGTCCGCCGTGCGCAGCGGCTCGGGCAGCCACCTCGTCTCCGCCAGGAGCCGTTCGGCTTCCTTGGCCATGTCCGCCTTCTTCAGATGATCGATGAGCTGCGCGGACGCTTCGCCCTTCCCCTCCCGCACCGCTTCGAGGATGCGCGCCTTGGAAACGCGACCGAGATAGTTGTCGACGGTCGGCTTCCAACCGGCCGCTGCCATGCTGAGGTTGACGGCATGGGCCAATGTGTCGGCGTGGGCGAGGCGCCCCGAACTCCGATTCCAGGGCTCGTGCATCGCATTGACGCTGAGCGACGCGCAATGCGCGAATAGCGCGGATTGGCGATCGCCGTCGAATGCAATCAGGGCTGCCCAGAGGTTATCTTCGTCCTTGGGCAACTGCTTGGCCCATAGCTGATGGCGAGCCTCGATTGCCTTGGCGGACGCGCTGTCGGCAAGGCCTGGCGCCTGGGTCATGAAGCTCGCGCTCTTGACCGAGATTTCGAGGCAGGTTCCGGACGAGAACCGATAGAACGTGCTGAGGCAGAGCGTGTGCAAGACTGCCGTGAACGCCACGCCCGGCTCGTTCGCCAGCGCGTCCCGCAGCGCCAGCGTACGATGTGCCGTGAGCTCGGTGATGAGCCGTTCCGAGAGCGGCTTGACGCCGTCGTCCTCCTCGCCTTCGCCGTGCGGGGCGGAAGGGCCGTTGGCCCCGATCGTGATCACGCCATGCGGGGTGGCGGCAGCGGCCGGATCGGCGGCAACTGCCGCATCACCTCCATCCGCACCGACCGGCTGGACCGGCGGCTCGTCTTCCGGCCGGACATAACCGCGCTCGACGCGGAGATTGCCCTCGCCGTCGATGCTGGCGAACGCGCCGGCATACGCCACCTCGGCGGGGTCGTAGATGACCGGTCGCTCTTCGAACGCAATGAGCGCCGTCTCGATCTCGCCGAGGCGCTGATCGACCTCCTCCGGCAGTTCATCGGCCTCGGCGTATTCCGCCTCGAGCCGGTCGAGCTCCGTCCGCAAGGCCTCGCGGGCCGCGCGTTCCTCGTCCGTGAGATCGACGATCCGCCCGTCGAGTCGCCGCAGGCCCGCGGTGTGGCCATACGGGAAGTCGAGGGCAGCTGCGATCCACTTCCAGCCTTCGGCGTCAAGCTTTTCCGCCTCGGTCTCGAGCCTCGCGATCACCAGTCGATCCAGCAGCGCCACATCCTGGAGCCAGCCGCCATCGTCATGCTCGAACAGATCGCGGATCACGACGCCGCCGGCCGCCTCATAGGCGTCGATGCCAACGAATTGCGCCCGCTTGTCGGCGGCGCGGACCGCCCCTTCGGTGAGCTGGCGGCGGATGTAGTACGGCTCGTTGTTGTAGCTGCGCGCCAGCTGATCCCAGACCTGCTCCTGGCGTGCGTGGTCGTTGGTCACCGTGAACGCCATGAGCTGCTCCAGTGTCATGCCGTCTTCGGCATAGACGTCGAGGAGCTTCGTGGAGACGGCGGCAAGCTTCAGCCGCTGCTTGACGACGGTCGAGTTCACAAAGAACCGGGCCGCGATCTCTTCCTCGCTCATGCCCTTGTCGCGCAGGGTCTGGAATGCACGAAACTGGTCGAGCGGATGCAGCGCCTCACGCTGGACATTCTCGGCGAGCGAATCCTCCTCGGCCAGGCCCTCGGTCCGCACCACACAGGGCACGGGCTGGGTCTTGCTCATTCGCTTCCGCTTCACGAGGAGCTCGAGCGCCCGAAACCGGCGGCCGCCGGCCGGCACCTCGAAGATGCCGGTCTCCTCGCCCTCTCCGTCCAGCACCGGCCTGACGTTCAGGCTCTGCAGGAGGGAACGCCGGCCGATGTCTTCGGCCAGTTCCTCGATGGAGACGCCGGCTTTGACCCGGCGCACATTGGACTGGCTCAGCACCAGCTTGTTGAAGGGGATGTCGCGCGACGCGTTCAGCACGATCTTGGCAGTTGCCATATCGGTTTCTCCGCGACGGGCGGCCGAGAGCCTCTCTCTCGACCTCCAACCCGTCACGGACTGCCCCGCCCTGCTCTTACTCTTTCGTCGCCACCCCCCGTGCGGATGAAGGGTCTCTACGGATGGATTCCCGAGATGATCCCGGAGCCACGACTAAAGCGGCCGTCCTCCGATTGAGGACGGCCGCTCCGGTGTTCGGCATCAGCCTGCAGCGAGCGCCTGGCCGCCGGCGTGAACCTGACCGGAAGCGTCGGAAACTTCGACGGGCTGCGCGATGTCGGGCCGGAACGCGAGGAGATAGTCGGCGGCCTTCGAGGCGGCACTAGCGGCGCGAACGATGGCGCGATTATCCTCGCGAAGGACCTCGAGCCAGGAGCCGACGTAGTCGGCGTGGCGAACCGTCGGCACGATACCCAGCGAGGCGCAGACGAACGCGCTCGTCATTTCGGCGACCAGCTCCTCCTTCGCATAAAGCGCAGACCCGAAGTTGCCCGACAGGTCGCGGGCGAGCCGGGAGGGATGGCCACTCCAGTGGCCAAGCTCATGCAGGGCCGTCCGGTGCCAGTTGATCGGCTCGAAGTACGCCTCGGGCCGCGGCACCTGTATAAAATCATGGACCGGGCTGTAATAGGCGCGATCGCCACCGATGCGGAAGTCGGCGCTCGTGGCCGCAATCAATGCATCGGCCTGCGGAAGGATGTGCCCTTCGGGCAGCGGTGCCGGAGCGCTCGCGAGTTCCGGCGGGAGATTTTCGCACTGGTCGGTGTTGAAGACAGTGAATCGCTTCAGAAACGGGATCGCGTTCGGCTCGTCCCCGTCCCGCGCGGCACGCTTGCGCTCCTCATCAGGCACAAAGCGGTCCGCATAGACGACGGTCGTGCCGTGTTCGCCCTTGCGGACATGACCGCCGAACCCGAGCGCCTGCCGAAACGTGAGCCAGTTTTGGGTGCCAAAGCCACGCTCGATCACAGCGTCCCAGAGGATCAGCACGTTGATCCCTGAATACTGGCGCTGCGTCGCCGCGTTCTTCGGCATCGCGAGCGACGCCTTGGCCGCCGCGGTTCCCCACGGCTGGACCCACGGTACGCGGCCGGCCTCCAGCTCGGCGACGATCTTGTCGGTGATTTCCTGATAGAGGCTCGTCCGGTCCTTCCCCGAGCGAGCGCGAGCGGCATGTGTGGACATCGCGCGGATCTCCGCGACGGGCGCCACGAGCCTCTCTCGCGACTTCCAACCCGTCACGGCATCCCGGCCGCACTCTCACTTTGATGTTCGGATACAAACCCGATCTGATCGTGCATCGTCCCGGCGACATGACGGGCAACCACGCGGTGATCGAGGTGAAGTCGGCGATTGGCGCGTATCGTGGATATGGAAAGGATCTTGGGACGCTCGCCTTGTTCCGACGAGCGGTCAGCTATAAGCGTGCGATCTATCTCGTCTATGGCCGGGAAATCGACGAGGAACTCGTCGAACGCATTGCTTCCAACGCGGCCGCGCTCGCGGGATTGCTTCTTAGTCAGGGGCGCGGGCCGCATGAGGCGCCCCTTCCCCTTCAGTCGAAAACCCACGACGTTTGCCGACCTTCCGGCCGGGCGCTCCCGCGCCAGATATCCCCGCTTTTCGCAGCAACGATGACGCGTCGTGTTGTGGACGAATCGCTCGTTTCTGAAAAACGCCTCGGGGCTGAAATGTGGCAACCTCTAAGGCCCGGAGCCACATGCCGATTTCACGAATCAGGTGACAGCGAAACGGTGCTCGGTAACTTCGCTCTGCTTCACCGAACACGGAGCGAAAACATGGCCGATTACCTCAAGCATCCGGCTTTCTACGCTGTGTGTATCGTCGGTGGCGTGCTCTTCGTGGTTTTCTCACGTGGTGTCATAGGAACCTCGTTTGTGGCATTTGGGTTGAACGGCTTGAGGGTTGAACAGCAGATAGCAAAGGGTGCATTGGAGTTTGAGCGCGAAAAAATCCTGCGCGAGCTAGACGAAATAGCGAAAGAGAAAGACCACCTACGGCAGAAGGAGATGCTGGAGGCGCTGAAGAAGCGCCGTGACCTGACGGCTCCTGCCGACCCTAATGAGGGATACTGAGCGCAAAGCCAAGTCGCGTGCGACCCGCCCACGCACGCCAGAAATGGCGGCTGCCGAGGTTGGCCTCGCAGCAGGCGTACTTGCGGAAGGCGCGCCGGCTCATTTGCAATCGAACGTTTGGCGCCTGCTGAAGCCAGCGTGTGATTCGGCTCAAGAGGCGTCCGACGTGGAAGCGTACGGCATGTTGTGGGATTCCGAATGGTGGCCTCAGCGAGTACCTTGCCCCGCCTAGCGCGGGGTTTTCGAAAACCGGAGGCACAATGTTGCTAGAGATGAAGTATGGCCGGGGCTGCGCCGCCCCGGCCATACTTCATGGTTGCCTTGTGGTGGTGCATCGGTTTTTAGGAGCTTGGTTGCCGAGCGCGCCAGGTCAGAGCATCGTTAGCATTCATGGATGAACTTATTAAACCGGCTTACGTCACTCGCCATCCCAACGAGCCGATCACGCTTGGCGAGGGTCCGATCGAGATATCGCAGGGCCATCACAAGGTGACGGGCCAGAGCAAGGTCGTCCTTGAGCTTCAACCAAGCGACCGAGTCGTCATCCATGCCACGTTGGCCGGGCATGCTTCCTTCCTGATGCAGGACTCTCGCGCGGCGTTGATGGCGAGATACGGCCAGCATTCGAAACCGTTGAGGGTCTTCATGAAGACGCTCAACATTACTGGTGAGGGCGCGTCTGTGGTACTGCTGCCAACCGTATCGCGGTTGGCGATCTGCCCTCATCCAAAGCGGCGATTGCAGTCGCTGACCTTTCACATCATGAATTTCTCCGATTTCCTCTCGAAATCGGACATTCGCCACGAATACAAGAAAGGTGGCTGGCAACGGCTGGGACGTGTCGTTCTCGCGGATGCCGAGTGGACGATCGAAATCCAGACCCAGCCCCACACAGGGGGGCTCATCAAGCAACTGAATGCCCAGGGCGGCCATGCGATAACACATGTCGGAAGCCTCAAGCGCACGGACGGCAAGACCTTCACCAGGGCTGCGTCTCAAAACGCATTGCGAGAACTTCACCAACTGTTGTCGTTTGCGCGAGGTGCTTGGGTCACCCCAGTGCTTGCGGTTGGCTTTGATCAAAATGGCGAACGCGTATTTGAAGATTGGGGCATCCGATTAGGAAATTCGTGGGAGAGCCACAGGTCGTGGTGTGACGTTCATCACGTCGATTGCCTGGCAACGCTTTATCCGAAATTTCGTTCGCTACTAGAAACGAGGCAGCTTGCGTCGGCACTCTATTGGTACTTGCGCAGCAACCGTGGTGGTGAAGGAGCCGGCATCGACAGCGGGGTCATCCTGAGCCAAGCGGCATTGGAGAGAATAGCGTCGAATTATCTCGCGACAGAGGGTGTGCGTGTCGCTGAAAACAATGCTGCGAGCCGGATGCGCGAAACGTTTCGCCGCTTGAAAATCCCGGTTGCGATTCCGCGCGAAGCGCGAACCGTCTACCGCGCTAGGGCAAAGGAGGGTTGGAAGGACATACCCGATGTCATCACCAAGGTCCGGAACGAGTTGGTGCATCCCTCGAGCCGTCTCAAGGGCAAACTTGGAGCCTACACTTACGAGACGTGGAGCCTTGCCCAGCGCTCAACTGAGCTTCTGTTGCTGAGCCTTGCTGATTACGAGGGCGTGTATTCCGATCGCTTCACTTGCCATTGGCGGGGCGAGGTTCGATTTGTGCCTTGGGCAAAGCGACTGACCGATGCGAAATAGGGAACGGTCGCAGGTAGGGCTGCATCTTCCGCCGTCTTATGCCTGTAGGTACGCACAGCCCTACGAGGTGGCGGCAGAAAAAGGCGAGCATCCTTTGTTCCGCCAGTGCGGCATCCAGAGCCCTGCCCCGTCAATAGACGATCCCAAGCCGCGCCAGCGTGGCGTTATCCATCGTTCCCGTGTCGGGAAGCCGTTGGAGGATCTGGAAGGCCCGCAAGGCGTTGCGGAATCCCTCCGACATGCGCCCGTCGATCGGCCCGTCGTAGAGCTTGCGCGATTTCAGCTCGAGCTGGACGCGCATGACGACGATCTCCGGACGGAGCGGCGGAGCCGCGTGCGGCCGTGAGGCAGGCGCCGCGGGTGCGGCCGTTGCGGGCGGCCGGGTACCAGTTGCAGGCGGCGCGATATTCAGCGGGGCGCGCTCGGTCTGGCTAGGAGCGCTTCCCGCCGCGGCTGGCGGCGTCGCAGGAGGCAGCGGCGTTGTAGCCGGTGGCAGCGAGGGAGCGTAAATGCCGCCACGCGAGCCGGAATAGTGCGAGCTGTGGCTGCGATGGCTTGAATGGCTGCGGTGGCTAGAATGGCTGCGATGCGCCGCATAGCGGTCGGGACCGTCGATATAGTTTGGGCGCTCGAAGGTTATCGGAGCGCCGGCCGGAGACGCGGCCGCGGCGTCGGCGTTGTCAGACGGAAGCGTGGCAGAGAACGACGGCGACCATACGGTTGCCGTCGCGGCAGCCGGCATGGACCAGGCGAGGACTTTGCGCAGGTAGGCTGCCCAGTCGCGTTTCATGCGACGGCCTCCGGAGCGCGGACGGCTGCAACATCGCGGCTACGCCAGTCGGCGCCAGCCGAGCGAAAGAAGCCGGAGCACTGGTCTTTCACCGCGCAGCCGTCGCATTCGGGCGCGTAAACGTTCTTCCAGTCCGAAATGCTTTGACGCGCAAAGGGCCGCATATCCTCCTGCAGCACGCAGAGCGGCAGGTTGTAAATCGAGACGGGAATGTCGCGCAGATGAAGATGCAGGACGGCCCTGCGCAGGGCGTTGCCGTAATCAGCGGGGTCGATCCAGAGCGCGGCGCGGTTAACGCGCGCATACCCCATGGGTTCGAGCCCCATGAACGCAACGTGGCGTACGAACGGCAAATTGCGGGAAACGAACTCGGCCAGGGCGAGGAGGCGGCCTGCGTTTTCGCGGCTGATGACACAGCGAAGCTCGATCGCGTGGCCGGCTTCGGCGAGGTTGTAGAGGCCGTGGACCGTCTCGACGAAAGCGCCGGACGACTGCACGATGTAGTCATGGGCCGCCGCGGTCGGGGCGTAGAGTGGGACGGCCCAAACAACCTGATCGACAGCTGCCTGAAAGCCGGCCGTAAACACGCGGGACTGAAAGGCGCGCCCGTTGCTAAGGACATGCAGGGTTGTGTGCGGCAAGAAGCGCTTCGCGGTCTCAAACAGCAATCCCAGCTTTGAGCCCAAGAGCGTCGGTTCGCCGCCCGTGACGCCGAGAACCGGAAGCTCCGGATCAAGAAGCGGAATAACCCGCGCAAGCTCCGCGATACGCCAGTCGTCGTTGTCGTCGCGCGGTGGCTGGCTGCACATAAGGCATTTGCTGTTGCAGCGCTCGGTGACGAACAGCGCGTTGGCGTTCGCACCGCGCCGGTAAAGGACATTGATCTGACCGGACGGGTGGATGCGTAGCACGTCGCCCTCGCCCACCACGGCATCATCCGAAAGCGAATGCAGGATTGGCAAGGTAACGTAGTCCGAGCCTTCGCACATGAGCACGCCGCCGAGTCCGATCGACGCCAGCGATCCCAAATCCACGTCATCGAGCCCGCGAAGGTCGGCGATCACCTCGTGCAAGGGCACCCTTTGAGCAAGGGCCTCGCGCAGCAACAGCGCCTTGCGGATCGACGGTTCGTGTGGCCAGCCCTGCGCGACCGCGCGGGTATGGAGCGGCTTGGCCATCACGCCGCCTCCTGGACCTGCTTGCCCAGCGCCCAGCCGAGCAAGATGCGCTTTACCTCGTCGTCCCCCTCTGCAAGGTGGCAGAACAACAGCTGGAACAGCGCGGTGTGGCGCTGGCAGTGCCCGCTGAACGCGCGGTGACCAAACGGCTCCCCGCGTTGCGCCAGCGTCGAGGCGGGATCGGCGCCGCAATAGGGAACAAAGGCGCAATCGGCGCAGCCAGGCATCGCTTCGGCAAGCCCGCTGGCGGCCAGCAGGCGGATGGCGTCCGAGCGCATCAGTTCATCATAGCGCTGCGAGACATGACCAAGGTGCAGCGCGTCGTCGCCCATTTCATGGAGCATGCGGCCTTCGTCGGACGCGAACACGCCGCCGTCATAGTTGTAGACCAGCGCGCCAAAGCCTGACCCGACCGGCGACCGAAGGTCGACATAGCTTGTGGGATAGGGCGTAAGGATGCTGCGCAGGAGGATCGCGGCATAGACCTCCTCCATGCGCGTGCCCGATCGGTTCAAGGCGACGATGTGCTTGAAGGCTCGCTCGTAGAACGCCGTAAACGCCTGCGGCGCGTAGCCGAGCTTCCGGCGCGCACGCGCGGCGAAGCCGAACGGGCTGAGCGGGCGAAGGAAGATCGATTTAAAGCCGAGCCGCGCGTATTCATCGACGATTCGTTCGGGATGCTCGAGCGCCCGTTGTGTGATCGTGGTGAGCGCGGAGACCGCGGAGACGCCGACCGCGCTTCGAACGCGGTCGATGCCGAGCAAGGTGCGGCGATGCGCCTCACCGGAAGGATGCGGCCGGTTCGCGTCGTGCAGCGCGGAATCGCCGTCTAACGAGGTCGAGATGTGGAACCCGTGCTCGCGGAAGAAGGCGAGCATCTCGTCGTCCAGATGATGCAATGTTGACGTGATCGTAAACGCGATGCGGCGGCGCTCGATCGCATTCCGCGCGGTGATCGCCTCGACGATGGAGCGGATGCGCCCAAACGCCAGCAAGGGTTCGCCGCCCTGAAACTCGACCGTAAGCTCCCGTGCGGGAGCCTCAAACAAGCGGGCTACGGCCTGCTCGGCGTCGGCTTCGGACATATCGAAGCGACCATCGGCACCACCATGGCGTGAGACCTGGCAGTAGTGACATGCATGATCGCAACGCAGCGTGACTACGAAGATATGCAGGGAAGGTCCGCCACGCAGGAAGGACTTTCGTGTCCGCAGCTGCGCAGCCGACAGGCGAACGGCGACCGATGGATCGCCGCGGTAGATGAAGTGTCTGGTTTCCAGCGCCTCGAGCAGCGGATCGTCATCCCGTAGGCTTCCGTGGATGAGCGCGTGGAATTCAGCCTCGGACAGGAAGGCATGTTCCCCGGTATCCGACGTGATGAGGACTTTGCCCGCCAAGCCCGGCATACGGGCAAACCGAAAGGGCATCAGTCCAAAAGTGTCGGTAGCGCGATAGACATCGGGCGGGGAGAAGGCGAGGTTCATGACCGGTCGCGCGGCTCAACGCATTCGGCAAAGGCCGTGCGCCAGATCGCGTCGCGAAGCGATGCGGTTCTAGTCTCGATGTCGGCGCGAACCGAAAAATCGATGACCGCGGTCCGCAATGCTGTTGCAACTTTGGCGGCCGTCTCTGTAACGGCAGGCTCAAATGTGACCTTTAGCGTCGTGGCGTTCGGGCGGGACACGGAGAATTCGGCTTGGTCGGCAAGCGCGTAACATGCCCGCAGAACAGCCTGCTCGGGGTGCACCGAACTGTCGAACAGAACAACCGCAGCGTCGTCACGTACACCCTGGTCCGGCACGCCCATTTTCCCCCATTCGCCGACCACCTCTCGCATCCTACAGTTGCAGGCCGGAGCACACAATATTTTGTGGGGCCTGCGGCAAGCTGTCGAGCCGTCCGTCCCACGATGGTCGGTCAGAAGCCCGCGTGCCGCGGAATGCCGCATGGAGCGGCAGGGCGGATCGGATCGCGCGGAGCAATCGCGTTTCAACGGCGTCGATAAAATGCGCCGCCGTGGGCAGCGCAAATAAAAAAGCACGGGCTGGGTTCGCTTATGGGTCGTGATGCTGTACGCGGGGCTTTCCCATTTCCTCGCGCCTCGGCACCGGCAGGGTTGGGAATGCGCAGTCAGACTGCGCTCCTTCGGTCTGCGCTCTGGCCAGCTCGCTACTCCCGTGCAGTTTGGTTGCGGCTCCCTTTCTTCACCTTGGCTGCAGCCGCCGCTGCAGCCCTGCCCGTCGGCGAGACCGGGGTTCGCAAGTGCAAGGAGGGTCCGCGCACGCGGCGCGGAGGGTCCGCACGAGGGACCCGATGCATGAACACCCGCGACGAAAGAGCATCGGGAGACGTGCGGAGGCCGCGCGGCGGGCGTGGATGCCTTGCACGCGCGACGGGGCAGAGCCCCTTAGCCTTCGCTCAAATGAGAAAAGCGAGCGCTTGCGCTCACTGAAAACCTTGCGCGAGGATCGAAGCCGGACGGCCGAGACCTGCTTGGGCTCGGTTCACGAGAGCCGTGCCGCCCTCGGGCGGTCGCGCCTGCACTTTACGGAGTTCGCGACGTGATCGACATTGATATTCTTGGGTACGCGACCGGGGGGAGACAATGAATACCGGGGAGCCGTCCGTTAATTTGGGCAACCTCTATATTCTGTTCAATTTGATTTTCGCGCTGTTGCCGCTCGTGCTCATGCCGTACGTCGTCCTCTCCATGAGTTTCATAATCGTCCACATTTTCGGAGCGGCGTACTGCACCGCCGATGCCTGCACGTCGGTCCAGAGAGCCGGCTCAATCGTGGTGGTCGTCGGAATCCTATACACTTATGTCCAGGAGTTCTGGCTGCCATCGGCCAACGACATGGGCAAGGAGCTTCGCAATGACTTCTCGCTGAACCTCCAGCGCAGCGAAGCCGGCAGCCGGAAGCTGGTGGCGCTTCTGGATGCCACGATCGCCTTCACGGAGAAGTCGCATAAATTTGCGGTTCGCAGCGTCGAGATCGCGCTGCTGGCTGGCGGCACGTTCATCAACGGCTTCGGCGACCTGATCTGGCCGCATCTCCTGTAGATGGTGTCGCGTCGGCTCTTCGTGAGGTCATCCGCTGAATCATACGCATGCAGAGATCACCGTCCGGGTGGCAGGTCGAGACCACGCCGTGCTCGGGATCCGTGAAGAACTTTCGAATGCCGTCATCATCGGCAAACGGTCCGATATCCAATGGCACGGCTGCGTATGGATTGACGTAGAGCCGCAGCCCGTCGGTGAGGCTTTCCGAATATTCCGCCTTCTTGGCGACGATCTGGATCGGCTCGTGATTGTTGCGGATGCGGATGGCATGGAAGACGAACTCGCCCTGGTCGTTCCCGAGCGCACGCGCCTTGCCGAAAGTCGCGACCGACGAATACATCACGCCGCTGATATGGGCGAAGCGGTCGGAGTTGAACCAGCCGAGTTCGATGCGGGAGCCATTGGGCTTCACGACCTCCTTCCGGCCGAAGTGATCGTAGAGCAGCCATTGCATCGGCATATCGCCGATCATGTTGAAATCCTGCGTGCCGTAATTCGAGACGGCGACGATATAGCTGCGGCCCTTCATGTGCGGGAGCGACGCGTAGCGCTGGAGGAAAGCCTCGGACTTGGCGGTGATGGCATTGGCTAGCCGAGTGATGGATCGGGCGTAGGCCGCCTCCAGGTCCATGTCGGCGATACCCTCAAGCGTCTTTTCCCACTCCGGCACGTCGCCTTGCGCATGGCTTGCAATAACGGCTTCGATGGCGAGACCGTGGTCACGCGCCACGAAATCCGGCGCGCCGAACGAGAAATCGACCGCGATGCGGAGTTGCTTCAAAACGGCAAAGAGATAGAGTTCCCAGAACGACGAATTGTATGTGGTCTGAAATTCGCGCACGAACTTGCCGTCACGGTCCTGGAAGCCCTCGGCCCATTGGCTCAACACGGCGCGCACGCCTGCCGAAGTGGGATCCAGAGTTCGCTGAAAGTTCTGGTGCAGTTTCTCGGCGGCGACGACTGGGTTGAAGAGGTCCATGGCAGGTGGGCAGTACTGGAAAGTACCCTTGAGAATATCGGCGAGCCGCACTCCGGCAAGCGCAAGCTGCTTGTTCATGATGGCGGACCATCCGCGCACATAAGCATCGCCCAGCGTAGCCTATCCGACCTTCGTGGTCCTGAATTTGTTGCGAATGTACTGATCGAAGAACTTGCCCTTCGACGGCGCAGACATAAACCGTGCATGTGTGGCTGCAGGCACGGCCCCGTACTGATAGATACCGCCGCTGGACCTGAACTGCACCTCAAGGGTTTCACTCGCTGCATCGTAGCCGACAGACTCGATGTTCGATGATCTCACAGGCACTCGGTTCATGAGGTTACCTCGCCCGACGTATTGAATTCCTTCAAGCTCTGCACCAGCTGAGTAAGGACTTTTGGTTTCTTGTCTTCGCTCCAAGCAAGCTGCAAGAACTCGCCGATGAAGGCCGGATTCTTCCCCACGCGGGCGTTGGGGTCCACGGAGGCGCGGGCAGCGTTGTTGAGGCGATCCCAATCCCCTGTGTCGAAGCACGCTTCAATTTCTGCCTCGATGGTCTTAGGCCATACAACAAATGTCTTGCTCCATTGGATGGTCGCGGGAAAGGGTTCGCAAGCATGCCCTAGGGCCTTCAATAGCGCCTTGTTGTCTTGCTCATGCTGCGTACGCCATTCCGGCTTATTGACATGGCCATCCGCGTCGAACACGACAAAGCATGGGATACTGAGCTCCTGCGCGATCGCGAGGAGTTGCAAGATGCCAGACTTTCGCTCAGCCCTAACGATGTGCAGTCCACCCCGCCGCATGGCATTCCACTCATTTTCGAGGTGCAGCGCGCTTGCGAGGTAGGCACGATCAGCGATGCCCTCGACGAGAACCAGTTTTTGACAAAAGAACACTTCGGCGGGTTCGGGCTGCAGCGCTGCCAACAGTTTTGCGCGCGCGAGCGAGGGTTTATCGGGCTTCTTGCCCGTCGCGTTCGCAATCCGCGATGCAAATTGGTCAAAGGTCGTGAACTTGACTGTGGCCTTTCCCGTGCCCCGATGCTTACGAACAACCCGAATTTCGTCGAATGTTTCGCCCGATACGAAGTACGGACTATGCGTGGTCAAAATAATCTGGTTGCCAATGTCGGCGAGTGAGCGCAGCACCGTCGATAAATGTCGAGCTTGCGGCGGGTGTTGATAAAGCTCGGGTTCTTCACAGCCAAGGATCAGCGTGCGGGTATCCGCCTTTTGATCCTCGTCCACGCTTGATTCAACGGAAGCAAGCTCTTGGAGTATTGCAAGCAAGAACGATCGTTGTAGTCCGTGTCCGAACCGCGTCAGACTGCCTTTGAACTTCCCCTCTTGCGCTTTGATCATGGCACGGGGATCACTGATGGAGACGGATTTGTCGCTGCCCTGTAGCCATTCGACCGCCAGGCTCGCGTCGGGATGAGCGAACGTCGCCAGGCGCTTCGCAAGACTGTCGGAAATCTCTTTCAACGTGGACTGTTCCGCCGCGAGCAACGCGTCGTATTCCATTCTCGTCTTGGCGCGAAGCGCTTCCAGTGCGTCATCGAAGTTTACTTTTTGCCGCACTGTTCGCTGAAGCAACTTGCCAAGGGCAGTGTTCCCGGCCTCTTCCGCTTCTTCAGACGCGTCCTTCACGGCGGGCAAGTAAATCCATTGAACGAAGGGCTCTAACATTCCCCGGCCACGAGAAGCGCCATAAAACAGGTCGCCACTGCGTTCCGACGTGCAGAGCTGCGGTCGAGCTTCTTCATACGCACGTAGCGCCGACATCATCGCCGCTTTTGTGGGCTTTGGTCCGAGCGACTGAAAATCAGCAAGCCCTGCTGTGACCTCATTAAAGCGTGCTCGCAGAGCGTCGACCAAAGCCTTGTTCTTCTCATCTTCGAAGAACGGCTTGAACTTCGCAAATATGAGACGCTCACCGAACTGCTCCACGGGAGCTCGCCGCGAACCAGGATCGAATGTCGCAACGGCGGTCACCACGAGTTGGTCGTGACGAACGTAGTGGTCGAGTGCTGTTTTCGCGGCATCCGACAACTTGTGGAACGTCACTGTTATCTCGATAGGGGTATCCGTGTTGCTCTTGTCGGCATGATCCTTGTGAAAGTCCTCTTCTGAAAGAGAGGCGACCTCGGTGGCGCTGCTCACTTCCTGGAAGAAAACATTGAGCGCGGCCAGCACAGTTGATTTGCCCGCGCCGTTTGGGCCGAGCAGGCAGGTGTGCGGATCAAACGAAATTGTTTCATCCTCGAAGCCGCGAAAGTTCTTAATGCGAACAGACTTGATCTGCATAGATGACCAACGCTTCCCCAGACGCAGGAGTCCGGATCCGCGCGCCTTAAGTTACGCGACGTTTCTCACCGGCGCCGCCCGCCGCTCGAGCACGGAAACCGACAGATTTCCGCCGAAGGCCGTGCGTGCCACGTTCACCAAATGCTGATGGTGCGTGAAGAACAGCACTTGCGTCTTTTCGGCAAGCTGCCGCAGCACCGTCAGGCCGGCGGCCGCCCGTGTGTCGTCGTAGTTGATGAACAGATCGTCGGCCACGAACGGCGCCGGGCCGGCATGCGTCAAGTACTCCTCCACGGCCGCGATTCGCAATGCCATGAACAGCTGATCCGCTGAACCATCGCTCAGGCCCGAGACGCCGACTGTGCCGCCGTCGCTCCGCGCGCCGGCCAGGTGCGGCCGATCCTTGTCGTCAAATTCAAGCGTAAGCTTTTCAAACGAACCGCCGGTCAAAATAGCGAAGAGCTCTCCTGCCCGCTTGAGCAGAGGCGCCTGCTTTTCGCGCCTGAACCGCTCGATCGCCCATTTCAGAACAATGGCCGCCGAGCGGACCCGGACATACTGGGCCGCAGCCTCCTTCATCTCGGCGAGCGCGACCTGACGATCGGCGGCCGCCTTCGCCGCGATGTCATCGCCGCCCACGGCCTCAAACAGCCGCGCCGCTTCGTTGCGGCGTTGAACGGCGTCAATCTGGCGCTGGCGCAAATCCTTGAGCGACTGCGCCAATGTTTCCTCGCGGGCGGCGGCCTGATCCAGATCGCAGCTCTGACATTCTTCGGCCAGCATTTCCACGCCCACACCATCGCCATCGGCTTCGAGCGCCGTCCTCAAGCGTCCCTGCTCCTCTTTGAACGCGCGCAGCGCGTCGGATTGCTGTATTGCCGCGCGCAACGCATCAACCGTGTCAACGCCGGCGACCTGTTGCAGTCCCGAGATGATCGCTTGAGCGTCCTTGCGTGACGCGTTGCACTCGTCCAGTTTTTCGCGGAGATCTTCGATGGCCTGGTTTTTCTGATCCCGCGTCGCAAGCCCCTGGTTGGTCACGCCCAACCGGCTATGAATCTCGAGCACCGCCTCGTCGGCATCCTTCCCCGCCAGCTCGGCAGCGACCGAGGCCACGAGCTTCTCAACTTCGGCCGCGAAGGCGATCAGGTCGCGCTCGATTTTTTCGATGCGCTCGTGCCGCAAATCCCGGATCTTTGCGGCAATCTCCCGCATCTGCTCGATAGCCTCGATTTGCTCCGCGATTGCTTCAATCGCCGCCAGCGCTGAAAGTCCCAGACCCGCGAGGGCGTCGCTCCACTGGGATTTCCATTGAGCCTGCTCGTCTTCGGCCGTCGCCACGGCCTTGCGCTTGCGTTCGGCGTCGGCCTTGCATTTGCGTTCATCGGCCTCGAGTTCGGCGCGCTTTTGCGCCGTCGTCTGTTGCGCCTGAATGCGCGTCTCGGCCGCGGCCAGAATCCCGCTGAGCGACACGGTATCCGCGGCCGCGGCCATAGCCGGGTCCTCAAGCATGCCGAGAAGCTGTTGCTTGGCGTCGAGGATCTGTTGTTGCAGCGCGCTAGCTGAGCGGGCGGCGCCATCACGCTTGGCAATCAGGCCAAGCACTTCGGTACGCGCCTCAAGCCAGGTCAGCATTTCATCCGGCGCAAGCGGGGTGTCCGTCACGCCCTTCCACATCTTCGCCCAGGCCGCGCTCAGACGGGTCTCTTCGCCGCGCAGCGCGTCCAGCTCCTCCTTTTGCGACGTAAGGGCATCGTCGTCGTCGGTGATCTGCCGGGCCAACACCATGGCTTCGGCGGTGGATTGCGCGTTCTCAAAGCGCTGATCGGCGCCGGCGTCGGCGCCGCCGACGGCCGCCTCATAGACCGCGGGCAGCGAGCCGCCATCGGTGAACGCTTGCACCTCTGTCTCGGGCACCGCGACATTCTCAATATGGCGGCGCTTGATGATCGACCACCCCTCGTCGCGGCGCCTGCGCAACGCCGCCAAGTCCTCAGCCGAGACGATATGCTCATCAGATACGAGGCGGGCGTAGGACTTGCGATTGTTCTCGAGCGTGCGCGTTGCATTGCGGATGGCCGTGTCCTGAGCATGGATGCGGCGCTCAAGATCGCGAACCATGTCGCGATGCGTCCTGATCAGGGCGGCCGACGGAACCTTGATGGCGGACAGTGTTGCCTCGTCCGCCACTGACGGACTCATCGCCTCGGTCTTGCGGCGGCATAGATCGTCAGCGTCCAAACGCTCCCGTTCGGACGCCTGATTCCGGGTTTCGAGATCACCCAAAGCCCGAATCGATTTCACGACACCCGCCAGGCCCGAGACGTCCTGCGGAGAGCCAACCGCCTCAATCCGGGAACGCACGTCGTTGAGCTTCTCTTCCGCCTCGTCGAGGGCTTTCCGGGCATTGGTCACGGCCGCAGATTTGCCGCCATGCGAGGTCAGCAGGCCGCGGACGGCCTGGACCTTTGCGCGGGATGGAATCTTTTCGACGAGCAAGTCGGCGCTTTCGCCCGCCCATTCCAGCTCGAGCGCCCTGGCCTTGAGAGATGATTCCGCAGCCTCAAGTTCAGCCCTCCGCTTGGGCAAATGCGCTCGTTCCGGAGCGAGCTCAATCCGGCGCTTGTACAATCTCTCGATATCAGCGCCGTGCCGGACGAGGTTGTCATCGACCACGATGGCGGCTACTTCCGCCACAATCGCTTCCATCTGCTCGCGGAACGTATTGAGGCGCGCTTCAGCCGTGCCATTGTCGGCGGCGGCTTTTTCAAACTGGCGCGCCACGTCGGCTGGCAGGACAGCAATGGTGCCGAACCTGGCGATTTCGCCGTCGATTTCCGCAATACGGCGGACCGCGCGATAGACGCGGCGGATGCGCGTTATCTTCCCCAGCTCGATAACCTGCGTTTCGATATCCTTCTCAATCGCATCGCAGAAATCGCGGGCGTCTTCGAAAGCGGATTTAAGTTCCTGCCATTTTGTCGCGGTGACGAGATGGTGACGGGATGTTTTTTCGGCGTCCGAAAAGCGCTCCTCGGCCTGGTAATATTTCCTGTAGCCCGCCTTGCGCGGGCCCCAAAGATTTTCGGCTTCGCCCTCCATCGCCGCCAAATGCCCGCGAAGACCGGAGATCCCGGCCCCGGCGGCGAACAGCGTGGCGCCGACATCGTCCTTCGCCTCGACAATGTCACGGCCGCCCTCGCGCAAGCTTTCATGATCGAGGCAAAACATCCGGCAGAAAAAGGTCCGATCGACTCCACCGAGCCATGGCACCAGCATGCCATCTCCGGCCGCCAAAGGCAGATCGTCGGGTCCCAGCAACGTATCCTTGTTGCCCTTCCGGCGCCGGATGATGGCCGGCTTGCCCTCACGTTCCAACGTGGCGCCAATCCGCAGGGCGGCATTTTCGTGAACGAAGTTATGCGGCGAGTGCGGGGGGATTCCGAACAACAGCTCGCCGATCGCCGACAAAGTCGTCGATTTCCCCGCCTCGTTCTCGCCGTAGACGATGTGAAAGTCAGGCCCGCCCGACGGAAAGGACAGCGAGACGCCCGTGAAGTGGCCGTAGCGGATAAGGTCGAGTGTGCGAAAGCGCATCGTCATCGCCTCCCCGCAGCCAGGCGGGCGGAGAGATACGGGCTAGCTTGCCCGATGATGCCATTGAAGTCCTTGTTGATCGCGGCATTCAGAATGGGGTCATCCACGTCAACGGTGGCGTCATGCGGCAATTTTCGCACGAGTTCGCCGATCTCGCCCGCGATCTGCGCCTGCAGTTCGGGGTCGCCGGCCGCTTGGGACAGCAAGACATCGAGATCGTTCAACGCTTCCGTGTCCGACTTCACCGATGCCGCGGACGTCGAGCTTGTGGCATTGATCACGCGCTCGACCCACGCAATCTCTTCGCCCAGAGCAAGCGCGGCCGCGCGCGCTTCAGCGATCAGCTGAGGCGCTGACGCGAGCAACTCGCGATGGAGAGCGGTTGCGCCTGTCAGCTGGATGCGGCAGGCCAGCAGTCGTCCTTGAGCCTGCTTGGCCGCGGCCTCGATATGCCGTTTGATCTGATCGACGACATCATCAAAGCGAATGCAGCTGGCAACCGGCACTTCGATCGGTAGCCATCGGACCACGTCGGTGAAAAGCGGCTCGATACTCTGCACGCCGCCATCCTGAACCGTGACCAGCTGCGCAGACTTGGGCCCGGACTCCCGGATGTGACGGCCCTGCAAATTGCCGCAGAACACGACATGCGGATGCTCGTGCAGCACGCCGCCCTGATGCACATGAGCCAAGGCCCAGTAATCGTAGCCCTTGTTCACGAGCTCATCGAGCGAGCACGGCGCGTAATTCTCGTGCGGGCCATTGACGCTGCCAAGCGCGGTATGCAGCACGCCGATATTGAAGTATCCCGGAGCCGGCGGCGGATAGGCCGCCGCGAGATTGTCGGTTGTGGCGGGAATGCGAAAGCTCTGCCCGTGCAGCGCGACGCGGTGATGTTCGAGCGTGAAAGTTTCGGGCTTGCGGTATCCGAACAAGCGCACGTTGTCCGGCAGGGCCAGTTTTTTCGTGATCTGGCTTTCAGCGTCGTGGTTGCCATGAAGAAGAAAGACTGGAATGTTCGCGGCACGCAGGCGGCCCATCTGGCGCACGAAGTAAAGCCCGGTCTGAAAGCTCCGCCAGTCGCCGTCATAGAGGTCGCCGGCGATGACCATGAAGGCCACTTGCTCGTCGATGGCGCGGGTAACCAGGTCCGCAAACGCCGTGCGGGTCGCTGTTCTGATGCGCTCGGCCGCGCTGCCGTCCTGGCCGCTAAGCCCCTTCAACGGGCTGTCCAGGTGCACATCGCCTGTATGGATAAACTGAAAGGAACTCATGATTGCCCTCTCGGCCTGCCTGCCGTGAACAAACCATGAAAATCGGCTTAAAGCAACGCGTAGGGTAAGGATGTACCCCCGTAAGTTGAGGGACGGTTTGAGTGAGGTGACTTTTACGTCGTTCCATTACGTAAATCAGCCATTTTTCAAACTAGCGCCCGGTTTACAATTCTGCCAAAATACGTCCTATGGCTACGCCAAACGAGAAAAAGATAAACCAGCTTCGAAACGCCCTGCCCGAGGGCCTGATCGTCGATGCGGCGTGGCTCAGCAAGAACGGCTACGCCACCAGCCTTGTCAGCAAATACGTTGCGGCCGGCCACCTCGAACGCCCCGCTCCCCGCGTATATCGCAAGCCCCGCGGCGAGCTCAGCTGGGAGCAAGTCGTCATATCGCTCCAGACGCTTTTGAGCCGGGCACTGGCCGTCGGCGGCCGCACCGCGCTCGAGCTTCAGGGATTTGGCCACTACCTGCCCCAGACACGACAGGAGGTCCATCTCTACGGGCTGTCGGCTCCACCGGGCTGGCTCGCAAAACTGCCACTCAAGATCCGCTTCGTCTTCCACAGCAGCAGCAAGCTTTTTCGGCCCGAGGCCGGCACGCCGCCAACGCTGACCCTCGATCGCGAGAATTCGCAGGCCGAGAAGGACGCGCTTCGCAATGGCTTTGCCATACAATCATGGGGGCAGTGGCGTTGGCCGTTGACCCTTTCGTCGCCGGAACGGGCGCTCGTCGAATTGCTGGATGAGCTTCCTGACCATGAAACCTTCGAACAAGTTGACAAGCTATTCGAAGGCCTCGCCACTCTGAGCCCGCGCAGACTGCAACGGCTCCTTGAGGCCTGCAAAAGCGTGAAGGCCAAACGCCTGTTCTTCTTCTTTGCCGATCGCCACCCGCATGCATGGACCAGCCAGATCAATAAAAGCCAGATAGACCTTGGCCACGGCAAACGTATGCTGGTCAAAGGCGGAACGCTCAATCGCCCGTATCAGATAACCGTGCCGAAAGACCTCGATGCCGTTTAGCGATCAGTACCGCAGCCAGGTCTCGCTGCTCCTGCGCATCCTTCCGGCGGTCACGCAGGAAGACTGCTTTGCGCTCAAGGGCGGCACAGCCATCAATCTCTTTGTGCGCGATCTTCCGCGGCTCTCAGTCGACATTGATCTGACGTATCTGCCGGTCCAGCCGCGCGACCAGTCGCTTAACGCAATCGAAGCCGCGCTCTTGCGCATCGCCGAACGCATCAAGGCGCAAATCCCGGAAACCACGGTAACCGAGAGCCGGGTCGAGGGAAAGATCAACAAGCTCAATGTTCATCTGGGCGATGCGCAGATCAAGATCGAGGTAACGCCGGTCCTGCGCGGCTGCGTCTATCCACCGACTAAGCGAACGGTTTCAGAAAGCGTCGAAGACGAGTTTGGATTCGCGGAGATTCAGGTCGTCTCCTCGCCGGATCTCTATGCCGGAAAACTGGTGGCCGCGCTCGATCGGCAACATCCGCGCGATTTCTTCGATGTGCGGGACCTGCTTGCCAACGAGGGCATCGACGATGAATTGCGCAAGGCATTCGTGGTCTACATGCTCAGCCATCACCGGCCCATGTTCGAAGTGCTCGCGCCGCGGCGCAAGGACATGAAACACGAATACGAGCGCGGATTTGTCGGCATGACCGAAGAACCCGTACCGCTTGCCGAGCTTGAGGCCACGCGTGAAGAGATGATCAAGAAAATCGTCGGCGAGATGCCCGGCGATCACAAGAAATTCCTCGTGAGCTTCGAACGCGGCAAGCCGGACTGGAAGCTTCTGGGTCTTCCTGGCGTGGCCGATCTGCCGGCCGTCAAGTGGCGCCAGCAAAATCTCGACAAGCTGTCCAAGGACAAGCGCAACGCCCTTGTTGCCTCCCTCGAGAAGGCTCTGCGATTATAAGACGATCGTCAACCCGATCACCCTGATGCTCGAATTCGCCATCAATGAAATGATTGTCAGCCTCGCCTGCAACAAAGGCGATGCGGCTGGTCTGTCGGAACTCTAGGCCAAATAGTCGCAATTGGCTTTGTGAGGCCTGTCATTAAGGCTTCGAGGTCGCGGCTCTGGTAGACCGCCGCGCGATGTCATAGGCTGATACAACCGGGCGGAAAGGCGGGCAACCCGGGTCGGGTTCGCGTCGGTCCGGGGGGACTGCCCATGCGCCAGCCGGCGTTTCGTCTAGTGAAAGCGTTGACGCTCTGCGTGGCTTTTGCCACGGCCGCCTCGGCCCAGCCGTTCGATTCCTCGACCCGTTCCGCGCCCGGCCTTCAAGCCATTACGCCACGCCCGTCAAATACTGGACCGGCAGACCGCACATCGCGTCCCCCAGCGCAACCGTCACGCGCGACCCCTAACGCTTCGAACGTCGGTCCGGTTGCCTCACCGGCTGTGACGCGGCCTCGCCAAGACGGTTCTCGTTCGGTCGACGCCTTTGGGTATGGCTATCCCGCTTGGCTTGGCCAGACCTACTCCCGCAGCGGCGCGGCGGTGCGTCATTCTATCCAGCAACGAACCAACGCGACATCATCGGCCGTCCCGGCGGTCGCTGATACGAAACCGCCGACCCCGCGCATCGCTGGTCCGACGCCACAGGTCGTACCGGATCAGGCGCGGCCCACGATCGCGCCTGCCGCACCGCGACCTGCTCCAGCGGCTGTTCCGCCGATTCGTGAGGTTGCGGTGTCGCAATCGAGTGAACAAGCAGCGAGCCGTGAGTCGCCTCTGCCTTGGCTGGTAGTAGCTGCTGCCATTGGTTTCGTGATTCTCCGAGCTCTTTGGAACCGTCGTCGTACTCGGAGTGGCGTCAGACAGCCGGAACGGACGACGGTTACCTTCGAACTGAGGCGCGAGCCGGAAATTCTGGTCGAACCGACGATCGGTAATGCCGAAACATTCCGCGCCGCTGGCAACAAAGTTTGGGTGCCCAGCAGTCGGGCTGTCAAATTTACGGGCTGGACAATTCGCGGGCCGGCATATGTTGGGTCAAAGCTTTCGCCTGCCGAGCGCCGCGGCGCCGCTGACAACTGCCTTATTGATCCGTCGTTACCCGTCGGGAAACCTGCCGACACGACAGGTCAATTCATGGACTATTGGCCGTCGTATGCGAGAATGCATCCGCAGTCACGACGAGCATTTCTTGAATGGATGTCGTCGACTCGCGCGAACCCCGACGAATATATCGGCTACGTCTTTGTATACTTCTACGGCCTGGAACGTCGTGCGATCCTCGAACGCTCGGACGAGGACCGGGATGCGATCAAGGTCGAAGTGCAGCGGCTGTTGCAGGTCTACGGCGGCAACCGTTCTTTCCATCGGTACGCAACAGAATTGCTCGCCGCCCTTGAAACCCTGTCGCTTGACAGCGGCCACGAGCCAATGCCGGTTTACGAACCCGTGGGCGGACAGCTGCCTGCGAGTATCAAGATCGCAATTGGCCGCCGACTACGAGACAAGATGCCGATCGATGCCGATTGGCTGCTTTCTTGGACGATGTCGCATCCGGAAACCCGGGTAAAGACGGCGGCGCGTCGTGCTTTTGCGGAATTGCAGTCACTCTTCCGTGCGGAATTCCAAAAGCAATACCCGCACGGCCTACTGGTCAGCGACAAGGGCTTGCCGCTCGCACGTATCGTCTACAGAGCGGCAAGCGGCACGTTCACGTCCGATCTTACGGATCGCTTCGGCCAATTGCCTGATGCCGAAAAGCATGACGCCGCGTTGGCGTTGGGTCGCGACCTGTTAGAGAGGTGCGGCGAGCAGTTAGCCGAATATAGCCGCTTCATCTCAAAATCTGCACACGGCGCGCGAAGTTTGCAGGCTTTGGCGAGACTGCCAGCCATCCAGCGGATCGAAGCCCTACAAGGGTTGAGAGACAATCCACTGCCGTTGCTGCTTGATCGCGCGACACGAGGCGTTCCGGTCGCTGCAGCAGAGCTATTCCGCCGCGTCATGGACGATGTGCCGGAGAAGATCACGCCCTCGAAAGCCAAGGAAATCGCGGACACGCTTGCCAAGTTCGGGCTCGGGATCGTACCCGATCCACGCTATTCAATCTGCGGTCTGGATGACAGCTTCATTCTTTTTGGGTTGGAGCATCCGATCGAGAAGATCGCGGAGCCCTCCATCTCATACCGGAGAGCAATTCTCGCACTTTCGTTGGGTCTATTGGTCGCGCAAGCCGATGGTGCCTTGGATGAGGCTGAAAGGCGCGCGCTTGAAACAATGCTTGAAGGCGGCGCCGCCACCCCAGACGAACAACGGCGTCTTACGGCGGACTTGCGTTGGATGCAGCTCCGTCCCGTAGCGGTCACGAACCTTCGGAAGAAGCTTGCCACGATCACTCCACAAGAGCGCGATGCGCTGGCACAGATCTTGGTGGGCATTGCCGTCGCGACCGGCGTCCCGCACAAGGCAGAAGTGTCGATCCTGGAGCGGATGTATCGACAGCTCAATCTCGATCCAGAGCGGCTCTACTCGGCATTGCACCAGAAAACGGCTTTGGTGGAATCGCGGGATGATGGACTGGTACGAATCCCCGCAGCGACAGGCCCGGTCGGATATGCGATTCCGCCGGCGCAGACCGCCAGGACTGTCAGCAAGGCGCCAACCGATGCAACCGCCGCAAATCGGCCTCGTTCCGCCGAAGTTCCTCTGTCGGCGGAGCCGTCAAAACCGGCAGGCAAAGCGACAATGCCGGCGCCGACGGCGCCGGCAATCAGCGAGACCGACGATCGATTGGCCATGGTGCGTGCCGAAACCGAGGCATCGGCGCGCCTATTGGGATCTATATTCGACACTCCCGAAGACGAACCAAGCGCGGCGCCCGAACCGGCTCGCGACGACGCGGACCTTCTCGAACCGCGGTTGGCCCGATTGCTTGAACAAATTGCGGGGCGTGACACTTGGGCTCGCACAGAATTCGATCGGCTTGCTCGCGAATTGAATCTGGTTCCTGGCGCTGCCATTGAAGACTTGAATGCATGGGCAGACCAGGTCCATGGCGATTCACTCATCGAGGATGGCGACCCGATATCTGTAAACCGCGAGTTGATCGCCAAGCAATTCTCCGAGGCTGCCGAATGAGCCAACCTGCCATCAAACAGAAAGATCGAGACACCATCATCAACGCGCTGCGGTCAGGCGTGGTGCCGCGCATCGGGTTGCAACATATCCAGGTCGGCCGGAAACGCGAGATCGAGGCTATCCTGGCCGATATCGAGCGTGTTGCCGGTGGCGGAGGATCAGTCCGTTTCATCGTCGGTGACTATGGCGCCGGAAAAACCTTCTTCTTGTTTCTCGTCAGACAGGTCGCATTGGCAAAGAATTTGGTGGTTGCCCAGGCCGACGTATCGCCAGACAAACGCCTGCACTCGACGGGTGGGCAAGCCCGTGCGCTTTACGCCGAACTTGCTCAGAACGTTGCAACAAAGTCCGCCCCGGATGGCGGCGGACTTCGCAACGTTCTCGAACGCTTCATCGGCAAGGCCCTGGATGCCGCAAAGCAGAAGAAGTGTCCGGTGGAGAATGAGATAGCGGTCGCCTTGAATGATATCCGTGAAATGACCGGCGGCTACGACTTTGCCGCGGTCATCGCTGCCTACGCGCGCGGTTACGAAGACGGCAATGAGACGCTTCAGAACGCCGCGCTGAGATGGCTACGGGGCGAATACTCGACCAAGGTCGAAGCTCGGAAAGATCTCGACGTTCGAACTGTCATCGATGACAGCAACGTCTATGACAGCTTGAAGCTGCTCGCCCGGTTCGTGCGTCATGCCGGCTACAACGGACTGTTTGTTTGTCTCGATGAGCTGGTCTCGCTGTACAAGATTCAACATGCACAATCGCGCAATTTGAACTACGACCAGGTTCTTCGCATCCTCAATGACATCTTGCACGGCAACGCACATGGAATCGGGTTCGCCTTAGGCGGCACGCCCGAATTCGTTCTCGATACCCGACGCGGGCTATATTCGAATGGTGCGCTGCAGTCACGACTTGCCGACAACACCTTCGCCAAAGACGGACTTGTGGACTATTCGGGTCCCGTGATCCGGCTGCAGAACCTGACGCCGGAAGAGATTTTGGTACTGTTCGAAAGGCTACGTCATGTTCACGCTACTGGCGATTCAAAGAAGCATCTGGTGCCGGACGAGGCCCTGACAGCCTTCGCCATGCATTGTCGCCAGCGAATCGGCGAGAGTTATTTCCGCACTCCGCGCACAAGCATCAAGGCGTTTGTCGATTTTCTCTCTGTGCTTGATCAAAACAAGACCGATTGGCGCACGTTGATCGGCGGCATCGACGTCGAGCAGGATCAGGGAGCGGCAACCGAACGTCTTGATGTCGGCAACGCGGACGGCACAGGCAACGACGACCTTGTTCGGCTGCGGTTGTGAACACGACTGTTTCATCGGCCTTCGAGCGCCTTGCTGAACCCGTCAAGCAGTGGGTTTGGCAGCAACGGTGGAACGAACTTCGCGACATCCAGGAACAAGCCATCCCCGCGATCCTCGACGGTGGAGATGTTATCCTCGCCGCGCGTACGGCAGCGGGTAAGACGGAGGCCGCCTTTTTACCGCTCGTAAGCCGTATCCTGCCGCGCATGGATGGCGGACAGCCTGGGTTCGCTGTCGTCTATGTGAGCCCACTCAAGGCACTTATCAACGATCAGTTCCGGCGGCTCGAATCTCTACTTGAGACCTGTAATGTGCCACTGCATCGCTGGCATGGCGACGTATCGTCGGATGCCCGACGGCGCGCGATTGAGAGGCCGCAAGGAATCGTTCTAATTACGCCCGAATCCCTGGAAGCAACACTCGTTCGCCGGGGACGCGAGGCCGAGCGGCTGTTCGGCCGGCTGGATGCGATTGTCATCGACGAACTGCATGCATTTATCGGGACGGAGCGCGGCCGGCAGCTCCAGTCGATCCTGACCAGAATCGAGGTCGCGGCAAAGCGCGACCGCATTGATCGCGTAGGACTTTCAGCCACTCTGGGTGATATGGCGCTTGCGCGAGACGAACTCCGGCCTGGCGGAGGCGACACGGTCAATGTCATCAACAGCGAGGACGGCGAACAAGAGCTGCTGCTGCAGGTCCGCGGATATACATGGCGGCGTCCCCAGACAGAAGAAGAAGCAGCGCAGCCTTCGCAAGCCGATACGGCAATGGCTGAGCATCTATTCCGAGTGCTCCGCGGCAAGCGAAACCTGCTTTTCGGCGGCTCGCGGCGGAACGTCGAAATCTTTAGCGATCGACTCCGATCCATGTCTGATGAAGGGAAGTTGCCTAACGAATTTTTCGCCCATCACGGCAACCTCGCAAAATCCGAAAGGGAGATGGTCGAGTCGCGGTTGCGCGACGACCCGAGGCCGACAACCGCGGTTGCTACCTCAACGCTCGAGCTCGGCATTGACATTGGCGATGTAGAGAGCGTTGCGCAGATCGGCGCCGGCTGGTCCGTCGCGTCGCTGCGCCAGCGTCTCGGTCGCTCCGGTCGCCGCGCGGGTCAACCAGCCGTATTGCGAATGTACATCGCTGAAGAGCAGTTCGACGCCAGCTTGCATGTGTCGGATCGACTGCGGCTTCATCTCATCCAGGCAATCGCAATGGTTCAGTTACTGATCGAGCGATGGTGCGAGCCGCCTCAGCGGTCAGGTCTGCACTTGTCGACCCTGCTCCACCAAGTGTTGGCAGTCATTTGCCAATTTGGTGCCCTGGCCCCCGAGACAGTCTACAAGCTCCTTTGCCTGCGGGGACCATTTCGCGCGGTTGACCAAAAGCTGTTTGCAGATCTGCTGCGGTCCATGGCGCAGCCAGATATTGCGCTACTCGAAATGGCGCCCGATCGGACGTTGATGCTTGGAAAGACCGGCGAACGGATTGCATCTGGCCATGAATTCTACGCCGTGTTCATGACGCCCGAGGAATACCGGGTCATCGCCAACGGCAAGACGCTCGGCACGGTGCCGGTCGACAAGACACTCGTGCCAGGCCAGACGATTATCTTTTCCGGCAAGCGGTGGCGCATTCTGAAAGTCGAAGTCCGGGCGCGCTTGATCGAAGTTCAAGCCGCGCCCTCAGCCCTACCGCCTCGGTTCGGCGGCGACCTTTCCGGCGTGCATGATCGGATCGCTGCTCAGATGAAGCACATACTACAAGGCACCGATGTGCCGGCGTTTATCGACAATACCGCTCGCGGCCTGTTGGCCGAAGCGCGGGATGCATTCGTGTCGCTGGGACTTGACCGCAAGGCCATTCTGCAGATCGGCACCGGCTGCATTATTCTGCCCTGGGTGGGATCGATCAAGCTGGAAACTCTTGCTCTCGCTTTGATGGAATGCGGCTTCGAAGCCAGCCCCGAAGGACACACTATCGAAGTGTCGAACTGTGAAGCATCGAGTCTTCTCGAAGTTCTTCACGAATTGGCGCGGTCAGCGCCCGTGGAAGGCCATGTGCTGGCGGACCACGCAGCTAAGCTCTATCGAGAAAAGTACGACAGCTTCTTGCCTGATGAACTTCTCAAAATAGCTCTGGCCGTCGAAAAGCTCGATCCCGGGTCGGTGCCGGCAGTCGCCCGGCAGATTGCTGGCACATGACATCGGCTGCGGGACCGAACGATTGCGAGGAACAGCCTCGCATCAACTGATAAGGTTTCGAGTGTTTCCTCATCAGTTGGTGACTGGATAGATTTCTACGGATTCCTTATCAGTCGGGTTGCGTAGCTCACCGTTTTAATCAGGCGCCGCAGCGGAGGGATTGTCGGCCCGCACGGAGCCTTTTAGCTTCGTTGGATCAACCGTTTTGCGCTTCGCCCAGTCTGCAAGATTCGGTGGCCGGTAGTCAGATCGTGAGCGCCAGCGTTCGAATACCGACCCATCGATTGTCTCGTTGACATTCGTGTGTGTTCCGCCTTCTCGCGCCTCCGGAGCCGCCCCGATCGCCCGATAGTAGCGTCTGGAAACCTTCGAATAGATTCCGCCCATAAATGCTTTGTATGAGTCGGCCATTGCCGCTGTCAGCACGTCCCCATCCAGTTCAACATCATTGCGAAAAACAAGACCATGCCGCGACGCGTTCTTCATGAGCCAGCGCAAGGGAACCTGGGCCAGAAGATCGCTCGCATATCCGCCGCCGACGTTGGCGTGGGCGCCGGCGAACCACCTCTGCTCCACGCTGGCGAGAGGACGCGGAGCTGCGAAGACGGCCTTTGGATCGTTAGGCCACCGCACGCTCCACAGCGTCGGCGCAAAATCCCTTCTGTGCTCGTCGATGGCAAGGGCGTGATACCCGTTTTCGATTGAAAGCCTGAGCCCAGTATGCAGCCAACCGAACGTCGATCGGCTGATGCCCGCAATGCTGAAGAATGGTATGCCGAGCGAGCCAACGGTATCCCAGACGCCGACCATCTTGATCTTGACGGGTTGGGAGTACTTCATCATCCACTGCTCCTCGAGAGTCACATTCGTCAATGCACCTTGCGCTTGGAGTTCGCCGAGCTTCCACAAGGTCCGGTCATCGGGCCTTTGGTACCGGGCGAAGATCTGTGCGACCCCGAGCGGCGAACCGGGCTTCAGCAGTCCGTGCTTGGCAATCAATCCGGCCAAGCTGCGCGCCGTGTAGGCGCCGCGGCTGAAACCGAAGATGAAGATGTCGTCGCCGATGTTGTAGTTGTCGATCAGCCACTCGTAGGCTTCCCGGACGTTTTGGCTGAGCCCCTTGCCCACCGTGCCGCCGACGAAGCCGTTGACGCCGATGTCGTAGTAGACGAGTTGCGGCGCTCCCTCGCTGCTCGAGGTTGCGCACAACGCCTTCATGCGCCAGACGTTCGTGTTGTCGTCGACGGCATTCCACGTGCCATCCAAAAAGATGGCAAGTTTTTTGCTCTTTGGCGCGGAAATTGCTGGTTCGTCAGACATTCGCATACCTCACCTTCAGGCTGACGCTGCTCGTTCGGCGGTTCCGGTATTCATTTCAAAAGCCACTTGGCGTACGCCTCGACGTCGATCATCGGAACGGTTCCGCTGAATTGGAGCTGCGCGATCAGCTTGAAGAGGAAGGCCGTCGCCGGCTTGCCCTCGCTCACCATCTGATACTGGCCAGCCTTCTCGTCGAAAAAGAAATGGCCATGCGCGGCGACGCAGCCGATGTTCAGGCGGCCGTCTCCCGTCTCTTTCCCCAGGGCCTGCTCGAAGGAACAGCCCAGCGCCGGATTCCAGCCGCTTTCGAACGTCAGCAGGCCACCGAGAATGGGGATCAAAGGCTTCGGCGGATAGGTGCCGCCGGCGTGCGGGATCGGCAGGCTCGTGCGGTGCAGTCGGCGAACGCTGGCCACCTTCTGCTGCGCGTAGGCGACCATGTCGGCGTTCGCCGACTGCTTCGCCTCAAAGACGCCGTACACGCTCTCGGCCGGAATGATGGTCTGGCCCTGGTAGTTGAAGATGAACGGCGAATATTGCCGGTCGAAGACCACCACATCGATCTGCTGGCTGAATTGCCCCAAGCTGTCGACGACGTGCGCGCTGGCAGCCTGATAGCGCTGCGGCAGGTACGTCTCGAGCATCTCGATCCAGACGTTCTCGCTTGCGTCACCCTTGGTTCCCGGGTGATTCAGGGTCTTTCTCACGATAGAGAGCTTCTGCTGGATATCCTCGTGCAGAGACGCCAAGAGCCCGCCCAGTGACCATTCAGCCATTTGTCTTCTCCCTCGAGATGAGCCGCGTGCCGCTCAGGACAGCGGAAACTTCGGCCCGAATAGCGCCCGCCACGTCTTCAACGCTTCGCCGTTCCGCCCGCGGCGCGCCTGATCGATCGCCAGTGTCGCCGAGCGGCTCGCTGCCAACAGGAGATCGCGTGCGCGCTGCTTCGCCTTTGCATCCATGCCGTTGCTCACGGCAGGGCCGAGGTCCGCGGGATCCGGCCAGGTATCAAAGATCCGGTCGGCGAGCGTCGTGAAGAGCCCCTGGAGCTCGTAGTCGAAGCGCCCCTGCCAGCCGCCGTGCAGGCACTGCAGGCTCATCACCTCGATCAGGAACGATGGCTTGATCGGCTTTTCGCCATGCGCCGGATTGTTGTTCCAGTATTTGACCATGCGCATCAGGCCCTTCCATTCGTTTGAGAAGGCCTGGTGCGCGGCAGTGGCTTTGGCGGCATGGACCTCCGGATTGGTCTTGATCCATTTGCCGACTTCGCTGTCGGGGATTTCATAGTTGTCGCCGTCGGCGAACGCCGGGACGACGTCGACACTGACCACCCGGTAGTCGGTGTTGTCGTCGGCGTCGACCACCACGCCGAAGTCCACGTTAACCGAGCGGCTCTGCTTCCGGACGGCCTTGCCGCCGTACTTTTCGACGAGCGCGTCATAGAAGTCGTTCAGCACCGCGCTCGGCACTTCGGACCGGTAGTGCCGTTCCGAATCGGCCAACTCGAAGAAGATGTCGATGTCCTTGAGCGGCTTCGTCTTGGTGTAGCGCGCGTAGGATCCGGTGAGGAAGCTCCGGTCGATGGCGAACTTCGTGCCAAGATAATCTCGGACTTCGTTGTGCCGGTCCGACGCGTTCTTCTGCTCCCGGTCATTGAGCTCTAGACGGCTCTTGAACTTCCGAAAGGCTTCGTCGAGCGTCAGCATCAGAGCTTCCTCCAATATGCGGCGCTGCCGCCCAATCCGTTGTGTTCGATGGTCGAGCCGAGGCTCTGACGCGCGAAGCCTTCCGTCGAGCGGTACTGCGCCGGCCCCCAGCCCTGGACATCAGGACGGCCGTCGCGGTTGTGCATGAGAAGCCGGTAGCGCGCTTGGCTGGGCCACAGGCCGGCTTTGCGGATGTGGTACTTGATCTGCTCGATGTCGGTCCAAAAGCTGCCATCGCCTGCGGCGCCGTAAACGACTTCGATGTCCCAGCGGCCGATCAGCGCGTCCGTGGTCGGATTGAACACCTCCAGCACGACGCGCTCGAGGTGACCCGACTGCAGCCAAGTCTTGAGCGCGAGCATCTTGCTGTCCCAGCTCTCGACCAGGTTGGTCGGATCGAGGCCGCTGAGCCGGATGATGTCCTTGAAGCTCCTGAGGATGTTGTCGGCCACGTACGTGACAGAATGCGTGTGGGAATAGACGGCGACGTTGCTCATGAGCCGAGAAACCCCTTCGGATCGAACACGAGTGCCGCTCCTTGCGCCGCTTGGGCGGCTTCGTCCTTGGCGATCTCCTCCTGCGGCGAGCGCGCGGTGATGCGCGTGCTGTGCTTCTTCAAGGCCGCCTGCACCCATGAGAGATCGTCCTCCGAACACGGCAGCGAGACGCGCCAATCGCCCGCCAGCGGGTCGAACCCGAGCTGATCCTCGTTAGCATCGGAACCTTCGATCGCGTCGTCGTCGTAGAGGCAGTAGATGCGCGTCCGGGGGCCGCTGCAGGTCACGACGATCGGCGCCGTCTTCGACGACTGATCGGCGATGGTGCTTGCGGCCACCCCCGAGACCGACAGCAGTTCGTCGCGGGCCGGGCCGCTTCGTCCCTGCGTCAGCAGCCCCACGATGAACTTCCATGTCTCGCCAGCGTCGCGCTTGGGCGTGCTGGCGATGGTGCGGCTGGCGACCGTGCTCATTTGCCCTGCCCTCCGCGACTTCGCTTTGCCGCGTCCGCGGCCGCAAGCAGCTGCTCGAACGTGACCAGCTCGGGGTTCATCGCGGTCTGCGGCGTGCTCGCCAGCGCATTCGCCACCATCTTGCGGATGGCGCGGCCATCCAGGCCGACGCAGGCGTCGGCGCAGCGCTTGAAGTGCGGCGAGCCCTCGAGCTTTCCGATCGCCGGGAACGTGCGCCCCAGGCCGACGAGGCAGTCTTTGAGGATCGCGCCGCACGCCTCGGCGTCCGGCATCGGGATCTCCATCACGAGATCGCATCGCGAGGTGAACGCGCTGTCGACGGCCTGGGGAAAGTTGCTGGTGGCGACGAACAGCAGTTGCGGATTCTGCTCGGCCAGGAGATCGAGCTGCACGAGCACCGCGTCGGTCGCCCGATGCACGTCGACCGGATTCGCGTCCATGCTCATCTTGGACCGGTCTGCCGCCAACGTTTCGACCTCGTCGAGCAGCACAATGGCGGGCCGGCCCGCAGCGGCTTCGCTGATGGATTGCGAGAATAGATCGGAGACGGCCCGCTGCGTCTTGCCCATGGCGGCGCTCGTCAGGGAATGCGGCTCGACTTCCAGCAACCGAAACTGCCCGCCTTTGAAGGATTCGGCGGTGCGGTGCGCCAGCCCGCGCGCGAGCGTGGTCTTGCCGGTGCCCGGCGGCCCCACCATCATGATCACTCCGTGGAGCGGCAGGACGCTGCGGTCGACCTTGCCGCGCAGCGTGAAATTCAACATCGACTGCGACAGCAACTGAGCCTTCAGGCGCTCCGGGAGGATGATCGAATTCCACTCGGCCCCGAGCGCCGGGTCCGGCAGCGGGCGGATCCGGTGGATGCCCTTCGGCAGGTTCAGATCGGTGGGTTGGCGCGCTGACATCGCGTTTCGGCCTCCTTCAAGTTCTAATTTCTCGTTCATTTAAGCCATTTAACGGGTGGCAAAAAATTTTCACCCGATTCGGTTGTACACGTATTCGACTCCGCCGCTGTCGGCGGTGCTTTCCTGCCGCAGCAGAAAGCCCTGCTCCCAGAGCTGCTTGAACTTCATGCTGGCGTTGGCGATCGTTATCCCCTTCTTGCTCTCCGCGAATTCCGTCGCCCGCGCCTGCGAGCGCTGCAGCGCGAACTGGAATGCCTCGCGGCACCCCTGCGACGGCTCGATACCCAGTAAGCGAGCCGATTTGCCCTGCCACATCAACAACGGCTGTCCCTTCTTGGCGGCGGCCGCATCCACGTTTTCTATGAGATCCGGGTCTGTGAGATCGATCAGGCAGAATCCCTTGGTGCCGCGGTAGCGGCGCGCCAGTTCCACGACCGTCTCGGATGCGAAAGAGATGTCCACCCGCTCTACGCCCTTCATCGAAACCTTGAACACCAGCACGCCGGGGTTATCTTCGACCGCGCGCAGCAGTCGTTGATACACCTCGCGTCCCTGCGAACGGCCCCAACCGTCCGACCGATCCATTACGTCGCGCAGCCCCAGCACCCGCGCCCTCTCGTTCATTTAACCCATTTAACCAGATTCAGGCCCGTCTTCAAGCCCCCAACCGGAAGCCGAACGCGATGTGGGTGCCCCACACGAGCGGCAGCCCCTCGTAGCAGTCGGCGGTATTCGGTTCGTAGGCCCCGCGCGCCGGCGTCAGCAAAACCCGTTGGCGCGGCAGCCGCACGTCGAGCGTCGCATTGAACTTGATGGCCTTGCCCGCGCTGCCCTTCAGCCCACAACCACGGTCACGACCGTGCCGTGAGATTCCCTGCCGGAACACCTCCACTAGGAGGTCAGTGCGGATAGGCCCGACAGATTGGAGACTTCCAACTTCAGTGCCGGGCGAAGCGTTTCCATGATGCCAAGTCCGCTATCGGACACTGCGACGGAGAGTCGATCACCGCGAGAATACACCTGCAACGCCGCATAGCCATCGAGCTCGGTGCGGCTGTGCGAAAAAATGTTGTCGATAAGCTCGGCGAAAATCGTCCACGCGGCGCCCTTGAGTTCCGCGGCATCGGCGCGGGTGCCGCAAGATTGCATCAGCGCATCCGCAAGCCGAGTCGGCAGTTCCTCGTCGCGGGCGCTCTTGTTAATGCGCGCGATCTCGACCAACGCCGCGTTGCCGCCCCGATGCAGCGCTGCGGCCGAATAATAGGGACGATGCGGCCGAACCTCCACAGAATCGAAAAGGTGATCGAAGAAGCCCATGCGGTTGAGGTACCCCATGGTTCCCGCCTCGCCCTCCTCGAAGTCGAGGCGCACGCGGCGGGTGGTCGACGCAAGCTGGTTCACGAGCGACAGCAACCGAATTGCCGCGTCGACCATCACCTTGCAGCCACTCGGGAATTCGAAGGTCACCTCATAGGTGCCTTGTTCGTGCGGCCCGCACGAATTGCGCAGCGCCCACTCGAAGCGGGATGCATTGATCCATTGGGCGGAGAAGCGGACTACGCAATGCACGAAATGGCTCCAGCGGCGACTCAGGCCGCAGGTCTCAGTGTACCGTGAACCGCGCTGTATTTCGCGCATCCGTTGCATCGTCGCGTGCCCAATCGGATTGGGATCTTTTTCAAATAGCCTACATCCCGATGGCGCGCGGCTTCGTGCATCTGGCGGTGGTGCTCGACTGGTTCAGCCGCCGCGTGCTGTCGTGGCGGCTGTCGATCACCATGGACACAGCTTCCGGCCCGTCCGATTTGCACTCTACAGCGCGCAGGAGTTAGCGGCCGCATCAGAGAGGCTTTTGGTCGACACCTTGGGCGATGTAGATCGACGCACTCCGGGCATGGGCTACGCGACGATGGCGTCGGATCAAGATCAGCAGCAAGGCCGCAAGCTACCAGTGAAGCAGTGCCCTTTCGGCAACCGGGCGCCAACACCACGTCGCGGTATGGAAATGCCAATTCGCCCAGAGGGTCTTGATCCGATTGTGGCGGAGATTGTCGAAGCACTTGCACGAACTATGGCTGACACGATGGCTGAGAATGCCAACAACAAGCAGCGCCGGCTCGCCGAGTTCAAGGCCGGTTGCCGCTATGGCAAGTTCGGCAAGACCAAGGCTTATGAGCTGATCGCCCAGGCGCGGATCAGAGCCTACAAGATGGGGGGCAAAACGATGATCGACCTCGACAGCGTCGACGAATATCACGCCTCGCTGCCGAGGGTCGAATCGAGAGCAAGCTAGGCCGCCGACTTGCGCAGCGGCACGCCGGACGCGCCGTCGCGCAGGCTGTCGAGGCGATCGGCCCAATGCTGCACCAAGCGCACGCGCTCACCCCAATAGGCCGCCCGGTTGTAGATGCCGCGAATCTTGTTCTTGTCGCCCTTGCCAAGTTGGCGGCGCACCACCTCATCGCGACGCCGCTTCTTTTTCTCATCGGTCTCGTGTGCGAGCTGGGCTTCCACTACATCGCCGTCGAACGCGCCCTCCTCGTTGAGCAGGGTCGAGGCGGTGGAGCGGAAGCCATGCGCGCAGTGGTCGCCGCCGGGGCCGGTGTCGTAGCCCATGATCCGCAGCGCCTTGTTGATCGTGTTGTCCGACATCGGCACGTCATCGTCGTAGGAGAACAAGTAGCGGCCTCGGCCGGTCAAAGGTCGCAGCTCGGCTAGGATAGCGAGCGCTTGCCGAGACAGCGGCACTTCGTGATCATCGCGCATCTTCATCTTCTCGGCAGGGATCAGCCATACGCGGTTGTTCTCGTCGAACTCAGTCCAGTCGGCTAACCGCAGCTCCCCGGGCCGCACCATGGTCAATGCGATCAGTTTGAGTGCGTAACGCACGAGCCCGCCGTTCTTGGCGTCGTAGACCTCGATCCGGCGCATCAGATCGCCCACGTCGTCGGGGTCGGTCAGCGCTGGCCGCGGATTGCCCTTGGGCGCTTTGGTAAGCGCGTGCCTCAAATCGCGGGTCGGGTCGCTAGTGCAATACGAAGCGCCGATACCAAACTGGAAAACCCGCGAGGCCGTCGAGCGCAGTCGGCCGACCGTATAGTACCGGCCGCGGGCCTCGACGCGCCGCAGCGCCGTCAGCAACTCAGGCGGCTCGATCTCGCACAGCGGTCGCTCGCCGAGTTCACGACAGAGCTGACCGAGATTCCAGCGTTCCCGCTTGATCGTCGCTTTGGCCTTGTTCTCCCTTTCGAGCTTCTTGGTCGCCCATTCCTCCCCGACGGCGCGAAGGGTGTGCTTGAGCTTCTCGTCGTCCTGGCGCTTAGCCTCGCGCGCTGCCGCCGGGTCCTGCCCCTGATCGCGCCGCTTTTCCGCATCGTGGCGCTTCTCGCGCGCGGTCTTGAGTCCGACGCCGGGGAAAGTGCCGAAGGACATGTTCTTGCGCTTGCCGCCGAAACGGTAGCGGTAGAGCCACAGCTTGGTGCCGTTCGGCCGCACCACGAGGCTGAGGCCCTGGCCGTCGGCAATGGTGTATTCCTTGTCCGCCGGCTTGGCATTGCGGATTTTGGTGTCGCTCAACTCATTCATAGCCAAGATCCCGCGTGCTTGTGCGGCCCGCCAGTGTACTCTCTCGAGTGTACCCGACCCTTCCAGCGTACCCACAGTGTACCCGGAGAGGCCGGATGCCCGCGGACGGTCGCGAACCGTGCCGTGCGTCAATGTATGCTGGAATGCCTGATTTTACGAGGATTCTCGCCAATCGGCGGCGGGTCGCGAACGACAAAGGACGAGGCCGGACGGACCAGTGGTGCCCAGGGGCGGAATCGAACCACCGACACTGCGATTTTCAGTCGCATGCTCTACCAACTGAGCTACCTGGGCATTGAGGGGTTGGCGGGAGTTTATAGGGGGTCAATTTCCACCTGTCTAGAAGGGGCAAGAATTGAGCCGGATCAGGCGGTTGGGCTCGAATTCGGACCCCACCGCAGCACCCCTATTCCACCTTGATCCCGGCCTCCTCGATGATCACACTCCACTTCGCCATTTCGGCGGCGAGATGGGCCTTCAACGCCTCGGGCGAGGAGCCGATGACGCCGACGCCGAGCTGCTCGAGCCGCGCCCGCGTGGCGGGGTCGGCCAGCGCCTTCACCGTGTCGGCGTGCATCTTGCGGATCACCGGCTCGGGCGTCTTCGCCGGCACGAACAGCGCATACCAGGCCGAAACGTCGAAGCCCGGAACGCCGGCCTCCGACACGGTCGGCACATCCGGCAGCTCCCGCGCGCGCGCCGACGACGTGACGCCCAGCGCGCGCAGCTTGCCACCCTGGATGAGCGGCATCACCGCGCCGATGTTGTTGAACATCACGTCGACGCGGCCGGGAATGAGATCGTTCAGCGCCGGTCCCGCGCCGCGATAGGGGATGTGCAGGAGCTTGAGCCCGGCCATCTTGTTGAACAGTTCGCCGGAGAGGTGCACCGAGGTGCCGTGCCCCGACGACGCGTAGGTGGCTTTGCCCGGATTGGCCTTCGCGTATTCGATGAACTCCTTGACGGTGCGCGCGGGCGACGTGACCGGCACCGCCATCACGTTCGGGTAGTCGCAGATCAGGCTCACCGGCGCGAGGTCGGCGACCGGATCGTAAGGCAGCGTCTTGAACAGGAACTTGTTGACGGCAAGCGGCATCGACTGCAGCAGCACCGTGTAGCCGTCCGGCTCGGCCTTGGCGACGGTCTCGGTGCCGATGCTGGTCGCGCCGCCGCCCTTGTTCTCCACCACCATCTGCTGGCCCCAGATGTTGGACAGCGTGCCGGAGACGACGCGGGCGATGGCGTCGGTGCCGCCGCCCGGCGGAAACGGCACGACGAGACGGACAAAGCGGTTGGGAAAGTTCGCTGCGCCCTGCGCGGCGGCAAGGCGCACTGCCAGCGTGGACGTCAGAACGGACGCGACGGAGAACGCGGCGAACCGCCGGCGGTCGAGCATCAATTCCTCCCAGGCAGTTCAACGCTCTTGCGGCGTTTCTTGCGGCGCCTTGCGTCGCAGCTTAGGCGGACCGATGCGCAAGGGAAAGGCGCTATTCAGTGGCCGGGCGGGCCGTCCGGCACCTTATCGCCGTCCTCATCGTCGTTCTCGGTGACCGGCACGGAATAGACGCCGGAGAGCCAGCGGTTGAGATCGACGTCGGCGCAGCGCTTGGAGCAGAACGCGCGGAACTTCGGGTCGGACGGCTTGCCGCAGATCGGACAGGGCGCGCGGCGCGGTGCAGCGTTGTCGTTCATAAATCTCATCTAGTCATGGCCGCCCGGCGGCGCGAGAGTACCTTTCGCGCCGTCCATCGCGCGCAGCTCGGTCTTCAGGACCTTGCCATAATTGTTCTTCGGCAAGGCGTCGACGAACACATAGTCCTTGGGCCGCTTGAAGCGTGCGATCGAGGCGAGGCACAGCGCGTCGAGCTCGGCCGCGGGCGCGTCGCCGACCACATAGGCGACCACCACCTCGCCCCATTCGCGGTCCGGCCGGCCGATCACCGACACCTCGCGAACGCCGCCGTGCTTGAGTAGCACCTCCTCGACCTCGCGCGGATAGATGTTGGAGCCGCCGGAGATGATCAGGTCCTTGGAGCGGTCCTTCAGCGTCAGATAGCCGTCGGCATCGAACGCGCCGACATCGCCGGTGTGCAGCCAGCCGCCGCGCAGGGTCGCGGCGCTGGCCTCGGAATTCTGCCAATAGCCGGCCATCACGGTGTCGCCGCGGCAGAGGATTTCGCCGGCCTCGCCCGCATAGCGCGTCGAAGACGCGCGTAAACGCGCGGGCGCTAGCGGCCGTTCGTCGCCGGCGGTCACCATCGCCTCGATGCATCGGAACGGCCGGCCGACCGAGGCAAGCCGCTCGCGCCAGCGCGGATGGTTACGGCCCGCCACCTCGTCCTTCGGCAGCACCGTGATGGTCATCGGGCTCTCGCCCTGCCCGTAGATCTGCGCGAGCCGCGGGCCGAAACGGTCGAGCGCCTTCAGCGCGTCCTCGACATACATCGGCGCGCCGCCATAGACGATGGTGCGGATGTTCTCGCTGGGGCACTCGGCTCCGCAATCGACCAGACGCTTGACCATGGTCGGCGCGGCAAACATCGAAGTACGCGGCCAGGCGCGGAACAACTCGAAAATTTCCTCAGGCTCGAAGCCGCTCGACTCCGGCACGACGTTGACGCCGCGGCGCATCACGTACGACATCATGTAAAGGCCGGAGCCGTGGCTCATCGGCGCGGCATGCAGCAGCGGATCGCCGGGCGAAAGCGTATCGACCTCGGCCATGTAGGCTTGGCTCGCCGCGGTCAGCACCTTGTGGGTGAGCATCGCGCCCTTTGGCCGCCCCGTGGTTCCCGACGTGTAGAACAGCCAGGCCAAGTCGCCGTCGTCGCGTGGCACGACGAGGACCGGATCGGCGGCGAGCAGCTTCTCGTAAGCCGCGCCGCCGATGACGATCAGCCGTTCCAGCGAGGCCGGAGCGTGTCGCGCGATCTCGGCCTCGAGGTCGGCCGAGGCGAAGGCCAGGCGCGCGCCGGACTGCTCGATGATGTAGCCCAGCTCCGCGCCGTGCAGCTTGGCGTTGGCCGGCACCGCGGCAAGGCCGGCGTGCCAGACCGCGTACATCACTTCGAGGTAGTCGGGGCTGTTCTTGGCAGCGATCGCGACCCGATCGCCGGGCGCAAGGCCCATGGCCTGGAGCGAGGCGGCAAGACGGGCGACGCGCGACGCGGTTTCGCCGTAGGTCCGGAGCGTCCGCGGCCCAATGCCCAGCGCCGCACGCTGCGGGTCTTCCAAGCCTGCGCGTTCAAGCCACGACGCGAGATTCATTCGCCGCCACCTCCGCCGTCATTCCGGGCGCTCGCGGAGCGAGCGAACCCGGAATCCAGTCACAGCGGGAGTTCCTGTGTTTCTGGATTCCGGGTTCGCGCCTTCGGCGCGCCCCGGAATGACGGAGCAAGATTACACCGCGTTCAGCCAGCCGAAGTGGATCGGGAAGCCCTCGCCGGACAAAAGCGTCGCAGTCTCGTACAACGGCAGTCCCACGATGTTTGTGTAGGAGCCGACGATCTTGACGATGAAGCTGCCGGCGAGCCCCTGCGCCGCATAGCCGCCGGCCTTGCCACGCCATTCGCCCGAGGCGAGATAGGCTTCGATGTCGTTTTCGGTGAGCCGCTTGAAGCGTACGCGCGTCTCGATCAGCCGCTGGCGGAACGCCTCCTTCGGCGTCACGAGGCATATCCCGGTGTGGACGCGATGGCTGCGGCCGGACAGGAGCCGCAGGCATTGCGCCGCCTCGTCGAGCAGGTCGGCCTTCGGCAGGATGCGGCGGCCGACCGCCACCACGGTGTCGGCGGAGAGGATGAAGGAGCCGGTCAGCTCGTCGTCGAGCTTCACCGCGGCGAGCGCCGCCTCGGCCTTGCCGCGCGCCAGACGGTTGGCGCAAGCGCGTGGCAATTCACCCCGCTTGGGCGTCTCGTCGATATCGGCGGGGCGCAGCGCGTCCGGCTCGATGCCGATCTGGTTGATGAGAGTGAGCCGGCGCGGCGAGCCCGAAGCCAGCACGAATTTGGGACGTCCGATGATCATTGCTATGAAAATACCCCTGACAAGAGCGGCTTTATATCTGCCATAGAAACCAACGTCACTAGAGCGCATCCCTACCGGAATGCGCTCCAGATTCCCGCATTTGCGCACGTCCTTTTCGGAAAACCGGTACCCACCCCGCATCAAGTGCGGGGCAGGCTTTTTCCGGGACATGCGCTATTCGTTGACCCCCATACCTCCGCCGAACCGGGCCCGGATCCGCTCGGTCAGTTGATCCCGCACCTGTCGGTAGGCGTCCATCCGCTGCTCGCGGGAGCCGTCTACGGCCGTCGGATCGGGCGTCGGCCAGTATTCGACCTCGGCCGCCAGCGTCCGGGTGAGGTCGAGCGCCTTGTGATGCGCCTCGGGCGACAGCGAGACGATCAGGTCGACGTTGAGGCCTTCCCAGTCGTCCAGCTCCTCGAACGTCATCGGCCGATGCTTTGAAATGTCGATGCCGACCTCCTCCAACGCCGCGACCGCGAACGGATCGAGGTCCTCCTTGCGGACACCGGCGGACGCGACATAGACCGTGCGGCCCAGCATCTGCTTGAGCAGGCCTGCCGCCATCGGCGAGCGCACCGAATTGAAGCCGCAGGCAAACAGCACAGCCTGCGGCACGGCGCTGCGTGGCGGCTCCGGCATCGGACATCAGCCCTTCCAGTGCAGCACGCAAATCAGCGTGAACAGCCGGCGCGCGGTGTCGAAATCAACCTCGACCTTGCGCCTGATCGCTTCCTGCAGGATGCGCGAGCCCTCGTCGTGCAGGCCGCGGCGGCCCATGTCGATCGCTTCGATCCGATCCGGCGTCGCGGTGCGGATCGCCGAATAGTAGCTGTCGCAGATCAGGAAGTAGTCCTTGACGATGCGCTTGAACGGCGTGAGCGACAGCAGGTGCGCGATCACCGGCTTGCCGTCCTCGCGGCGGATGTCGAAGACGAGACGGTGCTCCTTCAGGCTGATGTTGAGCGTATACGGCCCCGACTTGTGGCCGACCGGCGCGAACGAATTCTCCTCGATCAGGTCATAGATCGCGACCGAGCGCTCGTGGTCGATGTCGGGGCTGGAGCGGCCGATCGACTGCTCGTCGAGCGTCACCGCGACGAGCCTGTTGGGATCGGCTGACTTCTTGCTCATCGGCGCAGCTCTCGTGTCCCGGGTCTGCAGCGCACCACTCCGCTGCGCCATAGCGCGTCGAAGACGCGCGTGAACGCGCTTATGGCGCCGCGCTGCGTCCGGGACACGAGTTGCGCGGGCGTGCTCATCTTTGATTGAGGCGGATCGCGACCGAACGGGCGTGGGCGTCGAGGCCTTCGGCCTCGCCGAGTGCGATGGCCGACGGGCCAAGCTTTGCGAGCTGCTCGGGGCCGCACTTGAGGATCGACGTGCGCTTCATGAAATCGAGCACGCCAAGGCCCGACGAGAAGCGGGCCGAGCGCGCGGTCGGCAGCACGTGGTTTGAGCCCGCGACATAGTCGCCGATCGCCTCCGGCGTATGCGCGCCGAGAAAGATCGCACCGGCGTTGCGGATTTTCCCGGCGAGCCGCTCGGCGTCGCCGGTCTCGATCTCGAGATGCTCGGGCGCGAGCGCGTCGACCAGCGGAACCGCCTCGTCGAGGCTCCTCACCAGGACGACGGCACCGAAGTCGCGCCACGAGGCGGCGGCGACGCTGCCGCGCGGCAGCGTGGTGAGCTGGGCTGCGACGGCCTCCTCCACCGCATCGGCAAGCGAGGCGTCGTCGGTGATCAGGATCGACTGCGCCGCCGTGTCGTGCTCGGCCTGCGCCAGCAGGTCGGCGGCGATCCAGTCCGGATTGCCGTCCCGGTCGGCGATGATCAGCACCTCGGACGGGCCCGCGATCATGTCGATGCCGACCGTGCCGAAGACGAGCCGCTTGGCCGCCGCCACATAGGCGTTGCCCGGCCCGACGATCTTCGCCACCGGCTTGATCGTCTGCGTGCCGTAGGCAAGCGCCGCCACCGCCTGCGCGCCGCCGACGCGATAGACCTCGTCGATGCCGGCGAGCTTCGCCGCGGCCAGCACCAGCGGCGCGAGCTTGCCGTCCGGCGACGGCACCACCATCACGACGCGCGGCACGCCCGCGACCTTGGCCGGCACCGCGTTCATCAGCACCGACGACGGATAGGCCGCGGTGCCGCCGGGCACGTAGAGCCCGACCGCCTCGATCGCGCTCCAGCGGTGGCCGAGCTCGACGCCGAGCGCGTCGGTGAAACGGTCGTCGGACGGCTTCTGCCGCCGGTGATAGGCGTCGATGCGGTCGCGCGCGACGGTCAGTGCATCGAGGGCGCGGCGGTCGCAGGCCGCGGTCGCGGCGTCGATCTCGGCTTGCGAGACGCGAATGCCGAGCTTGTCGAGATCGATGCGATCGAATTTTTTGCTGAGCGCGACCAGCGCGCGGTCGCCGTCTTTGCGCACATCGTCGATGATGGCGCGCACCGCCTGCTCGACGTCCTGCGCGGTCTCGCGCTTGGTGGCGAGAAAAGCGGAAAACCGCGCGGGGAAATCCGCAGATCGGTTGTCGAGGCGTATCGGCATGAGCGCGGCCCGCGCCGGGACAATCCCGGCTGCACGGCTGAATGGCCCGCGCCAAAGCGCGCGTCAACCCTGTTTGGCAATCCGGATCGGAGCCTGGTCGGACGCGGGTGCCGGCGTGGCTTCGATCGCGTGCTCGGGGCAGCAATCGGTGGACCAGCACGGACCAAGATCGGCCAATTCCGCCTCCAGGCATTCGACATCGAGCCGCAGCACGCCGCCGCCGGAGAAGGTCAGGATAACGGTGCCGGCCGGCTCGTCCTTGGCGTTGAATTCGACCGCGAGCAGGTTCAGCACCTGGTCCTTCTGGACGGCATCGAGGTTGCGGCACTTGCAGGACAGCACCCGCTCGAAGCGCAGCGCCGCGCGGCGTCGGCGGAATTCGTGGGCTGCGCCGTTCGCGGCCTCCCAATCGAAGCGATTGAGGCCGACCACCACCCGGTTTTCGGCGGGGCGCCAGTGGATATCCGCGGCTTTGACCACCGCATCCTGCAGATGCGTGGAAACGACCTCCATGTCGTCTCCGTCAAGCGCGACAAGCTTGAGAAGGTCCATGATCCGGCTTCGCGTTTTTGAACCAGTCCCGGAAAGGTAGGAAGGCCGCCGCGATGGTTCAAGCCTAAAATGACACGCAGGATGGCCGGGTGATCAGGCCAACCGACTGCTGTTTGAAGCGGGTTTTATAGGCCGCAATGATCTCCTGAAGCTTGGCCTCGTTGCCGGGATCGGACGGCATGGCGATCATCACCACCTTGCTGCGCTCGCGCGCGATGGTCCCGGTCTGCGGGTTCTTCCATTGGCCACGGGCATCATAGACCGTGAGCCCGTCGGGAAAGCGCGGCGTCACTTCGGCGGCAAGGAAGCGATCCCAATTGAAGTCGCTGACATTGCTGCGGCCGAACAGCAGCTCGGCGACCGTCCAGGGTTTTTGCGAACCGGTGCATTGCAGCGCAGGCTGGGCGACGGCAGCCGCGGTGAGCGCAACCACACTAAGCAGTGCGGCTGCAACGGCCGTCATGCCCGCGCTTGTCGCGGGCATCCACGCCTTAGCCAAACGGTAAGGCGTGGATGGCCGGGACAAGCCCGGCCATGACGTGGATAGGCTAGTGGGAATCATCTCGAAGTGGATCTAACCGCTCACACGCTCGATCGCCGCGCCGCAGGCGCCGAGCTTGTCTTCGAGACGCTCGAAACCGCGGTCGAGGTGATAGACGCGGTTCACCATGGTCTCGCCTTCGGCGGCGAGCGCCGCGATCACGAGGCCGACCGAGGCGCGAAGGTCGGTCGCCATCACCGGCGCGCCGCGCAGGTGGTCGACGCCGCTGATGACCGCGGTCTGGCCGTCGAGCTGGATGCGCGCGCCGAGCCGCGCCAGCTCCTGCACGTGCATGAAGCGGTTCTCGAAAATCGTTTCGGTGATGCGCGAGGTGCCCTTGGCCTTGGTCATCAGGGCCATGAGCTGGGCCTGAAGGTCGGTCGGAAAACCGGGGAACGGGTCGGTGGTGACATTCACCGGCGCAAGACCCGCGCCGTTGCGCTTGATGCGGATGCCTTCGTTGTTCGCGATGACCTCGGCGCCCGCCTGCTGCAGCGTGTCGAGCGCCGCCTGCAGCAACTCCGGCCGCGCGCCCTGCAGCAGCACGTCGCCACCGGTCATCGCCACCGCCATCGCATAGGTGCCGGTCTCGATCCGATCCGGCAGCACGCTGTGGCGCGCGCCGCCGAGCCGGGTCACGCCCTCGACGATCAGCCGCGAGGTGCCGATGCCGGAGATGCGCGCGCCCATCTTGTTGAGGCAGTCGGCGACGTCGCCGATCTCGGGCTCCTGCGCCGCGTTCTCGATCACCGTGGTGCCGCGCGCCAGCACCGACGCCATCAGCGCGGTGTGGGTGCCGCTCACCGTGACCTTGGGAAACTTGATCTCGCCGCCCTTCAGCCCGTCCTTGGCACGGGCGATGACATAGCCGCCGTCGATCTCGATCTGCGCGCCGAGCTTTTCCAGCGCCATGATCAGGAGATCCACCGGCCGCGTGCCGATGGCGCAGCCGCCCGGCATCGAAACCTTCGCCTCGCCCATACGCGCGACCAGCGGCGCGATCACCCAGAAGCTCGCCCGCATCTTCGAGACGAGATCATAGGGCGCGGTGGTGTCGACAATGCGCGAGGCGACGATATGGATGGTGTGACCGTTCTGCTGGCTCTCGCCCGGGCGCTTGCCCGGCACCATCATGTCGACGCCGTGGTTGGACAGGATGCGCTGCAACAGGCTCACATCGGCGAGCCGCGGCACGTTGTCGAGGATCAGCGTCTGATCGGTGAGCAGGCTCGCGATCATCAGCGGCAGCGTGGCGTTCTTGGCGCCCGAGATCGGGATCGAGCCATTGAGCGGCCGTCCGCCGACGATGCGAATGCGATCCATGAGTACCCCCTGACAAACGCGCTTTAAGTATCGACCTAAATCTTGCTGTCGTCTTTGGCCTCGTCTTGAGCCTTCTCTTGGGCCTTTTCCTGAGCCTTTTCTTGCACGAATCCGGCGGAATCGTGGGTCTGCGACCGCCCCCGCGCCTGCGACTTGCGGCGCTTGAGGTTTTCGCGAAGCGCCGCGCGCAGCCGCTCCGCCCGCGCCGCGTCGCCCTTGCGGTCGCCGGGGTGGGCTTTCGGAATGCTGCCGTCGCTGCCGGACATGATGGGATGTCTTATCACCGGTGTCTGTCGATCGTGAACTGCTGCAGGCAGGGCCACCCGTTGCCGCGGCGTGCTTGCGCCCGGGCTTTGCAAAGTATCGTCTCGTTCCTCACCTCTTTAAGAGGGGAGCGGAGCGCCGAAAAGCGCTGGTGCGGAAGCCGCCGCACCCGGTGGCCACCTTGCGGTCAGGCCAGTCCCTTCAGCGGAAGGGACTGCCGGCCCATGACGCGGGCCGGCGCGCCTTTCGGCGCTCCACCACGGTGTTTTCGTGAGGCCTCGCCTCACACACCTCAGGCCGCGCTTCCCTGCCGGGTTACTGGCGCTTTCACCCGGCAGTCCAGCAGAGCTCCCTGCGCGCGGGTCGTAGTGCCCGCGAGGCGGGGTCCCGAGGCGCCCCGAGAGTCCGGTTGGATCGGCCGGACGCGCAGGCACCGCTCCTGCTTCTGCCAATGGTTCCCACCGGTTGGGCCCCTCAACTAAGCAGGATGACAAGAACAAATAAAGAACATTTTGCGGCTGTCAACCCCGCGCCTGACGGCCACGGGCCTGTTACTCAACCCGCGCGAACAGGCGGCTCCATCGCACCGACCAGGGCCAGCGCCAGAATTTCCACGCGCGCTCACCCTCGGCCATCGAGAAATAGACCAGCTCCGGATGGCCGACGATGTTGCCGGCGGGAACGTAAGCATGCTGCGCCAGCAACCGGCTGTCGGACGAGTTGTCCCGGTTGTCGCCCATCATGAAATAGTGGCCGGCGGGAACGACGTACTCCTGGGTGTTGTCGAGAAAGCCGTCGTCGCTCACCGCGAGAATGCGGTGACTGCGCCCGCCGGGCAGCGTTTCCCGGTACTGCCTGACCGGTTGCGGCTTGTCGTAGGCATCGCGCAACTGGAAATCGGCAAGCGGCTCGCGCGCCGTGCGCTCGCCATTGATGTGCAGGCGGGCCCTCGACCACCTGCACACGGTCGCCGGGCATGCCGATGACGCGCTTGATGTACACGGTGCTGTTGTCCTTCGGCAGGCGGTACACCACGAGATCGCCGCGCGACACGCGCGGCCGGTCCACCGTGAAGATGTATTCGTTAACGAGCAGCGTCGGCGCCATCGAGGTCGACGGGATGCTGAATTTGCGGATGCTGAAAATGTCGGCCCGGGCCGGCCCGCTGCCGGCGATCAGGCCAAGATGCAGCGCGGCTGCGGCCAGCGCTGCAGCCGCGACAGACCGCAACGTCATGCCGAGGGATTTCGGACAGCGAATCGGCATGGCAGGCAGCCTTCCCCGGAACGATCACGGGATTTGTCGGCCGGAACCATCCCCCGGTTCGAGCGCAGGGGCCAGGAGCGCGACAAAAACCCCTTTTCTTGCGCCGCCAAAGCCCTTATGCAGTTTCCGCCATACCGGGTCGCCCCCTGCTCGTTGGGCGCCTTTTGCGGTTCTGCTGCCGTAGCTCAGTGGTAGAGCACCCCCTTGGTAAGGGGGAGGTCGAGTGTTCAATCCACTCCGGCAGCACCACTTTTTCGGTCGATCTCGGGCGCTGTGTCTTATCTGTGCCAGCGCTATGACACAGCCAAAACAATCGCTGCCCCATCAGGGCGAGCTTATCGGGCGTTCGCTGAGGGTGGCGAAGCTGACCCGGTGTTCTCAGCTAAACAACTGCGAGCCATTGATGGTTTGCCAGCCTCAGGGACGCGGTCATATTCGCGGTCGATGTGATGCCAAACGAACGACGCTACGGGGCATTTATCGAGTCTGGCAGCATCAAACTGGCTTGGGACGAAATTCAAGAACAGCGCAAGCAATTAAAAATAGCGGCCAGTGCCAGCGGCATTTGAGCACTGAGGCTCGAACTGCTGTCGAGCAAGAAGAAGCCCGAAAAGGAAGTCCGCGGCTGGCAGGTGTTCCGGATGCGGGGCGCTGGTGCGGCGTCGATTGGGATCGTCTACGCCGCAGACCAAGCCGCTGCAGTCGAGAAGGCCGCGGAGCAGTACAACGTGCCCGAAGCACTTCGGAGCCGCCTAGTACATCCGAGCGAAAAAGCGGGACTCATTTTGGCTCAGCCAGAGAGAGAGTTTTGCTTCCATGGTCCAGCGGAAGGGCTTGGCCATGGTCTGGTTGAAGTAGGCGATGAACTCTTCGATTTTGGTG
>JAIESC010000121.1 GCA_019746355.1 Xanthobacteraceae bacterium | reverse complement strand
ACCATCAGGTCGTCGCCGACCAGCTGGCAGGTCTTGCCGATCAGGTCGGTGACGAGCTTCCAGCCGTCGAAATCGTCCTCGGCCATGCCGTCCTCGATCGAGGCGATCGGGTAGCGGGAGGTCAGTTCGGCGAGGTACCTCGCCTGCTCCTCCTTGGAGCGGGTTTTGCCCTCTCCTTCATAGACATAGTAGCCGCTCTTGAAGAATTCGGTTGAAGCCGGATCAAGCGCGATCACCACGTCGTCGCCGGGCTTGTAGCCGGCCTGCTCGATGGCCTTCATGACGAAGCCCAGCGCCTCCTCGGCCGATTGCAGGTTCGGGGCAAAGCCGCCCTCGTCGCCGACGTTGGTGTTGTGGCCGGAGTCGTGCAGCGCCTTCTTCAGCGTCTGGAACACCTCGACGCCCATGCGCAGCCCCTCGGAGAACGTCGGCGCCCCGACCGGCATGATCATGAATTCCTGGAAGTCGATCGGATTGTCGGCGTGCGCGCCGCCGTTGACGATGTTCATCATCGGCACCGGCAGGACGCGCGCCTGGGTGCCGCCGACATAGCGGTAGAGCGGCATGCGGTTCGCCGCCGCCGCGGCCCTGGCGACGGCGAGCGATACGCCGAGGATGGCGTTGGCGCCGAGCCGTGCCTTGTTCGGGGTGCCGTCGAGCGCGATCAGCGTCTCGTCGATGCGGGCCTGGGCCTCGGCCTCCATGCCGCCGATGGCGTCGAAAATCTCGTTCTCGACCGCGAGCACCGCCTTCTGCACGCCCTTGCCGAGATAGCGGCTCTTGTCGTTGTCGCGCAGCTCCACCGCCTCGTGCGCGCCGGTCGAGGCGCCGGAGGGCACGGCGGCGCGGCCCAGCGTCCCGTCCTCGAGGGTGACGTCGACTTCGACGGTCGGGTTGCCGCGGCTGTCGAGGATTTCACGGGCGGTAATATCGGCGATGGCGGTCATGAACTCACGTCCCCAATTTTTCGCGCGTTTCTACAGGCCGCCTCGCCTTTTGTCATTGCTGTTCTCTTGGCTGTTTTCTTGGCTCTTGTCATATCCCGCGCCCGCAAGGCAGGGTGGCCCGCAAATGGCGAAAAAGACCCTCCAACTCGGCCGGACCGTGCCGCAACCTGCCTCGCCCGAAAAGGCGGTGCTCGACCGCGTGCCCAATCCGCACCCGGATACGGACTACGTGGCGCGTTTCACCGCGCCGGAATTCACCACGCTCTGCGCGATCACCGGCCAACCGGATTTCGCGCATCTGGTGATCGACTACGTGCCGGGAAAATGGCTGCTGGAATCGAAGTCGCTCAAGCTCTATCTGGTGAGCTTTCGTAATCACGACGCGTTTCACGAGGATTGCACGGTCGCCATCGGCAAACGGCTGGCGGACGTCCTGAAGCCGAAATGGCTGCGCATTGGCGGCTACTGGTATCCGCGCGGCGGCATCCCGATCGATGTGTTCTGGCAGGTCGGAAAATTGCCCAAGGGCGTCTGGGTGCCCGAGCAAGGCGTCGCCGCGTATCGCGGACGGGGATAGCGGGCCAAAGCCGATGCTGAGCATTCGACGGACAGTGCTGCTGCGGGACACGCCGGCTTCGGAGCTCGGCAAGGTCGCGGCCCATCCGGTGGTTCGCGTTGCGGCGCTTGCGGTCATCGCCAATCCTTACGCGGGACGGTTTGTCGAGGATTTGAGCGAGCTGTTCGAGGCCGGCCGCGCGCTCGGCGAGCAGCTGATGCCGGACCTGGTGCGGCTTCTCCCCAACCCTGCGGTTTCCTACGGCAAAGGCGCCATCGTCGGCACCGCTGGCGAATTCGAGCACGGCGGCGCCTGCATCCATCCGATGCTGGGCAAGCCGATGCGGGCGGCGATCGGCGGCGGCAAGGCGGTCATTTCCTCCAACGTGAAGGTCGCTCCGGCGGGCGCGAGCCTCGATGTGCCGCTCGGCCACAAGGACGATCCCTGGTCGTTCGACCACTTCGACACCATCACCGTGTCGGTGCCCGATGCGCCGCGTCCTGACGAAATCGTCGTCGTCATGGCGCTGGCCGACGGCGGCAGGCTCCTGCCGCGCTGTGGAAGCGCGCCGCGTTAGAGCCTGATCGCGAAAAAGCCTGCCCGGACTTGATCCGGGGTGTGAAGCGGTTTTCGGACAAGATCATGCTCAAAGTTACAGACGTCAGGCGGCTTTCGGCTTCACCAGAAGCTGCGCGCTGACGACGCCGATCAGGATCATCGCCACCCCGGCAATCGACAGCGTGACGCCCGGCCCGAAATGGTCGAGGCCGAAGCCGTAGAGCACCGGACTGATGCCGCCGCCGACAAAGAACGAGAAGGTGTGGAACGCCACCGCCGAGCTGCGCGTCGCCGGCGCGAACTCGGTGACATAGACCTGAATGCTCGCATGCAGCATGTAGAAGCCGAGCCCCATCAACCCGAAAGCGAAAGCCTGCACCGGCCAGGGCGGGCTGGTGGCGACGATGAACAGGCCGATGGCGGCGAAAATCCCGCCGACCGTCATGATGCGCTTCTGGCCGAGCAGCCGCAGCAATTGCGGCACGCTCGCCGAATAGACCAGGCCGCCGACCGCAAAGGCGGCAACGACCAGACCGGCAATCGAGGCGCGCGGCTCGCCGCCTTTCAGCAGCAGCACCGCGGCATAGGGAAAGATGCCGAACAGGAACAGCGCCTCGAGCGCGACCGTGCCGTAGCAGATGCGGGCCGCGGGAATGGCGAAGATCGCACGGTTGCGCGCCAGCACCGCGCGCACGTGGAGCGGCTGCGGCTGGCCGCGCGGCAGCCCGCGCAGGCCGTAAGCGCCGAGCGCAAGCCCCACAAGGCTGATGACGCCGAGGGCGATGAACATGCCGCGCCAATGGATCACGTCGGCGACCACGCCCGAGATCGCCGCGCCCAAAAGATTGCCGGAGATGGTCGCGCCCAGCAGCCGGCCGATGGTGACCTGACGTTGCGCCAGCGGCACGAAATCGGAAATCAGCGCCATGCCGACCGGAAAGCTGCCGCCGCAGGCGACGCCGGCCAGAACGCGCAATGCGAACAGCAGCCAGAAATCGGTGACGATGGCGGAGAGAAACGACGAGACCGCGAGCAGCAGCAGGCAGGCGATCATCACCCGCGCCTTGCCGAAGGCATCGGCCACCGGCCCCAGCACCGGCTGGGCCAGGCCGTAGGCGGCAAAGCCCGCCGCCAGCAGCGCCGCGGTGTTGAGCGAGACCGAGAGGTCTGCCGCAATTTGCGGCACCACCGGATCAATGGCGCGGACGCTCAGCGCCGAGGCAAAGATCAGGAAGCCTAGGATGTTGAGCGTGCGGTTCATGCGGGCGCTTGGGACACGGGGCGCATTTGAGCGACCGGTCCGGTTTGTGCAAGCAGCGATCCGCGCATGGCGGCGTGCGGCAATCGGCTGTCAGGTTTTCCGGCGCAGCAGCCGCGAGCACGTGAAGCCCACGCCGAGCACCACCAGCGCGCCGAGCATGATGGTCGGCTCCGGTCCGCCATGGGCGAAGCCGAAGCCATAGATCACCGGGCCCACCGCCTGCCCCATGTAGAACGACGACGAATGCATCGAGGCTGCGGCGCCCCGCGCGGTCTGCGACAGGTCGGTGACATGGACCTGGATGCTGGCGTGCAGCAGGTAGAAGCCGCAGCCGAGCACCGCGAACACGACCATCTGGGCCTGCCAGGGAAAATGCAGCGAGACCAGCGCAAGGGATGCGCCCGCGAGTGTCCCGCCGACCAGCATCAGGTGGCGGTCGGAAACCGTGGCGACGAGGTAAGGCACCACGAGCGAATAGGCGATGCCGCCGATCGCAAAGCAGGCGATCAACAGACCCGCGATCGACGCCCGCGTCTCGCCGATGCTCTGCAGCAGCAGCGCCACGTAGGGAAACAGCCCGTGAATGAAGATCGCTTCGAGGAACACCGCGCCGAAGCAGACTTTGGCGCGGGGGTCGGCGAGAATGTCGCGGAAGTTCGCGATCACCGCGGCGCGGTTGAACGGCGGTGGCTTCGGCAACGTGGTGTTGCGGAAGGCCAAGAAGGCCGTGAGCGCCACCAGAAGCGAGAACCCGCCGAGCAGTCCGAACACCGCGCGCCAGCCCATCAGATCGCCGATGATGCCGGCGATCGAGGCGCCGAGCACGTTCGCGGTCAGCGCCACGCCAAGCAGCCTCGCGATCGCGATCTGCCGCTGGTGCATCGGCACGAGGTCGCCGATCAGCGCCATCGCCACGGGAAATACGCCGCCGGCGACGAGCCCCGCGGCGATGCGCATGGCGACCAGCAGCGTGAAATCGCTCGCCACCGCGCAAACGAGCGTGGCGATCGCCATGATCAGCACGCAGAGATTCATCAGCCGGGTCTTGCCGAAGAAGTCGGCGGTGACGCCAAGGATCGGCTGCACCATCGCATAGGGGAACGCGAAGGCGGTGGACAGCAGCGCCGCTGTCTTGACGTCGATCGCAAGGTCGCGTGCGATCATCGGGATGACCGGATCGATCGCGCGGGTGAAGATCGTCTGCGCAAAGACGACCAGGGCGACGATTTTCAGGAGCGGCGGAATGGCGCGCCTCGTTGCGGCATCAGGCCGGCTTCCGGTCCTTGGCGAGGCGGTCGAAATCGATCAGGCGGCGCAATAGCGCCTCCATCTCCTTCAGCGGCACCATGTTCGGCCCGTCGGACGGCGCCTTGTCGGGGTCCTGATGGGTCTCGATGAACACGCCGGCGACGCCGACCGCGACCGCGGCGCGCGACAGCACCGGCACGAACTCGCGCTCGCCGCCCGACGAGGTGCCCTGCCCGCCCGGCTGCTGCACCGAATGGGTGGCGTCGAAGATCACCGGCGCCCCGGTGTCGCGCGCCATGATCGGCAGCGAGCGCATGTCGGAGACCAGCGTGTTGTAGCCGAACGAGGCGCCGCGCTCGGTGACCAGCACGTTGCGGTTGCCGGCGCCGGTGATCTTGGCGACCACGTTCTTCATGTCCCAGGGCGCGAGGAACTGGCCCTTCTTGACGTTGACGGTCTTGCCGGTCTTGGCGGCGGCGACCAGCAGGTCGGTCTGCCGGCAGAGGAACGCCGGGATCTGCAGCACGTCGACGGCCTCGGCCGCCCGCGCGCACTGCTCGTTCTCGTGCACGTCGGTGAGCACCGGCAGACCGAGTGTGTCGCGGATCTCGGCGAACACCGGCAGCGCCTGATCGAGGCCGAGCCCGCGCGCGCTCTTCCCCGACGTGCGATTCGCCTTGTCGAACGAGGTCTTGTAGACGAGACCGATCGAAAGCCGCGTGGCGATCTCCTTCAGCGCCGACGCCATCTCCAGCGCATGCGCCCGGCTTTCCATCTGGCAGGGGCCGGCGATCAGCGCGAGCGGCAAGGCGTTGCCGAAGCGCGCCTTGCGCACCTCGACAACGGTGTTGGGAATGAGCTTCGCGTCCATTGCCGTCACTTTTGGCGGCGGAAGCCCGCCGGGTCAACGCTCAAATCTGCTCAAAAACCAGGGCCGCCCCCATCGCGGTGTCCGGTCCTACGATCAGATTTCCCATCCGACCGGAACTTGGCAGGTTCGCGGCACGAAACCCTCGTTCGACGGTCTCCAGGTCGCGCACCGCAAAGCGGAGCGCAGCGAGCCGCGCGCCACGCCTCGTCGCCGGCGGCTCGGTGCCGAAATGGTCGCGGAACGCATCGGGCTCCATCACCTGGATCCGGCCGCGCGGCGTGCGGATGGCGATGCCGGCCGAGGTCGCCTGCGCCTCGCGCTCGCCGGTGAAGGCTTCGAGAAAGATGTGATGGTCGCTTGGGTTCTCGGCGACGAGGACAACGCCCGCGATCGCCGCCGCGGTGTTGGGATGCTGTTGAAACGCCGGATTCCAGAAGCTCTCCGGATAGCGGTGCTGGCAGGTGAAAAAGCCTGCGTCGGGCGACTGCGGGTCCGACGCGAAGGCGAGCGCAAACGCCACCCTGATCGGCGTGCCGTCGGGCCGTTCTCCCTCGCGCTCGAACTCGTAGAGCTCGAAGTCACCGATGCCGGCCCGGCGAAATTCGGCCACGTCGGCCGCGCCGCGGCCTTCCAGAACCAGCATGGCGAGCCCTTCCCCGCGCGAAAGAAAGTCGCGGTTGAACGCGCCGAACGAAAAGAAGTGTGGCCCGTGCGGCGCGATCTCGGTGGTGTCGGCGACGGTCAGGAGCTCGATGAAGGTGCCGGGAAGCTGCACGATGTGGTTCTGCGTGCCCCAGGCGCGCGGGTGGCGGTTGCGCGAACCGACCTGAAAGCCGAGCCGCCGGTAGAGAGCGGCCGCTGCGCCGAGGTCGCGCACCGCATGGACGATGTGGTCAAGCCCGCGCGCCACGCGGCGCTCCCGCCTCAGCGGATCGCCGAGAACGCGGTCGGCCGCAGCATCGAGGTCTTGATGTTGGCGATCAGCAGGCCGTCCTTCTCGCTCTCATCGCGCGTCTTGTGCCAGTCCGGATCGGCCTGGAACGCATTCCACTTCTGCTCGCGTTCGGCGAGCGATTCCCAGGCGAGCAGATAATGCAGGTCGTTGTTGCCCTCGCCGATCAGCACGGTCCAGAAGCCGGTGGGCCGGATGCCGTGCTTCTTCCAGATGTCGAGGGTCTTGGTCTCAAAGCGCTTGAGCAGCGCCGGCAGCTTGCCGGGGATGCACTGGTAGATGCGAAGCTCGTAGATCATCGTTGCCTCCCTTGGCCTCAAAATGCCGATGCCCGGCCAAGCCGGGCATCGTAGCGGTAAAACCTGGGGAGCGTGCGTATCACGCCCGCTGGCTGCGCTCCACCGCGACTCCAACAAAGGATCGCCATTGGGCCGCAGCGGGTTCCCGCAATGCTGCCGCAATGTTACTGCCGCTAGAACGGATCGGACTGGGGCCCCGGGTGCTGAAACATGCGGATATTGCTCGTCGAAGATGAAGCGGAGATGGCCGGGGCGCTTTCCTCGGCACTCAAGGGCTACGACATGGTCGTCGACCATGTGCCGACGCTTGCCGAGGCGGAAGAAGCGATTTCTGCCGACGTGCATGCGGCGGTCCTGCTCGATCGCCAGCTTCCCGACGGCGACGGTCTCGCCCTGATCCCGAAACTGAGGGCGCGAGCCGACGGGGTGCCGATCATCGTGCTGACAGCGCGCAGCGAACTGGCAGACCGCATCGCCGGGCTCGATAGCGGAGCGGACGATTATCTGGCCAAACCGTTCGCGGTGGAGGAATTGTTGGCGCGGTTGCGTGCCGTGCTGCGTCGGCCGGCCGGGTTGCAGGCTGACAGCGTGCGGGCGGGCCGTCTCGCCTTCGACTTCGGTCATCGCGAGGCGAGCGTCGACGGACGTCTGCTCGACCTGCCACGGCGGGAGCTCCTTGTTCTGGAAGCCCTCTTGCGACGCATGGGCCGGACCGTGTTGCGCCCGACGCTCGAAGAAGCCGTTTACAATTTTGACGACGAGATTCAGTCGAACGCGCTCGATACGCATGTATCGCGGCTGCGCCGCAAGCTGACCGACGCGAACGCGGGCGTCGAAATACACAGCATCCGCGGCGTCGGCTATTTGCTGAAGCAGGTGCCGTGACCGACCACGCTGAAACATATGGCCTGTGCTCGCGGCTCAGTTGGCGGGTCATTACGCTTCAGGCCGTCCTGCTTGTGGCGCTCGTCATGCTCGTCATCGGTGCGCTGTGGGGGACCGGCTTCTTGCTCGTCGCGCGGGACGAGGATCGCGTCATCGACGTCGTGCAACGGGCGCTCGCGCGCGACACGCAGGGCAGCCTGATCCTGCGCTCAACGGCCGAACTGAGAGCGTTGCGCGAAGAGATCCCCGACCTCTGGTTCCTGGTTCGGGACAGGCAGGGTCACTCCCTCTCGGAAGGTGCGGTGCCGCCCGAGTTCGCGAAAATCGGCGATGCGCTCGACCATATCAGTCAGGCCCGCCTGGGCTGGCAGCTCCTTGAGGATGATCCGCGCAAGCCAGCCGCGCGACTCAAGCGCGTCGACACCGACGCGGGCAACGTACAGGTTCTCACGGCGACCCAGGGAAAATTGTCCGGCGGCAAGGCTCTGCTCACCACCGCACTCATGTTCCTCGGTGTCGCCCTTCCCGGCCTGCTTTTGATGGCGGCCGCGACTTTCATCGCGACACCAATGGTGGTCCGACGTGCTTTCGCAGGCCTCGATGCGGCCGCAGATCAGGCACGCAGGATCGACATCCATCGGCGTGGTGCGCGGCTGTCGGCAGATCGCATTCCGCTGGAGGTCGTGCCGCTTGTCTCCGCCGTCAACGATGCGCTCGCGCGCCTGGACGAGGGCTACTCACGCCACAAGCGCTTCGTCGCCGATGCCGCGCATGAGTTGCGCACACCGATTGCCATCCTCAACACACGGCTGGAGTCGCTTCCGCCGGGTCCGGAACGGGCCCGCCTGCTCGAAGACACCGCGCGGCTTGCCACGCTGGCCGAGCAACTGCTCGACATCCAGCGGCTGGATCGATGCGGACATCCGTCGACACGGGTTGATCTCGTGACGGTCGCGCAGGGAGTGGCCGCCGACCTCGCCCCGCTCGCGATCGCAGCAGGCTATGAGTTGTCGTTCGACGCCGCGGCCGAGCATATCGAGACGCTTGGTGACCGGGCGGCCCTGGAACGGGCGCTGACAAATCTCGTGCAGAATGCGATCCAGCACGGCGGTCGTCACGGCGCCATCAACATTCATGTCAGCCGGCCCGCGACCATCGATGTCACGGATCAAGGCGCTGGCATTCCGCTGGATCAGCGCACCCTGATCTTTGAACCCTTTTACCGATTGGCTCCGCTCGATCGAGGTGCCGGTCTCGGCCTCAACATGGTCCGCGAGATCGTGCTTTTCCACGGCGGCCACGTCTCTGTGCTGGACGGGCCAAACGGCGGGGCGTGCTTTCGAATGACTTTGCAGCCTGCTCCCGCACAACAACACTGATCCACTCCGATCCGGGTCGCATTGGCAACGATGCGCAATGCTGTCGCAATGCTGACCAGCGACGTTGTGTCGGCCTCGTCGCTGATTTGCGAGGCGCGACCAACATGCTGGAGTGCTCATGCCGAACGACTTCTTGTCATTCTTCCTGGCCTGGATCTCGGCCCCGCGCAGGGTCGGCGCAATCGCGCCGTCGGGAGCGGCGCTCGCTGACCTCATAACCCGCGAGATCACGCCGTCGAGCGGCCCGATCCTCGAGCTTGGAGCCGGCACGGGCGCATTCACCCACCAATTGCTGAAGCGCGGCATCCGCCAGCAACACCTCACATTGGTCGAATACGGCTCCGATTTCATGAAGCTCTTGCAGGTACGCTTTCCAGGCGCCCGCGTCCTCTGGATGGACGCCGCGCGGCTGGCGGCCGAGCGTCTCTACGACGGTGCCCCGGTCGGGGCGGTCATCAGCGGACTGCCGCTGCTCAACATGTCGACACGCAAGACGATCGCCATCCTCAGTGGCGCGTTCAGCTATCTTCGTCCGGGAGGAGCGTTCTACCAGTTCACCTACGGCATAAGCTGTCCGGTGCCGCGGCCGGTGCTGGACCGACTCGGGCTTCGCGCGACGCTGGTGGACCGCGCGATGCTGAATATGCCGCCCGCCGCCGTGTACCGACTGTCGCGACGGCCGCAGATCAATCTCGTCGCCGCCAACGCGTCGCCATGGGCCAGGCGGGCAAGGCCGATTGCGGATGATCGGCAAATATCCCGTGTCACACCAGCCGGCTGCGCTCCACCGCCGCGCCGATGAAGGACGAGAACAGCGGGTGCGGCTCGAACGGCCGCGATTTCAGCTCGGGGTGGTACTGCACGCCGATGAACCAGGGATGGTCCTGGTACTCGATCGTCTCCGGCAGCACGCCGTCGGGCGACATGCCGGCAAAGCGCATGCCGTGCTGCTCGAGGCGGTCCTTGTAGGCGGTGTTGACCTCGTAGCGGTGGCGGTGCCGCTCGGAGATGTCCGTCGCCCCGTAGATGTCGGCGATCTTGCTGCCGCGCTTGAGCGCCGCGGGATACGCGCCGAGCCGCATGGTGCCGCCGAGATCGCCCGCGGCGGTGCGCTTCTGCAATTCGTTGCCCTTGAGCCATTCGGTCATCAGCCCCACGACCGGCTCGGACGTCGGCGCAAACTCGGTGGAGTTGGCCTCGGCGATGCCGCACAGGTTTCGCACCGCTTCGATGACCGCCATCTGCATGCCGAAACAGATGCCGAAATACGGCATCTGGCGCTCGCGGGCGAACTGCGCCGCGCGGATCTTGCCCTCTGCGCCGCGCTGGCCGAAGCCGCCCGGAACCAGGATGCCGTTGACGTGCTCGAGGAACGGTGTCGGGTCCTCCTTCTCGAACACCTCGGATTCGATCCAGTCGAAATTGACCTTCACCTTGTTGGCAATGCCACCGTGCGAGAGCGCCTCGATCAGCGATTTGTAGGCGTCCTTCATGCCGGTGTATTTGCCGACGATGGCGATGGTCACCTGGCCTTCGGGATTGCGCACGCGCTCGTTGATCAGCTTCCAGCGCGCGAGGTCCGGCGGCTGGCTCGGGTCGAGTCCGAACGCGCTCAGGACCTCGGTGTCGAACCCCTCGGCCGAATAGGCCTCCGGCACGGCGTAGATGTTGTCGACGTCGCGCGCCTCGATGACGGCGCTTTCGCGCACATTGCAGAACAGCGAGAGCTTGCGCCGCTCCTCCTTCGGGATCGGCCGGTCGGTGCGGCACAGCAGAATGTCCGGCTGGATGCCGATCGACAGCAACTCCTTGACCGAGTGCTGGGTCGGCTTGGTCTTCAGTTCGCCCGCGCTCGGGATGTAGGGCATCAGCGTCAGGTGCACGTAGATCGCATGATTGCGCGGCAGCTCGTTGCCGAACTGGCGGATCGCTTCGAGGAACGGCAGGCTCTCGATGTCGCCGACCGTGCCGCCGACCTCCATCAGCACAAAGTCGACGCCGTCATTGCCCTCGCGGATGAAGTCCTTGATGGCGTTGGTGACGTGCGGAATGACCTGGATGGTGGCGCCGAGATAATCGCCGCGCCGCTCCTTGGCGAGGATGTCCTGGTAGATGCGGCCCTGGGTGATGTTGTCCCGCTTGCTCGCCGGGTTCCCAGTGAAGCGCTCGTAGTGGCCCAGATCGAGGTCGGTCTCCGCGCCATCATCGGTGACGAACACCTCGCCGTGCTGATAGGGCGACATCGTGCCCGGGTCGACGTTGAGGTAGGGATCGAGCTTTCTGAGCCGGACCGTGTAGCCGCGCGCCTGCAGGCATGCGCCGAGGGCGGCTGACGCGAGACCCTTTCCGAGAGAGGAAACCACGCCGCCGGTGATGAAAATGTACCGCGCCATGGGGCTCAATCCTTAGCCTCCGCGAATCGATTCGACGAGGCCTGCGAGCGCCAACGAGCCATGCCGGACGGCCTGTGTTGTGGATAAACGGCACAAGCGCCAAGAATCGCGATCAGGCCTGCAACTTGCCTTTGCATCTTCACGTTCCACTTTGCCCAAAAGCGAAGGGGCCGGTCACCCGGCCCCTGGTAGCCTTACTGCCGCGGCACTTGCGGTCCGGAAGGCGCCTGCGGCGCCGCCGGCTGCTGTTGCGGCTGTCCGCCGCCGAGCTGGTTCAGCACGCCTCCGCCGCCGCCACTGGGAACCGACGGCGCGGACGGCGCACCCGGCGTGCCGCCGTCGAGGATCGAGCGCGGCTTGCGGTCGAGGCTCGCGTGCCAGGACAGGAACAGGCTGGTGGCGAAGAACAGCGCGGCAAGGATCGCGGTCGAGCGGGTGAGCACGTTGGCGGTGCCGCGGCTCGACAGGAAGCCGCCGCCTCCGCCGCTGCCCATGCCAAGGCCACCGCCTTCGGACTTCTGGATCAGCACCAGCCCGACCATGGCGAGCACGATCATCAGATGGACGAGAATGATGACAGTCTGCATTAAGGACCTGCTCAAGCGGGGGGCGGGCCGGCAAGCCCTTTCACGATCCCCGATATAGGAATTCGGGGCGCTGTCTACACGATCCCCTCAGGGTTTTCCACCCCGCCCTGATTTGCGCCGGAAACGCGGCTAATTCAGGGTTTTGAGGTAGGCGACGATGTCGTCTGCGTCCCTGCCCTCGCGGATCCCGCCGAACGGCATCCGGTTGCCCTTCACGGTCGCCTGCGGGTCGAGGATGTAGGCCTTCAGGTTGGCTTCGTCCCAGGTGAGGTTCACCCGCCGCATCGGCGCCGAATAGCGGAAGTCGTCGCGCGCCGCAGCCTTCCGCCCAAACACCCCCTTGAGGTCCGGCCCGAGCGCGTCGGGTTTCTCGTTGTGGCAGGCGGCGCACGCGGCATAGAGCGTCTTGCCGCGTTCGGCGTCGGCGGCGGCCGCAGGCCGCGGAGCGGGCGCAAGCAGCGCCGCGGAGGCCGCGACACACAGGCTTGCGGCGAGCAGTGAACGGATGGGCATGCTTTCGATCCTCGGATGCGTCAGGCCGGAACCAGCGGTCCGGGGCTCTTGAGGTACTGCCTCTTGATTGCGTCCGCCGACCAGTAGGCCAGCGCACCGACCGGGCCGGTCGGGTTGTAGGAGGCGTTTTGCGGGAACAGCGACGCGCCCATCACGAACAGATTGTCGGCGTCCCATGACTGGCAATACTTGTTGACGACGCTCGACTTCGGATCGGCGCCCATGATCGTGCCGCCGGTGTTGTGGGTCGATTGGTAGGGCACGACGTTGTAGTTGCCGCGCCGCACCGCGGGCGAGCTCATGCGGGTCGGGTTCATGGCGCGCGCGATGCGGCCGAGCACCCCGCCGATGTACCCCGCCATCTTGTAGTCGTTGTCGCGGAAATTGTAGCTCATGCGGATCAGCGGCCGGCCGAGCGCATCCTTGTAGGTCGGATCGAGGTCGAGGAAGTTTTCCCGGTGCGCGTAGTTGCAGCCCGACGCACCGATGTTGAAGGCGTGATTGTACCACTTCGCGGTCGCCGCCTTCCATTCGCGGCCCCAGCGCGGCGTGCCGGGCGGCACCGGCCGCGTGAAGATCGGCCGGCCGTTGGTGGTGCCGGCGGCGATCCAGGCGCCGCCGAAGAAGCCCAGGCCGCCGTGGTCGAAGTTGTCGCCGTTGAAGTCGTCGATGTTGGTGCCGTGCGAGCCCGCCGCCATGAACGGGTTGATCTCCTTGTCCTCGAAGAACACCGTCACCGAGTTGCCGCTGATCTGGTAGCAGTAGTTTTTGCCGACCGTGCCCCTGCCGGTCTTGTGGTCGTAGGGCTCGCCGATGCCTGCGGTCAGCATCAGGAGCACGTTGTTGAACACGTAGGCGCCGAGCACGACGAGCCCCGCCGGCTGCTCGTACTCCTCGCCGCTCCGCGTATCGACGTAGCGGACCGCTTTCACCTTCTTCGCCGCCTTGTCGTAGACGAGCTCCTTCACACAGGCGTAGGTGCGAAGCTCGAATTTCGGGTCGGCCAGCAGATTGGGCAGGATGCAGACGTTCGGCGACGCTTTCGCGTTGGCCTCGCAGCCGAACCGCTCGCAGTGGCCGCAATATTCGCAAGCGCCGAGGGTCAGGCCTTCCGGATTGACGTAGACGTCGCTGGAATTGGCCGAAGGCGCGGAGAAGGTGTTGTAGCCGAGGCTTTTGCAGGCCTGCTCCATGATCGAGCCGGCCATGGTCTGCGTCAGCGGCTTGTTCGGATACTCGTTCTGGCGCGGCCCCTCGAACATGTTGCCGCCGGAAATTTTCTGGCCGCGCAGATTGCCGGCCTTGCCGGAGATGCCGCAGATTTTCTCGAAGTGGTCGTAGTAGGGCTCGAGCTCGGCGTAGCTGACCGGGAAGTCCTGGATCGTCATCTCGGCCGGAACCGCATTCTTGCCGTAGCGGAATTCGAGATGGCTGCGGAGATTGTGGTCCGAGGGCAGCAAGCGCCAGGTGGTGCCGTTCCAGTGTGAGCCCGCGCCGCCGAGCCCCGTGCCGGGCAGGAACGAGCCGAGACGGCGCAGCGGCAGCGCCGTCTCCGACGGCGAATGCCGCAGCGTCACCGTTTCAAGCTGCGTGTCCTGAAACAGCTCCTGCCGCACCGCGTATTTGAGATCGTCGCGCACGCTCGGAATGGTGAAGTCGTCGCGTGGCGAGCGCCTGGGGCCGCGCTCGAGGCCGACGACGTTCAGGCCCGCCTTGGTCAACTCGCGCGCCATGATCGAGCCGGTCCAGCCGACGCCGATCACCACCGCATCGACTTCCTTGAGGATGGTCGCCATGTCCGCCTCCCCTCACGAGAAGTCCGCAATCGACTGCGGCGGCTTGTCGTACTTCTTGCCGAAGTAGGTCTTGATCTCTTCCCGGTAGGTCGCAGGGAGGCCCGGGTAGCCGATCATCTTCCACGCGGCCATGTTGCGGTTGCCGCCGTACATCGGGTCGGCGAAGAAGCCCTCCATCGTGATCTGCAGCAGCGCGTTGAAGAACGTGGCGCTGCTGAAGCCGGGGAAGCCGGCCTTGCCCTCTTCCATGGTCTTCAGCGCCGCCTCGCGGTCTTTCTCGCTCAGGCGATCGAAGTCCTTGCCGTAGGTCTTGCGGCTGAACGCGTTCGCCGCCTCGATGCCGGCGCGGAAGAATTCGCGCGGATTGAGTTCGAGCTGATAGCCGAGCTCGGGCTTGGCTTTCGGGAACGGGCCCTGCCGGTAAAGCCGCGCGCCACTGCCGTAGGCGCCGGCAAGCTGCCGGTCGATGAACGCCGCGACGCCGCACTCGCTGCCCGACGGCGACAGATTGTCGGCCGGAATGATGGTGTCGACGGCGGCGGCGATGAAGGCGACTTCGGTTGGCGTCAACGTCAGCCATGTCTCGGGCGGATGCGACGCCGCTGCGGGCTGCGCCGCCGGTTGCGCTTGCGCTGCCGCGGGCGTTGCAGCGGCCACCGGAGCGAGCGTCGCGGCGACGGCGGTGCCGGCTGCGCCCGCACCTTTGAGGAAGTCGCGGCGCGGAATCGGACTCGTATTGTCGTCTGATTTTGAAGACATGGCGCTCCCCCAAATCCTCGCGCCGTTTGCTGCGCGATGGATGCGCGCCGGCGCGCGCATTTTTATGATTTGAGATTAGACCAGTTCGAAACGCCCGGATACGGCCCGGCTGCCGGTCTTCCTTGCGTCAGCGGTATGCGGCGGCAATGCCGAGGAAGTCCTCGGCCTTCAGGCTCGCGCCGCCCACCAGCGCGCCGTCGACATTGGCGACACCCATCAGCTCCGCCGCGTTCGACGGCTTCACCGAGCCGCCATAGAGGATGCGGATGCTCTCGGCCGTAGCCCCATACCGCGCGGCAAGCCGGTCGCGGATGAACTTGTGCGCTTCGGCGACGTCGGCCGCCGTCGGCGTAAGCCCCGTGCCGATCGCCCACACAGGCTCATAGGCCACCACGAGGTTTGCAGGCGTCGCGCCGTCGGGGAGCGAACCGTCGAGCTGGCGGCCCAGCACGTCGAGTGTCCTGCCGCCTTCCCGCTCGGCGCGCGTCTCGCCGATGCAGACGATGGCGCAAAGCCTGGCGCGCCACGCCGCAAGCACCTTGGCGCGCACATCCGCGTCGGTTTCCTTGTGATAGGTGCGGCGTTCCGAATGGCCGACGATCACGGCGGTCGCACCTGCGTCCGCCAGCATCTCGGCCGAAATGTCGCCGGTGAACGCGCCGGAAGGCTCAGCGTGGCAGTCCTGACCGCCGATCGCGACCTTCGAGCCACGCGTCTGTTCCGCAAAGGCCGGAATGAGCGTTGCCGGTGGGCAGACCATCAGGTCGGCCTTGCCGTCAAGCGGGCGAGACCCGGCCATCACCTTGACCAGTTCGGCAATCGACCGGTTAAGCCCGTTCATTTTCCAATTGCCCGCGATCAGCGGGCGGCGCTCTGATGCGGCCATCGGTCACCCCTTTTTCCGAGCCGTAACAGAGCGGAAAAGGCCGCGCCAGAGGCCGTGTGGCGCTGTCCCTATCAGTTGCGATGCCATTGGCGGACCTCTATATTCCGCCGCAATCGGCCCTGAATCGGCCGCTCATCCAGACAAACGAACGGTTTCATGCTCCGGGGTATTCAAAAGGCCTCCTCGAATTGGATCGGCCGCGCCGTCATGGGCGTGGTGCTCGGCCTGATCGCCATCAGCTTCGCGATCTGGGGCATCGGCGACATCTTCCGCGGCTTCGGCCAGTCGACCCTCGCCAAGGTCGGCGGCACCGAGATCCGGATCGAGACGTTCCGGCAGCTCTATCAGGACCGCCTGCAGCAGCTTGGCCGCCAGCTCGGCCGGCCGATCCTGCCCGACCAGGCGCGGGCGCTCGGCCTCGACCGGCAGATGCTCAACCAGGTGATCGCCGAAACCGTGCTCGACAACCGCATCAAGTCGCTGGGGCTCGGCCTGAGCGACGCCGAGATGGCGCGCCGGATCACCGAGAACCCGGAGTTCAAGGGTCTGAACGGCCAGTTCGACCGCGCCCGGTTCGAGGCGATCATTCGCAACCGTGGCTTCACCGAGGCGCGCTATCTCGCCGAGCAGCGCCGCGACGCGTTGCGCCAGCAGCTGATCGGCACGGTCGGCGGCGACGCGTATGTGCCGAAGAGCGCGCTCGAGGCGTTCAACCGCTTCCAGAACGAGGAGCGCACCGTCGAATACGTCGTGCTTGGCAAGGCGCAGGCCGGCGACGTCGCTGATCCCTCGCCGGAGGCGCTCGCCAAATACTTCGAGGAGCGCAAGGTCGCGTTCCGCGCGCCCGAGTTCCGCAAGGTCACCATCGTCGTGCTGAAGCCGGAAGATATCGCTGCACGGATGGAGATTTCCGCGGACGACCTGAAGAAGGCCTACGAATCCCGCAAGGCGCGTTACGAGACGCCGGAGCGGCGCAAGCTCAGCCAGATCGTGTTTCCGAACATGGACGAGGCCAAGGCCGCGGCGGCGAAGCTTGCCTCCGGGACGACGTTCGAGGCGCTCGCCGCTGAACGTGATCTCAAGCCGAGCGACATCGATCTCGGCACCGTCACCAGGACCGCGGTGGTCGACCGCGCGGTGGGGGATGCCGCCTTCGCGTTGAAGTCCGGCGAGGTCAGCGCGCCGATCGAAGGCCGCTTCGGCATCGCCATCGTCAAGGTCGAGGCGATCGAGCCGGCGAAGACCCGCACGTTCGATGAGGTCGCAGCCGAGCTCAAGAAGGATCTCGCGGCTGAAAAGGCCAGGAACGAGCTCACCAACGTCCAGGAGAAGATCGAGGACGAGCGGCTTGGCGGCGCCACCCTGGCCGAAGCCGGCAAGAAGTTCGGGCTCACGCCGCGCGTGATCGAGGCGATCGACCGCACCGGCAAGGATCCGTCCGGCAGCGCCGTCGCCGACCTGCCAGAAGGCGTCGATGTGGTGTCGGCAGCCTTCTCCGCCGACGTGCGCGCCGAGAATGAGCCGTTGCGGCTCCCCAGCAACGGCGGTTACGTCTGGTATGACGTCGACAGCATCACGCCGTCGCGCGAGCGCACGCTCGACGAGGTCAAGGATCAGGTGCTGACGCGCTGGCGCGAGGACGAGATCGCCAACCGCTTGCGCACGAAGTCGGCCGAGATGCTCGACAAGATCAAGGCCGGCACCGCGTTTGCGGACGCGGCTGCGGCCAACCAGCTCAAGGTGGAATGGCGGCCCGGCATCAAGCGCGGCAACCCGCCGCCGGGTTTCCCCGCCGCGGCCGTCGCCGAGATCTTTCGCACGGCGAAGGACGCCGCGGGCAGCGTCGAAGGTGCCTCCCCTGCCGAGCGCATCGTCTTCCACGTCACCGAGATCAAGGTGCCGACGCTCGATCCGGAGGCGGCCGACACCAAGCGGATCGACGACGCGTTGCGCCAGCGCGCGACCGAAGACCTGATCGCGCAGTACATCGCCCGGCTGCAAAGCGAGGTTGGGGTGACGATCAACCAGAGCGCGCTCAACCAGGTCGCCGGCGGCAGCCTGCAGAACTGATCGGATCGAAATCCAAGCTCCAAGCTCCAAGCTCCAAGCTCCAAGTTCAACCTGAGCTCAAGCCATGCAGATCGAGCCGCCGGCTGACGCCTTTGCCGCGCGCTATGGCCGCGGCGAAGCGCAGGTGGTCTGGACCACGCTGGTGGCGGACCTCGAGACGCCGGTCTCGGCGTTCCTGAAGATCGCCGGCGGCCGGCCGATGAGCTTTCTCCTCGAGTCGGTCGAAGGGGGCGCGGTGCGAGGCCGCTATTCGGTGATCGGGCTCGATCCCGATGTGGTGTGGCGCACCAGGGGCGAGCGCGCCGAGATCAACCGCGCCGCGCGGAGCAAGCCGGACGGCTTTGCGCCGTGCGAGGCGCCGCCGCTGCAGGCGCTGCGCGCGTTGATCGCCGAAAGCCGCATCGTGCTGCCGGACGGTTTGCCGCCGATGGCGGCGGGCGTGTTCGGCTATCTCGGCTACGACATGGTCCGGCTGATGGAGGAACTGCCGGCCTCGCATCCCGACCCCATCGGCCTGCCTGATGCGGTGCTGATCCGCCCCACGCTGATCGTCGTGTTCGACGCGGTGAAGGACAGCATCACGGTGGTGACGCCGGTGCGGCCCGAGCCGGGCGTCACGGCCAAGATCGCGCTCACCCGCGCCGAGGAGCGGCTCGCCGCCGTGGTCGATGCGCTCGACCGTCCGCTCGACAAGGCTGCGGCCGGTCCCGAAGCCGGGCCGCTCGACGTCCCGGCGAAGTCGAACACCACCCCCGACGAGTACCGGGCCATGGTGGCAAAGGCGAAGGAGTACATCCTCGCCGGCGACATCTTCCAGGTGGTGCTGTCGCAGCGCTTCGAGGCGCCGTTTGCGCTGCCGCCGTTTGCGCTCTACCGCGCGCTGCGGCGGGTCAATCCCGCGCCGTTTCTCTACTTCCTCGACTTCGGCGGCTATGCGGTTGCCGGATCAAGTCCGGAAATTCTCGTGCGCATGCGCGACAGCACCGTGACGATCCGGCCGATCGCCGGCACACGCGCGCGCGGCGCGACCCCGCACGAGGACAAGGCCCTGGAGGACGAGCTCCTTGCGGATCCCAAAGAACGCGCCGAGCACCTGATGCTGCTCGATCTCGGCCGAAACGACGTCGGCCGCGTCGCGAAGATCGGCACTGTGACGGTCACCGATCAGTTCTTCATCGAGCGCTACAGCCACGTCATGCATATCGTCTCCAATGTCGAAGGCACGCTCGCGCAGGATCGCGACGCGCTCGATGCGCTGGCGGCGGGCTTTCCCGCGGGCACCGTGTCCGGCGCGCCCAAGGTGCGGGCGATGCAGATCATCGACGAGCTCGAGAAGGAGAAGCGCGGGATCTACGCGGGCTGTGTCGGCTATTTCTCGGCCGCGGGCGAGATGGACAGTTGCATCGTGCTGCGCACCGCGCTGATCAAGGACGGCACCATGTACGTGCAGGCCGGTGCCGGCATTGTCGCCGACAGCGATCCCGCGGGCGAGCAGACCGAATGCCTCAACAAGGCCAAGGCGCTGTTCCGCGCCGCGGAAGAGGCACGGCGTTTCGCCAGCGCCGCGGGCCGCGGGCAGTAGCTACGCCGTCAGATCGCGGATGCCCTGGGCGATCTCCTCGATCGTCCACTTCGGAACGAGGATGCCGCCGACCACGCAGGCCGAGCGTGTGCCGTCGAACCATTCGCGCCGCAGGTCCGCTTTGCCGCCCACCTTGTGAATACGCGAATTCGCGCGCGAGCAAACCTCATAGACGCTGTCGGACGCTCCGCCGCCGTCGTTGACCAGGATGACGACGTCGGAATTCCTGGCGAGCGCGACGGCGTCTTCCTGGCGGGTGCGGGAATCTCCGCACATGGTCCGGTAAATCCGCATCGGCAGCTTGTCCCGTTCGACGCGCTCGATCACCGCGTCGAACGTCACGGTATTTCCGGTCACCTGTCCGACCAGCGCCACCCGGCGGCCGTCGTTCGGGATGACATCGAGGTCATCTGCATTTTCGATCACGTAGCAGCGCTGGCCGTGCTGCCGGGCCATGTCTTCGGCGACGTTGCAATGGTGATTGCCCTTCTTGCCGACAATGGCGATGTCGAAGCCGTCTTTCGCGGCCTGCTCCACCACGCGGTCGAGCTTGGCGATGAACGGGCACAGCATGTCCTCGACGACGGCAACGCCGCGATCCGCGAGCGCCGTCTTGGTGTTGTCGGCGAGGCCGTGAAAGCCGAGCACCAGCCGGTCGCCCTCCTTCAGCGAACCGACGTCGTGCGTCACGGTCACGTCGCGCAGCCCGGGGTAATGGCGAAGCAGCTCCGGATCGCCGCGCTCGATCCGGCGCAGCGTGTCCCACGCCCCGCCAGCGCGATGCGCGACGTGGATGCGCTCGCCCGCGCGTGCGTGCTCGTCGAAGGCGCTATAGGCCCGCTCGATGCCGAAGCAGAAGCCGACCTGAGCGGTGCGGACGTCCAATCGACCTGACATGCGGCCCGGCTGCCGTCAGGCCGGCCGTGGCTGAAGCTGCAAGGCCGTCGTCGTCGAGCCGAGCCTGACCGCGAGCTTCATCAGGCCATAGGCGGCGGCACCGAATACAAGCCCAAGCACGACACTGCCGGCGATGATGCCGAGCGTGATGCCAGACGAGCCGAGGATTTCCGCGGTCTGCTTGGCCGGTCCGAAATAGAGCGTGGTCGCGTAGTTGCCTGCGGCATAGAAGCCCGCATAGAGCGCAGAGAGCGTCGGCAGCCAGGTGCCGAGCCGCACGTTTGCGGCATTGCGCAGCATGCCCCAGGCGATGAAGCCGACCAGGATCCCGGCAATGCCGGTGCCGAGGTGCTCGGGGTTTTTCGGGAACACAAAAGCCAGCGACAGCGCCCGCAGGACACCGATCACCGGGAATACCAGCGGTTCGCCGGTCTTGACGAAGCACAACAGCGTCAGGAACGCGATCAGCGGCCCAAACACGATCTGCGGCAGGCCGGGAAAGAAGATGCCGAGGCTCTTGAACACGTCCGCCGGCAGCAAGCCGATCGATTTCAGGGCCGGATTGATGGTCACGCTGATGATGGTGATGCCAACGATCCAGGTCCAGTCGCTCCGCGTCAAAGTCTTCATGGCCATTGCCTCGCGCCGCTTGCTGTTGAGCGGCCAACCTATCGATTTGCCGAGCGGCCGTCGAGCATGGCTGTGCCGCTGCTTGACCCCCCGGCTGGCCCCTTCTAAGACCCGAAATGTGCTAGAGAAACGGCCAAGGAAGCCGCGATGATCGTGCTGGTCGACAACTACGACAGCTTCACCTTCAACCTCGTCCACCACCTGGGCGGGCTTGGGGCAGACGTGGCCGTGCATCGCAACGACAAGATCGGCGTCTCTGACGTACTGGCCTCGGAACCCGAGGCGATCGTGCTGTCGCCCGGCCCGTGCACGCCCAACGAAGCGGGCATCTGCCTCGAGCTGATCGAGAAGGCCGCGCCGACCGTGCCCATTCTCGGTGTGTGCCTCGGCCATCAGTCGATCGGCCAGGCGTTCGGTGGCAAGGTTGGTCGCGCGCCGCAGCCGGTGCACGGCAAGCTGTCCGAGATCCGCCACCAGGGCACGAGCGTATTCCGCGGCATCAACGGGCCGTTCAAGGCGACGCGCTACCACTCGCTGGTGGTCGAGCGGCAGAGCATGCCGGAGGCGCTCAGCGTCACCGCGGAAACCGGTGACGGCCTGGTGATGGGCCTCGCCCACCAGTCGCTGCCGGTGCACGGCGTGCAGTTCCATCCGGAAAGCATCGCCTCCGAGCACGGCCACCTGATGCTGAAGAACTTTCTCGACATTGCCGCGCAGTGGAACGCTTCGCGCGGCCGCAAACCGCACTGAGGGGTTGAGTTGTGACCGACGAATTCAAGGGGCTGATTGCCAAGGTCGCGTCGGGGGCGCTGCTGTCGCGCGAAGAGTCCGCGCTGGCGTTCGACCGGATGATGTCGGGCGAAGCAACCCCCTCGCAGATGGGCGGCCTGCTCATGGGCATGCGGGTGCGCGGCGAGACCGTCGACGAGATCACCGGTGCTGCAAGCACCATGCGCGCCAAGATGACCAAGGTCGCGGCTCCCCCGGAGGCGATCGACGTGGTCGGCACCGGCGGCGACGGCTCGGGCTCCTACAACGTCTCGACCTGCGCGGCCCTGATTGTCGCGGGCGCCGGCGTTCCGGTCGCCAAGCACGGCAACCGCGCGCTGTCGTCGAAGTCGGGGGCGGCCGACGTGCTCGGCGCGCTCGGCGTGAAGATCGATCTGCGACCGGACGAGATCACCCGCTGCATCTACGAGGCCGGTATCGGCTTCATGTTCGCGCCGGCGCATCATCCGGCGACCAAGAACGTGGCCGCGACCCGCGTCGAGCTTGCCACCCGTACGATCTTCAATCTGCTCGGACCGCTGTCCAATCCGGCGGGCGTGCGGCGGCAGATGACCGGCGTGTTCTCGCGGCAATGGATCGAGCCCGTCGCGCAGGTGCTCAAGGCGCTGGGCTCGGAAGCGGCCTGGGTGGCGCACGGCTCCGATGGGCTCGACGAGATCACCACCTCCGGCCCGACCCACGTCGCGGCACTGGAAAAAGGCGCGGTGCGCACCTTCGAGATCAATCCCGAGGACATCGGCATCGAAAGAGCCAAGCCCGAGATGCTGCGCGGTGGTGACGCCGAGAGCAACGCGGCGGCGCTGATGACCGTGCTCAAGGGCAACAAGGGCCCCTATCGCGATATCGCGGTGCTGAACGCCGCAGCCGCGCTGGTCGTTGCGGGCACGGCAAAAGACATCAAGGAAGGCGCGATTATCGCCGCCAAGTCGATCGACAGCGGCGAGGCAGAGGGGCGGCTAGAGCGGCTGATCAAGGTGTCGAACGCGCAATGAGCGACATCCTGAAAAAGATCGAGGCCTACAAGCGCGAGGAGATCGCCGCGGCCAAGCGCGCGCGGTCTTACCCCGTGGTCGAGGCTGCGGCGAAAGCGGCCCCTGCCCCGCGCGGTTTCCTCAAAGCGCTCGAACGGCGCGTCGCCGCCGGCGACTATGCGCTGATTGCCGAGATCAAGAAGGCGAGCCCATCGGCGGGCCTGATCCGGGCCGATTTCGATCCGCCGCAGCTGGCCCGCGCCTACGAGGCGGGCGGCGCGGCCTGTCTCTCCGTCCTGACCGATGCGCCGTCATTCCAGGGCACGCCGGAATTCCTGACCGCGGCGCGCGCGGCGTGCGCGCTTCCGGCGCTGCGCAAGGATTTCATGTTCGAGCCCTACCAGGTGGCGGAAGCGCGCGCGATGGGCGCCGACTGCATCCTGATCATCATGGCCTCGGTCGATGATGCGTGCGCGAAAGAGCTCGAGGACTCAGCCTTCACGCTCGGCATGGACGTCCTGGTCGAGGTGCACAACGAGGAGGAGCTCGACCGCGCGCTCAAGCTTCGCACCCGGCTTCTCGGCATCAACAACCGTGACCTCAAGGTGTTCAAGACCTCGCTTGCGGTGAGCGAGCGCCTTGCGCCGCGCGTGCCGAAAGACAAGCTGATCGTCGGCGAGAGCGGCATCCATACGCCGGCTGATCTCGCGCGGCTTGCCGCGGCAGGGGTCAAGACGTTCCTGGTCGGCGAAAGCCTGATGCGGCAACATGACGTCGCGGCCGCAACACGTACGCTGCTCGCCCGCGAGCGCATCCCCGCACAGGCCGCGAGATAGGCCATGGCCAAAAAACCGCCCGCCAAGCCGCCTGCCGCCAAGCTCACGCATCTTGGCGCGGGCGGCGAGGCGCGCATGGTCGACGTAACCGGCAAGCCGGAGACCGAGCGCGTCGCGGTGGCCGAAGGCCACGTCATCATGCGGACCGAGACGCTCGATATCGTGCTCAACGGCAACGCGGTGAAGGGTGACGTTCTCGGCGCGGCGCGCATCGCCGGCATCATGGCCGCCAAGCGCACGCATCAGCTCATTCCGCTGTGCCATCCGTTGACCATCACCAAGGTCTCGATCGACATCGAGCCCGATCACCGCCTGCCGGGCTTCGTCGTCCAGTCAACGGTGAAGGTCACCGGCCAGACCGGCGTCGAGATGGAGGCGCTGACTGCGGCCACGGTCGCGTGCCTGACGATCTACGACATGGTGAAGGCGGTCCAGAAAGACATGCGGATCGACGGCGTCCGGCTGTTGGAGAAGACCGGCGGAAAATCGGGCAATTATCGCGCCGAGGGGCACGAGCCCAAGGAACAGTCATCGAAAGGGTAAGTATGGCCTCCTTGTTGCTGGTGGCTGACGCGCTGGCGCGCGTGCTCAATGGCGTCGAGCCATTGCCGAGTGAAGACGCACCGCTCATCGAAGCCGAAGGCCGGGTGCTTGCCGCCGATGTCGCGGCGCTTCGCACGCAGCCGCCGGCCGACATGTCGGCGATGGACGGCTATGCGGTGCGCGCCGCCGACGTTGCGAAGGCGCCCGCGGTCCTGAAGCTGATCGGCGAGGTCGCCGCCGGCCGACCGTTTACCGGCGAGGTCCGTGCCGGGGAAGCCGCGCGCATCTTCACCGGCGGCGTGGTGCCGCCCGGTGCGGATACCATCGTGATCCAGGAGAACACCGAGCGCGACGGCGACCGCGTCACGGTCAAGCAGCCCTCGCCCGCCGGACGCCACATCCGCCGCGCCGGCCTCGATTTCAGGGAAGGCCAGGTGCTGCTGCCGCGCGGTCATAGGCTCACCGACCGCGACGTGATGCTCGCCGCCGCCATGAGCCATCCGACGTTGCCGGTGCATCGACGGCCCAACGTCGCGGTGCTCGCGACTGGCGACGAGTTGCGTCCGCCCGGCAGCACGCTCGGGCCGGGCGAAATCGTCTATTCCAACGGCTATGCGCTGATGGCGCTGGCGCGGAACGAAGGTGCCATCGTCACCGATCTCGGCATCGTGCCGGACAAGGTCGAGGCGACGGTCGGGGCGATCAGGAGGGCTCGCGCCTCGGGCGCGGACGTCCTGGTGACGACCGGCGGCGCGTCGGTCGGCGATTACGATCTGGTGCAGCGCGGATTAAAGGCGGAGGGGCTGGAGCTGTCGTTCTGGCGCGTGGCGCTGCGCCCCGGTCGGCCAATGATGAACGGGCGGCTCGGCGCGATGCACGTGCTTGGCATGCCCGGGAACCCGGTCTCGGCCTATGTCTGCTCCTACCTGTTCCTGGTTCCGCTGATTCGGCGGCTGGCCGGCCGGAGCGACCTTTCGCCCGCCCCCGAATCAGCCGTGCTGGGTGTCGACCTGCCGGAAAACGACGAGCGGGCCGATTACATGCGCGCGACGCTCGCCCCCGGCCCTGATGGAACTCTGGTCGTGACGCCGGTGAATATCCAGGATTCTTCGATGATGGCAGCGCTCGCAAACGCAGATTGTCTCTTGGTTCGCGAGCCCTTCGAGAAGGCCGCTCCCGCCGGCAGCCGTTGTTCGATCCTTAGGCTTACGCGCCCGTTTTAGCGGTCGCTCGACTTGTTGACGCCAAATTAAAGGGTTGCAGAACAAGGATAGAACATATAGTGTCCGTTCATGATTTGTTTTCGACCCTTGGTGGGTCGAGAATCCCTTGGAGGAAAACACGCGATGCTGACCCGCAAGCAATTCGAGCTGCTCCGCTTCATTCACGAGCGGCTGAAGGAATCCGGCGTTCCGCCGTCGTTTGATGAGATGAAGGACGCCCTCGACCTGCGGTCCAAGTCCGGTATTCACCGGCTGATTACGGCGCTGGAGGAGCGCGGCTTCATCCGCCGGCTGCCCAACCGGGCGCGTGCCATCGAGGTGATCAAGCTGCCCGAGCCGGTGAGCCAGGGCGTCGGCCGGCGCGGATTTACCCCAAGCGTGATCGAGGGAAATCTCGGCAAGGCCCGCGGCTCTGCCGCCGCGGCGCAGGACGATGGCGAGCGGCCGGTCGCCATTCCGGTGATGGGCCGGATCGCGGCCGGTACGCCGATCGAGGCGATCCAGACCAAGAGCCACGTCATCAGCATGCCACCCGACATGCTGACCGCGGGCGAGCACTTCGCGCTCGAGGTGCGCGGCGACTCGATGATCGAGGCCGGCATCCTCGAAGGCGACACCGTGCTGATCAAGAAAACCGAAGCTGCCGACACCGGCGACATCGTCGTGGCGCTGATCGACGAGGAGGAAGCAACGCTGAAGCGCTTCCGCCGCCGTGGCGCCTCGATTGCGCTCGAGCCGGCCAACGCGTCGTATGAGGTGCGGATCCTGCCGCCGACACGGGTGCGCATCCAGGGCAAGATGGTGGGGCTGTTCCGGCGGTACTGAGCCGCGGGTCAGCGAGACCGGATCTGTGCGAGTGTCGATGATCCGCAAGGCGTTGATCGTGGCGGGGCTGGTTGTGGCGCTGCCTTCGCCGAGCGAAGCGCTTTTTTGCCCATCAAAGCCCAGGGCGCCGTATTGCGCCGATCAGTTCGGCCAGTTCGACGACCAGCGGGAATTTGATCGGTGCCGCGACGAGATGGAAAGCTACAAGTCCCGGGTCCAGTCGTATGCCGACTGCCAACGACAGATGATCGACGACGCGACTCGAGAGTTCAATTCCGCGGTGGCAAGCTTCAATCGCAGAGCTCGACGCTATTAGTCGACCACTGATCCGCGATAGTCGCCCGGTTCCATGTCCTCGGTTCGCGGTGTCGCATCCCGCGGCTGCGGGCGCGCGGCTGACGGTGCCGGCGTTTCGGCAGGCGTTGCAAGGGTGCGCGCCCAGGGACGTTCATGACCCTTGGGCCTCGCCGCGGCCCATTCCCACTGATCGCCATTGCGCCGGAGCGCGATGGCGCCCTGCGCGCGGCTGACGTTGCGATCGACGATCACCGCCTCGCATTTCGGCGGCGCCTCGCGGGCGGTGACGACGACGGCGGCTTTCCGGCAGTCCTCCTCGAAAGCATCGGCGGCGAGCACCTGCGCGACGAGCCTGCCGTCGGGCAGCTTGGCGATGCATCCGGAGGCGTCGCAGCGGAAGCCTTGGGCGAGCGTCGCGTCATCCGGCTTGCGCTCGTCGCCATCGGCCGCGAGCCACTCACGCACGGCGAAAGCATCACGCCCGCTGCGGCTGATCGACAGCCTGCCGTCTGCGCCGCGCACGGCCAGGGCCTGGGCGTGGGCCTGGGCGTCCGACGAGATCAGCACGTCAGGCAGCGGCGTGCGGATCGCCCACATGCCGGCCGCAACCACGACAAGCGCGCCGGCCCAGCGGAGCGGCGTCTTGAGCAGCCCCAGCAGCACGAGCCCGCCGGTGCCAAGGAGCAGCGGCCCCACACCGAACGCGGCCATCCGGCCAACGGCGCCGGGAAGGCCCGCCACGAACTGTGCGATGATGATCATCCAGCCAATGCCCTCGCCCATCAGCCACCACAACAGGCCGTCGAGGCCGAACGGCATGGCGACCAGCGCCAGCAGGCCCGCCGGCATGATCCAGGCCGACACGATCGGCATGGCGAAGAGATTGGCGATCACGCCGTAGGGCGCGATGCGATGGAAGTGGTAGGCGGCATAGGGCGTGGTCGCGAGGCCTGCGACCAGCGAGACCAGCACCAGCGCAAAAATCTCCCGGCCGCCCCACAGCGCCGCGCGAGCCGACCACGAGGTATCGGCCTTGGCCATCCAGGGGAGCCCGCGCTCATAGGCTGCAATCAGCGCCAGCGTCGCGGCGAAAGACATCTGGAAGCTCGGATGCACCACCGATTGCGGCGCGAAGATCATCACCGCGAGCGCTGCGATCGCGAGCGTTCGGAGCGTCAGCGCCGCGCGGTCGGCCATGATCCCGATCAGGACGATCGCGGTCATGATGAAGGCGCGCTGGGTTGCGACCTCCGCGCCGGAGAGAATCAGATAGGCGGCCGCGGCGAGCAAGGCGCCGGCGGCGGACCACTTTTTGATCGGCCGTCCGCTCGCAAGCGACGGCGACAGCGCGAGCAACGCGCGCAGCACGAAGAACACAACGCCTGCGACGACGGCCATGTGATAGCCCGAGATCGACAGCACATGGGCGAGACTCGAGACATACATCGCGTCGTTAACCGCCGCAGTGATCGCGTCGCGCTTGCCGGTGATCAGCGCCGAGGCAATCGCGCCCTTGTCGCCCGGCAGCGCCGCGCGGATGCGCGCGTCGATCGCGTCGCGGATGCCTTGCACGGTCGCGGCATAGCGCAGCCACAGGCTGGGCTCTGCCGGCGCCTCGGCGATGCGGATCGCGCCGAGCGCAAAGCCTGTGGCGCCGATGCCGTGAAAATAGAGATCGCGGGCAAAGTCGTAGCCGCCGGGACGCAGCGGTTCGAGCGGCGGGTTGAGCCTGGCGCGGAAGCTCACATAGCTGCCGACCGGCGGCGCGGTGCCCTTGCGCACCGAGACGCGCACGCGCTCGATCTTCTGCTCCGGCCGCGCGCCTTCGAACGACAGCGCGCGGACGACGATGCGGTCGGTGCGCTCGCGCTCCTCGCGGACCTCGACGAAGCCTGCGATTGTCACATTCGCGGCGGTGCGGACGAGAACCGGATGCGCCACCCGTGCGGTGTTGAGCGTCGCCACGGCGAAGCCCGCGGCGACCGCGGCCGCGGCGAGCGCCAGCGGGAACGCGACAGGCCGCCTTCGGGCGAGCACCGCGACGCTTGCGCAAACCAGCACCAGTGAAATAGCCGCCCACCAGAGCGGCTCGCGGTCGGCCGCGAAATAAAGCGCGATGCCAAGCCCGAAGGCGACCGGCAGCCATGGCAGCAGGCGTCCCGGGCCGGTGTCGGCGATGACCCAAGCGCGCAGACGTTCGGCGAATGCCTCGCCGAACGCCGGCAGCCGGCCGGCGGCCACGAAGGCGCGGCGGCGCCTTGTTTCGCCGTCCCAGGTTTCGGCGCGGCCGCGGCTGCCGCCCCGATTGTCCCCGCCCCACTCCGTCATCACGCGATCTCGACGCGATCCCAGACGCCGGATGATAGGACCGGACGCACGAGCGGCCTATGGGGTACGACACGACAAATCCAGGATCAGCAGATCGTCATCGTAGAATTGGCCGTCGACCAGGATCGCCTTCGGCTCGGTGCCGAACCTGACGAAGCCGGACTGCCGATAGAGCGCCTGCGCAGCCGTATTGCTCGCCGTGACGGTTGCGTGCAGCAGCATCACGCATCCGCTGGTGTGCCCGATCACGGCGTCCAGCAGCCGTCGCGCCGCGCCCCGCCGTCGGAACGAGGGCTGGACACAAAGGCCCACGAGCGTGCCCCTGTGGCGCTGCTTGGCCTTGGGAGTGACGACGAAGCCGGCCATCCCGACGAGCCTGTCGGCGCAGAAGGCGCCGAACACCGCATCGGGACCGTCGCAGCCTGCGACCGCGACGAACCATTCACGCGGCCGCGCCGCCTCCTCATCGTAGCTGGAGCTGAACGCCTCGGGCGCGGCCTTCAAGGCCTCGAGCCGTAGCTTCTGCAATGCCGCGGCGTCGGTTGCGGTGAGACGCCTGATGGCGATGTCGTGCCCGTCCGCAGCCATGCGGGTGCCGACTCCCGTGCCAGGTTCCGGAGCGATACCCGGATTGTCAGCTCTTCCCGCCGATCTGCTTGGCGAAGGTGTCGCGCAATCCGACCGTGCGGTTGAACACCGGACGGTCGGCTGTCGAATCCGGATCGACGACGAAATAGCCCTGCCGCTCGAATTGCACCGGGTCTGGCGAGTTGCTTCCCGCAGCAAGCGCAGGCTCGACGCGGGCGCCGCTCAGGATTTCCAGCGAATTCGGATTGAGGTCCTTGGTAAAGCCCTCGCCGCCGCTCGGGTCGGGTTTCGAGAACAACGGATTGTAAAGCCGCACCTCGGCGGGTTTGGAGTGCTCCGCCGAGACCCAATGGATCGTCGCCTTGATCTTGCGGCCGTCCGGGGCGTTGCCGCCGCGGGTTGCCGGATCGTAAGTGCAGCGCAACTCGACCACCTCGCCCTTGGCGTTTTTCACCGCCTCGCGGCAGGTGATGAAATAGGCATAGCGGAGCCGGACTTCCGCCCCCGGAGACAGCCGGAAGAACTTCTTCGGCGGGTTCTCCATGAAGTCGTCCTGCTCGATGTAGAGCTCGCGGCCGAACTTGATCCTGCGCGAGCCCGCATCGGGATTGTCCGGATGATTGACGGCGTCGAGCTCTTCGCTCTGGCCCTCCGGATAGTTCTCGATCACCACCTTGAGCGGCCGCAGCACCGCCATCCGGCGCAGCGCCGTCCGGTTCAGGGCTTCGCGTATGGAAAAGTCGAGCATGCCGGCATCGACGATGCTGTTGGCCTTGGCAACGCCGATGCGCTTGACGAAATCGCGCAGCGCCGAAGGCGGCACGCCGCGCCGGCGCAGCCCCGCAAGCGTCGGCATCCGCGGATCGTCCCAGCCTTTGACGTGGCCGTCGCGCACCAGCGTGGTGAGCACGCGCTTCGACAGCACCGTGTAGGTCAGGTTGAGGCGCGCCATCTCGTACTGCCGGGGCTTCGACGGCACCGGCAGGTTCTCCAGGAACCAGTCGTAGAGCGGCCGGTGATCCTCGAACTCCAGCGTGCAGATCGAATGGGTGATGCCCTCGATCGCGTCCGACTGGCCGTGCGCGTAGTCGTAGCTCGGATAGATCGACCACTTGGTGCCGGTGCGCGGATGCGGCGCCTTGACGATGCGATAGAGCGTAGGATCCCGCAGGTTGATATTGCCCGACGCCATGTCGATCTTGGCGCGCAGCACGCGTGCGCCGTTCGGAAACTCGCCGGCCTTCATGCGGCGGAACAGGTCGAGGTTCTCTTCGACCGTGCGGTCGCGGAACGGGCTGTTCCGGCCCGGCTCGGTCAGCGTGCCGCGGTTGATCCGCATCTCTGCCGGCGTCTGGTCGTCGACATAGGCTTTACCGGATTTGATGAGCAATTCCGCCCATTCATACAGCCGGTCGAAGTAGTCGGAGGCGTGATAGAGGTGCTGGCCCCAATCGAAGCCGAGCCAGCGCACGTCGCGCTCGATGGCGTCGATGTACTCCTGCTCTTCCTTGGCGGGATTGGTATCGTCGAACCGCAGATGGCAGCGCCCGCCGAACTCCTCGGCGATGCCGAAATTGAGGCAGATCGACTTGGCGTGGCCGATGTGCAGATAGCCGTTCGGCTCCGGCGGGAACCTCGTCACCACCGACTTGTGCTTGCCGGAATTCAGATCGGCCTGGACGGTATCGCGGATGAAATCGCGCCCGCCTTCGGTTGGTGCTTCTGCCGCAATCGTCATGCCTTGATCCAGTCTGCGCCCGCCCGCGCGGCCCGCCTTGTGCCAAATCCGGGGCGGAAGGCCAAGTCTAAACCATGCGCCCCTCAGATCCGGGATATGGCGGTGCGGACGTGCTCGATGAAGGCCTGCCGGCTTTCCGCGGTCGAGCGGTCCATGTCGTAATGCGCGAGGTAGAATGAGCGCACGCCCGGGCCACACATCGGCTTCAGCGCCCGCATCAGCACCTTGCGGCCGGGATCGCCGGCGACGAGCCGCGCCAGCCACCACGGCGAGCCGTAGGTCGTGACCACGCCGAACAGCCGGATATTGGTTAAGAGCGGCTTGATCCGTCCGCCGGCGCGGTCGTGCTCGAAGGCCACGCCCGGCGTCCAGACGCGGTCGAAATAGCCCTTCAGCATCGCCGGCAGCGAGAACCACCACTGCGGAAAGCAGAAAATGATGCCTTCGGCGCGACGGAGCTCCGTCGTGTAGGCCGAGACCGCGTCGCCAGGATAGCGGCTCTGGTAATAGCCCCGCCGCTCGTCGTCCCGCATCACCGGGTCGAAGCCCTCCCGGTCGAGATCGGTCGCGACGACCTCGTGCCCCGATTGGCGGAGCGTGGTCACGACGGTTGCGAACAGCGCGTGACCGTAGCCGTCGGTCAGCGGATGAGAGTGCACAACCTGGATCAGCATCGGGCTTGCCATCGGTTCGTCTGAGTCCCAACTTCGCAAGACATATGATACACGGGCGCGTCCCGTCCGCCGTTTGGGCTTTCATCCGTCTTTATGACCGAACCCGTCGTCACCCGCTTCGCACCGTCGCCCACCGGCTTCCTCCACATCGGCGGAGGCCGCACCGCGCTGTTCAACTGGCTCTACGCGCGCGGCCGCGGCGGCAAGATGCTGCTGCGGATCGAGGACACCGACCGCGAGCGCTCCACCAAGGAGGCGATCGACGCGATCCTCGACGGGCTCAACTGGCTCGGCCTGCAATGGGACGGCGAAGCGGTCTATCAGTTCTCCCGCGTCGAGCGGCACCGCGAGGTGGTCGAGCAGATGCTCGCCGCGGGCACCGCCTATCGCTGCTACGCCACGCCGGAAGAGCTCGCGGCGATGCGCGAGAAGGCGCGCGCCGAGGGCAAGACCCGCCTCTACGACGGGCGCTGGCGTGACCGCGATCCGGCGGACGCACCCGCCGGCGTGAAGCCCGCCATTCGGCTGAAGGCGCCGCTCACCGGCGAGACCGTGGTCGAGGACCAGGTCCAGGGCCGCGTCACCTGGCAGAACGAGAACCTCGACGACTTCGTGCTGCTGCGCTCGGACGGCACGCCGACCTACATGCTGGCCGTGGTGGTCGATGACCACGACATGAGCGTCACCCACATCATCCGCGGCGACGACCACCTCAACAACGGCGCGCGGCAGACCCAGATCTATCAGGCGCTCGGCTGGAAGGTGCCGGTGATGGCGCACATCCCGCTGATCCACGGGCCGGACGGCTCCAAGCTCTCCAAGCGCCACGGTGCGCTCGGCGTCGACGCCTACCGGGCGATGGGCTACCTGCCGGCAGCCATGAGGAACTATCTGGTGCGGCTCGGCTGGAGCCACGGCGACCAGGAAATCTTTTCGACCGAGGAGATGATCGCAGCCTTCGACCTGCCGCAGATCGGCCGCTCGCCGGCCCGCTTCGATTTCGCCAAGCTCGAGAACCTCAACGGCCACTACATGCGCAACACCGCCGATCGCGACCTCTTGATCGCGGTCGACAACCTGTTGCCGCATCTGCCGCACGGGGCCGAGATCGCCGGAAAGCTCAACCCCGCGGTGCGCGGGCAGTTCATGGCGGCCATGCCCGAGCTCAAGGAGCGGGCCAAGACCCTGGTCGAGTTGCTCGACGCGGCAAGCTTCATCTGGGCGGCGCGGCCGCTGTCGCTCGACGAGAAAGCGAAGGCGCTGCTGACGCCGGAAGCGCTGTCGCTGCTTGGCGAGGTCGTTGCCGTGCTCGAAGCGGTCGAAAACTGGACCGCCGAGGCGACCGAGCAAGCCGTGCGCGGCTATGCCGAGCGCAAGGGCGTAAAGCTCGGCGCGGTGGCCCAGCCGCTGCGGGCGGCGCTGACCGGCCGCACGACCTCCCCCGGCATTTTCAACGTTCTGGCGGTTCTGGGACGCGAGGAAAGCCTCGGAAGGCTCAAGGATCAGGCAAGACCAGTTTGAAGGCACGGCCGGCCGGCCGCGTGCCTTGCAGCGCACAAGCGGATGGGATACCCAATTTCCGGGCGTTTGCGCGGACTCCGCCCGCGCGGAACTAGAGAGCTTGTGACCGCTTCGGCGCGGGGCCGGCGGAGTCGAGGATACCAACATGGATGCAAAGTCCGGCACCAACATGAAGACGGCGAAGCTGTCGGTCGGGGACAAGGACTACACGTTCCCGATATACGGCGGCACCATCGGCCCGGACGTGATCGACGTGGGCAAGCTCTACGCCCAGACCGGCATGTTCACGTTCGACCCGGGCTTCACCTCGACCGGCGCCTGTGAGTCCAAGATCACCTACATCGACGGCGACGAGGGCATCCTGCTTTATCGCGGCGTGCCGATCGAGCAGCTCGCCGAGCACGGCGACTTCCTCGAGACCTGCTACCTCCTGCTCTACGGGGAGCTGCCGACGCCGGCGCAGAAGGCCGATTTCGACTATCGCGTGACCCGCCACACGATGGTCCACGAGCAGATGAGCCGGTTTTTCCAGGGCTTCCGCCGCGACGCGCACCCGATGGCGGTGATGACCGGCTCGGTCGGCGCGCTCTCGGCGTTCTACCACGACTCCACCGACATCTCCGATCCGCAGCAGCGGATGATCGCCTCGATCCGCATGATCGCCAAGATGCCGACGCTGGCCGCGATGGCCTACAAGTACAATGTCGGCCAGCCGTTCGTTTATCCGAAGAACGACCTCGACTACGCGACCAACTTCCTGCGGATGTGCTTTGCGGTTCCGGCGGAAGACTACAAGCCGAACCCGGTGCTGGCCCGCGCGATGGACCGCATCTTCATCCTGCACGCGGATCACGAGCAGAACGCCTCGACCTCGACCGTGCGGCTTGCCGGCTCGACCGGCGCCAACCCGTTTGCCTGCATTGCGGCCGGCATTGCGGCGCTGTGGGGGCCGGCGCATGGCGGCGCCAATGAAGCCGCGTTGAAGATGCTTGGCGAGATCGGCACCGTCGACCGCATCCCCGAGTTCATCAAGCGCTCGAAGGATCCCAAGGACACATTCCGCCTGATGGGGTTCGGCCACCGCGTCTACAAGAACTACGACCCGCGCGCCAAGATCATGCAGAAGACGGCGCACGAGGTGCTGGCCGAGACCGGCCACCGCGACGATCCGCTGCTGCAGGTCGCCATCGAGCTCGAGCGCATCGCGCTGAGCGACGAGTACTTCATCGAGAAGAAGCTCTATCCGAACGTCGACTTCTATTCGGGCATCACGCTGAAGGCGATGGGCTTCCCGACCAGCATGTTTACCGTGCTGTTCGCGGTCGCGCGCGCGGTCGGCTGGATCGCGCAGTGGAAGGAGATGATCGAGGACCCGTCGCAGCGCATCGGCCGTCCGCGCCAGCTCTATACGGGCGCGACCCGCCGCGACTACGTGCCGATCTCGCGGCGCAAGTAAGCGAAAACCACCAAGCCAAAGCTAAAAGGGCGCCGCGCGGCGCCCCTTTCCTTTTTGCGGCCTGGCGAGCGCTACGGCGTGGTGACCCCGAACTGCCTGACGATCGGACGCCAGGCAGCCTGCTCGGAGCGGATGAAGTCGCCGAATTCGGCGGGCGACAGATGCCGCACATAGGTCGCCATGCCCTCGAACCGGTTTCGCACATCCGGATTGTCGAGGACGGTCCGCACGTCGGCGTTGATCTTGCGGACGACGTCGTCGGCCGTCCCGGCCGGTGCCAGGATGCCGAGCCAGCCGCGCGATTCGTAGCCGGGCAGGATTTCATTGGCGGCCACGACATTGGGGAAGTTGGGCAGCCGCTGGGGCGACGTGACGGCCAGCGGCTTCACCGAATTGGATTGCAGCGCGCCGGTGAAGGCGGCGATGCCCTCGACCATCAGGTCGATGCGGCCGCCCAGCACGTCCTGCAAGGCCGGCGGGGCTCCCGGATAAGGCACGAAGTTGAGCGTGATGCCGGCCGCGCCCGCAAGCGACTCGCCGGTCATATTCGGCAACGAGCCGCGGAAATTGGCGGCATAGGTCAGTTCGCCCGGCTTGGCCTTGGCGCGCGCAATCAGCTCGGGCAGCGTCGCGATCCCGGCGGCGTTGCCGGCGACGATCATGAAGGGCTGCTCGCCGACCAGGCCGACCGGCATGAGATCGCGTTCAACGTTGAGCGGCAGATTGGCGTTGGTCACCGGCAGCACCACCAGCGACGACGAGCTCGGCAGATAGAGCGTGTGGCCGTCGCGCTCGGCGCTTGCCATCGCCTGCATGGCGATCAGCCCGCCCGCGCCGGGCCGGTTCAGGATCAGCACCTGCTGGCCCCACATCTGCGAAAGGCGGTCGGCGACGACGCGGGCGGTCACGTCGGGCGCGCTGCCCGGGGCCGTGGCCATGATCACCTTCACCGGCTTGGACGGCCAGCTCTGCGCCTGCGCGGGCAATCCATCGAACGCTACGAAGGCCAAAATCGCGAGCGCGCCAAGCAAACGCGCCAAACGTCCGGTCATCCCATTCCTCCCGAACAGCTATGTTTTCGCAAGCCTAGCGGGCTGAAGTGCGGGCCGCAAAGTGCGTTACTTCCGCGACGATCCGTTCGCGCGGCGCAGCGAGCCGAGCACGATATCGGCCGCGCGGGCCGCGGGGGCGCGCGAGCCGATTTCCATGATGCTGTCGAGCCAGGAAAACGCCTCGACTTGCCGGCGGCGCTCCGGCGTGTCGCCGATCAGCGGCACGAGCGCATCGGCGAGCTTTTCCGGCGTGCATTCATCCTGCATCAGTTCGGGCACGATGTTCTGGCCGATCACGAGATTGGCGAGGATGTAGGACGGCACCCGCACCAGCCGCTTGATCACGATCGCCTCAAGCCTCGACACCTTGTAGGCCGTGACCATCGGGATGCCGGAAATCGCGAGCTCCAGCGTGGTGGTGCCGGACTTCGCCAGCGCCACCCGCGCCATCCGCATCGCCTCCTGCTTCTCCGCCTGCTCGACGACGATGCGCGGCTTGACCGGCCAGGACGCCGTCGCCTGCGTCACCCTGGCGAGCAGGTGCGGCACGGTCGGCACCACCACGTCGATCGGACCGACGCGCTGCTGCACCCTCCCCAGCGTCTCGCCGAAGATCGCGGCGAGCTTGGCGATCTCGCCGCTGCGGCTTCCCGGCATCGCCAGCACGATCGGCGGATCGGCGCGCCGGCGCATCGCCTCGGCGTTGTTCGGGCGGAGCTTTGCGACCTCCTCGATCAACGGATGGCCGACATAGCTGCAGGGCGGTCCGCCGAGCTTGCGGTGCACGCCGGGCTCGAACGGCAGCAGCGCCAGCACGTGGTCGATGTACCCGCGCATCGATTTGGCACGGCCGGATCGCCAGGCCCAGACCGAGGGCGAGACATAGTCGACGATCGGGATCGAGCGGTCGAAGTGATGGACCCAGCGCGCGACCCGCAGCGTGTAACCCGGGCTGTCGATGATCACCAGCGCATGCGGCTTGCGCGCAAGCACCGTGCGCACGGTCTTGTACATATGGCTGAGAATGCGCGGCAGCCGGCGCGGGATCGCGGCGAAGCCGATGATCGAGAAATCCTCGACCGGCAGGAGGCTCGTGAGGCCCGCCGCCGCCATCTCGCGGCCGCCGACGCCGGTGAAGCGGAGCGGCACGCTGGCACGTTCCTTCAAGGCGCGCATCAGGGCGCCGCCGAGCCGGTCGCCGGATTCCTCCACCGCGACCAGGAAAATCTCGACCTCGCCGCGCGGCAAAGGCACGTTGGCAGGGGCGGTGCTCATGACGCGGTCCGGCCGGCCTCGACCCCGACCACAAACAGCTTCGCGCGGTCGGCGCTGGCGGCAATCACCTGAGGCTCGGCGACGAAGGTCGAGCCCGCGACCACGGCAATGCCGGCAAGCCCCGCCGCGGCGGCGCCCTCGACCGTCTGCGGTCCGATGGTCGGCAGATCGATGCGATGGTCCTGGCCGAGCTTCGCAGCCTTGACCAGGACGCCGGTGCCCGACGGCGAGCGGATGCGGCCGTTCTTTCGCAGTTCCGCGACGCGGGCCACCGCCCGGTCGGTGCCCTCCGGTCCCTCGACGGCGAGAACCTGGTTGTCGGCCACGACCACCGCCTGGCCGACATCGTGCGGGCTCATGGCATTGAGCACGGCAAGCCCGCGGGCGATGTCGGCCGCGTCGCGCTTGCCGGGCGTGCGGCTGCCGAGCGGCCCAAGCGGCATGGTGAGCTCCGGCGCGATGTCCTTGGGACCGAGCAGCCGGAAGCCGTGCTGCTCGATCAGCCGGCCGATGCCGGACTGCAGGTGATCGTCGCCGCCGCGATAGAGCCGCACGATCTGCGGCATCAGCCGCAGCACACGCCAGTCGGGCCGGATGCTCCACAGCGACGGCCGCGTCACCGAGCCGATGAAGGCGATGTCGCGGCAACCCTCGGTCTCGGCGATACGCATGAAGCGGTTGAACTGGCCCATCCAGGTCCAGTGATGCGGATAGGCGGTGACGCGCGCGGGATCGGCGAAGCCACGCAGCGCAAACAGCACCACGCGGCGGCCGCGGCGCATGGCTGCGTCGGCCAGTGCGAACGGAAGGCTGCCCGCGCCGCAAACGATGGCGAGCGCGGATTCACCGTTCGTCCGATGGGGCAGCCGCTGGTTCATGCCGTGCCGCTCATAGCTCCGGGTCGGAGGCTCCGGCTCCACCAACCGCGGGCATCATCAGCGGGCGCCTGCCGCGGTCGCGAATGAAGGCGACGATCTTGCCGATCACCGGATCGGCGGCATGCTCCGCGCTGACCCGCTCGAACCGCTCCGCAAAGCTGCCGTCGCCGAAGAACAGCGTCTGATAGGCGCCGCGGATGCGGTGCATGTCGCTTCGCGTGAACTTCCGGCGCTTGAGGCCCACGACATTGAGACCGACGAGATCGGCCTTGGGGCCGAAGGCAAAGCCGAACGGAATGATATCGCGGGTGATCCCGCTCATGCCGCCGAGCATCGCGCCCTCGCCGACCCGGCAGAACTGGTGCACGGCGGTGTTGCCGCCGACGAACACGTTGTCGGCCAGGGCGACGTGACCGCCCAGCACCGCGCCGTTGGCGAAGGTGACGTCATGGCCGACCTGGCAATCGTGGCCGACGTGGGAGTTCGCCATCATGAAGCAGCGATCGCCGACGCGCGTGACGCCGCCGTGATCCTCAAGGCCGGTCGAAATCGTCACCCCTTCGCGGATCTGGCAATGGGCACCGACGGTGAGCTGCGTGGCCCCACCGCGGTAGCCGGTCGACTGCGGTGGCGTGCCGAGCGACGCGAACGGATAGATCACGGTCTTCTCGCCGATGACGGTGACGCCCGTGATATTGACATGCGAGTGCAGCCGCACGCCGGCGCGCAGCTCGACGCTCGCGCCGATGGTGCAGAACGGACCGATCTCGACGTCGTCCGCAAGCTTCGCGCCGTCGGCCACGCGCGACGAAGGATCGATCCGCGGCACCTCAGACCTCTGCGATCATCGCGCCGAGCTCGGCCTCGGCGACGATCTCTCCGTCAACCTTGGCCTCGCCGCGGAACCACCACATGTTCTTGCGCCGCTTGAGGCGGTTCATGTGGTACTCGAGCCGGTCGCCGGGCACGACGGGCCTGCGGAACTTGGCCTTGTCGATGGTGAGGAAATAGACCAGCGTCGGCTTCACCTCGCCGAGCGCGCGGATGCACAGCGTGCCCGCGGTCTGCGCCATGCCCTCAAGCACCAGCACGCCCGGCATCACCGGATTGTCGGGAAAGTGGCCGGCGAATTGCGGCTCGTTCGCGGTCACGTTCTTGATGCCGATGCCATGCTCGTCGCCGCGGATATCGATGATCTTGTCGACCAGCAGGAACGGATAGCGGTGCGGCAAGGCGGCGAGGATCTCGCGGATGCCGATGGCGTCGACCGTCTCGCCGTTCATGTGTCTGTCCCCCGGTTTTCGGCTGCAGGTCCCGCGACCAGATTGTGACGCGGACCTGGGGCACCGCAAGGTTCGATTAGCACGGCGGGTGATTTTCCGGCCAGACAACCGGCGGGATCAACCGGTTCCGGGCCGCAGCAGCCCCTGCCGCGGCCCGAAAAACGCGCCTGGCCATCGTTAGAACTTGGTGCCGCCGCCGAACCGGAATTGCTGGATCCGGTCGTAATCCTGCTTCAGCAGCGGGACCGCGTAGTCGAAGCGCAGCGGTCCGAACGGCGAATTCCAGATCAGGCCGACGCCGACCGAGGCGCGCGGCGCCGAGGTATCGGCCGGGTTCAACCGCTCGCCGGTCACGTCCCACATGGTCGGGCCCTTGTAGTCCCAGAGCGAGCCGACGTCGGCGAACACCGCGCCTTTCAGGCCGACGTCCTTGGGCAGGAACGTAAACGGCGCCTGCGCCTCGACCGAGGCACCCCAGAACATGGTGCCGCCCAGCGGGTCCTGGTTGGTGTTCGGCGTCAAGTCGCGCGGACCGAGGCCCGCGGGCGCGAAGCCACGGACCAGGTTCGGACCCATCTGGAAGTGATCCAGCATGCGCAGGTCCTTGTCGCCCCAGCCCGCGAGATGGCCGCCCTGAATTTTGAACACCGTGACGACGTCGGCGAACAGCTCGTAGTAGGTGCGCGCCTCGCCGGTCGAACGGATGAAGTTCACGTCGCCGCCGATGCCGGCGAAGTCCTGCTTGAACTCGGCGTAGAGGCCGCTGGTCGGGTTACGGTTGTTGTCCAGCGTGCTGTAGGACACGGTGTAACCCAGCATCGACACCAGCGTCCGGCCCGCCGCGAGCTCCTTGCGGACCGCGAGCGAGGCTTCGCCGTTGTTGTAGCAGCCGTTACCCGGCTGTACGCCCGGTCCAACTCCGTTTCGGAAATCGATCGCTGCCTGCGAGAACTGACAGTCGTTCAGCTGGTCCGGCAGCGTGATCTTCTGCTGATAGATGTTGTAACGCGCCTGGAACGCGATCTCCTCGCTGAGCGCAAAGCCCGCACGGAGCGCCACGCCGGCGGTCTCGCTGTCGTAGGAGATGTAGTTCGAAGCGAGCGTCTGCTTGACGTAGAGATCCAGGCCGACGCCGAGCCGGTAGCCCATGAAGAACGGCTCGGCGAATGACAGCTCGAAGCCGCGGGCGCGCTGGCCGTACTGCACGGCGAAACGGGCGAACTGGCCCTGCCCGAGCAGGTTTCGCTCGGCGACGCTCAACTCGGCCATGAAGCCGTCGGCGGTCGAATAGCCGCCGGCAATCGAGAATTCGCCGGTTGGCTGCTCTTCAACGTCGACGTTGAGCACGAGACGGTCGGGCGCTGAGCCCGGATCGTTGGTGATCTTGACGTTCTTGAAATAGTTGAGGTTTTTCAACCGCCGCTCGGCGCGGTCGATCAGGGCGCGGTTGTAGGCGTCGCCCTCGCCGACGTCGAACTCGCGACGGATCACCCAGTCGCGCGTGCGCGTGTTGCCGCGGATGTTGATGCGCTCGATGTAGACGCGCGGGCCGTCCTCCACGGTGAAGGTGACATTGATGGTTCGCGTCGCCATGTCGCGGTCGCCGCGCGGGCGGATGATCGCGAACGGATAGCCGCGCCGTGCCACTTCGATCGACATCTGCTCGACCGACTTTTCGACCGCCTCGGCGTTGTAGACGTTGCCGGGCGCAGCCCGCAGACGGGAGTAAAGGCCCTTCGGGTCAACGACCGCCACGTTGGACTGAATGTCGACCCTGCCGAACCTGTAACGGTCACCCTCTTCGATCGTGTAGGTGACGATGAAGCCCTTCTGCGCCGGGTCGTAGACCGAAACGGCGGAGACCACGCGCACGTCGGCATAGCCGTGCTTCAGGTAGAAGCGGCGCAGCAGGTCGCGGTCCGCCTCGATGCGGTCGGGGTCGTAGATGTCCTGCTGCTGCAGGAACGAAATCAGCCAGAACGTCTCCTGGGTCTTGATCTCGTCCTTCAGACGCTGATCGCCGTAAGCCTTGTTGCCGACGAAGATGATCTTCTTGACGCCGGTCTTTTCGCCTTCGCGGATCTCGAACACGAGATCGACGCGGTTGTTCGGCAGCTCGATGATCTTCGGCTCGACCTGGACGTCGAACCGGCCGTTGCGCCGGTAGATCTCGACAATGCGCTGCACGTCCGACTGCACGACCGGCCGCGAAAGCGTGCCGCGGGCCCGCGACTGCACCTCGTTGGTGAGCTGATCGTCCTTGACCTTCTTGTTGCCCTCGAACGCCACCCGGTTGATCACCGGGTTCTCGATCACGGTGACGATCAGCCGGCCGCCCGACTGGTTGATCCGGACGTCCTGGAACAGGCCGGTTGCGTAAAGGGCCTTGATGGCCTGGTCGATCTTGAAACTGTCGAGCCGCTCGCCGGGATTAAGGCGGAAGTAGGAGCGGACGGTATCGGCCTCGACCCGGCGGTTGCCTTCGACCACGATGGACGAGGCCTGGGCCACGGCATAGTTGGCGGTGGCCACCGCGCCGACCGCGGTGCCAAAAACAATCCCTGCGAGGACCATGCCCACCCAGCACAGGTCCCGTAGCAACCGCACGCCAGACTTCATGCGCAATGCGCCCTTTTCCACCCAAACCGACTGAACGGCGTAATTGCGGACCCCACTCAGCACCATGTTTGTACAGGCATTTTCCAACTCTGCAACACGATGAGGTGTCGCGTGTCCCCCGTATCCAGCAGGAACTTCCGTCCCACCGGACATTTCCCCAAGACCGTTGCCCGAAAGGCGCAGGTTACGACGCCCAGAGCCGCGGCAGCAGCTGCAGGGTGTCGTTAAAGATTGTAAAAATCATCAACATCACGACGATCGCGAAGCCGATGCGGAACCCGATCTCCTGGGCCCGGACCGACAGCGGCCGGCCGCGGGCGGCCTCGACGGCGTAGAACATAAGGTGACCGCCGTCGAGAAGCGGGACCGGGAACAGGTTCAGGAGCCCGATCGACACCGAAAGCATGGCCGCCAGATGCAGGACCGGCATGAAGCCCAAGGTCGCCACCTGTCCCGAGATCTGGGCGATCCGGATCGGCCCGCCGAGCTGATCGGCGCATTCCGTGCCCGAGAACAGCCCGCCGATGTAGGAGAACGTGCGCTCGACGATGAACCAGGTCTCCTTGGAGCCCTGCCCGACGGCCTCGAGGGGGTTGAAGTGCTCGGTTTTCACGTCTGCGGCCGACATCGAGCGGCTGACGCCCAGGACGGCGTGGCAGGTGCTGTTGCCGAAGCCGTCCTTGCCCTGCCGCAGCGCGGGCGTGGCGTTGATCATGAGCGGGGCGCCGCCGCGGTCGATCTGGAAGGCCAGCGTCCGCCCGGCGCTCGCGCTGACGATCCGCTGCATGTCGGAGAAGCTGTCGATCTTGCGGCCGTCGATGGCGAGCACGATGTCGCCGGGCTTGAGGCCGGCGGCGGCCGCGGCCGATTCCGGCTGCACCGCATCGATCCGCGCGGTCGTGGTCTGGCGGCCGTACAGGGAGAAAACGACGGCGAAAATCACGATCGCCAGGATGAAGTTGGCGATCGGGCCCGCCGCGACAATGGCGGCTCTGCGGCCGACCGGCTGGTGGTAGAAGCTCTCGCGGCGCTCCTGCGCGCTCATGTTCTCGATCGAGGCCTGATCGGGGACGCTCGCCGCGTTCTCATCGCCAAAAAATTTCACGTAGCCGCCGAGCGGGACGGCGGCGATCTTCCAGCGGGTGCCGTGGCGGTCGGTGAAACCGGCGATCTCCGGGCCGAAACCCACAGAAAACGTCAGCACCCGCACGCCGCACCAGCGGGCGACCAGGAAGTGCCCCAGCTCATGAAAGAAGACGACGACGCTCAGACCGAACAGAAAAGGGATGATCCAGCCGGTCCATCCCCCGCCCCACAGTCCGAAGTTGCTAAAAACGTCCATTCCGGCCCCGTCCCGCGATGCTTCGATCCGCCCCTGGCGAACCTTCTATGATGACTTTGCGGCTATTTCTGGCATCAGGTCGTGCGCCAGCGACCTTGCCATCCGGTCAATGGCCAGCGCCTCGTCGATATCCTGCGGCTCGGCCATGGCATTTCGCCGCTCGGCTGCATCGAGGGTCGCCTCCACCAGCGCCGCGATACCGCCAAAACCGATCTTGCGGTTAAGGAAGGCTGCGACGGCCACCTCGTTCGCCGCGTTGAAAACGGTGGGCGCGGCCCCGCCCGTCTCCAGCGCGCGCAGGCCGAGCGCCAGCGCCGGGAAGCGCTCCGGATCGGGCGCCTCGAAGGTGAGCTGGCCGATCTTGGCGAGGTCAAGCTTGGCGGCCGGCCCATCGATCCGGGTCGGATAGGCCAGGCAATGGGCGATCGGGGTGCGCATGTCGGGCGAGCCGAGCTGCGCCACCACCGAGCCGTCGCGGTACTCGACCATGCCGTGGATGATCGACTGCGGGTGCACCAGCACCGCAAGCTGGGACGGCGGCACGGCGAACAGATGGTGCGCCTCGATCAGCTCCAGGCACTTGTTCATCATGGTCGCCGAGTCGATGGTGATCTTCGGTCCCATCGACCAGTTGGGATGCTTCAGCGCCTGCTCGACGGTCGCCGCCCGCATCTGCTCGCGCGTCCAGGTGCGGAACGGGCCGCCCGAGGCGGTGATGATAATGCGGCTCACGTCTTCGCGCGGGCCGGCGGCCAGCGCCTGGAAGATGGCATTGTGCTCGGAATCGACCGGCAGCACGCTTGCGCCCGACGCCGCGGCGCTGCGCATGAACATCGCGCCGGCGCAGACGAGGCACTCCTTGTTCGCCAGCGCCACCGTCGCGCCGCGCTTGGCGGCGGCGAGTGTCGGCTTCAGTCCGACCGAGCCGCTGACGGCCGCCATCACCCAATCGGCCGGGCGCTCCGCCGCCTCGACCAGCGCCGCCTCGCCGCTCGCGGCTTCGATGCCGGTGCCGGCGAGCGCCGCCTTCAGATCGTCATAGGCCGAAGGATCGGCGACGACCGCGAGCCTGGCGTTGAGCTCGCGCGCGATCTGCGCAAGCTGCGCGCCGTTCTTGTGCGCCGTGACCGCCTCGACGCGGTAGTGGCCATTGCCGCGCTTGAGCAGATCGACCGTGCTCATGCCGACCGAGCCGGTCGCGCCCAAAACAGTCACGCTGCGGACCGCCTGGACGGGCCGGCGTTCGGCGCGGACGTGCGGATCAACGACTTGCATGGCTCACCATACCATGAGACCGCGGGCCGGGGCATTCAGCCCGCCGTGCAGGAGGCCGACCAGCGCGCCGGCCCCGGCCGCGGTCACGAACCCGTCCAGCCGGTCCATCAGCCCGCCATGGCCCGGAATGAGCTGGCTCGCATCCTTGGCGTTGAACCGGCGTTTGACCGCGGATTCGAACAGGTCGCCCGCCTGCGAGACCACAGACAGGACCAGCGCAACGACGGCGATGGCCGCGATGCCGGTTATGCCGAACTGGCGCGCGAGCAGCACGCCGCCCACCACCGCGGCAATGCCGCCGCCGATCGCGCCGGACCAGGTCTTCTTCGGGCTGACGCGCGGCATGAGCTTCGGCCCGCCGATGGCGCGTCCCGCGAAGTAGGCCGCGATGTCGGTCAGCCACACGATCACGAACAGGAACAGGATCGCGGCGAAGCCGAACGTCCCGTCGTGGCGCAGCAGCACCGGCGCAATGAGGAGCGCTGCCGCGTAGACGAGGCCGGCGACGCACCAGCCGCGCCGCACCTGCGAAGCAAGTCCTGCAATCCCGAACCCGCCCAGCGCGACAAGCGCGATGGCAATGCCGAACCAGCCGACGGTCAGAACCGCGGCCGCGCCGGCCAGCGCCGCCGCGCCCACGGTGAGAACCGAATTGCGATCATGGCCGCAGACCAGCGTCTGCCACTCCCACAGCACGACCAGCGCAGCGATCAGCCAGAACGCGATGAACACCGCGCCGCCGAACCAAGCGGCGGCAATCGCGAGCGGCGCAAGCACCAGCGAGGAGACGACACGAAGGGCGAGATTGCTCCGCCCGGCCAGGATCGGCAGGCCCGGCGGGTCCTCGGCCGGATGTGCGCCGGCCACGATCAGGACCCGGTCTGCGCGATCAGGCCGCCGAACCGGCGCTCGCGGCGGTGATATTCGGCAATCGCGCCCTCGAGCGCGGCGCGATCGAAATCGGGCCAGTAGGTCGGCACGAACACCAGCTCGCTGTAGGCGGCCTGCCAGAGCAGGAAATTCGACAGCCGCTGCTCGCCGCTGGTGCGGATGATCAGGTCGGGGTCCGGCAGGTCGGGCGCGTCGAGATTCTGGCCGATCGCGTCGGCGGTGACTGCCGAGGGGTCGATCTCGCCCGCTTTCACCTTCGCTGCGAGTTTCGCCGCCGCGCGCGCAATCTCCTGCCGGGCGCCATAGTTGAACGCCACGACCAGCGTCAGCTTGTCGTTGTCCTTGGTGAGCTCTTCGGCCTCTTCCAGCAGGCGACGAATGTCGGGGTCGAGATCGCTGCGCTCGCCGATCACCCGTACCTTGACGCGGTTCTGATGCAGCTCGGCGAGATCGTTGCGGATGAAGCGCCGCAACAGACCCATGAGGTCGCGGATCTCGGACGCCGGCCTGGTCCAGTTCTCGGCGCTGAAGGAAAAGATCGTGAGGTAGGAGATGCCCATCTCGCCCGCGGCGCGGACGGTCTTGCGCAACGCCTCGACGCCGCGGCGATGTCCCTCCCCTCGGGGCAGCCCGCGCGCCGAAGCCCAGCGGCCATTGCCATCCATGATGATGGCGACGTGTCTTGGCGTCTCGAACTCGGCTGACAATGGGAGAGGACTGTTGGGCATGGCAAAACGGATCAGACCGTCATGATCTCCTTTTCCTTGGTCGCGAGCATGGCGTCGATGTCGGCGATGGACTGATCGGTCGCCTTCTGGACCTCGGTGTCCATGCGCTTGTGATCGTCCTGGCTGATCTGGTGGTCCTTTTCCATCTTCTTCAGCACATCCATGCCGTCGCGCCGAACATGGCGGACCGCGACCCGGGCGGTTTCGGCATACTTGTGCGCGATCTTGACCAGTTCTTGACGGCGCTCGGTGTTGAGCTCGGGCAGCCGCAGGTGGATCACCTGGCCCTCGCTGGAGGGCGTAAGCCCGAGGTTGGCGGCAAGGATCGCCTTCTCGACCGCGTTCACCATCGAACGGTCCCAGACCTGGACGCTGATCATGCGCGGCTGCGGCACGCTGACGGTGGCCACCTGGTTCAGCGCCATGCTCTGCCCGTAGGCATCGACGTGAACCGGATCGAGCAGGTGCGCCGAGGCGCGGCCGGTGCGAAGTGCGCCCAGTTCGGTCTTGAGCACGCCGAGCGCGCCCTGCATCCGCCGCTTGAGTTCGTTGATGTCATAGTTCGATGCCATGAGCCCCTCCAATCGGTCTCCGAGCGCTCGCCTGCATCACCGGATTCGGACGCCTTGGGAGCGTCCTTAATCCGACTTATCCACTGACAACTGTCGCGCGGCCTTCGCCGCGCAGAACCGCTTCGATCGCGCCTGGGGTTCGGATCGAAAATACGATGATAGGCATGCCGTTTTCCCGGGCAAGGGCGAAGGCGGTCGCATCCAGCACCTTTAGGTCGCGGTCGAATGCTTCCTTGAGCGAGATTTTGTCGTAACGCTTCGCGGCCGGGTCCTTTTTCGGGTCGGCGCTGTAGACCCCATCGACGTCGGTCGCCTTCAGCACCGCGTCGCACGCCATCTCGGCCGCGCGCAGCACCGCCGTGGTGTCGGTGGTGAAGAACGGATTGCCGGTGCCGCCGGCGAACACGACGATGCGGTTCTCCTCGAAATGGCGCAGCGCCCGCGCCCGCTCGTAGGTCTCGCAGACCTGCGGCATGCTGAGCGCCGACATGGTGCGGGCCGGCGCGCCGAGCCGCTCGATCGCCGCTTCAAGCACCAGCGCGTTCATGACGGTCGCAAGCATGCCCATCGAATCCGCGGTCGGCCGCGACAGGCTCTTGCCCGACATCTTCACGCCGCGAAGGATGTTGCCGCCGCCGACCACCACGCCGATGGCGAAACCGGCCTTGCGCGCGGCGATCAGGTCGGCGGCGATGCGGTCGATGGTCGGCTGGTGGATGCCGAAGCCCTCCGGCCCCGACAGCGCCTCGCCCGAAACCTTGACGATGACGCGCCGGTAGCCGGACGTATGGGCAGCCTCAGCCATTGCCGTGCCTCTGTCGGCCGCGCGCGGCCAAGCGGTCAGTTCTTGGTCGCGCCCGAAGCCGCCGCAACTTCAGCCGCGAAATCGGACTCCTGCTTCTCGACGCCCTCGCCGAGCTTGTAGCGCACGAAGCCGGTGACCTTGATCGGTCCGCCGACCTTGCCTTCGGCTTCCTTGAGCGCCTGCGCCACGCTTTTCTTGTCGTCGAAGATGAACGGCTGATCGAGCAGGCAGACCTCCTTGTAGAAGGTCTTGATGCCCGACTCGACGATCTTCTCGATCATGTTGGCGGGCTTGCCCTGCTGCCGGAATTTGTCGGCGAGCACGTCCTTCTCGCGCTGCACCAGCGCCGGATCGAGCCCCGACGGATCGACCGCCTGCGGATTGGCGGAGGCGACATGCATCGCGAGCTGGCGGCCGAGCGCCGCAAGCTCGTCGGCATTGCCGCCGCTCGACTCGAGCCCGACCAGCACGCCCATCTTGCCGAGGCCGTCGCTGACCGCGTTGTGGATGTAGCTTCCGACCACACCCTTGCCGACGGAAATCTCCGCGGCGCGACGCAGCGTCATGTTTTCGCCGATCTTGGCCACGGTCTCGGAAATCGCGTCGGCGATGGTCGCGCTGCCGGCCTTGGCGACCTTGATCTTCTCGACGTCAGCGCCGACGTCGAGCGCGACGTTGGCGATCATCTTGACGAGGCCCTGGAACAGGTCGTTGCGCGCGACGAAGTCGGTCTCGGAATTGACCTCGACGACCACGCCCTTGGTGCCCTTGATGGCAGCGCCGATGAGGCCTTCGGCGGCGACGCGGTCGGCCTTCTTCGCGGCCTTCGACAGCCCCTTCTTGCGCAGCCAGTCGACCGCGGCATCGACGTTGCCCGAGGTCTCGCCGAGCGCCGCCTTGCAGTCCATCATGCCTGCGCCGGTCATCTCGCGCAGGTCCTTCACCATCTGTGCAGTGATCTGAGCCATTTTTCTAATCCATTGCGGAGCGGAATTGCGGGCGCGGCGAAAGAGTCCGCGCCGCGCTCCTTCGTCGACTTGCTACTCGGCCGTCAGCTCTTTGGCCTTGGTGACCCAGCCCTGGACGCGGCCCGGGAGACCAACCTCTTCGCCCACGTTGTGAGCGGCGTCGGCGCTGAGCTCGGCGATCTGCTGGTAGTGGAAGATGCCGATGTCGTTGAGCTTCTTCTCGATCGCCGGAGACACGCCGGCGAGCTTCTTGAGGTCGTCGGCGACGCCGCGCGGACCGGGCAGCGGCTCGAAGCCCAGCCCCTTGTCCTCCGCCTTCGGCAGATCTTCCACGATCGGCTTCTCGGCCGCGCCGATGTCGACGCCCATGCCGCCTTGCGCGCGTGAGATGCCGTCGATGGCGGCGCGCGCAATCAGGTCGCAGTAGAGCGAGATCGCGCGGCTCGCATCGTCATTGCCCGGCACGACAAAGGTGATGCCGTCCGGATCGCAATTGGTGTCGACGACGGCCGCAACCGGCACGCCGAGACGCCGTGCTTCCTTGATCGCGATGTCTTCCTTGTTGGTGTCGATCACGAACAGGAGGTCCGGCAGGCCGCCCATGTCCTTGATGCCGCCAAGCGAGCGGTCGAGCTTGTCGCGCTCGCGCTGCAGGTCGAGGCGCTCCTTCTTGGTGTAGCCCTGAGCCTCATTCGAGGCGAGCATCTCGTCGAGCTTGCGCAGCCGCTGGATCGATCCGGAGATCGTCTTCCAGTTGGTCAGCGTGCCGCCGAGCCAGCGCGAGTTGACGTAGTACTGGGCGCAGCGCTTGGCGGCATCGGCGACGGCGTCCTGCGCCTGGCGCTTGGTGCCGACGAACAGGATGCGGCCGCCCTTGGCGACGGTGTCGCTCACCGCCTCCAGCGCCTTGTGCAGCATCGGCACGCTCTGGGCGAGGTCGATGATGTGGATGTTGTTGCGGGTGCCGAAGATGTATTCACCCATCTTCGGGTTCCAGCGGTGGGCCTGATGGCCGAAGTGAACGCCAGCTTCCAACAGCTGGCGCATGCTGTAATCGGGCAGCGCCATGGTCTTCTCCGGTTGTTCCGCGGCGGAAAAAGTGAGCCCAGATCTCGCGATCCGGGCCACCGGACGGCCGTTTCCGGCCAGAATCCGCCTGTGAGATGGCGTGCATATAGCGACCAAGCTCCCGCAACGCAAGAAACAATCGGTTTTCCGGCGTTTTTCGCGCCCTACGAGGCCGCAGGCGGCAGCCGGCGGGCCTTTTCCGGGCCTTCCGGCCCGGTTTCGGCCCCCCGCATCAGCGCTCCCGCGACGTCATTCAGCGACGGCCGGGGCAGCTCGTGGAACGGCAGCGGCCGGACCAGATCCATCGCCAGCAGCCCGAGCCGCGCGGTGAGGAGCCCGTTGACCATGCCCTCGCCGAGCCGCGCCGAGAGCTTCGCGGCAAGCCCGTGACCGATCAGCTGCTGCAGCAGGCTGTCGGTGACGGCGACGCCGCCGGTGACGGCCAGATGCGACATCACCTGCCGGAACAGCCTCAGGACGCCCAGCGCGCCGGGCCGCCCGCCGTAAAGCACCGCGAGGCGGCGAATGAGGTTGAGCGCGTTGACCAGAACGAACAGCATGTCGACCGCGGCACGCGGGCTGATCGCGGTGACGACCGAGACGCGCTTGGCCGCCGACGCCACCAGCATGCGCGCTTCGAGATCGAGCGGCGCCATCAGCTCGCGTTCGGTGAGGCCAACCAGATCGCGGCCGTCGATGATGTCGTTGCGGTGTGCTTCGAGGCGGCTGCGGCCTCGCGCCAGGCGCGGAATGCGCTTGGTCAATGACAGCATGTCGTCGAGCAGCGCGCGACCGGCGTCGCGGTTGTCGCTTTCGATGGTTTCCAGCGCCCGGCGGCGGAGCGTCTCCACCTTGCCGAGCCGCATCAGCCCGATCACCTCCCGCAGGACGATGACCAGCAGCGCAAGGCCCGCCAGCACACCCAGACCCAGCCCGATCGCGCCGAGCCAGGGCGTGCGCGCGAACAGGTCCTCGACGAGGTTTGCGACGGCGAGGCCAAGCCCCATCACGACCAAGCCCGACAGCGCCGACCAGAGCAGCCTGCCCCAGGGAAAACCCTTGCGGGGCGGCGGCGGTGCCGGCATCGCCGGCAGATTGGTGCCGGGCGCTTCGGGGGCGATGTCGTCGATGATCGGCTCTTCCGGCCGCGTCACCGTGAGCCGCGGATCGTCGATGCTGAACACCGCGGGCTTTCGCAACGTCTCCGTCATCGCAGCCGGTCCCCGATCAGGAATTGCAGCGCGCGGTCGAGGCGAATGTGCGGCAGGGCCGGCGTGCCGTCGTCGGTCGTCTCGAGCGCGGGCGGCCGGAAACGGATCGAGCGGAAGTCGCCGCCCTGCAGCCCTTCGGCCGGGATGTCACCAGGAAACAGCGCGATCTCGGTCTTGCCGTCGAAATGCCGTCCGTCACTCCATTCGCCGGGCACGGCGGTGCCGACGATGGCAGGCAACTCCCCACCCTCGCCCTTCACCATCGCCTCGCGCGTGGCGCGGACGGCGGCGAGCGCGATGACATCGACCGCGGCTCCGGCGTCGCCGGCGCGCGCGATCGCGCTTTCGGTGAGGCGCTTGAGGAAGGCCTCCAGCCGGTCGTGCGCCGAATGATGCAGCAGGTCGGCCTTGGTCGCGGCGAACAGGATGCGGTCGGCGCTCGGGCGGAACAGCGCGTCGAGCCAGCCGCCGCGGCCGACGCGAAAGCATTCGAGCACGGACGTGAGTGCGTCCTGCAGGTCGCGCACCGCCTCGGACCCGCCGGCAAACGCCGAGAGCGCGTCGACCAGCACGATCTGCCGGTCGAGGCGGGCGAAGTGGTCGCGGAAGAACGGCCGCACCACGACGTCACGGTAGGCGTCGTAGCGGCGGCGCATCATTGCCCAGTTCGAGCCCGTGGGCGGTTCGACCTCGCCGGGAACGTCCAGCGGCGCGAAGGTCAGCGCCGGCGAGCCGGCAAGATCGCCGGGCATCAGGAAGCGGCCCGGCGCGACCAGGCTGAGCGTGCGGTGCTCCTCGCGGCGGGCGAGAAGCCAGGCGGTGAACAGCCGCGCGGACTCGATTGCGGCGTTCTCGTCGGCCGGCGCGAGCGCGTTGACCGACGCGATCTGCTCGAGGAACGGCTTCGGCAGCGGCGGCCGTGTGCTGCGGCGCAGATGCGCGAGCGTCTCCGCGGACCACTGCTCGTAGCTCTTGCTCAGGAGCGGCAGGTCGAGCAGCCATTCGCCGGGATAGTCGACGATGTCGAGCGTCAGCGTCCGCATCGCGCCGCCCGGCGACTGGTAGTCGATCACGACGCGAAGCTCGCTGATCTGCCGCGTCGAGTCCGGCCAGTCGCGGTCGATCACGATCGAGCGCACATGCCGCTCGTAGTCGAAGCGCGGCACGGCGTCGTCAGGCTGCGGCGCAAGCCGCGCGCCGGCGATCCGTCCGCTCGAAAGCGGCTCGAACACCGGAAAGCGGCCGCCGCGAATGAGCCCGTGCACCAGCGCAGTGATGAACACGGTCTTGCCCGCGCGCGACAGGCCGGTGACACCGAGCCGCACGGTCGGGCTGAACAGATGGCCGCTGAATTCGGCGAAGGCCCGCGCCGCGAGCCTGGTCTGTTCGATGAAGTCGGAAACGGCCGAGCTCACGGCGGAAGCTTACCCGGAGGCGTTGGTGCCGCGCGCGGCACGGCGAAGATGTGGCCCGCCACGCCAGGGGGCGCAAGGCAACCCAATCGAGGGGCCGCTATGCATTGATAACACTCAGGAATTAGAAATGGCTTTGTTCTGCCAAAAAAACGCATAAGTTGTGATTATTAATAAATACAATTATTGAGGGCGTCCTGTAGCCCGCATGGAGCGAAAGCGGAATGCGGGGCGGCGTCGCGGTACGACGTGACGGCGGTCCCGGATTTCGTGCTGACGCGCTTGGGCGGACGCTCCATCCGGACTACGCGACCGCGGCGGCGTCTTTCAGCGGGAGCGGCGGCCCCGCGGCGCGGGTTGCCCGGATCGCGCTTCGCTCCATCCGGGCTACGTCACTACGTCACCGCCGCGGCGTCCTTGAGGCTGTCGAACAGCGCCGCGCGGCGCATGTAGGCCTTGGCGGTGTCCGGGTTCTCGGCGGTACGCCGCAACTCGTCGAAGTTCTTGGCGCGCACCACGGGGTCGCGCTCCTCCATCAGCCGCTTGTTGGCGATGGTCTGCGCCTGGACGTATTTCACCGCGGCGTGACGGCGCTGGCGGCTGTAGACGTCAAGCAACTCCTCGCCGGCCTCGCCGTGGATGACCTTGGCGAGCTTGCCCGCAAGGTTGATGCCGTCGTGGATGCCGCCGTTCATGCCCATGCCGCCGATCGGATTGTTGACGTGGGCGCTGTCGCCGGCGAGCAGCACGCGACCCTTGCGGAAGGTCGCAGCAACGCACTGATGTGCGCCGTAGACGTTGACGTATTCGATCTCGTAGCGGCCGCTGTTGGGGAAGAATTTCTGCAGCCGCGCCTCGATGCGCTCGGGCGACAGCGCGGTCTCGTCGGTCTCGTCCGGGCCGATCGGCATGATGGCGCGCCACAGCCCGGGCGGGCGCTTGCCCTGCACCTTGAACAGGTTGCACCACTCGGTCGGGTCGGAGAAGTAATTGCGGAACGCGACCTTGGGATTGGCCACGCCAAAATCGAAGCTGGTCGCGATCTTGATGAAGCGCTCGGGATAGGTGAAGCCCTCGAACTCGATGCCGGCGAGCTTTCGCACCATGCTGCGGCCGCCGTCGCAGCCGATCACGTAGTCGGCGCGGAATTTTTCGACGCCGGCCGGCGACGTGACCTCGATCTCGACGCCGTCGGCGGCTTGCGTGAGCCCGGTGACGCCGTGCGAGAAGCGCACGTCGAAGTCGCTGGCGTTGCCGTATTCGGCGGCGATCGAGGCGGTGAGCTTGTACTGCTCGTATTGCAGCACATAGGGAAAACGGATCTCGTCCTTCATCAGGCCGAGATCGAACTCGGCCACCACCGAATGCGTCACCCGGTCGTGGAACCGGTAGGCGCTCGAAACGAGCCCGAGCGGAATGATCTTTTCGGTGACGCCGAGCTCGTCGAGCATCTCCAAGGTCGACGGATGCAGCGAAGCCGCGCGCTGGTCCTCGACCGGCGCGGGCTCCTGCTCGAACACGGTGACCGAGACACCGAGCTTGTTGAGGGCCAGCGCGCAGACCATGCCGACCGGCCCTGCTCCGACGATGACGACCCGTGAGTTCGATTTCGCTGCCGCCATGCCGGGTATGCTCTTCTCTCGCCTATTGCGACGCGGCCGCGACGAGGTCTCCCTTGATCGCAAGCCAGTTCTGTTTGTCGGCGGCGATCGTCGCCACCATCTCCTCCGGCGTGCCGCCGACCGGCTCGAGGCCGACCTGGATCAGCTTGTCGGAGAACGCCTTGGTTTTTACGGCTGCCTGGACCTCCTTGGCAATCGCGTCGACGACCTCCTGCGGCGTGTTCTTCGGCACGAAGAAGCCGTTGCAGGTGGCGACCGCGGGCGTCGGCAGGGTTTCGGAAACCGTCGGCACATCGGGAAGTTGCTGCGACCGCGCCTGGCTGGTGATCCCGAGCGGCCGGACCTTGCCGCCGCTCAAGTGCGGCTTGATCTCGACGGGGCTCGCCGAAGCCATCTGAACATGGCCCGCGACGAGATCGCCGAAGGGCGGCGCGACCCCCTTGTCGGTGAGACCGCCCGCCGCAAGCGGCACGATGACCGTCACTGGACGGTCGGGCCAGGCGGCATGCGCCAGAGCGTTGAACAAAATTGATGCGGCGAGCGCCGCACCGGCGAAAGCTTTAAGCATGTCGTGCACCTTTCATGATCGTGCCCGGCGTGGCGATGCCGGAGATCATGCAGATGCCGTGCCAAGCAAAACGGCCGCGAAGTTCTCGGCCGTTCAACGGCAGTGGCAAGTCGCGCGCGGTGTTGCGGGGCTTAGAGCGCTTTCAAGGTTGGCGCAAACCAACGGACCGCGCTCATCTAGTTCTTCTTCAACCCAAGCGTCGGCATGATCCCGTTCCACACCTTGGCGTCGGCGGTGAAGATCTTCGCGAAGTCATCCGGCGTGGTCAGCAGCGGCAGCAGGCCGGCGTTGGAAAACCGCTGCTTGAACTCATCCGACTGGCCGGCCGCGACCAGCTCGCGCGACAGCGTGTCCACGACCTCCTGCGGGAGACCCTTGGGACCGAGCAGCCCGTTGTAGGTCACCGCCGGCGGGCAGTCCTTCAGCGTCTCGGTCACCGCCGGCACGCCGGGCAGGAACGGCGACGGCTTGGTGTCGACCACGGCAAGCACCTTCACCTTGCCGGATTCGAGATAGGGCTTGAGCTCCACCGGCGACGCCGCGAGCATCTGGATGTGGCCCGCAAGCAGGTCGGTGAAGGCAGGCGCCACGCCGCGATACGGCACGTGCACCATGTCGAGGCCCGCCGTTTTCAGCACGACGACGGCGGCGACGTGCGTGGTGCTGCCGGCGCCGGCCGAGCCGAACGGCAGCTTGCCCTGATTGGCCTTCACATGGGCGATGAAGTCGGCGAGCGTCTTGCCGGGGAACGAGGCGTTCACCGTGATCGCGAACGGCGCGGAGGCGACGCCGGAGATCGGCTTGAAGCTGTTCTCGTCAAAGGAGACGTTCTGCACGAACTTCGCGGTGGTGAGCTGGAAGATCGGCGTCGACATCAGCGTGTAGCCATCTGGCGTGGCCTTGGAAACGCGCTCTGGCCCGGCGGTGCCTCCGGCGCCCGAGACGTTCTCGACGACGAAGTTCTGCTTCAGCGCGGACTGCAACCGCTCCGCGGTGATGCGCGCCACCACGTCGGCGATACCGCCTGCGGCGAACGGCGTGACGATGGTGACGGTCCGCTCCGGATAGGCGGCCTGCGCCGAGGGTGCGGACAGGACACCGGCGGCCAAAAGGGCTCCGGCAATCGCGCGATACATGGACGTTCTCCCCATTCTGCTGGCTTCAAGGACCGGCTGGCCCATTATTCACGGACCAGCCATGCCGTGCCAACGGGGCAGCATGTCACGGCGAGAGGCCCTCGCCGTCATTCCGGGGCGCGCGTTAGCGCGAACCCGGAATCCATACTCCGCAGCCGTGGTTATGGATTCCGGGTTCGGCCCTTCGGGCCGCCCCGGAATGACGGCGGAGCGTATTGCGGCGGCCTGCCCGCTAGGCCGGCTTGACCTCCTTGACCGCGCCCTTCCAGCCGCTCTCGGTGATGTCGAACACGATGCCCTCCGGGGTCTTGTACTTGACCTCGTAGTAGACGTTCGGGTTCGTCTCCTTGCGGCCGGTCACGTAGCTGCCGCCGGCATCGGTGATCTTCTTGGCGATCTCGTCGACGCTGTCGACCCACATGCCGAAGTGGATGAGCCCCAGCGGGTTCTTCTGGTCCTCCATGCCCGCCACCGGCTCGTCACCGAAGTTGAGCAGCGCAACGTTGAAGATGCCGTCGGTCATGTAAACGCCGCGCTGGGCGTTGCCGGCCCGCGTCATGCCGAACGCCTCCTCGAAGAACTTGGCGGTCTTCTCGGGGTCTTTGACCGAGATGGCAATGTGGCGAAGCTTGTTGGCCATGATGGGCTCCTTGTGTCTGTTGAAAACAATATCAGCCCCCGCCGGACGGCCGGTCAACAGCCGGCGGCGCCCTGCGGCCTTGCACCCGGTGCAGCATCCATGTCGTGGCAACTGGAAACCGGTGTCATTCCGGGGCGCTCGCACTAGCGAGCGAACCCGGAAGCCGTAACCACGGCTGCGGAGTATGGATTCCGGGTTCGCGGGCTTCGCCCACGCCCCGGAATGACGGCGGAAAAATCTTGCCCAGGCGGCCAGGTCACATCAGGCGGACGTCGAGCACGCCCGGGACCGCCTTGATGGCGCCGGCGATCTGCGGCGAGACCTTGAAGCGGCCGGGCAATTTGATCTCGACCTCGGTGCCGCCGCCGAGCTGGAGCACGACGTTGACCTCGCCGTCGCCTTTGTTTTCCAGCCGCCGGGCGACCGGCTCGATCGGCGCCTGGTCGCGCAGGAACACACGCAGCCCCTTCTGCAGCTTGGCCGCGGCCTTGTCGAGCGGATCGGCCGACTGGATGCGCGCGCGCACCTCGTCGCCCTGCGCCTCCGCCGAGAGGAACAGCAGAACGGCGGAGCCCGGCTCGAGGATGTCGCGGTAGAGCTGCAGCCCCTCGGCGAACATGATCGCCTCGTAGTGGCCCGACGGATCGGACAGGCCGAAGATGCCCATCTTGTTGCCGGTCTTGGTGCGCCGCTCCATGCGCGACACCACGGTCGCGGCGAGCCGGCCCGCGGTCGCGCCGGCCTTCACTTCGCGCGAGAACTCCGCCCACGACTTCACGTTCATGTTCTTCAGGATCGGGGCATATTCGTCGAGCGGGTGGCCCGACAGGAAGAAGCCGATGGCGTCGTATTCGCGTTGCAGCTTGTCGCCGGAAAGCCAGGGCTCGACCGCGGGGATGGCGATGGTCTCGCGATGCGCCGCACCGCCGAACATGTCGTTCTGGCCGATGGTCGCGGCCTCGTGGGTGCGCTGCGCGGTCGAGAGCATGGCATCGACGCCGGCGTGCGCCCGCGCCCGGTTCGGCTCGAGCACGTCGAACGCGCCGGCGGCGGCGAGGCTTTCCAGCACGCGCTTGTTGACGGCGCGCGGATTGAAGCGGCTTGCGAAGTCGGTGAGGTCGGCGAACGGCTTGTCGCCGCGTGCGGTGACGATCGCCTCCACCGCCTGGCGGCCGACGCCTTTCAGCGCGGCCAGCGCGTAGAAGATGGTCTTGCCTTCGACGTCGAACTCGACGCCGGAGCGGTTGACCGACGGCGGCTCGACCTTGATGCCCAGCCGCCCGGCCTCGGCGCGGAATTCCGAAAGTTTGTCGGTGTTGCCCATGTCGAGGGTCATCGACGCGGCGAGGAACTCGACCGGGTAATTCGCCTTCAGATACGCGGTCTGGTAGGCGACCAGCGCGTAAGCCGCCGCATGGCTCTTGTTGAAACCGTATTCGGCGAAGCGTTCGAGCAGATCGAAGATCGCGTCGGCATGGGACTTGTCGATGTCGCGCGAGGTCGCGCCCTTGACGAACTCGGCACGCTGCGCCTGCATCTCGGAGCGGATTTTCTTGCCCATGGCGCGGCGCAGCAGGTCGGCCTGGCCGAGCGAGTAGCCGGCCAGGATCTGCGCCGCCTGCATCACCTGCTCCTGGTAGACGATGACGCCGTAGGTCTCGCGCAGGATCGGCTCGAGCTTGGGATGGATGTATTCCGGCTTCTCGACGCCCGCCTTGCGGGCGCAGTAGGTCGGGATGTTGGCCATCGGGCCGGGGCGGTAGAGCGCGACCAGCGCAATGATGTCCTCGAAGCGGTCGGGCTTCATGTCGAGCAGCGCGCGGCGCATGCCCTGACTTTCCAGTTGGAAGATGCCCACCGCCTCGGCGCGTGACAGGAGGTCGTAGGTCTTCTTGTCGTCGAGCGGGATCGACGACAGGTCGAGGTCGATGTCGCGCTGCTTGAGCAGCCGCACCGCGGTCTGCAACACCGTGAGCGTCTTGAGGCCGAGGAAGTCGAACTTCACCAGCCCCGCCTGCTCCACCCACTTCATGTTGAACTGGGTCACCGGCATGTCCGACTTCGGATCGCGGTACATCGGCACGAGCTGCGCGAGCGGCCGGTCGCCGATGACGATGCCCGCGGCGTGGGTCGAGGCGTGGCGGTAGAGGCCTTCGAGCTTCAGCGCCACCTCGAAGGCGCGCTTGACGACCGGATTGGCGTCACGCTCGGCCTGCAGCTTCGGCTCGCCCTCGATCGCCTTGGCAAGGGTGACCGGCGCCGCCGGGTTCTGCGGCACGAGCTTGCAGAGCCGGTCGACGTGGCCGTAGGGCATCTCCAGCACGCGGCCGACGTCGCGAAGGACGCCCCTCGCCTGCAGGGTGCCGAAGGTGATGATCTGCGCCACCTGATCGCGGCCGTAGCGCTTCTGCACGTAGTCGATCACCTCGTCGCGGCGGTCCTGGCAGAAGTCGATGTCGAAGTCGGGCATCGACACGCGCTCGGGATTGAGGAAGCGCTCGAACAGAAGGTTGAAGCGGAGCGGGTCAAGGTCGGTGATGGTGAGCGCGTAGGCGACGAGCGAGCCGGCGCCCGAGCCGCGGCCCGGTCCGACCGGAATCTTTTCGTCCTTCGCCCACTGGATGAAGTCCGACACGATCAGGAAGTAGCCCGGATATTTCATCCGCTCGATCACGCCGAGCTCGAAGGTAAGCCGCTCGCGGTATTCCTCCTCGGAGCGCCCGGGCGCCATGCCGTGCGTGGCGATCCGCCGCTTCAGGCCCTCCTCGGCGCGCTGGCGCAGGTCCGCGGCCTCGTCCTGGTCGGCGGAGAACCGCGGCAGGATCGGCTTGCGGGTGCCGGGGCGGAACGCACAGCGCTCGGCGATCTCGACCGTCGAGGCCAGCGCCTCGGGCAGGTCGGAGAACAGCGCCGCCATCTCGGCGCGGCTCTTGAAATAGTGCTCCGGCGTGAGCTGCCGCCGGTCGGTGTCGGCGACGATCCGGCCCTCGGCGATGGCGATCAGCGCGTCATGGGCGTCATAGTCCTCGCGCTTGGCGAAATAGGGCTCGTTGGTGGCAACGAGCGGGATGCCGTTGGCGTAAGCGAGCTCGAGCAGCAACGGCTCGGCGGCGCGTTCGGCGGTCGTGCCGTGGCGCTGCAATTCGATGTAGAGCCGGTCGCCGAACAGCCTCTGCAGGGCCGCGCAGCGGCTCGCGGCCTGCTCGGTCTGGCCCGCGGCAAGCGCCGCGTCGAGCGGGCCGCCCGGCCCGCCGGAGAGCGCGATCAGCCCGTCGGTTGCGCCTTCGAGCCAGGCAAGCTTCAGGTGCGGTTTCTCGGTCGCCTCGGTTTCCATGAAGGCGCGCGAGTTGAGCTGCATCAGGTTGCGATAGCCCTCCTCGCGGGCGGCGAGCAGCACGATGCGCGGCAGCGCCCTCGCCCGGCCGGCAAAGCGCGGGTCGCGCGCCTCGTCGCCGAAGTCCACGGCGAGCGCGCAGCCGACGATCGGCTGGATGCCGTAGCTGGCCAGCTTCTCGGAGAATTCCAGCCCGCCGAACATGTTGTCGGTGTCGGTCAGCGCCAGCGCCGGCTGCTTGTCGGCCTTGGCGAACTCCGCAAGCTTGCCGATCGGCAGCGCGCCCTCCAGCAGCGAATAGGCCGAATGCACGTGCAGATGCACAAAGCCGGGATCGGTCGCCAAGTGGGTTGCCAATTGGGGCCTCTGAATCTCAATCGCTTCGGGCAAGGCTCTGGGCCAAGCTCTTTGGGGCGAAGCCTTACGCGATTCTCAGTGCCATCTGGCGTGGCCGACCGGCAATTGAAAGGAGGCCCACACGGCCATTTGTCCCCTGCTTGTCCCCCGACTTCGGCTCACCGCCTTGCGGGAACCGCCGTCATGGCTCGGAGCGGGGCAAGGCCCCGGCTTCCGATGCCATCCACAGGTCCCGTCGGGGATGGGGGGACACGGGACCGTGGATACCCGCGGGCAGACGGGTATGACGAGCGGTGGGGACCGCAAGACGAACGCAAGAGACGTACTCAAGAGACGAATACGCAGGCACTCATACGCGTACGCCACTGACACTCACCAAGCACACGCAGATGACGCAGGTGCGTCACCGGCGGGCGCCTAAAGCGAGCCCAGAACCTGGGCCCAGACGGCGATCATGCCGAGAAACAGGCTGATGGAAGCGAGGGCGGCGGCTTCTTCGACGACGGCACGGAACATGTTGCTTTCCCTGAACGAAGAGGGAACATAGTTCATTGTTTGTTCTAGAGTCAAGCGTCCCGTGCGAAATTCCATTTCGGGTGATTTTTCAATAGTTTTGCCAATTCAGGTGCGGTCACGAGCCTCACAAAAGCCGGTCTTGGCTGGTCTCAACCAATGGGGCTTGGGGAGAGTTTTTCATGACGATCACGCAGTCCATGACGATCGCCGAGGTGCAGATCGTCCGGAAGATCGTTCTCGGCGTGACCGTCCTGCTCGGCGTGGTGATGTTCGCGCTGACCAATTCTCGGCTCGAGGCGTCGAACTCGACGCATGAGATGATCGAATGGATCGGCATCGTCGCGATCGTCGTTTGCGTGCTGGGGCGCACCTGGACGTCGCTCTACATCGCCGGCCGCAAGATCGAGCAGCTCGTCACCGACGGTCCCTACTCGGTGATGCGCAACCCGCTCTACTTCTTCTCGATCATCGGCGCCGCGGGCGCGGGCGCCCAGCACGGCAGCATCGTCGCGGGCCTGACGTTCGGCGTGCTGGCCTGGGCGGTGTTCTCCGTGGTGGCGCGGCAGGAGGAACGCCTGCTGGCGGATCGCTACGGCGCGGCGTTCGAAAACTACGTCGCGACCGTGCCGCGCTTCATGCCCAACCCGCGGCTGTGGCGCGACGTGCCCGCGCTGACGATCATCCCGCCGAAAATCCTGCGGACCTTCGCCGATGCGATGATGTTCCTGCTGGCAGTGCCGATCGCCGAGGGGTTTGAGAAGCTGCAGGACATGGGCGTGCTGCCGATCCTGCTCCGCCTGCCGTGACCGAGGCCACGACCGGCTCTAGGAATCGAGCCGAATCACCCGCATACTGCCGCGGGGCCGCAGCATGACGGCTTCTCATCCGCTGGGTGAGAGTGATCCCGCGGTGACGCGGGATTTGGCGGCCCCACCTCGCCAGGCATTCAAGGGTGGAAGGACGGGCGTCGCGGAAAAGTCGCGGGCGGCTGCCGGCCTAAGCCATCTCGACGATCTGGCCTTCGCGGAGCGTCACGCGGCGGTCCATGCGCGCGGCGATCTCCATGTTGTGGGTGGCGAGCACCACGGTCAGGCCCGACGCCTTGATCAGCTGCCGCAGCGCGTGAAACACGTGGTCCGAGGTGTGCGGATCGAGATTGCCGGTCGGCTCGTCGGCCAGGAGCAGCCGCGGCACGTTGGAGACGGCGCGCGCGATCGCCACGCGCTGCTGCTCGCCGCCGGAGAGCTCGGCCGGGCGGTGCGTCAGCCGCTCGCCGAGGCCGAGATACGACAGAAGCTCGGTTGCGCGAATCTCCGCGTCCTTGCGCGACAGGCCGCGGATCATCTGCGGCAGCATCACGTTCTCGACCGCGGAGAACTCCGGCAGCAGGTGGTGCGCCTGGTAGACGAAGCCGATCGAGTTGCGGCGAAGCCGCGTCCGCGCCGCGTCCGAGAGCCCGGTGGTCGGCGCGCCGTCGAGATAGACCTCGCCGGCATCGGGCTGCTCCAGGAGCCCCGCGACATGCAGCAGCGTCGATTTGCCGGAGCCGGACGGCGCGACGAGCGCCACCGACTGCCCCGGCCAGACCGCAAGCTCGGCGCGCTTGAGGATCTCCAGCGTCGCGTCGCCCTGGTGATAGCGGCGCTCCACCTGGTGCAGGAAGATGACCGGCGTTTCCTGTTCGGCCATCGGCGGCTCACTCGTACCGCAGCGCTTCGACCGGATCGAGACGCGCGGCGCGCCACGACGGATAAAGCGTTGCGAGCAGCGACAGCGCCAGCGCCATCACCACCACCGCCGTGGTCTCGCCGACGTCGAGATCGGCCGGCAGCTTCGACAGGAAATAGAGCTCCGGCGAGAACAGCTCGGTGTTGGTGAGCCAGGACATGAACTGCCGGATCGACTCGATGTTGAGGCACACCAGGAGTCCGACCAGGAAGCCGACGAGGTCGCCGATCACGCCGATCGCAGCGCCGGTGATCAGGAACACCCGCATGATCGAGCCCTGCGTTGCGCCCATGGTGCGCAGGATGCCGATGTCCCTGCCCTTGTCCTTGACCAGCATGATCAGGCTCGAGGCGATGTTGAAGGCCGCGACCAGCACGATCAGCGTCAGGATCAGGAACATGACGTTGCGCTCGACCTGCAGCGCGCTGAAGAACGTCGCGTTCCTTTGCCGCCAGTCGATCATGAAGATCGGGCGTTTGGCCGCATCGGTCACCAGTTGCCGGAAGCGCTGCACCGCGTCCGGATTGTTGGTGTAGACCTCGATCGCGGTGACGTCGTTGTTGCGGTTGAAATAGGCCTGCGCCTCGGCGAGCGGCATGAACACGAAGGCCGCGTCATATTCCGACATGCCGATCTCGAACACGGCGGCGATCTTGTAGACCTTGATGCGCGGCGTGGTGCCCATCGGCGTCACCGCGCCGCGCGGCGAGACCAGCGTCACGCTGTCGCCGGCGCGCAAGGTGAGCTGGTCGGCCAGCCGCTTGCCGATCACCACGGCCTGCCCCTGGTCGAAGCCCTCGAGCGTGCCGTGCTTGATGTTGCTTGCGATCGAGCCGAGCCCGTTGAGATCGGCGCCGCGGATGCCGCGCACCAGGACGCCGGCGGCGTTGAACGGCGAGGACGCCAGCGCCTGGCCCTCGACGATCGGCACCGCGAGGCGGACGCCCTCGATCGCGGAGAGCCGCTCGGCCACCGCCTGGAAGTCGGTCAACGGGGACTCCAGCGGCTGCACCAGGAGATGGCCGTTGAGGCCGAGGATCTTGCCGAGCAGCTCTTTGCGGAAGCCGTTCATCACCGCCATGACGATGATCAGGGTGGCCACGCCGAGCATGATGCCGAGGAAGGAGAAGGCGGCGATGACCGAAATAAATCCCTCCTGCCGCCGCGCTCGCAGGTAGCGCAACGACAGCATCCATTCGAACGGGGCAAACGGCCGTGTCCCGGATGTTTCGCTCATCAATCCCCTTTGCAGACCGATTTCATCCGATTCTGGCGGTTTCAAGCCAGCATCGGGTCTGCGCTACACCCAGAAACGCACAGCTAAAGTGGGATGACTTTTTCTTCGCATCGTCATCCCGCTTTAGCTTCCTGTTTGAGCATGATCTTTTCCGAAAACCGCTTCACACCCCGGATCAAGTCCGGGGCAGGCTTTTTCGGGATCATGCTCCAAACGCAACGCACAGCTTATCGCGACAACAGATCGATTGTGGCGGCGGGACTCAAGTTCTCCCGGCTGCCGTCGGCCCGCCGCTTGATCTCGTAGGTGCCGCCGGCGAGCCCCTTCGGACCGATGACGACCTGGTAGGGCACGCCGATCAGGTCGGCGGTGGCGAACTTGGAGCCCGGCCGCTCGTCGAGATCGTGGTAGAGCACGTCGACGCCCTTGGCCGAAAGCTCGCGGTAGAGATTGTCGCAGGCGCTGTCGGTGCCGCTGTCGCCCTGCTTGAGATTGAGGATCGCGGCCTTGAACGGCGCCACCGCCTCCGGCCACTTGATGCCGGCGTCGTCGTGGAACGCCTCGATGATGGCGGCGACGAGCCGGCTCGGGCCGATGCCGTAGGAGCCCATGTGCACCGGCTTCTCGGCGCCGTCCGGGCCGCTGACCACGGCCTTCATCGGCTCGGAATACTTGGTGCCGAAATAGAAGATGTGGCCCACCTCGATGCCGCGCGCGGAGACCTGCTTGTCGGCGGGAATCTGCCCGAACGCCGCGGGATCGTGCTTTTCGGACGTGGCGGCGTAGAGCGAGGTCCACTTGTCGACGGTCGACTGCAGGCCGGCGATGTCGTCGAAGTTGACGTTTTCGCCCGGCACCGGGAAATCCAGATAGTCCTTGTGGCAGTAGACCTCGGACTCGCCGGTCGAGGCGAGGATGATGAACTCGTGGCTGAGATTGCCGCCGATCGGCCCGGTGTCGGCGACCATCGGGATCGATTTCAGGCCAAGCCGCGCGAAGGTGCGCAGGTAGGCGACGAACATCCTGTTGTAGGCATGCTTGGCGGCGGCGTAATCGACGTCGAACGAATACGCGTCCTTCATCAGGAATTCGCGGCCGCGCATCAGGCCGAAGCGCGGGCGCACCTCGTCGCGGAACTTCCACTGGATGTGATAGAGGTTCAGCGGCAGGTCCTTGTACGACCGCACATAGGCGCGGAAGATCTCGGTGATCATCTCCTCGTTGGTCGGACCGTAGAGCATCTCGCGCTCGTGGCGGTCCTCGATCCGCAGCATCTCCTTGCCGTAGGCCTCGTAGCGGCCGCTCTCGCGCCAGAGCTCCGCCGACTGGATGGTCGGCATCAGCATCTCGACCGCGCCGGAGCGGTTCTGCTCGTCGCGGACGATCTGCTCGATCTTGCGCAGCACGCGCAGGCCGAGCGGCAGGAACGCGTAAATGCCGGCCGCCTCCTGCCGCATCATCCCCGCCCGGAGCATCAGCCGGTGGGAGACGATTTCGGCCTCCCTCGGCGCCTCGCGCAGGATCGGCAGGAAGTAGCGGGACAGTCGCATCGGTCACTCGGGTGAGAATCGGGCTGGCGGGACAGGCGTGGCACAGAAAGCGGATTGGGCCTGAAAATACAAGCGCAGCAAGGGCATGGGGGGGGCATGGGGCCGGGCTTGGTGCGGGGCTTTGGCGCGGGGGGTGGACGCGGATTTCGGCCGCGAGTTGGACGCCGAACGCGGCCCATCCGGTTATGCTGCACCGCAGGAATGACAAGGGCTCTGGGGTGAGCTACAGGTCATTTGTCCGTACGGGGCAAGTCGTTTTTTTTCGGCCCACGTCTCGGGAGGGAAAGCCAAAGCGCGGAAACCGCGCTGCGACCTCGAATGTGTACCGTGTATCGGGGCTAAGAAAAGACATCAGGCTTTTCGAGCAGGGCATTGTCCCTGCTCTATTTTTTTAGCCCACCGCCCTAATTCCGGAACTCCGGCATGCCGAGGAGCCGCGCCAGATCGTCCAGCGTCACGAGGCCCTTGAGATAGACGAAGACCAGGACCGCGAACACCACGGCCGATGTCACCGTGGTCCAGAGCAGCCGCATCCAGATCCGCGCGGCCTGCGGCGCGCCGGGATCGGAACCCGGAGGAGCGTCGTCGCCCTGCGCCCGCACCCCCCACGGCAGCACCGCGAACAGCACGACCCACCAGATCAGGAAGTAGATGGCGATACCGGTCGCAATGCCCATCGCGTCAGGCCTGCTCGAGCTCGACCAGCGTGCCGCAGAAGTCCTTGGGATGCAGGAACAGCACCGGCTTGTCATGGGCGCCGATCTTCGGCGTGCCGTCGCCCAGCACACGCGCGCCCTCGGCCTTGAGACGGTCGCGGGCGACGAGGATGTCGTCCACCTCGTAGCAGACGTGGTGGATGCCGCCGTCCGGATTGCGCTCCAGGAACTTGGCGATCGGCGACTCCGCGCCGAGCGGCTCGAGCAGCTCGATCTTGGTGTTCGGCAGCGTGATGAACACGGTGGTCACGCCATGCGCCGGCTGCGGCACGGCAGCCGAGACGGTCGCGCCGAGCGTCCTGCGGTAGACCTCGGAGGCCTTGGCGATGTCGCGGACGGCAATGGCGACGTGGTTCAGTCGTCCGATCATGGGTCGGTGTTCCTGGGGTTCCTTGCGGCCCGGCTGCGGTCATCCATAGCTGGCCAAAACGGCGGTGTCATTCCGGGGCGGCCCGAAAGGGCCGAACCCGGAATCCATAACCACTGCTGCGGAGTATGGATTCCGGGTTCGCGCCCATAGCGCGCCGAAACGCGCGTAAACGCGCTTGACGGGCGCGCCCCGGAATGACGGCGGCGGGTGGTGCACCACCGGCTAGATCACCAGCACATGCACCGTGACGTTCGGCTTCTTGCGCCAGTGCGAGCCGACCGCGGCGCGGACGCCCTTCTGCAGGGCTTCGGCGACCGAGTCCGGATCGCGGCGGCGCGGCCGCGGCAGCGTCTCCAGCGTCTCGAGCACGGCGTCCGCGGCGACCTGGAACATCGGCTTGCCGTCGGCGGTCTGTTCCGGAATGCCGAGCATTTCGAGCTCGGGATCGGCCAGCAGCTGGCCTTTGTCGTTGACCGCAACCGACACGAAGATCATGCCGGTAAAGCTCATGCGCTTTCGCTCGGCGACGGTGCGGGTTTCGGCCGCGACCAGGAGCGCGCCGTCCTTGTAGAAGCGCCCGGCCGGCACCTCGTCGACGATGTCGGGGGCGCCGGGTGCGAGCCGCACGAGATCGCCGTTCCGACACTGCAGCGTGTTGGCGCCGAGCCGCTTCGCCAGCGCCTCGTGCTCGGCGAGATGCAAGGATTCGCCGTGCACCGGGATGACGGTCGCCGGCCTGACCCAGCCGATCATCTCCTCGAGCTCGGCGCGCCGCGGATGGCCGGACACGTGCACCAGATGGGTGCGGTCGGTGATCACCTCGACACCCTGGTCGATCAAGCCGTTGATCACGCGGCCGATCGCCTTCTCGTTGCCGGGAATGGGCCGCGACGAGAAGATCACCCGGTCGCCGCGCGACAGGGCGACCTCGGGATGCTCGTCGGCGGCGATGCGGGCCAGCGCAGCGCGCGGCTCGCCCTGGCTCCCCGTACAGAGCGCCACGACCCTGTCCGGCGGCAGATGGCCGTAGACGTCCATGCCGCGGAACGGCTGCACGCCTTCGAGATATCCGGTCTCGCGGGCGACGGCGATGACGCGGTCCATGGCGCGGCCGACCACCACCACCTCGCGCTCGGCCTTGCGCGCGGCCTCGGCCACGGCGCGGATGCGCGCGACGTTGGAGGCGAACGTGGTAACGGCGACGCGCTGGGGGGCGCTTTCGATCAGCTTGGCCAGTTGGGCGGCGACCTCGGTCTCCGACGGCGAGCGGCCGTCGCGGACCGCGTTGGTGGAATCGCCGATCAGCGCAAGGCAGCCTTCGGCGCCGAGCGCGCGGAGCTTTTTTTCGTCGGTCGGCGGGCCGATCACGGGCGTGCGATCGATCTTCCAGTCGCCGGTGTGCAGCACGTTGCCGAACGGCGTCCGCAGGATCAGCGCGTTGGATTCCGGGATCGAATGCGCGACCGAGCACAATTCAATGTCGAACGGCCCGACGTTGAAGCGGGAGCCGAGCGCCACCTCCCTGACCGGAATTTCCGGCGCCTCGGGCTCGCCTTCGAGCTTGGCCTCGAACAGCGCCTTGGTGAACGGCGTCGCGTAGATCGGCACCTTCAGCTTCGGCCAGAGGTCCATCAGCGCGCCGAAATGGTCCTCGTGGGCGTGGGTGAGGACGATGCCGGCGAGATTGCGCCGCTCCTCGATCAGATAGCGGATGTCCGGCAGGATCAGGTCGACGCCCGGCAGGTTCTCCTCCTGCGCGAACGAGACGCCGACGTCGACCGCGAGCCAGGTGCGCTTGCGCGGGTCGCCCAGCCCGTAGATCGACAGGTTCATGCCGATCTCGCCCACGCCGCCGAGCGGCGCGAACACGAGCTCGCCCTGCGGACCGGCCATTCCTCCCTACCTCCCATCGCCCGTCGAAGACGGGCGTGAACGCCCTTTCGTCATCAACACGTCGCCCGCCGCAACCGCCTGCATTGTCCCATCAGGAAGGCGCAGAACCAAGCGCCCGCTCGCGTCGATCGCCTCGAAGGTCCCGGCGAGCTCGCTGTCGCCGGTCCTGACCCGGACCGGCCTGCCGATACCCGCGGCGCGCGAAATCCAGTCAGCACGGATCGCCGCAAAGCCCGCGCCGCGGTCCCACTGCGCGAGGCGCGCGGTGAGCGCGCCGGAGAGCGGCGGAAACAGACTGTCCGGCGTGGCGCGGACGCCGGCGGCGGCGAGATCGGTCGCCGGAAATTCGGTGCCGGCGGGATGGTGCGCGCAGTTGACGCCGATCCCGATCACGACGGTCGTGCCCTCGCCTTCGACCAGGATGCCGGCGAACTTGTTGCGGTCGATGAGAAGGTCATTCGGCCATTTCAGCGCCACGCGGCCCGCAAGCCCCGGAACGCGGGCGGTGACGGCGTCGTGCAGCGCCAGCGCCGCCACGAACGACAGCTCGGGGAAATGCTCCGGCGGCGACGGATCGGCGAGCAGCAGGCTCGCATAGAGATTGCCGGGCTCCGACACCCAGGCGCGGCCGCGACGGCCGCGGCCCCCGGTCTGGCTCCGTGCGACGATCCACAGCGGCGCGCGCTCGCCGGTGCGGGCGAGCCGCAGCGCCTCCTCGTTGGTGGAGCCGATCGTGTCGTAAGCGATCAGCCTCGCCCCGGCCGCTTGAGCCGTGGGATCGAGCTGCATCAGAACAGCGACTTCGCCGCAGCCGTCGCGGCGTTAATGAGTGGCGCGGGGTAGGCGAAGAACAGCAGGTTGAACAGCCCGGCGACGCCGAGCACGGCGCGGAGCTCGCCCGGCATCGGCTTGAAGCCAGGTGCGGGCTCGTCGAAATACATGGTCTTGACGATCACCAGATAGTAGTAGGCGCCGACCACGCTGGTGAGGACGCCGATCACCGCGAGCGTGAAGAGCCCGGCTTTGATCGCGCCGAGGAACACGTAGTACTTGGCGAAGAAGCCCGCGAGCGGCGGAATGCCGGCGAGCGAGAACAGCAGCAGCGCCAGGAAGAACGCCTGCGCCGGGTTGGTGCGGGCAAGGCCCGAAAGATCGCTGATGTTCTCGACCATGCCGCCGTCGCGGCGCATGGCCAGGATCACGGCGAAAGTGCCGACGGTCATGGCGAGATAGATCGCGAGATACACCAGCACGCCCTGGATGCCCTCGGCGGTGCCCGCCGCAAGGCCGACCAGCGCAAAGCCCATGTGACCGATCGACGAATAGGCCATCAGCCGCTTGATGTTGGTCTGGCCGATGGCGGCGAAGGCGCCGAGCACCATCGAGGCGATCGACACGAACACCACGATCTGCTGCCACTGCAGCGTGATGTTCGGAAACGCGCTGATGGTGGCCCGGGCGAAGATCGCCATGGCGGCGATCTTCGGAGCTGCGGCAAAGAACGCGGTCACCGGCGTCGGCGCGCCCTCGTAGACGTCCGGCGTCCACATGTGGAACGGCACGGCCGAGACCTTGAAGCAGAAGCCCGCGAACAGGAACACCAGCCCGAAGACGAGGCCGATGCCGCCCTCGCCCGAGGCCTTGGCGATGCCCGCGAACGACACGTTGCCGGTGAACCCGTAAATCAGCGAGCAGCCGTACAGCAGCATGCCGGAGGACAGCGCGCCGAGCACGAAGTACTTCAGACCCGCCTCGGTCGAGCGGACGCTGTCGCGGCTCGAGGCCGCGACGACGTAAAGCGCAAGACTCATCAGCTCCAGCCCGAGATAGAGCGCGATCAGGTCGGCGGCGGAAATGAGCATGCCCATGCCGGTGGTCGACAACAGGATCAGCACGGAGAACTCGAACTTCTCCTGCTTCTCGGCCGCCAGATAATTCAGCGACATGACGATGGCGAAGGCCGAGCCGATATAGGTCAGGACCTTCATGAAGCGCGCGAAGTCGTCGACGATGAAGCTGCCGTTGAGGATCGTGCCGCCCGGCACGCGGGCGACGATGAAGGCCGCGACGATCAGCAGCATGACCGCGCCGAGGTTGACCACCTGGGTGCTCCGCTCGCGGTAGGCGCCGACCATCAGCAGCAGCATGGCGCCGAGCGCGAGCACGATCTCGGGCAAGGCCGGCGCGAGCGATGACAGGGGGATGGCGTTCATCGGGGCGGCCTCACTTCGCCTCAGAGTTCATGAGCGCCGCGGCCTTGGCCGGGCTCGTGTTCGTCTGGCTTATGGCGCGCTGATAGTTGTGGAGCAGCGCGGTGACCGAGGCGGACGACATGTCGAGCACCGGCTTGGGATAGAAGCCCAACAGCAGCGTCAGCACGATCAGCGGCACGAAGATCGCAATCTCGCGCACGCCCATGTCGCTGATATGGGCGAGGCTCGGCTTCTCGAGCTTGCCGAAGATCACCTTGCGGTAGAGCCAGAGCGCGTAGCAGGCCGACAGGATCACGCCGAGCGTCGCCAGCGTCGCGACGACGACGTTGACCTTGAACGTGCCGAGCAGCGTCAGGAACTCGCCGACGAAGCCCGAGGTGCCGGGCAGGCCGACGTTGGCAAGCGTAAAGATCATGAACACCACGGCATAGACCGGCATGCGATTGACCAGCCCGCCATAGGACGCGATCTCGCGGCTGTGCATGCGGTCGTAGACCACGCCGACGCACAGGAACAGCGCGGCGGAGACCACGCCGTGCGACACCATCTGGAAGATGCCGCCGGCCACGCCCTGCGCGGTCGCGGCGAAGATGCCCATGGTGACGAAGCCCATGTGCGCGACCGACGAATAGGCGATCAGCTTCTTCATGTCCTCCTGCACCATCGCGACCAGCGAGGTGTAGACGATGGCGATCACCGACAGCGTGAAGATGAACGGCGCGAAATCGGCGGAAGCGTGCGGGAACATCGGCAGCGAGAAGCGCAGGAAGCCGTAACCGCCCATCTTCAGGAGGATCGCGGCGAGAATGACCGAGCCCGCGGTCGGCGCCTCGACGTGCGCGTCGGGAAGCCAGGTGTGCACCGGCCACATCGGCATCTTCACCGCGAACGAGGCGAAGAATGCAAACCACAGCCAGGGCTGCATGCTTTGCGGGAAGCTGTGGCGGAGCAGCACGGCGATGTCGGTGGTGCCCGACTGCCAGTACATCGCCATGATGGCGAGCAGCATCAGCACCGAGCCGAGCAGCGTGTAGAGGAAGAACTTGAAGCTCGCATAGACGCGGCGCGGCCCGCCCCAGACGCCGATGATCAGGAACATCGGGATCAGGCCGCCCTCGAAGAACAGGTAGAACAGCACCAGGTCGAGCGCGCAGAACGTGCCGACCATCAGCGTTTCCAGGACCAGGAACGCGATCATGTATTCCTTGACGCGGACCTTGATGGCGCGCCAGCTCGCGGCGATGCAGAGCGGCATGATCGCGGTGGTCAGGATCACGAGCGGCAGCGAGATGCCGTCGACGCCCATGTGGTAGGTGGCGAAGCCGCCGAGCCAGGGCCTTTTCTCCACGAACTGGAACTCCGCCGAGCCCGGGTCGAAGCGCTGAACGAGTATCAGCGATACGGCGAACACGACCAGCGTGGTCCAGAGCGAGACCCAGCGGGCGTTGCGCGCGCCGGCCTCGTCGTCCTTCAGCATCAAAAGGACAATGACGCCCACCAGCGGCAGGAAGGTGGTGACGGAAAGAATGGGCCAGCTCGCCATCAGTGCGCTCCGCCGCCCGAGAACATGAACCACGTGATCAGCGCCGCCGCCCCGATCAGCATGGCGAAGGCGTAGTGGTAGAGATAGCCGGTCTGCAGCCGAACGACGTTGCGGGTGACGTCGAGGACGCGGGCCGAGACGCCGTCAGGCCCCAGGCCGTCGATCATCCGGCCGTCGCCCTGCTTCCAGAACACGCGGCCGATCCAGATCGCCGGACGGACGAAGATCAGGTCGTACAGCTCGTCGAAGTACCACTTGTTGAGCAGGAACTCGTACAGCAGCCGATGCTGACGGGCGAGATTGTCGGCAATCTCGGTCCGGTAAAGATAGATGTAGCTGGCGATGCCCCAGCCGAGCGCGAGCATCACCGTCGGCAGGTAGACCACCCAGGCCGGCGCGTGATGCATCTCCTCGATGATGCCGCCCTGCTTGAGCGACTCGCCGAAGAACTCGGCGGTGTGGTGGCCGGCGAAGAACTCCTTGAACGGGAACCCGGCCGCGATCGAGCCGATCGCCAGCACGCCGAGCGGGATCAGCACCACCAGCGGGCTTTCGTGGGCCGCCTCGTAGTGGTGCCGGTCGTGCGGCGTGCCGTGGAAGGTCTTGTAGATCAGGCGCCAGGAGTAGAACGCGGTGAGACCCGCGGCGATCACCGTCATCAGGAACGCGTAGACCGCGAACGGGTTCTTGCCGGCGTAGGCCGCCTCGATGATCGCGTCCTTGGAGAAATAGCCGGCGGTGAACGGGAAGCCGGTGAGCGCCAAGGTGCCGATCACCATGGTCCAGTAGGTGAACGGGATCTTGTGGCGCAAGCCCCCCATGTTACGGATGTCCTGCTCGTGATGCATCGCCATGATCACGGAGCCTGACCCTAAGAACAGCAGCGCCTTGAAGAAGGCGTGGGTGAACAGGTGGAACATGCCGACCGAATAGGCGCCCACGCCCATGGCGACGAACATGTAGCCGAGCTGCGAGCAGGTCGAATAGGCGACGATGCGCTTGATGTCGTTCTGCACGAGGCCGACAGTCGCGGCGAAGAATGCCGTGGTCGCGCCAACGAGCGTGACGATCGCGGCGGCGTTCGGCGCCAATTCAAACAGCGGCGACAGGCGCGCCACCATGAATACGCCGGCGGTGACCATCGTCGCGGCGTGAATGAGCGCCGAGACCGGAGTCGGGCCTTCCATCGCGTCCGGCAGCCAGGTGTGCAGCAGGAACTGCGCCGACTTGCCCATGGCGCCCATGAACAGCAGGAGGCAGATCAGCGTCAGCGCGTCGGCGTGCCAGCCGAAGAAGTTGATGGTCTTGCCGGTGAGCGACGGCGCCTGGGCGAAGATCGTGTCGAGGTCGATCGACGCCGTCATCATGAACACGGCGAAGATGCCGAGCGCGAAGCCGAAGTCGCCGACGCGGTTGACGACGAAGGCCTTGATGGCCGCCGCGTTGGCTTCGGGCTTGTGATACCAGAACCCGATCAAAAGATAGCTCGCGAGGCCGACGCCCTCCCAGCCGAAGAACAGCTGGGCGAGGTTGTCGGACGTCACCAGCGCCAGCATCGCGAAGGTGAACAGCGACAGATAAGCGAAGAACCGCGGCCGGTACGGATCCTCGTGCATGTAGCCGATGGAATAGAGGTGCACGAGCCCGGACACGGTGGTCACCACCACCAGCATCACGGCGGTGAGCGCGTCGATCCGCAGCGCCCAGTCGACCTTGAGATCGGCCGAGATCATCCAGGTGAACAGCGTGACGCGCTCGCTGGTGTGGCCGAAGCCGATCTTCCAGAACACGATCCAGGACAGCACGCAGGAAATCATCAGCAGCGACGTGGTGATGACCTCGGCGGCGCGGGAGCCGGCCGCGGCAGGCTCCGCGGGCGCGTGGTGGACGTCCGCCGCGTGGGCGTGGCCATCGTGGGCCGCATGTGCCGGCGCATGATGATGGTCGTCGTCCGACGGCTCGGCGCCGGGGAAACGGCCGCGGGCGCCGACGATGGAAATCGCGGCGGCGAGAATGAAGCCCAGCAGCGGCAGGAAGACGATCGCCTGATACATCCCTAGCCCTTCATCAGGTTGATGTCTTCGACCGCGATCGAGCCGCGGTTGCGGAAGTAAACGACAAGGATGGCGAGCCCAATGGCTGCCTCCGCCGCCGCGACGGTGAGCACGAGCAGCGCGAACACCTGACCGACGAGGTCGTTCAGATGGGTCGAGAACGCGACGAAGTTGATGTTCACGGCGAGCAGGATCAGCTCGATCGACATCAGGATGACGATGACGTTCTTCCGGTTGAGGAAGATGCCGAAAATCCCGACAGTGAACAGGATCGCCGCAACGGACAAATAGTGCCCAAGTCCTATCGTCATGCGCCTAGCCCCTGCCCCGGCTGCACTTTGACGACCTCGATCGCGGTCTCCCGGGTGCGCGCAACCTGATCGGAGATGTTCTGCCGCTTCACGTTCGGCTTGTGGCGCAGCGTCAGCACGATCGCGCCGATCATCGCCACCAGAAGCACAAGGCCCGCGGCCTGGAAGTAGTAGACGTACTGCGTGTAGAGCACGCGGCCGAGCGCCTCGGTGTTGGTGATGCTCGGCGGGATCGGCGCGGAGATCGCCTGCGGCAGGTTCGGGCCGATCACCCAGGCGCCGGCGACCGCCAGAAGCTCGGCGACGAAGATGCCGCCGACCACGAAGCCGACCGGGAGATATTGCAGCAGGCCCTGCCGCAGCTCGGCGAAGTCGACGTCGAGCATCATCACCACGAACAGGAACAGCACGGCGACCGCGCCGACATAGACCACGATCAGGATCATCGCCAGGAACTCGGCGCCCATCATCACGAACAGGCCCGAGGCGTTGACGAAGGCGAGGATCAGATAGAGCACCGAGTGCACCGGGTTCCTCGCCGCGACGACCATGACGGCCGAGGCGATGCAGACGGTCGCGAACAGGTAGAAGAACAGCGCGGGAAGGATCATCGCTGGTGCATCCTCACCGGTATGGCGCGTCGAGCGCGATGTTCTTCGCGATCGAGCGCTCCCAGCGGTCGCCGTTCGCGAGCAGCTTTTCCTTGTCGTAGTAGAGCTCCTCGCGGGTCTCGGCGGCGAACTCGAAGTTCGGGCCCTCGACGATGGCGTCGACCGGGCAGGCCTCCTGGCAGAGGCCGCAATAGATGCACTTCACCATATCGATGTCGTAGCGCGTGGTGCGGCGCGTGCCGTCGTTCCTCCGCGGCCCCGCCTCGATGGTGATGGCCTGCGCCGGGCAGATCGCCTCGCACAGCTTGCAGGCGATGCAGCGCTCCTCGCCGTTCGGATAGCGGCGCAGCGCGTGCTCGCCGCGGAAGCGCGGCGAGATCGGGCCCTTCTCGAACGGATAATTCAGCGTCGCCTTCGGCTTGAAGAAGTAGCGCATGGCGAGGAAGAACGCCGAGACGAACTCGGAGAGGAATATCGAGCGGGCGGCCTGATCCAACCTCATCGGCTTATCCTTTCGGCGCGAGGCCGGTGAACTGCAGCACCGCCGCGACGATCACCACCATCGCCAGCGACAGCGGCAGGAACACCTTCCAGCCGAGCCGCATGAGCTGGTCGTAGCGGTAGCGCGGCACGATCGCCTTCGCCATCGCGAACAGGAAGAACATGAACAGCGCCTTGAGCGCGAACCAGACCACGCCCGGCACCCAGGTGAACGGCGCGACCGGGAACGGCGGCAGCCAGCCGCCGAGGAACATGATCGTGCCCATGGCGCACATGGTGGCGATGGCGACGTATTCGCCGAGCATGAACATCATGTATGGCGACGAGCCGTATTCGACCATGAAGCCCGCGACCAGTTCCGACTCCGCCTCGACCAGATCGAACGGCGGGCGGTTGGTTTCGGCAAGCGCGGAAACGAAAAACACCACGAACATCGGCAGCAGGGGCAGCCAATACCAGCCGAACATCCCGAACCGCGTATCCTGCGCAGCCACGATGGCGGAAAGATTGAGTGAGCCGGCGCAGAGCAGCACCGTGATGATAACGAAGCCGATCGAAACCTCGTACGATACCATCTGCGCTGCGGAACGGACCGCGGACAAGAAGGCGTATTTCGAATTGGACGCCCAGCCCGCCATGATGATGCCGTAGACCATCAGCGACGAAATCGCGAAGATGTAGAGCACCCCGACATTGATGTCGGCGATCGCCCATCCGACGTTGACCGGGATCACGGCCCAGGTGGCCAGCGCCAGCGTGCAGGTGACCAGTGGCGCCAGCAGGAACACGCCCTTGTTCGAGCCCGCCGGGATGACCGGTTCCTTGACGATGAACTTCAGCAGATCCGCGAAGGACTGCAGCAGGCCCCAGGGCCCGACCACGTTTGGGCCGCGCCGGATCTGCACCGCCGCCCAGATCTTGCGGTCGGCCAGCAGCACGTAGGCGATGGCGACCAGCAGCACGACGAGCAGCAGCAGCGACTGCGCGACGATGATGATCAGCGGCCAGAGATAAGAGGACCAGAGCTCCGCGAACGTCATTGCCCTACTCCGCCGCGGTCATGGCCGTGCGCGCCTCGGCGAGGGCCGAGCATTCGCCCATGATGGCGGATGCGCGCGCAATCGGATTGGTGAGATAGAAGTCGTCGATCGCCGGCTGGAACGGCGCCTTGTCGATCTGGCCGCCCTGCATCGAGAGCTGGCGGACGTCGGAGGGGCCGCTCGGCATCACCTGGCCGATCCGGGCGAGATGCGGGTGTTCGGCGAACAGCGCCTGGCGCAGCGCGGCGAGCGAGTCATAGGGAAGCCTGACGCCCAGCACGTCGGACAGCGCGCGGAAGATCGCCCATTCCTCGCGCGCCTCGCCCGGCGGGAAGGTCGCGCGGCTGGCCATCTGCACGCGGCCCTCGGTGTTGACGTAGATGCCGGATTTTTCCGGATAGGCCGCGCCCGGCAGGATCACGTCGGCGCGGTGCGCGCCGTTGTCGCCGTGGCTGCCGATGTAGACGACGAAGGCGCCGGACTGCACGTCGATCTCGTCGGCGCCGAGCAGGAACAGCACGTCGAGGGCGTTGGACGTCGCCATGGCGCCGGCGTTCAACCCGCCCTCGCCCGGCACGAAGCCGAGTTCGAGCGCGCCGACGCGCGAGGCGGCGGTGTGCAGCACGCAGAAGCCATTCCAGCCTTCCTTGACGGCGCCAAGCCCGATCGCGGCTTTGGCGGCGAGCGCGGCGACCGCCGCGCCGTCCGGCCGCGCCAGCGCACCCGCGCCGAGAATGACCAGCGGCCGCTCCGCGGTCTTCAGCGTCTCGGCAAAGCTGTGCTTGCCTGCGGCAACGTCGGCCAGTGTCTCGGGGCCCGCGCCCAGATAGTCGTAGCTATAGGTGAGATCCGCCCGCTCGCCGATCAGCGCGACCGGGAACTTGCCGGCACGCCAGCGCTTGCGGATGCGGGCGTTGAGCACGGCCGCCTCGCGGCGCGGGTTGCAGCCGATGATCAGCAACGCATCGGCGCGCTCGATGCCGGCGATGGTCGCGTTGAACACGTAGCTCGCCCGGCCAAGCTCCGGATCGAGCGCCGCGCCGTCCTGGCGCGCGTCGATGTTCTTCGAGCCGAGCCGGGTCATCAGGTCCTTGAGCGCGAACATGTCCTCGACCGACGCAAGATCGCCGGCGATGGCGCCGATGCGCGCCGCATTCGTGTCCTTCACCCTCGCCGCAATCGCGGCAAACGCCTGCGGCCAGGTCGCCTCGCGCAGCCGGCCGTTCTCGCGGATGTAGGGCTGATCGAGCCGCTGCGTGCGCAGCCCGTCGACGACGTGCCGGGTCTTGTCGGAAATCCATTCCTCGTTCACGTCGTCATTGTTGCGCGGCAGAATGCGCATCACCTCGCGGCCGCGGCTGTCGACGCGGATGGCGGAGCCGAGCGCGTCCATCACGTCGATGGTCTCGGTCTTGGCCAATTCCCACGGCCGCGCCGCAAACGCGTAAGGCTTCGAGGTCAGCGCGCCGACCGGGCAGAGATCGACCACGTTGCCCTGCAGCTCCGACGACATCGCATGCTCGAGATAGGTCGTGATCTCCATGTCCTCGCCGCGGCCGATCGCGCCGAGCTCCGGCACGCCCGCGACCTCCGCCGAGAAGCGGATGCACCGCGTGCAGTGGATGCAGCGGTTCATGATCGTCTTGACCAGCGGTCCGATGTACTTGTCCTCGACCGCGCGCTTGTTCTCGTGATAGCGGCTTGAATCGACGCCGTAGGCCATCGCCTGGTCCTGCAGATCGCACTCGCCGCCCTGGTCGCAGATCGGGCAGTCGAGCGGATGGTTGATCAGCAGGAACTCCATCACGCCTTCGCGGGCCTTGCGCACCATCGGCGACTTGGTGTTGACGACCGGCGGCTCGCCGTTCGGGCCCGGGCGGCAGTCGCGCACGCCCCAGGCGCAGGACGCAACCGGCTTCGGCGAGCCTTTCAGCTCGACCAGGCACATGCGGCAGTTGCCGGCGATCGACAGCCGCTCATGGAAGCAGAAGCGCGGGATTTCCGCGCCGGCGGCTTCCGCCGCCTGGAGCAGCGTGAACTCCGGCGGGACGTCGACCTCGGTGCCGTCGATGATGATCTTGGCCATCACACCGTCCTAATGCGCCGCATCTGTGAGTTCGAGGCGGCGCTCAACCCGCTCGATGCGTCCTTCCAAACGGTCGAGCCGCCGGTTTACGCCGGCCAATCCTTCTTCGACTGAAGTCACACCGACCTTCAAATCTTGCAGATCATCCGCCATCCGCTCGGTGCGCTCGTCGATTTTGCGCAACAGGACAAGGACGACATTGTCAGGTTCACCTGCCATGGCTTCCTCCTATGTCCCTTTCTTGCATTCGTCCGCGGCGGACGATCGGGCGACCTGTTCGATCAGCCCGCGCATCGCCGGGTCGTAGTGGTTGATCTCGTCCTTGACCACGGAGCTGCAGATGTAGGGCGTATGGTAGGCGACCTGCTCCTGACAGGTGCGCCGCCACGTGGCATCGCGCGGAAAGTTCACCAGGATCTGCTCGCAGGTGTAGAGCAGATACGACACAAACCAGCCGTAGCGGGCTCTTTCGTCGCGCGACATCGCGGCGACAACGGCTGCATTCTCCGGATAGGCCAGTTGCGGATGCTGCACGGCCATCTGGAGATAGGCACGATAGATTTCGCGCGCTGAGTTCTCGCGGGACACCCGGAAGTTGGCCTGGACCTGGAAGTAGATGCCGGCGAGCGCGGCGATCGCGAGCACGGCCGACGCGATCTGCGCGGCGTTGCCGTATCTCTGCCAGAACGCGGGCTGCACTGCGTCCGCCATCGTTGCCAGGTCCACCAAAATCATTCAGCCGCCACCTGCACCGCGCCGGAGCGGACCGAGTTGCGGGTGTACTCGTCGATGCGCCGCTCGATTTCCGGCCGGAAGTGCCGCAACAGGCCCTGCACCGGCCATGCCGCGCCGTCGCCGAATGCGCAGATGGTGTGACCCTCGATCTGCTTGGTCACGTCGAACAGCATGTCGATCTCGCGCCGCTGCGCGCGGCCCTCGGCCATGCGGGTCAGGACGCGCCACATCCAGCCCATGCCCTCGCGGCACGGCGTGCACTGGCCGCAGCTCTCGTGCTTGTAGAAGTACGAGATGCGCGCCATGGCGCGGATGATGTCGGTCGACTTGTCCATCACGATCACGGCCGCGGTGCCAAGCGCCGACTTGTGCTTGATGCAGCCGTCGAAATCCATCAGGAGGTCGTCGGCGCCCGTCGGCCCCGCCGGAATGAGCGGCATCGACGAGCCGCCGGGAATGACCGCGAGCAGGTTGTTCCAGCCGCCGCGCACGCCGCCGCAGTGGGTCTCGATCAGCTCACGCAGCGGAACGCCCATCGCCTCTTCGACCGTGCAGGGCCGCTCGACGTGGCCGGAGATGCAGAACAGCTTGGTGCCGGTGTTGTTCGGCCGGCCGATGCCGGCGAACCAGGCCGCGCCGCGGCGCATGATGTCCGGCACGACCGCGATGCTCTCGACGTTGTTCACCGTGGTGGGGCAGCCGTAAAGCCCCATGTTGGCCGGGAACGGCGGCTTCAGCCGCGGCTGGCCCTTCTTGCCTTCGAGGCTTTCGAGCAGCGCCATCTCCTCGCCGCAGATATAGGCGCCGGCGCCGTGATGGACGTAGAGGTCGAAGTCGTAGCCGTGGATGTTGTTTTTGCCGAGCAGTTTCGCCTCATAGGCCTGGTCGATCGCAGCCTGCAGGCGCTCACGCTCGCGGATGAACTCGCCGCGCACATAGATGTAGCCCGAGCGGCAGTCCATGGCGCGGCCGGCGATCAGGCAACCCTCGATGAGAAGATGCGGATCGTTCCGCATGATCTCGCGGTCCTTGCAGGTGCCGGGCTCGGACTCGTCGGCATTGACCACGAGATAGTGCGGCCGGTCGCCGACGGTCTTGGGCATGAACGACCACTTCACGCCGGTCGGGAAGCCCGCGCCGCCACGGCCGCGAAGCCCTGAGGCCTTCACCTCGTTGACGATGGCGTCGCGGCCCTTCTCCAGGATCGCCTTGGTGCCGTCCCAGGAGCCGCGCTTGCGCGCGCCGTCGAGCCCCCAGTCGTGGAGGCCGTAGAGGTTCTTGAAGATGCGATCCTTGTCGTCGAGCATCGTTCAGGCCTTCACCGTCCGGAGCGTGGTCGGACCGCCGACCGGCGCGGACAACTGCCGGTCGATCTGCGGGCCGGGCTTCGCCGGCTTGCCGTTGACGAAACCGTCGAGCACCTTCTCGAAGCTTTCCGCCGTCAGGTCCTCATAGGTGTCGTTCCAGATCAGCACCATCGGTGCGTTCACGCAGGCGCCGAGGCACTCGACCTCTTCCCAGGAGAAATTGCCGTCGGCGGAGACATGATGCGGATCGTGATGGATGCGCTTCTTGCAAACGTCGAAGATCGCTTGCGCGCCTCGCAGCATGCAGGGCGTGGTGCCGCAGACCTGCACGTGGGCCTTCTTCCCGCACGGCTCGAGCAGGAACATGGTGTAGAAGGTCGCAACTTCCAGCGCTCGGATATGCGCCATGCCGAGCATCTCGGAGACATGGCGGATCGCGGCTTCCGGCAGCCAGCCGCCGTTCTGCTCCTGGGCGCGCCAGAGCAGCGGAATGATCGCCGACTGCTGGCGGCCTTCCGGATATTTCGCAATCTGCTTCTTCGCCCATGCGGCGTTCTCAGCCGTGAAGGCGAAATCCTTGGGCTGAAGCTCGGGCGGTGCGACGCGGCGGACGGCCATTAGCGATCAACCTCCCCGAACACGATGTCGAGCGAGCCCAGAATGGCGGACACGTCGGCCAGCATGTGACCCTTGCAGAGGAAATCCATGGCCTGCAGGTGCGCAAAGCCCGGCGCGCGGATCTTGCACTTGTAGGGTTTGTTGCTGCCGTCGGCGACGAGATAGACGCCGAACTCGCCCTTGGGCGCCTCGACCGCGGCGTAGACCTCGCCCTCCGGCACGTGGAAGCCCTCGGTGTAGAGCTTGAAGTGATGGATCAGCGCCTCCATCGACTTCTTCATCTCGCCGCGACGCGGCGGCACGATCTTGTTGTCGACGACGGTGACCGGCCCCTGCCCTTCGGGCTCGCGGAGCTTTGCGATGCACTGCTTCATGATGCGGATCGACTGCCGCATCTCCTCCATGCGGATGCAGTAACGGTCGTAGCAGTCGCCGTTCTTGCCGACCGGGATATCGAAATCCATCTCGGCGTAGCATTCATAGGGCTGCGCCTTGCGCAGGTCCCAGGCCGCACCCGAGCCGCGCACCATCACGCCGGAGAAGCCCCAGGCCCAGGCGTCCTTCAGGCTGACCACGCCGATATTGACGTTGCGCTGCTTGAAGATGCGGTTGCCGGTGAGCAGGTCTTCCAGGTCGTCGCAGACCTTCAGGAACGGGTCGCAGAACGCCTCGATGTCGTCGATCAGTTGCGGCGGCAGGTCCTGGTGCACGCCGCCGATGCGGAAGAACGCCGCATGCATGCGCGAGCCCGAGGCGCGCTCGTAGAACACCATCAGCTTCTCGCGCTCCTCGAAGCCCCACAGCGGCGGCGTAAGCGCGCCGACGTCCAGCGCCTGGGTGGTGACGTTGAGGAGGTGCGAGAGGAGCCGGCCGATCTCGCAATAGAGCACGCGGATCAATTGCGCGCGGCGCGGCACGTTCAGGTGCAGGAGCTTCTCGGCGGCGAGGCAGAAGGCGTGCTCCTGGTTCATCGGCGCGACATAATCGAGCCGGTCGAAATACGGGATCGCCTGCAGATAGGTCTTGGCCTCGATGAGTTTTTCGGTCCCCCGATGCAACAGCCCGATATGCGGATCGACACGCTCGACGATCTCGCCGTCGAGCTCCAGCACCAGGCGCAGCACACCGTGCGCGGCCGGATGCTGCGGCCCGAAGTTGATGGTGAAGTTGCGGACGTTCTCGGCCATCGATGACTACCCTTTCGCCTGCCCGGCGTCGGGCGGCGTGAAGGCCGCGAACACTTCCGCACCCGTCATGTTGTGGGTCTTGTTGGCGAACTCGTAGTAGCCGGGCTTCTCGTCGATGAAGATCTGGCTCGCCAAAACGAACCCGCTACGGTCGTCGAGCGCTTCGGCCGAGATCGCCGAAAAATCCTTTCCGACCAGCCGATAGAACAGAACACTGCCGCACTTCCTGCAAAAGCAGCGCTCGGCCCATTCCGAGGAACGATAGACGCCGAGATTGCTGTCGTCTTCGACCTTCACGGCACCTTCGCATTCCATCGCGAAGAACGGTCCCGCCGCCCACCGCCGGCACATGCCGCAATGACAGACGCCGACGTTTTGGTCCTTGGGTGTCGCCGTGAAGCGCACCGCGCCGCAAAGACATCCGCCTTGCATGGACTTCGCTACAACCATGGCTCAACCCTTCGCCTTCTCATCGCCGGGCAGCGGCACGTAGCCCGCGCCCTCCCACGGCGACAGGAAATCGAAATTGCGGAACTCCTGCGCGAGCCGGACCTTGTCGTAGACCACGCGCTTCTGCTCATCGTCCCAGCGCACCTCGACGAAGCCGGTCAGCGGGAAGTCCTTGCGCAGCGGATGGCCCTCGAAGCCGTAGTCGGTGAGCAGGCGCCGCATGTCCGGATGGCCGGTGAACAGCACGCCGTAGAGGTCATAGGTCTCGCGTTCGAACCAGTCGGCACCCGGGAACACGCCGATGATCGAGGGCACGCGCGTCTCCTCGCCGGCCTCGATCTTGACGCGGATGCGGCGGTTCAGCTTCGGCGACATCAGGTGGTAGACCACATCGAAGCGCCGCTCGCGCTGCGGCCAGTCGACCGCGGTCACGTCGATGAAGCTGATGAACTGGCAGCGTTCGTCGTCACGCAGGAAGGTCATCACCTTGACCACGTCGCGCGCGCTCGCCGTGACCGTGAGCTCGCCATGCGCGACCCAATGGCCGACGATCGAGCCCGCCAGCGCGCTCGCAATCGTCTCTCCCAGGCGTTCCAGCGCTTCGTCCATCGCGTCAGTCCACAATAAAGAGCCGCGCGCCCGTGTCGGTGTGCGAGCGGTGCTCACCGTCGTTGTCGGCCACCTGATAGCTCATGCCGGTCTTGAGCGTGAAAGAACGGCCGTCCTTCAGGTCGGTCGTCATCTCGCCGTCGACGCAGAAGATGATGTGACCCTTGCTGCACCAGTGATCGGCGACGTAGCCCGGCGAATAGTCGACGAGCCGCACGCGGATGTCGCCGAACTGCCGGGTCCGCCAGGTGGCGACGCCGGCGTCGCCCCTGTGTGCCGTCGGCGCAATCCCAGACCAGTCGGTGGTTCCGAACGGAATGTTGTCGATCCGCATGGTCTAGCGCTCGATCGTTCCGGTGCGGCGGATCTTCTTCTGCAAGAGCAGCACGCCGTAGAGCAGCGCCTCCGCGGTCGGTGGGCAGCCCGGCACGTAGATGTCGACCGGCACGATGCGGTCGCAGCCGCGCACCACCGAGTAGGAATAGTGGTAGTAGCCGCCGCCGTTGGCGCACGAGCCCATCGAGATGACGTAGCGCGGCTCCGGCATCTGGTCATAGACCTTGCGCAGCGCCGGCGCCATCTTGTTGGTCAGGGTGCCGGCGACGATCATCACGTCGGACTGCCGGGGCGAGGCGCGCGGCGCAAAGCCGAAGCGCTCCGCGTCGTAGCGTGGCATCGACATCTGCATCATCTCGACCGCGCAGCACGCGAGGCCGAAGGTCATCCACATCAGCGAGCCGGTGCGCGCCCAGGTGATCAGGTCCTCGGTCGCGGTGACGATGAAGCCCTTGTCGGCAAGCTCGCTGTTGAGGCCGACGAAGAACTGGTCGTCGGAACCGACCGGCTTGCCGGTGCGCGGATCGAGGATGCCCTTGGGCGCCGGCGCGACGAGAGTGGAATCGCTCAATCCCATTCGAGCGCTCCCTTCTTCCATTCGTAGATAAACCCGATCGTCAGCACCGCAAGGAAGATCATCATCGACCAGAAACCGTAGACGCCGAGCTGTCCGTAGACGATCGCCCAGGGAAACAGGAACGTCACTTCGAGGTCGAAGATGATGAACAGGATGGCGACGAGATAGAAGCGCACGTCGAACTTCATGCGTGCATCGTCGAAGGCGTTGAAGCCGCACTCATAGGCGGAGAGCTTCTCGGGATCGGGCTGCTTGTAGGCGACGAGAAACGGCGCGACCAGCAGCGCAAGGCCGAGCCCCAGCGCGACACCGATGAAGATCACCAGGGGAAGATAATCCTGCAGCAGCGCGTTCATCGCCGATCCTTCGTCCACCCCCGCAAACGCCCATCGCGGACCGATCCGGCGCCGCCTGAGGCGCCGCAAGGCCTGTCAAATCCCCCAAACCCGACTGGATTCGTTCCAAGAAAGGCGGACGAGGCTTAGCGCAGTGCACAAAGGGTGGCAAGGCGCATGGCCGCCGCGGACGGGCGGCAAAAGCCGCTCATCCACTGCACTTTCAAACGGTTGCCTCGATGGTGCCGGAAGCGCGGATCGCCGGGATCAGTTGAACCGGGCCTGGACGGTTCCACCGGCCGGCTCGGTGATCTGGACCACGCCCTTGGGCACCGTCGGGCGCGCATCGGCGGCCTTGCCGGACAGGTGCTCGGCGCCGGCCGGTTCGAGCGGGATACGCACGCTTTTCCCGTCGGCCATCAGGATCGCGACGCCCTTGCGGCCCGTGACGGCGACCGGCTTGTCGTCGTGTCCCAGCAGATAGACGTCCACCTGCCCGTCCTTGACGACCAGTTCGACGTGATAGGTGCCGGCCATGACGACGGCGCCGCCGTGGCGCGGCTTGGGATCGTGGGCGGATGCCGGCAGCGCCGGCAAGAGGACCGTCAGCGCCGTGCCAACGATTGCGCCGAAGGCCAGAGAGCGGAACGTCGTCATGGATGGTCTCCTCATGTGTGACATCAGTATGAATGGGCGGTGGTCGGGGCGCCGGCTGGCTCCGCCGCCGCACCGGCGCGAAGCCGCTCGATCGCCGGCCGGCCGAAGCGCAGCAGCAGCACCGGCGTCAGGAACGCGTCGAGCGCGGTGGCGCTGACGAGGCCGCCGAAGATCGTCACCGCGACCGGATTCAGGATTTCCATCCCGGGGGTCGCCGCATCGATCATCAGCGGCAAGAGCGCCACGCCCGCCGACAGCGCCGTCATCAGCACCGGCGTGAGCCGCTCGAGGCTGCCGCGCACCACCAGCGCCCTGCCCCACGGCACGCCTTCGTGCAGCGCAAGGTTGATGGTGTGGCTGACCTTGAGGATGCCGTTGCGCGCCGCGATGCCGGTGAGCGTGATGAAGCCGACCATGCTTGCGACCGACAGCGGCGCGCCTGCGAGCCAGAGCGCCGCGACCGCGCCGATCAAGGCGAGCGGCAGGCTGCCCATGACGATCAGCGCCAGCACCGCGGAGCGGTAGCGGCTGTAGAGGATCGCGAAGATCATCAAGAGCGAGATCATGCCCAGCACGCCGATGGTGCGGCTTGCCTGCTCCTGCGCCTTGAACGTGCCTTCGATGCTGGTGAACGAGCCCTCGGGGAGCTTCAGGCTGCGAAGCTCGGCGCGGATTTTTTCGACGATGGCGGCCGTATCCGCGTTGCCGACGACGTTGCCGTAGACCGCGATGCGGCGGCGGCTGTTCTCGCGCAGTATCTGGTTCGGACCGTCGGCCTCCTTGATGTCGGCGATCTGCCGCGCGGCGATCCAGCCGCTCGGCGTCTCGATCAGCAGGTCGCCGAGCCGCTGCGTCGTCCGCATCGGATCCGGCAGCCGCATCACCACGTCGAAGCGGCGTTGCCCGTCCACCACCTGCGACACCACCCGGCCGTTCGACAGCCGGCTCAACTGATCGACCACGGCCGCCGGCTGCACGCCGTAGAGCGCAGAACGGCCGTAGTCGACGCGGATTTCGAGCTGCGGAATGCGGACCTGCTTCTCCACCTGGACGTCGGCGAGGCCGGGAACGCGGGTCAGCCGCTGCCGCAGCTCCTCGGCCGAGTGATAGAGCGCGTCGAGGTCCTCGCCGAATATCTTGACGGCGATGTCGGCGCGCACGCCCGACAGCATATGGTCGAGCCGGTGCGAGATCGGCTGGCCGACGTTGATCGACAGCGGCAGCACCGACAGCCGCGCACGGATGTCGGCGACCACGTCGGTCTTCGCCCGTCCACCGGACTTGAGATCAATCTCGAGGTCGGTCGAATGCACGCCTTCCGCATGCTCGTCGAGTTCGGCGCGGCCAGTGCGGCGGCCGACCGACTTCACTTCGGGCACCTCCAGCACCAGCCGCTCGGCGATCTGGCCAACGCGGTTCGACTCCGCGAGCGAAACGCCGGGGTTGAAGGCGAGATTGATGGTGAAGGTGCCTTCGTTGAATTGCGGCAGGAAGGCGCGCGGCAGCAGCAAAGCGCCGGCCACGGCCATGACCACCGCGACCAGCGTGGCCGCGACAACGGTCCGGGCGTGGTTCAGCGCGACATCGAGGGCTGCCGAATAGCGCCGCTTGAGCGCCCGCACCAGCGGGCTCTCATGGGCGTCGAGCCGCTTCAGCCCGGGCAGCATGTAGTACGCCATCACCGGCGTCAGCGTGATCGAGACCACGAGGCTTGCGAGGATGGCGATGATGTAGGCCTGGCCGAGCGGTACGAAGAGGCGCCCTTCGATGCCCGACAGCGCGAACAGCGGCACGAACACCAGCACGATGATGGCGCTGGCATAGACGATGCCCGAACGCACCTCCTGTGAGGCCGACACCACCACATCGAACACCGAGCGCGGATTTCCCGCGGCCCGGTTCTCGCGCAGCCGACGGAAGATGTTTTCGACGTCGACCACGGCGTCATCGACCAGCTCGCCGATGGCGATGGCGACGCCGCCGAGCGTCATGGTGTTGATGGTCAGCCCCAACGCATGGAAGACCGTGGCGGTCGCGAGGATCGAGACCGGAATGGCGGTGAGCGAGATCGCCGTGGTCCGCCAGTTCAAGAGGAACGCGAACAGCACCACCGCGACCGCGAGCGCGGCCTCGAGCATCACCTTCCGCACGTTGCCGATCGACGTCTCGATGAAGTTTGCCTGCCGGAAGATGATCTGGTCGGCCTTGATGCCGAGCGGCAGGTTGGCGTTGAGGTCGGCGATGGCCGCCTCAAGCTCGCGGGTCAGCGCGATGGTGTCGACGCCCGGCTGCTTCTCGATCGAGACCACGACGGCGGGCTTGGCCATGTAGCCGCTGTCGCCGCGCTTGACCTTGGGCGCGAACTCGACGGTCGCAACCTGCTTGAGATACACGGGCCGGCCGTCGGTCTTGGCGACGACGATGTTGCGCAAGTCTTCCAGGCTCGTGGTGCGGCCGATGTTGCGGATCAGGTATTCGCGCGAATGCAGGTCGGTGAAGCCGCCACCGCTGTTGGTGCCGAACTGCGCCAGCGCCCGCTGCACCTGCTCGTGGTTGACGCCGAGCGCGCGCAACGCGGCCGGTTGCGGCGCGACGCGATACTGCCGCACCTCGCCGCCCATCGGGATCACCTGCGCCACGCCCGGCACGCTGAGAAGCCGCGGCCGGACGGTAAAGTCGGCCACCTCGCGGATCTCCATCGGCGAGGCACGGTCGCCGGTGAGCGCGATCATCAGCACCTGGCCCATGATCGAGCTGATCGGGCCCATGTGCGGGGTGACGTTCGGCGGCAGTTGGGTCCGCACCAGGTTCAGCCGCTCGGAGACAAGCTGGCGGTTGCGGTAGATGTCGGTGCCCCAGTCGAACTCGACATAGACGATGGACAGGCCCACTCCCGACACCGAGCGCACGCGGATCACGCCCGGCACGCCGTTCATCTGCGTCTCGATCGGGAAGCTGACCAGAAGCTCGACCTCGGGCGGCGCGTACCCCTCGGCCTCGGTCATGATGGTGACGGTCGGCCGGTTCAGGTCCGGCAGCACGTCGACCGGCAGGCGCAGCATGCTGAAGGTGCCGAACAGCACCAGCACGAGGGCCAGCGCCAGCACCAGCAGGCGGTTGCGGAGCGAGCGTGTGACAAGGAATGTGAACATCGCCGGTCACCGCACGTTGTGAAGAAGCTCGGCGCCCTGCACGACGACGCGCTGGCCGGGCTCGAGCCCCGCGACCGCGAGCACCCGTCCGCCGTCGAGCGGCTCGATCCGTACCGGCCGCGGCTCGAATTGCTCGGCGCGGGTGTGCACGTAGACCACGTCGAGGCCATTTGCCCCACGAACCAAACTCCCGCGCGGGATGGCGATGCCCTCCTTCTGCTCGCCGGTCGTCGCCATCACGGTGAGGAATTGTCCGGCGCGAAGGCCGGACGTATCACCGTGCACGGCGAAGTGAACCGGGATCGACTGGTTGCGGTCGGCGAGGCCCGAGCCTCGGAACGAAAGCTTAAGCGTGCGGCCGTTGGCGGTGACCGCGGAGGCCGCGACCGAGCCTGCCACCGGATCGAAGCTCAAGGCCTCGATCCAGAGCCTCGCCGGATCGATGATCTGGAAGATCACGGCATTGGGCTGCGCCATCTGGCCGGCCACGGGCGTGCCTTCGGCGACGACGCCCGACACCGGCGCGGTCAGCGCCTCGGACTCGAGCCGCACCTTGTCGAGGGAGGCGCGGCGGTCCTTCAGGCCTTCGAGCTCGAGCTTCGCCTCGTCGAGCTGCACGCGCGACACCGCGCCGCTCGGCGCCAGCGCCTCGTAGCGCGTCACCCGGCGCTGGACGATTGCGATCTGCTGGTCGAGCTCGCCCTGGCGCTGGCGCATGTCGGAGACGTCGATCATCTGGACCGGCGGCGTCACCTCGGCCAGCACGTCGCCGCGCTGCACCGGCGTGCCGAGCCGCGGAAATCCGCCGGCCGGGGCCGAAAGCCTGCCGCCGACCGACGCCTGCACATAGCCGCTGGCGTTCGGGTCCGGGACGATCCGGCCCGGCAGCTCGACGGTGCGTGGATGCGAGGCCGAAGCGGCCGGCTCCGTGCGCAGCGCATAGATGCGCTGGATCGGTTTTGGCACGAACACCGAGCCGTCGGCGTTGCGCGCCGCGCGGTCAGTGCCCGCATCCCCGGCGGCGATGTCCTGCGCGGACGCGGGATTGTGGGGGGCGACAAGCAAGGCGCCGACGAGGAGCGGCGCCGCGGCGCGCTTGCGGCCGCGATAAGCCATCAGGCCCGCGCCGAGCAGCACGCCAAACAGAACGCCGAGCGCCGTCGAAGGCCGAAAGATCGTGGACGTGGCCGGAAGCTCAGCCCCCATCGCCAGCATCGCCGCGCGATCCGGTACATCGATGCTGACCGGGAGGACGTCGGTCACACCCTCCGCCGTCACCGTGACGATGAGGTCGGTATGGCCGGGCTTGGTCAGCCACGGCGCCTTGATGCGGTACGCGCCGCCCGAGGTTTCGGCCTCGACCGGCCCGCCCGGCGCTTCGACCGTCAGCGTCGCGCCCTGCACCGGCTCGTTGCCGGCGAAGCGGTCGAGATAGAGAACGAGCGTCTCGCCTTGCGCGGCGGCGACAAGCTCGAAGGCAGCGGAGGCCGCCTCGCCGCGCGGCGCGGCGTCCGCCCGCGCGGCGGG
>JAIESC010000219.1 GCA_019746355.1 Xanthobacteraceae bacterium | reverse complement strand
ACGATCAGGCCCCAGGGGTTGCCGATGCCGCCGAGCAGCAGGATCGAGACGAGAATGAGCGAGTCGGCAAAGGTGTAGTTGTTCGGCGCAACGAAGCTGCCGACCATGCCGAACAGCGCGCCGGCGATGCCGATCAGGAAATTTCCGACGAGAAACGCCGTGATCTTCCAGCGCACGACGTCGAGGCCGAAGCAGCCGGCCGCGGTTTCGTCGAGCCGGATGGCGTCGAGGTTGAGCCCGATCCAGGAGCGCTCCAGCCGCCGCACCAGGACGAAGGCCGCGACCAGGAGCAGGAGCGCGACCATGAAGTAGTTCATGTAGAACGACAGCGTGATCCAGCCGAGATCGACATTGTCGTTGAACGACCAGCCGAGAATTTTCATTCCCGGCACCTGCATGCCCTGCGGGCCGCCGAGGACGTCGTTGACCTCAAGAAAGGTCTTGAGCAGCAGCGCAAAGGCGATGGTCACCACCGCGGCGTAGTGCCCGCGGGTGCGCAGCACCGGAAGCAGCAGCAGCGATCCGATCAGCGCGGCAATCACGCCGCCCGCCAGCAGCACCAGGAGATGCGGGATCGCGGTGTGGGTGTTGAGCACCGCGGAGGTGTAGGCCCCGATTCCGAAGAACGACGCGCCGGCAAAGTTCAGCACGCCGGCATAGCCGAACTGGATGTTCAGCCCCAGCGTCGCCACGGTGGTGAGCATCACCGTGATGACCAGCAGCAGGACGAAGTGGTCCTCGTGGAAATAGAGGCCGAGCGCAAGCGCCGCGACGACCGCAAATGCGCCGAGCGCGTCCTCGTGCGCGGCAAACGAGCGCGCCGCCCCGCCGAGCAGGCCGAGCCAGTGCGCCGCCAGCACCGCGACGATGCCGGCCGCCAGCACCGCCAGCACGATGGCCTGCTTCTCGACCGCGAGCAGCGCGATCACATAGGCCGTGCCCAGCGCGAGGGCGATGAGACCCGGCAGCAGTGTGGTGCTGTTGTGCGGTTTGCGCGAAGTCATACCCTCTCGCTGATCTTTTCCTGGATGAGCCCGGTCGGCCGCCAGGCCATGATGGCGATGACCACAGCGAAGGCGAACACGTCCTTGTAGGCGCTGGCGAACGGCAGGAGCACCGTGCCGATGATCTGCAGGCCTGCGAACAGGAAGCCGCCGAGGATCGCACCGTAGATGCTGCCGAGCCCGCCGATGATCGCCGCGGAAAAGCCGATCACGCCGAGATAAAGCCCGATGCCGAAATTGATCTCGTTGTAGTAGAGCCCATTCATCACGCCGGCGAAGGCGGCGAGCCCCGAGCCGATCGCAAAGGTGATGAGCACGATGGCGGTGAAGTTGACGCCCATGGTACGGGCGGTCTCCTCGTCCTGCGCCACGGCGCGGATGGCCAGTCCGAGCTTGGTGCGGTTGAGCAGGAATTGCAGGCCGACGATCACCGCGACGCCGGCAAGAAGCATCAGCGTGTTGTCGTAGCGCAGGTTGAAGCCGCCGATCTCGACCGAGCCTTTCGGCAGCAGCGCCGGAAACGGCTTGGGATTGGCCCCCTGCGGGTAGAACAGCCGCACGGACTCACGCAGCACCGTCCCGAGCATCAAGGTGATCAGCAGCGTGTTGAGCGCAGGCGCCGAGCGCAGCGGCAGCACGAGGTAGCGCGCAATCAGAATGCCGAGAAACGCCATCAGCAGCGTCGCGACGACGAGAATGACCAGAAGGTCGAGCCAGTCGGACTTCAAGCCTACGGTCTGCAGCCCGACATAGGTGGCAAGCGCGGTGAACGCGCCGACAGTCAGCACGTCGCCGTGCGAGAACTTGATGACGTCGAGCACACCGAAGAACAGCGTGAAGCCCACGGCGACCAGCGCATACATCATGCCGAGCATCAGCCCGTTCATGACGTATTGGGCGAGAAGCCCTGCGCTCATGACTTAAAGATTTGCCGCAACGGGAAATACTCGCGCCGGCCGCACGCCGGCGCGAGCCGCGTGGTCACTTCTGGCCGGGCAGCTTGCGCTTGCCGCCGGCGTATTCGCTGTCGTCCCATTCGACGAACCTGCCGTCCTGGACCACATATTTGGTGATCACCGGCACGGTGTTCTGGCCATGATCGTCGAAGGTGACCTTGCCGACGATGGTGTCGCGATCCTTCACGTTGGCGAGGTCAGCGATCACCTTCTTGCGGTCGGGACCGACCTTTTCAATCGAGTCGAGCAGCATGCTCATCGCCGCATAGGCAAACGCGCCGTAGGCCTCCGGCGGCTGGTCGTATTTCTGCTCGGTGTATTTCTCCATGAAGAACTTGCCGCCTGGCAGCTTCTCGGTCGGCGCGCCCTCGCGGAACGCGAGCACCCCTTCGGCGAGCGGGCCGAGCCCCTGGATGAACGCATCGGAAACGATGCCGGAGGTGCCGTCGAACACCGCCTTGATGCCGAGCTTGTCCATCTGCGAGCGGATGCGCACGCCGATCGGCGTCAGTCCGCCAAAGTAAATCACTTCGGGATTGAGCGACTTGATCCTGGTCAGCTCGGCGGTGAAGTCCTGCTGGTCGGCGGTGACGCCGAACGTGCCGACGATCTTCGCCTTGCCGATCTTGGCCAGCGCCTTGCTGAAGTATTCGTTGTGGCCCTTGCCGTAGTCGGTGGTGTCGTGGATCACCGCCACGGTGGTGTAGCCGAGCTTCGAAATCAGCTCCGCATTGGCATCGTTCTGGTTGATCATCGTGCCGTTGACGCGATGGATCTCGGCATATTTGTTGCGATAGGTGATGTCGGGCAGGACCGCGCCCCAGACGATCACCGGGAAGCCGAACTTGTGGTAGGTGTCGACCGTCGCGATCGCCGCGGCCGAGCAGTAGTGCGTGGCACCGCCGATGATCTCGCGGTCCGCCGCCATCTTGGTCGCCACCTGAACGGCGACGTTCGGTTTGCACTCGTCGTCGAACACGACCATCTCGTAGGTGTATTTCGCCTTGGCGTCGGCGTTGCGGAGCTTGACCGCAAGATCGGCAGAGTTGCGCCCGCCGAGCCCGTTGGCCGAGACGCCGCCGGTGAGCGGCCCGATGAAGCCGACCTTCACCTTATCCTTGGCGGTTGCGGGTTGAGCCCCTGCGACAAACGCGGCGACCGCGACAAGTCCGGCTGAAAGGCAAGCTTTTCCGAACGGATGCATGTGATCCTCCTCATCGACGGAATGCGACTGGCTGACCGGCCGCGATGTCGTCGCTCCGCCTCCGCTCATGTTCGCGCAGGTCGAGGAGGAGGACAAGCGCGCTGCGTTACGTCGCCCGGTGGCCGGCCCCAATGGCCTGTTTCGCCGACGGTGCGAGGGCGAACCATTCACCGCCGCGCGGCGAGACGGCTGCCTGAAATGCCCGATTTACCGGCAGATGCGCGCACCATTCTACAAAGTCAGCGGGCGAAGCGTCGCCTGGCCGAGATAGCCGGTCACGACCAGCGCAAAGTCCTGCGGCAGGAGCACGTTTCGCGCCACCACCGAAATGAAATAGTCCCCGGCGGGCGCATCCGCGATCCGCACGATCTGCACGTTGTTGTAGATATCGACGTTTCTATCCGCCCTCCGCAGCTTGAAGTTGCCGGCCAACGGTTCGCCCCCACCAGACCGCTTCACGAACAGCACAACCTGATTCTGCACGCTGCGCGCCGGATGGTCGTCCGTGTAGGCGAGGCAGACCCGCAACATCATGCCCGCCTTCTCGACCTTCACGCTGAAGCGCTGCTCGCGGCCGGTTGCTCTCAGCAGGTGCTGCCGGGTTTCCCAATCGTCGAAGAACGCAAGCGAGAGATTCGGATTGTCGGAATTCGGAAGTGTGTTCGTCATGTCCACGCAACCGAAGCCCTGATCGTAGTTGGCCGGCGGCGGCACCACCGGCGCATCCGGCGCATTGCTCTCGTTCGCGTCGCGGCCCTTGAGCCAGCGCGTGCCGTTGACGATGGTCGCGCGCATCAAGGCAGCCGACGGCTTGTGACCGCGCAACTCCTGATAATACTGCCGCACGATCGCGGCGCAGCCGGCCACCAGCGGGGCTGCCATGCTGGTGCCGCTGTTGAAGACGTAGAGCGGATTGGCGTCGACCTTTCCCCAGAAGTCATTGGCGGCCGCGGCGGACCGGGTCGATACGATGTTGGTGCCGGGCGCGACGACGTCGGGCTTGATCCGCGAGTCGTCCGAAGGACCGCGGCCGCTGAACGCGGCGAGCGACTCGGCATCGCCCGAGGTCGACTCGTCGCCGATCGGCGCATCGGGAAACTTCGGCGAGTACTCGCGCCAGGTGAGCGCGCTCCGTCCGCCCGCGGTCCGGCTGCTCCGGCTCGCCCCCACCGTCAGCACGTTCTTGGCGGTCGCGGGCGAGGCCACCGACATCCAGTCGACCACGCCGGCCGGCGTGCTCTCGCGCAAATCGGCGTGAGCGAAGTTTCCCGCGGCAACGACCACCAGCATGTCGCGGTGCTTGGACACAAACTCATCGACCTCCGACGCGTGGGCGGTGTAAATCGACGGCGTGTCGGCACCCCAGCTGTTGTTGTGAATGCGCGCACCGGCGTTGTACGCCGGCTCGAGCAGATCGTTCAGATCGGCCGGCAATCCGCCGAAGGGGCGGCCCGCATCCTGAAGCGACTGGAAATACAGCTTCGCTCCCGGCGCAACACCGCGAAACTGTCCGCCGGACGCGGCCCCACTGCCAAGGACCGATCCCGCGACGTGCGTACCGTGTCCATGGGTGTCGTCGATCTCCCCCGCCGCCCCGAGCCCGACCGCCGCAACGATGCGGTCGACAAAGTCCGGATGCTGGCGGTCAAGCCCGGTGTCGGCCACGGCAATGATCTGGCCGCGGCCGTCGAGCGGAGCGTTGAAGCCCGGAAATTTCTCGGCGTTCAACAACAGCCGCGCGGAGTCGTTGGCGAGCTTGGGCTCGACATACTCCTCCTGCGCCTTGACTTCGCTGAGGTCGAGTATCTCGGTCCGCATCTCCGAATTCTCGTGCAGCCGAACGCGAACCTTACGCCGGCCCATCGCTTCGATCTCGACGTTTCGCTCGACCAGCCACGCCCGGACCTTCTCCCGGTCCTCGACGCGATGCAGAATGATGTCGTAGCTGACGAGACGCGAACTTGCGGCGGCCGGGGCGGCGAGCGCGGAGGTCGAACGCAGTTGGCGCGGCGCGGTATGGCCGCGGTCATAGCGCTCGACGCCGACGACGAAGTCGAGCTTGTGGACGTCGTCAACCTGCGCCGGCGTCAGGAACGCCGAATAGAACCCGTTCTGGAACGAGTCCATCAACGCGACCCCCACGCCCGACAAGTCCGTCAGATAGCGGTCGAGGAGCGGCTGCTGCACTTGAACGAGATAGACCTGGGGCGAGGACGGATCGGGTGGCGTTTCCGGACGCTCGATGCTGACCGAGCGTGTGAAGATGACGTTACGCCGCAGCGTCGTGCCGAGCCACGGAATCGCCACGCCCAATCCCGGAGTTTCGGGACGCAACCCTTTCGGGCGTCCGCCATCGTCGAGATCGTACACGGTCTCGACAAACAGACCCCGCTGGCGAAGCCGCTCGATCGTGGCATCATCGGCGTTGCCGGCAACGAACGCGGGCGTCACGGCCGCGTCGGTCAGCAGGCTGCTTGCGAACCTGATCTCGCCCTCGTCCATTCCATAAGCGATGACACGGCGCGTCACGGCCTGCGCGAGCCCGGCCTGCGTGATCGCCGCCTGCCGCGCCGCGGGCTCGGCGGTCGACCAAACCTTCTCGATCAGCCCGCCAACCAGACCAGCGACCCGGTTGGCGGCAGACTTGGCCCGCCGCACCATGCGCCGTGCAGCGGCCCGGGCCCGGTCGCGAAATTCGGGCCGCCGCCTCGTATCGAAGTCTGACATCGCTGCGCCTCGCTGTGCCCCAAGCCTCCGTCAATAGAAGGATTTCAGCCCCGTCGCTCCCTTCAGGAATTCCGGCAGATGAGGGATCGTGTCGAACTGCTCCAAATAGGCCGCATCGTCGATCACCGTCAGTCCGTCGAGCGGCACCGACGTGATCGGTGGCAGCGCCGCCAACGGCTCGATCGCATCCGGCCCCTCGATCGGCTGAAGGTCGAGTTCGATGCTGTCCTCCGGCTCGCTGCTCAAGGGGCGAAACAGGCCGCGCGATTCCGCGCGCTGCAGGTCGGACATCTCATCGCGCAGAACCTCTGCCGCCATCGACAGGCTGATGTGATTGATGGGCGACGAAGGATGATTGAGATTGAGCCGCTTGGCTCGGCCGCCGACCTGCAAGGCCTCGGTCCTGTCGTCCGCAAGCCCCGCGCTGCGAACAAGGCTTTCGTCGCCGTGCCTGACATGACCGGCGATCACGACCAGACGGATGTTTCGCTCGGTGGCGCACACCAGATTTTCGTAAGGGTCCTGCTGGCTGTCGTCGAGCACAAGCAGGTCCGCATACTTGTTCTCGGCGATGCTGCCGAGCTTGTCGCCCCAGCCAGCCGAGCGCGCCGCCACGACCGTCGCCGCCTCCGCGATCTTCTGATCGCTCAGCGACACGCCGGCGGCGGCAGCGGCGAGCCGGGCCACCTTCAATTCAAGCAAGAGATTCCGGCTCCCGGACGGCGTCCAGTCGCTGCCGAATGAGAACGGCACACCGGTATCGAGCATCTCTGCGAGCTTCAGCGACCTGCCGTAAAGCAGCATGTTGCTCAGCGGGGACCAGACCGCCCGGACCTGCTTCTGCTTCAGCACCTGGAAATCCGCGCGCTCGAGGCCCGCGCAGTGAATCGCGATCAGATTCCCGGCGAGCAACTCTTCACGTTCAAGCAAACGGAACTGCGCACGGGCCTCGTCATCGGTGCCTTCCGCAAGATGGAAAAAGAACGGACGGCCGCTGGCGAGGTCGTCACGGAACCCATCGATCTGTTCCTGATCCTCTTCCAGGTCTGGAATCCGATGGTGTGCCGACGGAAGCTCCGTGTCGGCGGAAACCTCAAAGTTGCGGACCAGGCCCTGGTAGTTGGCGTTGCCGCCGAACCTGCTGATCATGCCCTGACCGGACGTGACGCCGCCGATCAGCAGCTTGGCCTCAATATATCTGACGATCGCCTTGATCAGGTCGCGGCGGCGTTGCGTCAGGATGGTCATCGGCCGCCCGACCCGGCGGCTATAATCCGGATTGCGCAGCCAGCCGCTTCGGTTGTCGAACTTCCGCGGCGGAATCCAGAGCGGCAGAATATTGTAGGCAAGGTGGTTGTGCAGATCGAGCAGCCCCGGATAGATCACGCCCTGCGTCTCGATGCGCGGCGCTGCCTCGAAGCCCGAGGGCGCACCGTCCATCCGCCTTCGCACGGCGACGATCCGGCCCTGGCGCAGATAGAGCGCGCCGTCGTTCAGCACCGTTCCGGTCATGGTAACGACCTTGCCGAACAGCACCATGGCCGGCGACGAAGGCGCGGCCGCGTCGAGCGGCACGATGACGGGTGCGGCGGTCGCGTCGGTCCTTTCCGCGCGCGCCCGGGCTTCGACCGTCGGTCCGGCGAACCGTTCGAGCAGCCGCAGCTGCTCCTGCCGCTCGGCAAGCGGATCGGGCGACGACGCACCGTCGGCGGCCAGAGGCTGCACCGCGCCCGCGGCCAGCGCCGTCAGCTCATCTTTGTAGTCGCAGGGCCCGATGCGATAGAGCTCGTTGGTGCAGAAGAAGCAGCCGCCCCGCGGCCGACCGAGATGTCCGGTCGCGGTACGATAGACGAGACGGCCGGCCGCCACCTCGTCGCGCATGTGCCGGATCGCCGCGGCCCTCGCTCGCTCGAAGTCCTGCGGGCGCGCAGACGCGTGAGGCAGGAAGATGACGCGCGCGTCGAGCGGCGTCCCGTCCGGCAGCGTGCCATATTCAAGTCTGATCTCCCGCTGCAGCAACTGGTCAAGCCGCTCGCCCGGGCGCGGCGCGCCTTCGGGCCGGAAGCGGTTCTGCATGACGCGGATGAAGGGATCGGCCGTGGTGGCGCTGAACACCAGCAGCACGTTCGGCAAGCTCTGCGTCAGCTGCCGCAGGAAGTAGCGGCGCTTGACGAAGCATGCATCGACGATGCCGCGCGCCCGCTCGGCTCCCATCGCCGGCATGGACGGATCGTCGGGGTTCGGGTTGACCACCCAACGCGCCGATCCGCAGGCCACCATGTTGGCATAGCTCAGATCCTCGCCAACGGCGAGCTTGTGGTTCTGCCAGCCTTCCGCCTCGGCGAGGCCTTCGAGCAAGGACTGATACGCGCGATACATCGTCACGGGATCGAGCTCAAGCGCGACGGTATCGCCTTCGGTCACGAGCGGCCGCGGGTCGTTTGGCGTGTCGGTCCGCCCACCCAGCAGGCGGCGATAGTCGTTCCGGGGAATCCGCAGCTTCGCCGTGCTGCGGTAGCGGAAATAATGCGCGTACTGCAGATAGTCGTCGAAATACGGATGGACCGCATTCCGGCTCGCTTCGCTCCAGCCCGGCAGGTTCGGATTGATGCCGACGCACATGATCGGGGCCTTGCGGCACCCCGAGAGCAGCTCCGGCACCAGATGCCGTTTGCCGCGATAGCTCGATGGCTGTTCGATGCCTTCGCGGGGCGGCGGCCCCGCGTCGGCGTAGTCGAAGGAATGGTAGTAGCCCCATTCGGAAAAATAGCTGCAGGGGTGCGGCTGTTCCGCTGAATCATACGAGCGGCGCATCGCCTGGCAAGGCATCACTTCGAGTGCGAGCTGGACCTCGGTCGGCAGCGTGGATGTGACGGGATCGGCCATGCTCAGGCCGCCATCGCCCAGACGCCGATCGCGCTGTTGACACTGGTCCAGTATCCGTATGTTTCATAGTACCAGACCGCCCAATGGGCCTGCATGTTGAGCGCGCGTCGCAGCGGGCTCGGAAGAGACGAAGCTCCGCCCGCGGGCAGCGCGCCGTTGATCTGCGGATCCGAGGCGTTGCGGATCACGAGCCAATCCGGACGGTCCTGGGCGGGCAACTCGTCGACCACCATGCCGAGCACGGCGTCGCCCATTTCAACACCGCAGCCCTGAAGCTCCAGCCCGTTGGTGGACGTGCCGAACTCGAAAAAGTCCGTCGTCAGGATCGGGTGAAATTCCGGGAAGTCGCGACCGTCGATCCACAGGTTCGGCTGATTCCTGAAGCCGGGCACCAGCCCTTGAATCGGCCATTGATACTTCGCGTGAGGAGGACCAAACGCGGGTTCGGAAAGCTTCTCGGCGTTGTCCCGCAACAGCCGCTTGGCGTCTTCCAGCCGTTGCGTCGGAATATTGAACGACTGGCAGCGGTATGACGAATTGGCGAACGGCTCCTGTGCGAACTCCTGGGAAAGCCTGAATTTCGCGCCGCGCGTTATCATCACGTCTCCGAGCTCGTGCGGCCGGCATTTCATCCCGCCGATCTGCACGTCCCGGTCCGGCGGAAACGTCGCGCCCGCGGTGCCGACTGTGATCACCAGCGAGGGACGCACCTCCCTGATCATCTGATGAAACAGATCCTTGACTGGCAGCGTGGCCTTGCCCTCCCCGGTGCGTTTACCGTCCTGGTTCAGATGCAGCTCCGACTTGAAGCAGAGGACATCCTTGTTGGCGATCCGGGTGAGGAAATACGAGCCCAGACGATTGGCGCGCAGCGAGGGCGCGCCGCGCCGGATCAGCGGCACATAGTGATCCTGGAAGCGCCGCCCATACCGATACCAGGTGTTGCGACCGAAACCCGGAGTCAGCGTGTCGGCCAGAGCCTCGACCTCGGCTACGGTCCACGTCACCACCAGAACGTCCGCTTTCGGCAACTCATCATCCATCGCCGGCTCCACATCAAAGGGCCGCGGATTGGGCGCAGCGCCGCTCGGCCATGGCAACGGCAACGCGGCAAACGGAACGGGCGGCGCAGGCTGGCGCTGCGCGAGGTCGTCCTCGGTCAGCCCATAGTCGATGATCCGCCGGGCGAAACTCGGTTCGGGGTCGAATGGCATTGCGTCGGTCCCTCTCTTGGAAAAATCACCAGCGGATGTGCGTCGCACCCATCGACGCAAGCCTCGCATTGACTTCGAGAAATGGATTGCGGTCGCCCAGAAAGCCGTTGGATGCCGGGTGCGACAGCCTGACTTCGTCGACGCGCCTCTGCCATGTGCCGGCCTGCTCGGCGGCCTGTCGAATTCCGGCGCGATCTGCCAGCGCATGAGCTGGGGTCCCGAGCAGCAGATAGACGACCTGGCCTGTCTGGCGCCGGGCGAGCCCGTTCAACACCGCTCCGACGACCGGTGCCCAAAGCGGGATATGGCCGAACAATTGTTCCGACGCGCCGCCGGGGGCATAACGCGTGATCGTGAGGCTCGCATTGAGAAACAACAGCCCCTCCTGCTCCTGCAGGCGGTCGAACAGGTCGCGCGGCGACTGGAAATCGAGCTCGCCGTCCGCAATCGCGCCGAGAACGGCGTTCCATCCGTTCGGCTTCGTGAAGCGATTGGTGCCGGTGCGCGCATTGGCGATCATCTGCACAAGCCGCTTGAGGCTCGTCGCAACGGCCCCGTCATTCCAGGCTGCGAGATCGCCCTGTTCAAAGGAGCGGCCGGTCGCACGCGAGATCCGGGGATAAGGATCCTGACCGAGCAGGACGCATCGGATGTCCGAAGGCTTGGTCCCATCGAATGCGCGGAGCACATGCGCATCTGCACGCGCGCCGCTCAGCGGCACGTTGCGCCGTGACGGAAAGATCGGAACGGCGGGATCGAACTGCAGGTCGCTGCGGACGGCGGCCAGTGCCGGATCGACATTCTGTAACGCCACGTGCCAAGCAGGCGCCAGATCCTGGCGCCAGTCCGTCAGGAAATCCGTCAGCGCCGCACGCAAGCTCATTGCTCGGCTCTCAACGCCCCAGCGACCGCGCCGCAAGGCAGTCGCGTTAAACGCACGGAACGGTTGTAATACTAGGCGCGCCTATGTAAGGTCGCAATAGCGTAATATGCACGCTAAAGGCGTTTTCGCCGCGGGGAGTGTGTCACGGGGGTGGGCGAGTGATGCGGATCTGGCAGAGCGGTTCCGGATGTCTGCAGGCCCCCTCCCAGTCATCCGCGGCATTGATTTCCGCGTACACCGCAGGTGCCGACGGCGTGATGCTCGTCGTCCATCTCAGCAAGGACGGCCGCGTTGTCTGCTGTCCCAGCGATGACCTGGCACCGCTGACCGGACAACCCGGCCGCGTCAGCAGTTCGACCGCCGCCGAGCTCAGGCTTGCCGAAATCGGCGCGACCTTTTCCGACCGGCACGGCAAGCCGGTGCGCCACCGCGCCCGCGCTACGCTGCTCAGCGTGCTCCTCGAAGATCTGCCTTCGCAGCTCGACATTGTCATCGATCTCACGCAGGCGGATCAGGCCGCCAAGCCTCAACTGATTGAAAGAGCGGCCGCCGCGATCGCCGGCGGGCCGCGCTTCCGCAGCATCCTGTTTGTCGTTCGGCAGACCGAGGACGTAGCCGCGCTGCGCGCCGCAACGCCGCGCGCCGCAATAGCGATGACCGGGGCCGATCCCGAGCAGGCACTGGCCGACGGTATCAGGCTCGGTCTCGATGCGATCGTGGTCGACAAAGCCGGCCTCACCCGCGTCGAGCCGGCCATCCGTTCGGGATCGCTCGCGCTCGGGGCCATCGTCGTGCCGGACGGCGGGTTGCTCGATCCCGCGCAACTAAAGGAGCTTGCCGCCCGGCCCGGCATGCATGCGGCGCTGACGCGATCGGTGCTGGCCTGCCAGCAGGCGCTCCTGCCCTATCGCACGCTTTGCGACGAAACGTTCCGCGGACGCGACATCGACACCGACAATTGGGCATTCGGCTACGCACGAGCCAACCGCTATTGCCACGTCTACCAGGATGACGGCGTGCACATCGATATCCTGCCGTTCGAGCCGGCCGCGCGGCCGCCCGCTCCAGACGACGTGGAACGCAGGCTGCGGCGTCTCGAAGCGCAGGTGCTGCAGGCGCTCGAAGAGACGCCCTATTATTCGGGAGGCGGTGCGGGTCTTCGTCGCGGAATCGTCGGCGACTTCATCAGCGAGGCGAAAGTTTCGAGCGCGCAGGCGACCCAGGCCAGCACACTCGAGATCGCCGTCGTGAACGGCGACCCGGGCCGGCACATCGAGCCCTGGAAGCCGGACGGCACGCCGCGGCTGCCGCAGGGACACCACGACAAACACTCCTTCTACGATCCGCACGGCGCGCGGCCCTATGCGGGATGCGAGCACGACGAGAACGACGGCTACCGGATCAACTGGAACGCCAGCACGGTCTACGACGACAACCATTACGGGCCGGCCTTGGGCGACGGCCTGTTGCTCGACGCGTGGCTGCGGCTCGAACGCCGCGGGTCGTTCTTCTCGGCTTACTTCCGGCGGCCGGACCTGGAAAACGATCTCGACTGGATCTGCGTCGGCGCGGTCCGCAACGATGCGCTGGCGCGCCAGGTCTATTTGCGATGCGCCGGCAAGCGATGGCGCAAGGCCGACCCGAACGGCGGCTATTTTCCCATCGTCCCCAATCATTTCGTATTTCATCGGATCCGCGTCCTGGTGTCCGGTGCGGACGCATCGGAGGACGCATGAGTTCGCTGCTCGAACGCACGCTCACGCGGCCGCTGGCCGACATTGCCGCCGCGTCGAGCGCGACAGCGTTCGACTGCGTGGTGGTCGGCGGCGGCACCGCCGGAATCACCGCGGCCCTGACCCTGGTCGAAAAAGGAAAGCGCGTCGCGCTCCTCGAAGCGGGCCCGATGGCGTTGCTGACGCATTCGGCCACCACGGACCTGCGGTTCGACCGCGCAACGGTCCGCAAGCTGCGCGCCGCCATCGATTACCGGCCGAAGCTCGCGGGAGGCGGCGATTTCGGAACACTGATCGGCTGCCTGGGCGGGCGCGGCCTGTTCTGGAACGGCGCAGCGCCGCGCTTCCGCAACGAGGACTTCACCGCCTGGCCGTTCGGACCAGCTGAACTCGATCCGGTCTATCAATGGGCCGAGCGTCATTTCCGCGTTTCGAGCAACTACGGCGGCCCGACCCTGACCCAGGCGGTCTGCCGGCTGCTTCGGATGGCGGGCATGGCGGCCGAGCCCGGCCCCTTCGCGATCGACACGCGCCCCACCGCCGACGGCTGGATCGGCGGAACGGTGGCCAACGCCGTGGCCATCCTGCTTCGCAGCGCAGTGCTGGGCTTGCCGGCCGAACTCTTGAAGATTGCGACCGGCAGCCTTGCGACGCAGGTCCTGTTTGGCGCGAGCAAGGACAAGGTGCGCGGGGTGGCCGCGCTCGATCGTTCGACCGGGACCACGCACGAGGTCCTGGCAGGGAGCGTCGTTCTCGCCGCCGGCGCGTTCGAATCCGTTCAGTTGGCAATGGCGTCCGGGCTGCCGAACGCCAGCGGATTAATGGGAAAGCGCATCGCCGACCATTTGTTCTGCCGAGTCTATTTCAACGTTCCGCCGGAGATCTTCGACGCGACAAGGCCGGAGGCCGCGATCGTCTACGTTCCGGCCGGCGGCGGCATCAAGCACCAGATCGAGCTCCACCTTCCCGGCAACAATCTGTTCCTGCTCCAGGACCCGACCAACTGGAAGCCTGTGCGCACCGCCGAGTATGCGGCCATGGTGCGCGCGTTCGGACCGGTGGGCGGACGAGATACGACCTTCATCGAGCCGGGCCCGCCGGGCACTCCCGGGAGCTACACCGTGCACTTCGCCTACACGCCCGAGGAGGAGGCGCTACGCGACACGATGGTCGCGGCGCTGAAGCGCGTCGGCGAAGCGCTCAAGGCCGATCCGGCCGACGTGACGGTCCTGCCGCCGGGCGCGAGCTTCCACGAAGCCGGCGGCCTGCCGATGGGCACCGAACCGGCGAGCTCCGTCACCGATCCGTTCGGGCGGGTGCATGGTTCACCGCGGATCGTCGTGGCCGATGCGTCCTGCTGGCCGGCCATCGGCGCGGCCAATCCGCATCTGACCATCGCTGCGACATCCCGGCGTCATGCGCAGCAGCTCGCGCTCGATCTTGGCTAGCCGGATTGGAGAAGGTTATGAACGGCGGCACACCGAATTTCGACGTCCCGCCCGCGGGGCTTCGGGTCTTTGTCGGCTTTCGGCATCCCGATCTCACGCAGGAGCGCTTCCAGCGAGAGCTCGGCCAGACCTTCATGCCCGGCACGCCGTACATGCTCCAGCCGCTCGGACTTGCCGCGTATCTTCCCGCTGCCGTGCCGGAGCAGGAGGGGGTCCCCTGCCCGCACGAGGTCGCGGTGATCGCCTACCGGTCGCCGGATGACTATCGCCGCATCATGAACGATACGCTGCGCGGGCGCGTCTACGCGCAGTCGCACGGCGGCGTCTATCAGCGCGGCCGCAGCCGCGCCGCGTTTCCGATCCTGCTCGACCCCGCCAACGACACCGCGATTGCTTTTTTTCTATGGGACCGCGCGACGGACTGGCAGAGCGGCGAGACCTCGATTCATTTTGGCGTGAAGCGCGACGCCGCACAGACGGCCGATGCGTTCCGCGCCGCCGTACGCAGCGAAGTCGCGGCCAGCTCCGGCGCGATGGCGGCGGCCGGCATCGACCAATGCATCGTCGCCCTGTCGGAGGAATTCGTCGTGCTCTGGAACCACCGGGCCGCGCCGGGAGCGGCGTTCGACTTGAGCGCAGCCGTGCCTTCGGCGACCGCCGTCTATAGCTCGGTCATGCAGCGGGTGATCTGCCAAGAAGATCCGCCCACCGTCACCATCGCCGGCCCGGCCGCGTTCAACTTCATTTTCCTGCGCGACGATCGCTGGTTCATCGGCTGAGCCCGAGCTGCCAAGAGCAATACAATTCCACGTTGCACTGTCCCTGCCGGAGGGATAATCTATCTATGATTGCAATGAGAAAAAACGCAATTGCGCTGTCGCGTGGGGGATGCGTTGCTTCTTATCGAAACAAAATTTCTCTCTGCGGCGAAGAACGCCGGCAGCGCGTCCCATTTGCATGACCTGCTACAGCGTGCGTTGCGCCTCGAGCATTCGACCATTCCGCCCTATCTGACGGCGGCCTATAGCATCCACCGCAACGCCAATACCGAGATCTTCCGGACGCTTGAAGAAATCGCCGAGGAGGAAATGCTCCACATGGCGATGGTGGGCAACGTGCTCAACGCCATCGGCGGGACGCCGAACATCGCCGATCCCAATTTCACTCCGCAGTATCCAGGGCCGCTGCCGATGTCGATCAGCAACGGCCTGGTCGTCGGCCTGAAGAAGTTCACGCCCGCGTTGGTGAAGGACGTCTTCATGGAGATCGAGAAGCCGGAGACACCGCTGAATTTTCCGGTCATTCCTCTGGCCGCGGACGATCAGCCGGCATTCGCCACCATCGGGCAGTTCTACAAGGCGATCATCGAGAAGATCATCGACCTTGGCGACCCGCTCTTCGCCACCCCCTCCAATCCCCAGGTCACGGTCAACCGGCCGGGGCTGTGGCAGCGCCTCAAGCCGATCACAGGTGTCGTGGACGCGGTCGCGGCGCTGGAATGGATCGTGCAGGACGGCGAAGGCACGACCAACGAACCGTTCGACGGCAGCGGTGAGTTCGCTCATTATTACCGGTTCGCCGAGGTCTATCACGGCCGCCGCCTGATCCAGGACAATTCTCCGCTCGGATTCTCCTATGGCGGCGCGGCCATCCCTTTCGTTGCGTCGAAAGTCTACGACCTGCCGGACAACCCGAAGGCGTCCGACTACGCCGTAGGCACCGACGCGCGGCAGCTCGTGGACGAATTCAACATGCTCTATTCGGACATGCTTCGCGCGCTGCACCTCGCATTCAACGGCGAACCCAACAAGATCGCGCGTGCTCAGACTCTGATGGTGCAAATGCGAACGTCGGCCGTCGACGTGGTCAGCTTCGTCGATCCGAACACCAACAAACAGGCGGGCCTGACTTTCGAATACATGCCCGCACTCACCAGCTAGGCACCGGAGAACCGCGCAGTCCCCAGGAGAGAGATGATGGCCTTTCCAAACGATCTCGGCGATGTCGTTGCTTTCAAGATTCATCCGGCCATCGGTATTGCGCGCATGGCAAAGAACGACGATCACTTCGTGTTCGGAGACCCGCAGCAGAACTACAAGTCTAACGGCCTGATGAAGCGTCAGGCGGTCAAGTTCCGCATCTTCGCTTATGGAGCCAATCACGTTGGATTGGGCGAGTTGACGCCCGCGATCATGGGACAGCTCGGGATCACCCCCGTCTGGTCGGCCAATGTGGCCAACCAGAAGATCCGATACCGGGAAGAACGCCCGCTTGGTGACCAGACCCATGTGATCGCGGCGAGGGCATCCTCCGATACCAACGGCGGGCAGCTGATCGGCACGCTCCCCGACTTCGCCGAAGGCGCGCAAATTCCGCTTGGCCAGATCACCGCGGACGGGACCTTCATCCCGCCGAAGTCCACGGTTCACCGCAAGCAGAACGGACTGCCGGTTCCTTCGTTTCCCGAGCACACCGCCGAAATCGCGGACGGAAGCTGCGACGGGACCGTGACGTGCCAGCTCAACGGGGCGGCCGCGCAGCTGCCGATGCTGGAAGCATGCATCATCGTTGCGCCGGGCGACTATTCGCCGGAGGTCGACCCGGAGCCGAACGCGAAAGCATCCCTGCTTCTACGGCTGCGCCAGGACGTCGCCCCAGACAGCGGCGGCGCAACCGGCACTCTGCACAACGCAACTGCACGGAGCATCGATGAATTGGCGTTGCGCTCGTGCACCGGCGACTTCAGTCCCGGGTTTGAGGTGTCGTTCGGTTTCGAAGGAGAGGTGCCTGACATCAAGGCACTGTTCTACCGGCCTGGCGTGGACCCGCATATCGATCCGCGCGACATCCGGGTGCGGTACAAGAACGCGGCTGGAGAACCCGGCGCGGTGCGCGGTCAGCTCACCAGCGGTTGCTGCTCGCCGTGGCAAACCGATTTCACGGCATGCACCGGTTACTGGTCTGAAAACCTGCCGGTCCGGGCTTACCTCGACGAAAGCGACAATGTGAACGTCAACGTCTATCGCAAGCAATACGCGAACCACGCTGTGTCCCCGCCCCGGTTGAGGACCGGGGACGACTACGAACTCCATCAGGACAAGATCGGCATCGCACGCCTCCGCAACGGAAAGCTGATCGAAACCGAGCGCGGTCCGGGCGACGACATCCCGTGAGCCGGTTGCCGGCCCGAGGCGTGACATGAGCGACCGCATTCCGGCCGGGACAGCCCCCAGCGCGCCGCGCTGCCCGGAAGCGCACCTGTTCGACGACGGGGCGGGGCCGGCGCTGCTGAACGTCGACAGCGGGCGCATCTACCCGCTCCAACCGCATGTCGCCGGGGCGTTGGAGCAGTGCTTGTCGACGAGGGATTCCGAACGGCTGCGTCTGATGATGACGGGCCTCGGGTTCGGCGGAACGGCGCGCGCCGCCGAGCCGCCACCCGAGACGGTTGCCGTTCGCACGTTCTCCCTCGCGATCGCGCAGAAATGCAATCTCGGCTGCACCTATTGCTACGCGGAGCAGGGCTCGTTCGGCGGCGACGCCAAGAACATGCCGGCGCAGACCGCGCGGGATGCGGTCGACCGCCTGCTCGCGGGCGCGGCGAGCGGACAGAAGATCGACCTCGTGTTCCTCGGCGGCGAGCCGCTGGCCAATCGTGACACCTTGATGCTGGTGGTGGAATACGCGACCGCTCGGGCGTCGGCGGCCGGAATCGGCGTGGGCTTTTCGCTGACGACGAACGCCACCCTGCTGACGGCAAGCGATATCGAATTTTTCGAGCGATACGGGTTTTCGGTCACGGTCAGCATCGACGGCATCGGGCCGGCGCACGACCGGCTTCGGCCGTTCCGCTCCGGACGCGGCAGCTTCGACCGCGTGGCGGAGCGGATCCGGCCCTTGCTGTCCCGCGCGAGCCGCGGCATTCGCGTCACCGCGCGCGTCACCGTAACGCCCGACAATCTCTGCCTGGCCGACACGTTGCTCGGCCTCGCCGATTTCGGCTTCGATGCGATCCAGTTCTCGCCGATGCTCAGCTCGCCGTCCGGCCGCGGCAAGCTCGACCGCGGCGCGCTCGACGTGATGCTGCAGCAGATGATCGAGTGCGGGCGCAAGTTCGAGGAGCAGATTGCTGAAGACCGCCTGCTTCCGTTCGCCAACGTGATATCGACGCTCAGGCACATCCATGGCGGCGGCCGGGAGGCCTACCCCTGCGGCGCCGGCGGCAGCTACATGGGCGTCTCGGCGGACGGCGACCTTTATGCGTGCCATCGGTTCGTCGGCGACGAGCGGGCGTCGATGGGAAATGCGGAGACCGGCGTCGATCCGGCCAGGCAGTCGGCCTGGCTCGCGGCGCGCCATGTCCAGCAGCAGCTTCCCTGCACGGGCTGCTGGGCGCGGAACCTGTGCGGCGGTTCCTGTCACTATGAGGCGATCAACGCGGGCCGCGAGGCCTGCGACTATATTCGCGGCTGGCTGCACTATTGCCTGGGCGCCTATGTCCGCCTGCTGAAACAGCGCCCGTCGCGGCTCGACGAACTGCTCGGCGCGCCGCGTCCCGCATGACGTCCGCCGGCCGCGTCGACGCCGGCGTCTGCGTCATCGGCGGCGGACCGGCCGGCGCGGCGACCGCCGCTCGGCTCGCGGCGCTCGGTCACGACGTGGTGGTGGTGGACGCGCAACAGGCCGCACCGGTGTTCGGCGCTTCGCTGCCCGCCAGCATCATTCCCCTGCTGGAGCGGCTCGGGGTGCGGGACCAGATCGAAGCCGCAGGCTTTGTTCGCTTCGACAACATCATCGTCCGGTGGGACAACGATTGTCCGGAAAGCCGCTATCGGCCCGGGCCGAAGGGCTTCCATGTCGAGCGCGGCCGGCTGGACGCGCTGCTGCGGTCTCACGCGCAAGTCTCGGGAGCCAGACTCCTTCGGCCGGCGCGCGCGGACCGGCCCACCTGCCGCGAAGACGGCAGATGGCTGACGCGCGTGCGCGGGCATCCCGCCGTGACGGAAGTCCGGTCGGATATCGTGGTCGATGCATCCGGCGGCCGCCGCCTCGGTGCAGGACAGCGAAGACGCACGTCGGCTCCGACGCTCGCGCTCTATGCAAGGTGGGAGGTCGGCCGCCCGGCCGGATCGGTTGCCTGCATCGAGGCAGGCCGGCAGGACTGGATGTGGTGCGCGCCGCTGGGCGAACGCGCGAGCATCGCGGCGATCTTTGTCGACCCGCACAGGGTGTCGGGCTGGAGCCCGCAACAGATCTCCGCGTGGTATCGCGCGTCGTTGCTCGCCTCTCCCCTGATCGGCCCTCGCCTGTCGGGCGGGACCGCGGCCGATATCGCCACGTGCGACGCCTCGGAATGGACTACATCGCCGGCAGCGGGCAAGAATTTCGTTCGTGTCGGCGACGCCGGCGTCACCCTCGATCCGCTATCGTCACAAGGCGTGCAAACCGCAATCGTATCGTCCCTGCAAGCGGCGGTCGTGATCAACACGATAAAGCGCCGTCCGGCGAATGCCGGTCTCGCGTTGGACTTCTACAACACGCACCACGCGGACACGGCCCGCCGGCACATGGCCAAGGCGGCCAACCTGTATCGCTTGATGGCCGAACGATCGCATACGCCGTTCTGGGCGAAGCGCGCGGCCAACTCGACAAGCGATCCAGCGCCCGACGACCCGAAAGGACCGCTGAATCCGGATTGTCGCGTTGCCCTCTCGCATCTGGTTTCGATCAAGCCCGCTCCCGCGGTCGTTGATGATTTCATCGAAGGCCGGCCGGCGCTGTGTCATCCGGCGCTGGACCGACCGGTTGCGTTTGTCGGGAGCATCGAGATCGCACCATTGCTGGAACATATGCAACGGCCTCGCACGGTGCGGGCCATTCTTGCGGAATGGGGACAACGGCATCCACCCGATCTATGCTGGCAGATCGTGCAATGGCTTGGGCAACGGAACATCGTTGTAGCGATGGAATCGGATGCTTGCCGCCGTCACAACGCAAAGGACGTGTAGCCGGACGATCCGCCACGACAACTCGCACTGATCGAAAACACAATCCCGCCGCTTGGCCAAGCCGAGACATCTAGCACATCGATCTGCCGGCTTCGCCGACCACATCTGGGAGGCGCGCACCGCCGTGCGCGCGCGAGGCCGTCGCTTTCCGGATAGACTTGTCGGGCTGACCGCATCGTGCCCACCAGGTTATCGCGCCCGCGCGCCGTCCTCGTAACTCTGCGCCGGCCCGGGGTCCTTGCGGAATCGCAATATCCCGCGGCGCGGCGAGAACAGGAATGCCAGGACGAAGAACATCGCCTGCGTCAGCACGATGCAGGCTCCGGTCGCGCCGTCGATATGGAAGCTGACGAGCGTGCCGATCGCGGCGGAGACCATGGCCGAGGCCGCGGCAATCGGCAGCATGCGTCCGAAGCTGCCGGTCAGAAAGAAGGCGGTGGCGCCGGGGGCTATCAGCATGGCGATGACAAGAATAATGCCGACGGTCTTCAGCGACGCGACAATGGCGAGCGACAGCAGGACCAGAAAGCCATAGTGCAGCGCCCGCACCGGCAAGCCGATCGAACGCGCGTGGTTTGGATCGAAGCAGTAGAGCAAGAGATCGCGCCACTTGAGCAGGACGACGAGCAGCACGCCGCAGGCCACGACCGCAGTTTCGACCAGGTCGCCGACGCTGACGCCCAGCACATTGCCGAACAGAATATGCAGCAGGTGCTGATCGGTCTCCACCTTGGTGAAAATCACCAGGCCCAGGCCGAACATCCCGGAGAACACGATGCCCATCACGGTGTCTTCCTTGACGCGGCTGTTCGCCTTCAGATAGCCGGTGAACAGCGCACAGGAGAGGCCTGCGGCGAATGCGCCGACCGCCAGCGGCAGATTGAGAACGTAGGCGAGCACGATCCCCGGCAGCACCGCGTGCGAGATGGCATCGCCCATCAGCGACCATCCCTTCAGCACCAGGTAGCAGGACAGCACCGCGCAGACCGCCGCCACCATCACCGACACGAGCAGCGCCCGCTGCATGAACGGATAGGCGAGCGGTACCATGACCCAATCAAGCACGGCGTTCATGCCGCGGGCTCCGGGCTCGCCTGCCGTCTGCGCCGCGCGGCGACGACGCCGTGCTTGGGCGCCAAATGGAACGCGGCGAGGAACAACAGCGTCTGCAGGCTGACGATCACGCCGCCGGTCGCGCCGTCGAGGAAGTAGCTGATATAGGCCCCGACGAAGCTGGTGACGACGCCGAGCGCAACGCTGATCACGATCAGCCAGCCGAACCGGTCGGTCAGGAGGTAAGCGGTGGCACCGGGCGTCACCACCATGGCGATGACGAGGCATGCGCCGACGGTCTGCAGCGCCGCGACCGTGCAAGCGCTGAGCAGCGTGAAGAACACGACCTTCAGCAGGCGGGTGTTCAGGCCGACACTGCGGGCATGGTTCTCGTCGAAAAACGTGACCATCAGGTCCTTCCACAACAGCCCCAGTACCGCGAGCGACACCGCGGCAATGATCGCGACCTGCACCACGTCTTCGTCGGAGATCGCGAGGATATTGCCGAGCACGATGGTCTGGATGCTCACGGACGTGGGCCAGATCGACGCCATCAGAAGCCCGAGCGCGAACAGCGAAGTGAACACAAGGCCGATCACCGCGTCCTCGCGCAGTTGCGACTTCTGCTTGACGAATTGCATGCCCGCGGCGGCCAGAATGCCGGCGAAGAAGGCCCCGACCGCGAACGGCGCACCCAGGATATAAGCGGCGGCGACACCCGGCACGATCGAATGCGCCAGCGCGTCGCCCATCAGCGACCAGCCTTTGAGCATCAGATAGGCGGACAGGAAGGCGCAGACGCCGCCAACCAGCGCACTCACCCACATGGCCTTCAGCATGTAGCCGTAGCTGAATGGCACCATCAGTTCGGCGAGAAGGTGCTCCATCCCGCTCACGATCCTTCGTCCTTGCGGCCGCCTGGCTTGCGATCACCTTGGGGCTCGCCATAGAACACGACCGGCCGCTCATCGTCGGTCAGCACGGTGATGCGGCGGGTGTCGTCGTCGTCATGCAGCGCGCGGCCGCCAAGCTGGAAGTTGCGCAGCACGCCGCCGAACGCGCGCTCCAGGTTGGCCTGGGTGAAGACCTCGGCGGTCGGCCCCGCGGCCAGCACGGTGCGGTTGATCAGCACGACGCGGTCGCAGAACTCCGGCACGCTGCCGAGATTGTGGGTCGAAACCAGGATCAGATGACCGGACGCGCGCAGCTCGCGCAGCAGCGAGATGATCGCGGTTTCGGTTTTCACGTCGATGCCGGTAAACGGCTCGTCGAGCAGGATGATCCGACCCTCCTGCGCCAGCGACCGCGCCAGGAACACGCGCTTCTTCTGGCCGCCGGAGAGCTCGCCGATCTGCCGCTGGCGGTATTCGCTCATGCCGACGCGCTCCAGCGCCTCGTCGACTTTGTAGCGATCGGCGCGCGAGGGCATGCGCAGGAAATTCATGTGCCCGTAGCGGCCCATCATCACCACGGTTTCCACCAGCACCGGAAAGTTCCAGTCGACGTCCTCGCTCTGCGGCACGTAGGCGACGATGTTCTTCTTCAGCGCCTCGCGGACCGGGAGCCCGCACAGCCTCACCTCGCCGGCCGACGGCTGCACGAAGCCCATGATCGCCTTGAAGATCGTCGACTTGCCGCTGCCGTTGACCCCGACCAGCCCGCAGATCGTGCCGGGATCGAGCTCGAACGAGGCGTCGCGCACGGCGGTCAGGCCGTTGGCATAGGTGACGTCGAGCTGGCGCACCGCGATGCTGGCCCCGTTCGCGGTGAGCGGGCCGGGCGCGCGCGCGATCGTCGCCGATGCGGTCACTTGCCGAAACCTTTGGCGATGGTCTCGACCGTCACCTGCAGCAGGTCGAGATAGGTCGGCACCGGCCCGCCCGCGGCGCTGAGCGAGTCGACATAGAGCACGCCGCCATAGCGGGCCCCGGTCTCGCGCGCGACCTGCTTTGCGGCCCGGTCGGAGATCGTGCTTTCGCTGAACAGCACGGGAATCTTGTTCTTGCGGACGATGTCGATCACCTTGCGCACCTGCTTCGGCGTGCCCTGCTCGTCGGCGTTGATCGGCCAGAGATAGGCCTCCTTCATCTGGTAGTCGCGGGTGAGATAGCTGAAGGCGCCCTCGCTCGAAACGAGCCAGCGCTGGTTTTCCGGGATCGCCGCAAGGCGCTTGCGCAGCGGCTCGTCCAGCGCCTTGATCTTCGCGGAATAGCTCGCGGCGTTGCGGTTGTAGGCATCCGCGTTCGCGGGATCGTATTTCACCAGCGCCTTGCGGATGTTCTCGACGTAGCTCAGCGCGTTGGACGGCGACATCCAGGCGTGCGGATTGGGCTTGCCGCTGTAGGGCCCCTCGGTGATGCCCATGGGCGCGATGCCTTCGGTGACGACGACGCCCGGCACCTCCTTCACCTCCTGGAAGAACCTCTCGAACCAGCGCTCGAGGTTGAACCCGTTCCACAGCACCAGGTCCGCCGCCTGCGCGCGCACGATGTCGAGCGGTGTCGGCTGATAGTCGTGAATTTCCGCGCCGGGCTTGGTGATCGACTCCACGATCGCTTTGTCGCCCGCGACGTTCTGCGCGATGTCCTGAATCACGGTGAACGTGGTCACGACGCGGAACGGCTTGGCACGCGATTGCGCCTGCGCGGAGGCCGGAAGGAAGGCTACGGCCAACAGCGCCGCCGCTGCGGCGAAGCGCCGGCCGATCAATTTCAGCTTCATTTTCTCCGAACCCCTCCGTTGCGGGCGGCCACCAGACCGCGCCGCAGTGGTCTGCAATTGCGACTTACTAGCAATTAGCTTGCGCGAGATGGTTTCCTGTGTCAACTTTGTTGCGAATGAGTTGCAAGTACTGCGGGGGCGGCGCGGAGTAATGCGTGGGTTGAGCGTGCGGGGCGGACGCCTATCTGCAAATCAGAAGCAATTGCATTTATCCAGGCTCGTTCCCGGCGTATGGGTTGCAGCTCTGCTGCTGCTGACCACCACGCCTGCGACGGCCAATCCGCTGCAGTACACTGCGGGCCCCTCGATCGCATCGAGCCTCCCCGCCAACGGCGACCCGGCCGGCATCCGCAAGTCGCTGGCCGATCGCGGCGTCACCTACAACCTGACCTATATCAACGACGTTCTCGCCAATGTGCGCGGCGGGGCGCGCCGCGGCGTCGTCGACCAGGGCCGGCTTGACGGGGGGCTCACGCTCGACCTGGAGAAGCTCGCGGGCCTGTCCGGGCTGAGCGTCTACGGAAACTTCTTCCAGATTCACAACACCGGCCGCATCCGGCGCGACTACGTCGGCGGGATCAACACGATTGCCGCGATCGAAGCCGTTCCGACGACCCGCCTCTGGGAGCTTTGGCTGGAGCAGAAATTCTGGAACGGCCAAGCGAGCATCAAGATCGGACAGCTCGCGGCCGACACCGAATTCTTCTGCAGCACCATCAGCAGCCTGTTCCTGCAAAGCGACTGGGCGACGATCACGGCGGCCAATCTGCCGAGCGGCGGACCGGCCTACCCGCTCTCGACCCCGGGCGTTCGTCTGAAGATCGATCCGACGGACAATCTGTCGTTGCTCGCGGCGGTGTTCAACGGCGACCCGGCCGGACCCGGCGACGGCGACGAGCAATTCCGCAACCGGCACGGCCTGAACTTCCGGATCGCCGATCCGCCGCTGGTGATGGCGGAGGCGCAGCTTCGCACCAATCAGAGGAGGGACGACACCGGACTTGCCCGCACCATCAAGCTCGGCGGCTGGGCGCATTTCGGCAAGTTCGACGACCAGAGACACGCCAACGACGGCACGTTGCTGGCGGACCCTACGGGCTCCGGCGAACCGATCGCGCGGAGCGGAAACTTCGGCATCTACGGCGTCGTTGAGCAGCAGATCTACCGGCCGAAGGGTGGCGATGCGGAGAGCGGCATCTCGCTGTTCGGCCGGGTCTCATACAGCCCGAGCGACCGCAATCCGACCAATTTCTTCGCCGACGGCGGGATCATCTTTGCCGGAATGGTTCCGGGCCGCCCCGACGACAAGTTCGGCGCGAGCATCCTCTACGCGCGCCTATCCGACGGCGTCCGAGCATTCGATTCCGACCGGATCGCGTTTTCCGGAATGTTCGGCGTGGTCCACGACTATGAGATGAACCTGGAGCTCACCTACAGCGCGCAGATCGTCCCGGGCTGGACTGTGCAGCCGATGCTCACCTACGTCTGGCATCCCAGCGGCGGCGACTGGCCCAATGCGCTGGTGGTCGGCGGCAGGTCGATCTGGCGGTTCTGACAAGCTGGTTCGGGCCTGGGGGCAGGCCGAACGTCTCCGAACAGCGGCCGTCAGACCACGGCGCTACCGATCCGGCGCATGAGGCCGTTCAAAGGGCGGCCTTGCGCAGCGCCGGAACGACCTCCCGCCCGAAAAGTTCGTGCGCGGCGACCACCTCGTCGAGACCCGCTCCCCAATGCAGCACCGCCAGGAAATGGCCCGCGCCGGTTCGACGGCACTGATCGATGATCGTCTCCGCCACATGCCCGGACGTGCCGGCGATGAACTCGTCGTCACTGACGGTGAAGTCTCCCTGTTGTTTTGGCGCGTCGGGGACCGGCGTCAATTTGATCCGGGGATCCTGCGCCACGAATTCCTTGTAGCGCTCCCTGACGGCGTGTGTGAGCTCGCGGGCCTCCGAATCCGTTCGCGCGACCACCACGCGGCGGCGGAGCGCCAGATGCTCGGCCCCGGCACGGAAGCCGCAGCTCGCCGCCTCGTCGCGATAGGCGTCGAATAGCGCCTTGATCTGCTCCGTCGGATTGAACCCGGTGCAAATCTTGCTGCCGCGGCGGGCAGATTTCCGCGCCGAGTCGGCGCTGACGATGGTGGTCCATTTCGGCGGATGAGGGACCTGGACCGGGCGCGGCAGGAGCCGCAGCTTGTCATAGTTGAAATATTTGCCCTGATAGCTGACAACGCCGGCCGCGAGGGCCGCGTCGAGGATTTCAACAGCTTCAGCGCTGAGCGCGCGCGCCTCATCCATGCCGATATTGAGCCGCGCCAGCTCCTGCGGCACACCGATGCCGGTGCCGATCTCCAGCCGCCCGCCCGAGATGTGATCGAGCATTCCGATCTCTTCGATGATGCGCGCGGGCGTGTAGTACGGCACGACCAGCGCCATGACGCCCAGCCGGATCCTCGAGGTCCGCGCCGCCGTCGCGGCAATCAGCAAATTCGGCGAGGGACTGAACGAGCCGCCGAAATGGTGCTCGCTGAAAAAGATGCCCTCGAACCCAAGCTCCTCGTCGCGCTTCCAGAGGTCGAGATATCGCGCGCAGTAGTCACCGGCGTCTGGTGCCGCGGCGCTGCCGCCTTCGTTTTTCAATTCGGGGAAGAATTCGAAAACCCACGGCCGGATCATGTCGCTCTCGCCCTGATCAAGAGCAATTAACGTATGGCCTCAAATAGTTTGATGTCAATCTATTTACGGCCCTGCACGCGCGACTAGTCGTCGACCGCAAGGCCGGCAGCGATCCGCTTCAGGGTTTGAATGAACTGCGCGCGCTGCTCGCGCCCGACGAGACGATCCAGCTCGCGTTCATGAGCCAAGGCACTGGCCTTCAGCTGCCGCATCGCCTTCTTGCCGAGCGGCGTGAGCTTCAGGGCGTAGCTTCTGCGGTCATGCACCTGCCGTATCCTGGTCACCAGGCCGCGGTCGCACAGGTCGTCGAGCGCCGGCGTCAGGCTCGACGTGTCGCGCCGCGTCGCGCCGGCCAGCGCAACCTGGGTCAGGCCCGGATTGGCGTCGATGAGGGCGAGGATTGCAAATCGCCACGGCGGCGTATTCGAGTCGCCGACCCGCTTGAGGAATGCACGAAACGCGGCCTCGTGGGCGGTCCGCAGATAGAAGCCGACCGCGTCGCCGAGGAAGCCCAGGTCGATCGCGGCTTCAATGTCGGGAGCAGGAACGGCAGCGCTTTTCTTTCGGGCGGGCCTGGCGGGCATGACACGACGCATCCGTTTTCGGAGCGCGCCGCGGCTGATGACGGCGCGGCTCGCGATTGTCGCCATAGGATACCCATGGCTTTGACGCAACCGATGGGGACTGAATTATTTGGCCCCCGACGATCGAATACTGTCATCTGACCGACGATGACTGTGATTTGGAAGCACATGATCTAATGCCCGATGCTCATCACGCACGGGCAGATTGTAAACTGCGAGTTGTCCCACGACAAAAGGCACCGGCCGCTGGCCGTTTATGAATTGTGCAATCTGATCAACGCAAATGGGCAAAATCGTAGCTTTCGGCAATGCGCCTCGTCGGCGCGGACCGGCGGTGCGCGACCCATGTGGTCGGAATAGACCGTTGCTGGTTGGCTGGGGCGCCAGGATTCGAACCTGGGAATGGCGGAATCAAAATCCGCTGCCTTACCACTTGGCTACGCCCCAATGCCTCGGGATGCCCGTCTACGGAACCGTGCAGGCCCGCACCGTATAGCGGCGGCGGTCGCCCCAGGCAACGAAAAGCCTGTCCGGCCGGCCCGTTATAGAGCGTTGTAACTTCGGCCGCCGCCGCAAAGACACCAGGCACCGGTCGATGGCCGCGATGTCCATGGGGCCTGGGAACGCGGTTGCTCCGCGACAAAGCCTTTCGTGCTGGACCGCCGTTTCGAGCACCCGGCGCGCGATGAAAACTGCGCGAGATCGAGTGTTGAAACCGCGGCGTCGCGGCCCCGATAGATGCAAGGCTGGTGCAGCTCGGAGCGGAGTCTTGCGCGGCAAGAATAAAATGATGCCCCCTTCCGCCTGCGCGCAAGCCTGATGTAGCGTGCCCTTGAAGCCGCCAGCGGGAAGTGCCGAATCCCAACTGTTGGAATGGCGGCAAGGGTGCCCGCGGCGGGCCTCGACCGAAGGGTGCCGCGTCCATGCCAAAGCTCTACGAAGCCCTCGCAGAAGCCTTCCTTGCGGAGGGAGTCGACACGCAGTTCGTCTTGATGGGCGACGGCAACATGCATTGGTCCACCGCCTTTGCCAAACTGCCGGGCGTCCATACCGTCCACGTCAGGCACGAGCACGCCACCGTTGCGGCGGCGACAGCCTACAATGTAGCCACCAACAAGGTCGCCGTTGCCTCCGTCACCTGCGGCCCTGGCGTGACCCAGTTGATGACGGCCCTGCCGGCCGCGGTCCGCGCCCGCCTGCCGATGGTGGTGTTCGCCGGCGAGTCGCCGATCAACGCCAAGTTCTACAATCAGAACATCGACCAGGCCCCTTTGGTGACGGCGACCGGGGCGCATTACATCGCCGCGCACAGCGTGCCGCGCATGATGGACTACGTGCGCGAGGCCTTCCACGTCGCCAAGCACGAGCGGCGGCCGGCGGTGCTGGGCATTCCCTACGATCTGCAAAAGGTCGAGCACATGTCCAACCAGCCCTACGAGACCTCGGCGATGTATGAGCCCAAGGTCGGGCGCATGTACCCTGATCCCGAGCTCGTGGCCGAGGCCGTCGAGCGGCTGGCCGCGGCCAAGCGGCCGATCGTCCTCGGCGGCCGCGGCGTGTTATGGTCCGGCGCGCGGGATGCGGCGATCAAGCTCGCCGATCGCTGCGGTGCCTTGCTCTCCAACACACTGCCCGCGCGCGGCCTGTTCCACGACCATCCGTTCGGACTCGGCATCACCGGCAGCTACTTCACGGCGCTGGGCCGGGAAATGTACGAGTCTGCGGACGTCGTGCTCGCGGTTGGCACGAGCCTGTCCTACTACGTCGGCGGCGGGCACTTCTGGCCAAAGGCCTACAAGATCCAGCTGGATGATGCCCCCCGCGGCTTGCGCGATGGGCTGAAGGCCGCCGACCTCTACGTCAAATCAGATGCGCGCATCGGCGTTGAGGCGATCCTGGCCGGCCTCGACAAGAAGCTGGGCGCCGGCAAGCCGACCGCGGCGGCGATCCGCACGAAAGAGCTCGAGCATCGCATCGCGACCGAGCCGGCGGACTCGATGCAGTTCGACATCGAGCCCGGGGTGCTGGATCCACGCGAGGCGATCCGGGCCATCGACGCCGTCGTTCCAAAAGACTGGGACATCGTCGTCGGCGGCGGTCATCAGGCCTATTTCAACGCCCAGATGCGCGGCAGGCCGGCGGAACGCTACACGACGATCCGTGAATTCGGCGCGGTCGGCAACGGCCTGTCCTATGCACTTGGCGTTGCGGCTGCGCGCCGGCAGGGCCGCGAGGGCAAGGTCGTGCTGTTCGAAGGCGACGGCGGGCTCCTGTTCCATATTCAGGAGCTCGAGACGCTCAAGCGCCAAGGATATCGCATCCTGATCTGCGCGATGAACGACGGCGGGTACGGCTCGGAGTTTCACAAGCTGCGCGCCGATGGCCTCGACGACAGCCTGGCTGTGTTCGGCCGGCCCGCGCTCGAAAAAATCGCGCGCGGCTTCGACCTGCGCGGCCACGAGATCCGCGATGTGTCGGTCATCCCGAAGCTGTTCGCCGACTTTGCCGCGCAGGGCGAAAGCGAAATCTGGAACATCCAGATTTCCGACCAGGTCACGGCCCCGGTGATCCGCCAGACCATCAAGCGTGGGCACGGCAATATGTGAGCCTTTCGCGGAGGCGCCCGGCGTTCAGGCCCCGCGGCAGGCGAGCGGGCCGGCGATCGCGAGCAGCAAGAGGCTGACCGCGGCTTTATCCGCGCAGGCGATGACGATACGCTGTTGGCGTATCATCGGCGGGAGGAAAGCCATGCGGTTCAGGGACGTTATGCTGCTTGTCACGCTGGTACTGTCGCCCGCCACTGCGCTGGGGCAGTCCGCGCAGAAGCCGATCCAGATCTACGTGCCGTTCGCGCCCGGCGGATCGGCCGACGGCATCGCCCGCATTCTCTCGAACGAGATCGGAGCGAGCTTGGGCCGGCAGGTGGTGGTGATCAACCAGCCGGGTGCATCCGGAACGATGGCCCTGGTCACCGCGGCGCGGCAGCCGGGCGATGGCGATACGCTGGCGGTGGCGGCGACTGCGGCGCTGGTGATTAATCCCCATATTCCGTCGTCGAACAGCTTCGATACGCTGAAGGAGCTCACGCCCGTCGCCAAGCTGATCGACATCCCGATCGTCATGGTCTCGAGCCCCAAAGGCGACCTCAAAACCATCAAGGCGGTGATCGAACGGGCAAAGTCCGCGCCGGGCGGCGTCACCTACGGCACCACCGGGGCCAATTCGGCGCAGCACATGGCGGTGGAGCTTCTCAAGAAGATGACCGGGGCGAACTTCGTGCACGTGCCCTATCGCGGCAGCGCGCCGGCGGTGACCGACGTTCTCGGCGGGCAGATCCCGATGGCCTCGGTCGATCTCACCTCGGCGCATCAGCACGTCAAGGCCGGCACGCTCAACGCGCTCGGCGTCACCAGCGCCGAGCGCGCCAAGACCGCACCGGAGATCCCGACCATCGCCGAGGGCGGCGTTCCAGGCTTCAACGGCTCGGCGGGCTTCATCGGCGTTCTAGCGCCGGCGACGACGCCGGCTGCCAAGGTCAGAGAGCTGTCGCAGATGGTGGCGGCGATCATGGCGAAGCCCGACGTGCAGGCGAAGGTCGCGCAGCTCTCGGTCGAGCCGGCCTACGAGAACGAGGCAAGATGGAGCGCAATGCTGCAGGCCGACTCGAACAAGTGGAAGGAGCTTTTGAAGACGCTGCCGCAGCAGAATTAGAAGCGCTCCGGGGTCCGCATATGAACAGGATCACCCGGCGTACCTTCCTGTGCTCGGGTATTGGCGCTGCCTCGTTGCACGCAGCTCCGCGCTTTGCCTCCGCGCAGTCCTACCCGGCGCGGCCGGTGCGAATTGTGGTTGGCTTCACCGCCGGCGGCTCGACCGATATCGGTGCGCGGTTGATCGGACAATGGCTCCAGGAGCGGCTCGGACAGCCGTTCGTCATTGAAAATCGGCCCGGCGCAGGCACCAACATTGCAACCGAAGCGGCCGTCAATGCACAGCCCGATGGCTACACGCTGCTGATGGTCGGTCCTTCAAGCGCGGTGAACGCGACGCTCTACAGCAAACTCAATTTTGTGTTTCTTCGCGATATCGCGCCGGTCGGCAGTCTCGTCCGGCAGCCGCAGATTTTGCTCATCGGTCCGTCGGTCACGGCGCGTACCGTTCCCGAACTGATCGCTTACGCCAGATCAAACCCGGGCAAGACGACGCTGGCATCGGCCGGGATTGGATCCATGGGCCATTTGACCGGCGAACTGTTCAAGCTCACGGCCGGCGTGGACGTGGTTCACGTGCCCTATCGCGGCGCTGGCCCGGCTTTGACCGACCTGATGGCGGGACAGGTCTCGGCCTCATTTGCCGGAATCGCCGGGTCGATGGCGTACATCAAGACCGGACAACTGCGTGCGCTGGCGGTGTCGACGGCGCAGCGGATCGAGGCGCTGCCCGACGTGCCGACTGTTGGGGACTCCCTGCCCGGCTTCGAGGCCAATGACTGGCTTGGAATGGGCGCGCCCAAGGGTACGCCCGCCGACATCATCAAACGGCTCAACGCCGAGATCAACGCCGCGCTGGCGGATGCAAAAATGAAGTCGCGCTTTGCCGATCTGGGCGGCGCGGTGCTTGCGCTTTCGCCGAACGAATTCGGAAAGCTGCTGGCCGACGAAACCGAGAAATGGGGCAAGGTGGTACGCGCAGCCAAGCTGAGGCTGGAATAGGCCAATCGGCGGGGCCGTTGCGAGGGCGTCATGGGTGTCATAATGAACCTGCCACGCAGAGAATTCCTGTCCTTGTCTCTTGGCTCCTTGTCTCTTGGCGCGCTCGCAGCACAAACCGTTTCGCGAATTGCCATGGCAGAAAACCATCCAACTGCATCCGCATCGAGCGGGGGCGAACGACCGCTGGCGGAGCGGCTCGCCGCCTATGCGCACGGCCTGACCTACGAGGATATCGACGAGACGACGATCGAACGCGTGAAGACGTTCCTGATCGACAGCATCGGCTGCGGCATCGGTGCGTGGGACGAGAAGCCGGTCCGCATCTGCCGCGAGCTGGCGCTTGTCACGGCCGGTCCCGCCACGGTCATTGGCACGGATCGGCGCACAACGGCCGAGCTCGCCGCGTTCGCGAACGCCGCCGCGATCCGCTACCTCGACTTCAACGACACCTATGTCGGGCGGTTTGCGGTTCATCCGAGCGACAACATCGCGGCATGCCTCGCCGTTGCCGAAGCCGAACGCGCCAGCGTGCGGGAGCTGATCACCGCGATCGTGATCGCCTATGAGGTGAACTGCCGGCTGGTCGATGCCTTCGATATTTCAAACCGCGGCTGGGACCCGCCGATATTCGGTCTTCCGGCAGTTGCGCTCGCCGCGGGCCGATTGATGAAGCTACCGCCGGAGAAGCTTTCGCACGCGGTCAGCATCGCCATCAACGATCACATTCCGATGGCGCAGACCCGCGTCGGTGCGCTGTCGGACTGGAAAGGCCTTGCGGCTCCGGAAGCTGGACGCAACGCCGTGTTTGCGGCGCGGCTGGCGGCTGCTGGTCTGACCGGACCTGCACCGATTTTTGAAGGGCGCTCCGGCTTCTTCCAGCAGGTGTCGGGCGAGGCGCAGGTCGACGTCGACGCATTCGGCCGCCGCGGCGTTCAATTTCGCATCCATCGATGCAGCCTGAAGCCCTACCCGGCCGTGATCTACACCCAGACCGCCATCGTCGCCGGCATCGAAGTCGCGAAGGAGGTGGGCTCACTCGACCGCATTTCGGCAATCGAGATAGCGACGACGCGCAGGGGCTATCAGCGCACCGGAAGCGAACCGGAGAAATGGAAGCCAGACACCCGGGAAACCGCCGACCATAGCCTCCCCTACATTACAGCGCGGGCGATGTTCGATGGCGACATCACCAATCAAAGCTTCGAGCCGCAGAAGTTTCGCGAGCCCGCGATTCTCGCGTTCATGAAGAAAATCAAGGTTGCCGAAGACCCCGCGCTGACGGCGCGCACCGGTGGAGCAGTGCCGACGCGCGTGACAGCGATCTTGAGCGATGGGCGACGGATTTCACGCGAAGTGGACCACGCGCCGGGCTTTGCCGAACGGCCGATGACCCGAGATGAGGTGGAACGGAAATTCAGAGGCAATGTAGGGGAACGCTGGCCGAAAAAGCAGACGGATGACGTCCTGAAGGCGCTGTGGGCGCTCGACCAGACGGAGCGCCTTCCAACTCTGCTCGGCAAGCTTTCGTTGCGTGGATAGCCTGCCGAGGCGTAGCCCGCATGGAGCGACAGCGAGCCGTAGCCCGCATGAAGCGCAGCGAAATGCGGGGGTGTCCCGGATTTCGCTTCGCTCCATCCGGGCTACGCCTGCCCTATTCGATCCCCGCCGCGCCGGCCTTGCGGACGATGTCGCTCCAGCGAACCGTCTCGGTGGCGACATAGCGCGACAGTTCCTCCGGCGACGCGCTGTCCTGCGGGATCATGCCGTAGCGCGCGATGGTGCTGCGGACCTCTGGCAGCGCCAGGATCGCTTTCATCTCGCCATGCAGCTTGCCGAGAATATCGGCCGGCGTACCGGCGCGCGTCACGATCATCAGCCACGCTACGGCCTCGTAACCCGGCACGCCCGCCTCGGCGAGCGTTGCGATCTCGTCTGCGGTCGGCACGCGAGTGGCCGACGTGACACCGAGCGCCCGCAGCTTGCCCTCGCGCACCAGCGGCAGCGCCGGGGACAGATCGCTGAACATGTAATGGAGGTGGCCGCCGAGCACGTCGTTCAGCGGCTGAGTCATGCTCTTGTACGGCACGTGCGCGACCTCGATGCCGGTCTGCATCTTGAACAGCTCGGCGAACAGGTGCGAGGCCGTCCCGGTGCCCGAGCTGCCGAAGCTCAGCGTGCCGGGCTTTTCCTTGGCAAGCTTGACCAGATCGGCGGCGGTTCGCGCGGGCGACGCGGGGTTGACCACCAGCACAAACGGCACGCGGGCGTAGAGCACGACCGGGACGAGATCCTTCTGCGGATCGAACGGCAGGGTTTTGTAGATCGTCGCGTTGATCGCCATGGTCGACGACGTCGCCATCAGCAGGGTGTGGCCGTCCGGCGCGGAGCGCGCGACCGCCGCGGCCCCGATGTTGGTGCCCGCGCCCGGCCGGTTCTCGATCACGAACGGCTTGCCGAATTTCTGCTCCAGCCGCGGCGCGAGCAGGCGCGCGACCATCTCCATGCCGCCCCCCGGACCGGTCGGGACCACGACCGTCACCGGTCGGCTCGGGTAATCCTGCCCGTGCGCCGGCGCTCCCATGAGCATGACGAGGCTGACGATCAGGGTCGCTGAACGCGCGGCAATCATGTGTTGCACCTTCGTCCGGTATCGCACCATGGTTCGGCACGTTGACGCAGCATGCCCCAGGACTAGGATCATGTCATGACATACCGCGCCCCGGTCGCCGACATCGTCTTCACGCTCAAGCACGGCGCGGGACTTGCGCCGACGCTCGCACAGGACGGCGCGCTCGCCGCCGACGACGTCGACGCCATCCTGGAGGAAGCCGGGAGGTTCGCGACCGAGGTGATCGCGCCGCTCAACACGGTGGGCGACAAGCACGGCACGCCGCTGAAGGACGGCAACGTCACCATGCCGCCCGGCTGGAAGGACGCCTATCGCGCCTGGTCTGCGGCCGGCTGGAACGCGGTGTCGCTGCCCGATGCGTTCGGCGGCCAGGCGCTGCCGCATGCGCTGAACGCCGCCTGCATCGAGATGTGGAATTCGGCGTCGATGGCCTTCGGCATCGGCCCGGTGCTGACCATGGGCGCGGCCGAGGCGCTCGCGGCCCACGGCTCCGACGAATTGAAACGGATCTATCTCGGCAAGCTCGTATCCGGCGAATGGATGGGCACGATGCAGCTCACCGAGCCGCAGGCCGGCTCCGACGTCGGTGCCTTGCGCACCAAGGCCGAGCGCGCAGGCGACGGCAGCTACCGCATCACCGGCCAGAAGATCTTCATCACCTACGGCGAGCACGACCTCACCGACAACATCATCCACTTCGTGCTGGCGCGGCTGCCCGATGCGCCCGCGGGCAACAAAGGCATTTCACTCTTTCTCGTTCCCAAATTTCTCGTGAACGGGGACGGCTCGCTCGGCGCGCGCAACGACCTGCGCGCGCATTCGATCGAGCACAAGCTGGGCATCCACGGCTCGCCGACCTGCACCATGGTCTATGGCGATAAGGGCGGCGCTGTGGGCTACCTGGTCGGCGAGGAGAACCGCGGTCTCGCCTGCATGTTCACGATGATGAATCTTGCCCGGCTTGCGGTCGGGCTGCAGGGCGTCGGCATCGCCGAGCGCGCGACGCAGCAGGCGCTGGCTTACGCGCGTGAGCGCAGGCAGGGACGCGCCAACGGAGCCAAGGAAGGCTCGAGCGCGATCATCGAGCATCCCGACGTCAAGCGCATGCTGATGACCATGCGGGCGCTGACCCGCGCCGCGCGCGCGATCTGCTACGCCACCGCCGGTGCGATCGACATGAGCCATGGCGGCGGCGACAAGGCCAAGGCTGCCGACGCCCGTGCCGCACTGCTGACCCCGGTTGCGAAAGCCTTCTCCACCGACATCGGCATCGAGGTCGCGTCGATGGGCGTGCAGGTGCACGGTGGCATGGGTTTCATCGAGGAGACCGGAGCTGCGCAGCATCTGCGCGACTCGCGCATTGCCGCGATCTATGAGGGCACCAACGGCATCCAGGCGCTGGATCTTGCGATGCGCAAGGTGCCGCTCGAGGGCGGCGCGGTGGTGCGCGCCTATATCGACGAGCTGCGCAACACCGTGAAGGTGGTGCAGGCGAACAACGATCCGGCGCTCGGCGCAACCGGCGCACGGCTCGGTGAAGCGGTCGAGAGCCTTGATCGCGCCACGACATGGCTTCTCGGCAAGGTCAACGAGGCTCCGCAGGCCGCGCTTGCCGGCGCGACACCTTATTTGCGCCTGTTCGGCACGGCCGCCGGCGGCTGCATGCTGGCCGACGAGGCGCTCGCGGCGCTGCGGGTCAGCGCCGGCGAGCCTGCAGCGCGCGTTGCCGTCGCGCGTTTCTTCGCCGAGAACATCGCGGTGCAGGCCTCGGGGCTGGAGCGCGCCGTCACCGAAAGCGCCGACAGCGTCAACACTGCGGACGCCGCGCTGGCCGGCTGAGACGGAGCGCTGCCATGGCGAGGCTCGTGCAAAGCGTCACCGTCCTTGAAGTCAAGGACATCAAGCGCAGCGAGGCATTCTACCGCGAGAAGCTCGGCTTCCGGCCTGGGCTGTTCTTCGGCGAGCCGCCGACCTTCTGCATCGTCAGCCGCGACAGCGTTACGCTGTTTCTCGACCTTGCGCGGACGCCGCGTGCCGCGCCGCTCAACCAGTATTGGGCGACCTATCTCTACGTCGACGACGTGAATGCCATGGCCGCGGAGCTCTCCGCCCGCGGCGTCACCATCGAGCGCGAGCCGGAAGACCAACCGTACGGCTGCCGCGACTTCGACATCCGCGATCCAGATGGCCATGTCATCGGCATCGGCCAGAACGAGCTGTCGGCCGAAGGCAAGCTGACGCTGCCCTACGCATAGGACATTTGAGGCAATCCATGTCGCTCAAAGGCAAGACGCTGTTCATCACCGGCGCGTCACGGGGCATTGGGCTTGCCATTGCGCTCCGCGCCGCGCGCGACGGCGCCAACATCGCGATTGCCGCCAAGACCGAGACGCCGCATCCCAAGCTCGAAGGCACGATCTACACCGCAGCGGAGGAGATCGAGAAGGCCGGCGGGCGCGCCCTGCCCCTCGTCGTCGACGTACGCGACGAGGAAGCGGTGAAAAGCGCGATCGACAAGACGGCGGAAAAATTCGGCGGCATCGACATCGTCGTCAACAATGCCAGCGCGGTCTCGCGCACCCCGGTCGCCGAGACCGACATGAAGCGCTACGACCTGATGCAGGCGATCAACACGCGCGGCACTTTCATGGTGTCGAAATACGCCATCCCGCATCTGGAGAAGGCCGCAAATCCGCACATCCTGATGAACTCGCCGCCGCTCGACATGCAGGAGAAGTGGTTTTCCGGCTCCACCGGCTATTCGATCGCCAAGTACGGCATGAGCCTCGTGGCGCTGGGGCTGGCCGGCGAGCTGCGCGGCAGGATCGCGGTCAACGCCTTGTGGCCGCGCGTCACCATCGCCACCGCCGCGATCAAGAACCTGCTCGGCGGCGAACGCGTGATGCGCATGTCGCGGACGCCCGAGATCATGGCGGATGCGGCCTATGCGATTTTTCAAAAGCCAGCGACAAGCTTCACCGGCCATTTCCTGATCGACGACACGTTCCTTGCGGGCGAAGGCGTCACCGATTTCGAGAAGTATCGCGCCGTACCGGGAGAGCCGCTGGCGGGCACGTTCTTCGTGCCGGACAGCCCGCCGCCACCGCCCGGCGTCAGCATTTCCGGGAAGAGATGGGAATGAGCGCCTTTATTCGACCGTGACAAAAGCATAAACCTTGAAACTCCCCCTCCCACGGATCGCCGCATGACCACGCTCCTCATTTCGCATCCCGCCTCGCTCAACCACAGCAACGGGCCGGGCCATCCCGAACGGCCGGACCGGCTGCGCGCGATCGCCGGCGTTCTGGAGCAGGAGAAGTACCAGGATCTCATCCGCGTCGAGCCGGACGCCGCGCCGCTCGAGGCTGTCGCGCTCTGCCATCCGATGGACTACGTCGAGGCGATCAAGAACGCCTCGCCCCAGGAGGGAATGGTCCAGCTCGACGCCGACACCTCGATGTCGCCGGGAAGCTTCGAGGCGGCGCTGCGCGCGGTCGGCGGCGCAATGCTCGCGGTCGACGAGGTTGTCACCAGGAAGGCCGACAACGCCTTCGTCTGCCACCGGCCGCCCGGGCACCATGCCGAGACGGTGCGGCCGATGGGCTTCTGCATCTTCAACCAGGCGGCGATCGCCGCGCGCCACGCGCAGAAGAAGCACGGGCTCCATCGCGTCGCGGTGGTCGACTTCGACGTGCATCACGGCAACGGCACGCAGGAGATCTTCTGGAGCGACCCGACGCTGATGTACTGCTCGACGCACCAGATGCCGCTTTATCCCGGCACCGGCGCGATGTCCGAGCGCGGCGACCATGACAACATCGTCAACGCGCCGCTGCGCGCCGGCGACGGCGGCAGGGAGTTCAGGCAGGCGATGGAGAGCCGCATCCTCCCTCGCCTCGCCTCGTTCGGACCGGAGCTCGTCATCATCTCCGCGGGCTTCGACGCGCACGCACGCGACCCACTCGCCAACCTGGAGTTCACCGAGGAGGATTTCGGCTGGGCCACGCGCAAGATCATGGAGGTTGCCGACAAGACCGCGCAGGGGCGCGTGATCTCGGTGCTAGAGGGCGGCTACGACCTGCAGGGCCTGTCGCAATCCACCGCCGCCCACGTGACCGCGTTGCTGCGGGGGTAGAAACAGGGTAACGCCTGCCCCACCGCCCCCGTCCGAAAGAACCGACCATGGTTGAAACCGACAACGCCGACATCAAGAAACTGACGTTCGAGCGGGCCATCGAGGAGCTGGAAACCATCGTCAAGCGGCTCGAGGAGGGCAAAGTCCCGCTCGAGGAGTCGGTCGCGATCTACGAGCGGGGCGAGGCGCTCAAGCGCCGCTGCGAGGAGCTCCTGCGCCAGGCCGAGGCCCGGGTCGAGAAAATCACCCTGGATTCATCGGGCAAGCCGGCCGGAACCGAGCCGCTGGACGTCAAATAAGACGGCCTTTGCGTCACCGTACTGCCATACCGCCAAACTTGTGCCCTGCCTGCCACGGGTCCGGGCTTTTATTGACCATTGGACGGCGGAACCGATGCAATTCCAAAGGATTGGTTGAATGCAGGGTGGTTCCACACTACTCTAAGCCCCTTGCAAAGGTTCTCCCGGCAGGGTCGGGAAGTGGCCTGATTGAGCGTCGTATCAAGCTTGTTTGTGGAGCATTTGGTGTCCCAGCCGTCCAAGACGCCCCTTCTTGATCGGATTAAAACGCCCGACGACTTGCGCAAGCTGCCCGAGAGCCAGCTCCGTCAGGTTGCCGACGAATTGCGCACCGAGACGATCGATGCGGTCGCCGTCACCGGCGGCCACTTGGGCGCGGGCCTCGGCGTCGTCGAGCTGACCGTCGCGCTGCACTACGTGTTCAACACGCCGGAGGATCGCCTCGTCTGGGACGTCGGCCACCAGGCCTATCCGCACAAGATCCTCACCGGCCGCCGCGACCGCATCCGCACGCTGCGCCAGGGCAACGGCCTGTCCGGTTTCACCAAGCGCGCCGAGAGCGAATACGACCCGTTTGGCGCGGCCCATTCGTCCACTTCGATCTCGTCCTCGCTCGGCATGGCCGTGGCGCGCGACCTTTCGGGCAAGAACAACAACGTGATCGCCGTGATCGGCGACGGCGCGATGACCGCCGGCATGGCCTATGAGGCGATGAACAATGCCGGCGCGATGGAATCGCGGCTGATCGTCATCCTCAACGACAACGACATGTCGATTGCGCCGCCGGTCGGCGCGATGGCGGGCTATCTGGCGCGGCTGTTCTCCGGCAAGACCTACCGCTCGCTGCGCGAGGTCGGCAAGCAGCTCGCGACCAAGCTCCCGAAGGCGCTGGAAATCGGCGCGTTGCGCGCCGAGGAGTTCAGCCGCGGCATGATCACCGGCGGCACGATGTTCGAGGAGCTCGGCTTCTACTACGTCGGCCCGATCGACGGCCACAACATGGATCAGCTGCTGCCCGTGCTGAAGAACGTGCGCGACAGCAAGACCGGCCCGATCATCGTCCACTGCCGCACGCAAAAGGGCAAAGGCTACGAGCCGGCGGAGAAGTCCGCCGACAAGTATCACGGCGTGGTCAAGTTCGACGTCGCGACCGGCGTCCAGGCCAAGGCCAAGTCCAACGCGCCAGCCTACCAGAAGGTGTTCGGCGAGAGCCTTATCAAGGAGGCGCAGAAGGACGACAAGATCATCGGCATCACCGCGGCGATGCCGTCGGGCACCGGCATCGACCTGTTCGAGAAGGTGTTCCCGCAGCGCACGTTCGATGTCGGCATCGCCGAGCAGCACGCGGTGACCTTCGCCGCCGGGCTTGCGACCGAAGGCTACAAGCCGTTCTGCGCGATCTACTCGACCTTCCTGCAGCGCGGCTACGACCAGGTGGTGCACGACGTCGCGATCCAGAAGCTGCCGGTGCGCTTTGCCATGGACCGCGCCGGCCTGGTCGGGGCCGACGGCCCGACCCATGCCGGCTCGTTCGACCTCGCCTATCTCGGCTGCCTGCCGGGCTTCGTCATCATGGCGGCGGGCGACGAGGCCGATCTCGTCCACATGGTTGCGACGCAGGTCGCGCTCAACGATTGCCCCTCGGCACTGCGTTATCCGCGCGGCGAAGGCGTCGGCGTCGAGATGCCGGCCGAAGGCAAGCCGCTCGAGATCGGCAAGGGCCGCATCATCCGCGAAGGCAGCAAGGTCGCGATCCTGTCGCTCGGCACCCGGCTTTCGGAAGCGCTCAAGGCCGCCGAGGAGCTGGCAGCCTTCGGCCTCTCGACCACCGTGGCCGACGCGCGCTTTGCCAAGCCGCTCGACACCGACCTGGTGCTGCGGCTTGCCGCCGAGCACGAGGTGCTGATCACCATCGAGGAAGGCGCGATCGGCGGCTTTGCCGCGCAGGTGTACCAGACGCTGTCCGAGCACGGCGCGCTCGACCGCGGCGTGAAGATCCGCTCGATGGTGCTGCCCGACACCTTCATCGATCAGGACTCGCCCAACGCGATGTATGCCAGGGCCGGCCTCGACGCGAAGGGCATCGTCAAGAAGGTGTTCGAGGCGCTCGGCAAGGACGCCGCTAAGATCGAGACGGGGCGGCTCGCGTAGGCGCGGCGCTCCATTCCCGCGAAATCAATCGGCCAGTCGCACGGTGCGCGGCTAGAGCGCATCCCGGTTAAGTTGAACCGGGATACGCTCTAGATTCTTGCTTTTGCGCATGTCCTTTGCGGAAAACCGGTGCCCACTTTTCCGGGACATGCGCTAGACATTTGCCGCGGTGAGCAGGCGCAAGCAGTCGGCGGCACGCTTGGTCAACCGCTTGGCAAGACGACTGACGATCGCGTGATCCAAGCCTTCCTCCGCTGCGCGATTGCGGGCGTCGCTGACGGCATCGGGAAGCTGTGTCGCCATCTCGCGAAGCTGGGCGGTCACCTCGTCGGCGCTCAACCTCACTTCACGCGCCAACTTTTGCCAATGCCGCAGGCTGATCAGAGGCAACTGATATTCACCGCCGACCTTCATCGCCAGTTTGGCTTTGTGCTGATCGATATCGTCGTAGGGAAGCACGCTTGCCAGGTCGTAAAGCGGAGCAAGCCTGACGCGCCTGCCCGCGGCGATCAACATCGAGTAATTTTTCGCGTGGGCGTCGGTTCCGGCGATCAGCCAGTTGAAGCCCACCGCGCCAACAAAGCTGCGTACATCTTCTTGGCGGTCGCTGGAATGCGTGCGCAGCAAATCGATGATCTCGGAGACACCCGGTCCACCTTCGTTCTGATATTTTTCGGTCGGCATGACGGCGAGCGCCTGACATGCGTCCTCCTGATGGACGCGCAGAATCTCTTTGCCGGAACGGACGCGATCATAGCGTTCCACCGCGATCGCGATCTCGTCCTTGAAGCGCAACACTTGTGAGGACGCGGCGGGCAAACCGACAGCACGCGCCAGCGCAAGACAGATGTGCTCGTTCTCGGCATGGCCCTCGAAGCCGCCGGTCGGAGGCTTCAAGATGTGGGAGGTCGGCGTTCGGCCCGAGGGTATCCCCCAACGGCCGTTGTGCCACAGCAGTGCGGTTTTTGGCTGGGCACCGGCCAGGCTGAACTGTCCTATGTCGCGCTGCAGACGCCACGCAGCGTGATCCTCCCGCAAGGTGCGCAGCCGGTCGGCGATGTCGCTCTCGCCTAGCCATTCGACCTCGCCCTGACCACCCTTCTGCACCGCTTCGAGACGCTCGGGCGGAACGAATTGCACAGCCCCGGCGCAGTCCTCTCCGACATGGGCGATCAGCGCAAAGGCGCTTCGCGGCGAGACCTGGAACCTCCTGCCCCATCGTTGCAGGACGATTTCGTTGTCGGGAAGCAGCCCCCACAAGAACGCTTCGACCGCATTCGAGCCGTGCGTCTCGGCTGCCAAGGGCATGGAGAGCGACAAGGGGTAGGTATCGCGCGCTTCGCGCCATGCCTTGTCGTAGGCGAACGACAGCCTGCCCCGCTTGTCGCGCCGGACGCGACCAGCGACCTGGCCGCCGAGCAGGGCGATCAATTCGTCGGTCATCGCTTGTACTGCCGCGCCGAAGCCACGATGTCGTCGATATCGACCTTCGTTTTTCCTGCACTCCTGGACGGCTCCGTGACCTCGGCATTGAGACCAATGCCGAGCGCGTCGAGTGCGTGCAGCACCAACCCGAGCTCGGCGCGGCTCCGGCCCCGCTCGATGGCAATGACCCACTGGCGGCTGACGCCGATACGTTTGGCAAGGGTCGCCTGATCGAGCTTCAAATGCCGCCGCCGGTCGCGGATGGCCGCGCCAAGGTCGGATGGAGTCCGGATCAGCATGGAAGCCTCATGTCTTCGATCGATAACATATTATCAATGTCAACGATCGATGACAATTAGTAATGTAATCGATCGATAACATTCATGAGACGGAGGAATACGGGCCGCTTGCACGGCCTGTTCTCTTTTCAGGCCATAGTTCGCGAAAGCGGTATAGCCGACGTGCCCCTAGATCCGTATATTCCGCATAATCCTGATTATCCGGACGTCACTTATGGCTTCCATCACCTCTGCGGAATTTCAGCGCAATCTCGGCCTGTACCAGGACAAGGCGCTGACGGAGCCCGTCACCATCACGAAAAACGGCCGTGAGAGGCTTGTGCTGATGTCGATCGATGAGTTCCAGCGTCTCAAGCGGCGCGACCGCAGCGTGTTTGCCGCCGAGGAACTCGCCGCTGAAAAGATCGACGCCATTGAAGCCGTGCGGATGGACGAACGGCACACGCATCTGGACGCCGAACTTAAAGACTGGACTCCGTGACACTGCCCGCGCCGGAGCCGGGTCCGGTCATCCGCTATTCCTATCTTTGGCTCCGCGAACACCGCGAGGGGCGCGAAGAGGGCGTGAAGGATCGGCCCTGCGCCGTCGTCCTCGCCCTGACGGACGATGAAGGGGACAAGCGTGTGACGGTGCTGCCGATCACGTACAGCCCTCCGGATGCCCTGCGCGCTCAATCGAAATTCCGCCGCAGACGAAACAGCGTCTCGGTCTCGACGCTGAGCGCTCCTGGATCGTGCTTGGCGAATGCAACGATTCATCTGGCCAGGACTGATCTACGCCCGCTGCCGGGCGGCGATCTAGGCACGGTCGCTTACGGCCTGCCGCCACCACGCCTGTTCAATATCGTGCGGCAGCGCTTTGTGGCGCTCGCTCGCAGCGGTGCGGCACGACTCGTATCGAGGACCGAATAGCCGCGCGCTGGGTCAGCCAGCCAAGCATCGGCGCAATCATCAGAACCGGTGATCCCCATATCAGAACAATTCAATCAAGCCCGCGCCACATCGCCGCGCGGCCCTCTCATTTTCTCCACGATCCACACTTAATCCACCGCGCTCCGTATCGAGGCGAGATGTGAATCGAAATATCTCCCATGACAATGCCGGGACAAATCCTCGCAGGCGAGGCGCCTTCTCCTGCGAGCCGGTCGGACTGGCGCGATGAGCTGATCGAGACGATCAGGCTCGCGCTCCCCATTGCACTCACCCAACTCGGCCAGGTCGCGATGATGACGAGCGACCTCGCCCTCCTCGGCCGGCTCGGCCAGGAGGTCGTGGCGGCGTCGGCGCTCGCACACACCGTGCTGTTCGGGGCCTTCGTGGTCGGCATGGGGCTCGTGTCCGCGGTCTCGCCGCTCGCCGCGCAGGCGTTCGGCGCGCGGCAGCCGCGCATGGTGCGGCGGGCGCTGCGGGTCGGCCTCTGGGCGGCGACGCTGCTCGGGATTCCTTTGAGCCTGACGCAGCTCGAGGGCGAACGGATCCTGCTTGCGCTCGGCCAGACCCCGGTCGAGGCCAAGCTCGCAGCCGAATACCTGAAAGGCCTCGCCTGGTGTCTCGTGCCGGCGTGGTGGTTCATCGCGCTACGCGGCTTCATGCAGTCGGTCAACCGGCCCGAGCCGGGACTGTGGATCACGCTCGCGGCGATCCCGGCGAACGGCGTGCTGGCCTATGCGCTCATTTACGGGGAGTTCGGCCTGCCGCGGCTGGAGATGTTCGGCGCGGGGCTTGCGACCACCATCGTCAACCTCGGCATGTGCGCCGCCGGCGTGTGGGTCTGCTATGCCTGCCGGCCGTTCAAGAAGTACCGCGTGCTCGGCCGCTTCTGGGTGCCCGACTGGACGCTGTTCAGACAGTTGCTCGCGATCGGCGCGCCAATCTCGGCGACCATGCTGCTGGAGTTCGGCGTGTTCGCGGCGGCAGCGCTGCTGATGGGCTGGATTGGCACCGCGGCGCTCGCCGCGCACCAGATCGCCATCACCACCGCGTCGATCATGTTCATGGTGCCGTTCGGCGTGTCGATGGCGGCGACCGTGCGCGTCGGCCACGCGGTCGGCCGCCGCGACACCGAGGGCACGCGGCGCGCCGGCATGACGGCGATCGCGCTCGGCGCGGGCTTCATGGCGCTGATGACGCTGCTTGCGGCGCTGTTCCGCCATCACATCCCGCTGGTGTTCATGGGCTTCGGCACCGCGCCGACCGACCCGACGCTGCTGCTGGCGGCGACGCTGCTGCTGCTCGGTGCGAGCTTCTTCATCGCCGACGGCGTGCAGACGGTGGCGGCCGGCGCGCTGCGCGGGCTGAACGACACCCGCATGACGCTGGTCTATGCCGCGATCTGCTTCTGGGTGATCGGCTTCAGCGTCTGCTACGCGCTCGGCTTTCCGCTGGGTTATGGCGCACCGGGCATCTGGATCGGGCTGTCGATCGGGCTTGCGTTCTATGCCCTGCTGCTGATCCGGCGCTTCCACCGGCTCACCAAGCGCGGCTATCTTCCGGACGTCGCCACCCCGGCCTGAAAAAGCGCTGTCCTGTTTGGGCATGATCTTTTCCGAAAACCGCTTCGCACTTTTCGGGATCATGCCTGTTTGGGCATGATCTTTTCCGAAAACCGCTTCACACTTTTCGGGATCATGCCCTAAGACAGCGCGATGACCGAACGCCTCACGATCGACCGCCTCGCCCACCGCGGCGACGGCGTCGCTGACACGCCCGGCGGGCCGGTGTTCGTGCCCTATACGCTGCCCGGCGAAACCGTCGAGGCCGAGCGCGTGCCCGGCCATCCGGACCGCCGGCATCTTCTGCGGATCGACACGCCGAGCCCGGAGCGCATCGCGCCGATCTGCCCGCATTTCGGTGTCTGCGGCGGCTGCGCGATCCAGCACTGGACCGAGGCGCGCTACCGCGAATGGAAGCGCGAGCTCGTTGCCGGTGCGCTGCGGCAGGCCGGCCTCGACGCCCCAGTCGGCGACCTGATCGACGCCCACGGCGAAGGCCGCCGCCGCGCGGTGTTTCATGCCCGGCGCGGCCCGCGCGACGTTCTCGAGGTCGGCTTTGCGACGCTGCGCGCGCATCACATCGTCGGCATCGACCGCTGTCCGGTGCTCGCGCCCTCGCTCGACGGCGCGATCAAGGCGGCCTGGGCGGTGGCCGAAGCGCTGGCCCCGGAACGCAAACCGCTCGATATCCAGGTCACGGCGTCGGAATCCGGCATCGACATGGACGTGCGCGGCTCGGGGCCGCTTAGCGCGGCACGGATGAGCGCGCTGGCGCAGATTGCCGGCGCGCAGCGGCTGGCGCGGCTCACCCGCCACGGCGAGCTGATTGCGCAGCGGGCGGTGCCGACCGTGACGATGGGAAAGACGCGGATCGCGCTGCCGCCGGGCTCGTTCCTGCAGGCGACCGCAGCGGGCGAAGCAACGCTGGCGCAACTCGTTGCCAGCCACATCGACAAGGCGAAGGTCGTGGCCGACCTGTTCTGCGGGCTCGGCCCGTTCGCCCTGCGGCTTGCCGAGCGCGCCCGCGTCGCGGCATTCGATTCGGACCAGGCTTCGGTCGCAGCGCTCAAGGCTGCCGCGGCCGCCACGTCCGGACTCAAGCCGGTCGAGGCCGAGGCGCGCGACCTGTTCCGGCGGCCCCTGGTCGGGCCGGAGCTCAAGCGGTTCGACGCCGTGGTGTTCGATCCGCCCCGCCAGGGCGCGGAGGCGCAGTCGCGCGAACTCGCCAAGAGCGCCGTGCCGGCCGTGATCGCGGTGTCGTGCAACCCGGCGACGTTTGCCCGCGACGCGGGGATTCTCGTGGACGGCGGCTACCGGCTCACCGCGGTGACGCCGGTCGATCAGTTCCGCCATTCGGCGCACGTGGAGATCGTGGCGCGGCTGTCGCGCCGCTGAAGCCCTTGCATTGGCGCATGTCCTTTTCGGAAAACCGGTTCCCACCCCGCATCAAGTGCGGGGCAGGCTTTTTCCGGGACATAGGCGAGCCATAAGCGCGTTTACGCGCGTCTTCGACGCGCTATGGCGACGCCGTCCTTCGGACGGCTATGCGCTAGATCGCCGCGTTCAGCGCCAGCATGGATGCACGTTGCAGCTCGGCCTGCTCCCCGCCGGGCGCAAGCCGCATTTCCAGCTCGCCGAGCCGCACCGAGTTCTCCACCACCATCCGGCAGCGCTCGTAGCGCCGCGCGGTGAACGCTCCGAGCGCGTCCTGCAGCGGCCGATCGGATGCGAGCAGGTCGGCCAGCACCAAGGCGTCCTCGACCGCCAGCCCCGCGCCTGACGCCAGATGCGGCGTGGTGGCGTGCGCGGCGTCACCCATCAGGATCGCCCGCCCGCGGTGCCACGGCGGGGGCAGCAGGAGCTTCTCCAGAGGCCGGTAGTTGATCCGCGACGCAGGCGAAAGCCCGTCGCGGATCGCGCCGAGCGCGCCGCCGAAGCCGATGAGCTGCGCGGCGAGAAGCTCCGGAAACCGCTCCTCCGGCATGCGCGGATTGTCCGGCACGTGCTGCAGCAGGAAGAGGTACATTTCCGCCTGCGACACCGGCACGATGCCGGCCTTCACCGGACCGCCGACATAGACCTGTGCGCCCTCGATCTCCGGCGGCCGTGGCGCGACCGCCCGCCAGCAGCCCTGCCCAGTCAACACCGGCACCGGCGCGTCGGGAAACAGCATCACCCGCACGCATGAGTGGATGCCGTCCGCGCCGACCACGAGATCAGCGGCAGCTTCGCTGCCGTCGGTCAGCGTGGCGGACACGCCCTGCCCGTTCTGCCCGATCGCCGCCGCCGTGACGCCCAGCCGCACCTGCGCGCCGCTCGCGCGCGTCGCCTCGGAAAGGATCCTGTGCAGCACCGGACGCATGATGCCGCCGCTGTTCGGGATCCGCGCGCCGAGCGGCCTCCCGGCCACGCGCGAGGGGATGATGACCCGGCCATCGGCATCGCAGATTCGCGTGACGTCGTAGCAGAAGCCCTCGGCCTCGATCCGGTCGAGCAGGCCCAGCGCCTCGAAAGCACGCAGCGTCGGCCCGGTGATGGTGATGCCAGCACCATAGATGCGCCAGTCGGGATCAGCCTCGACGATCTCGCTGGCGATGCCCTTGCGCGAAAGCGCAATCGCAAGCGACATCCCGGCGATGCCGCCGCCGACGATCAAGACGCGATGGACGTTGGTCATTCCCTAAAAAAACGGCTAGGGCCTGATTCAACTTCGTTGAATCAGGCCCGTCGCTCATCTTCCTGTTTGGGCATGATCTTTTCCGAAAACCGCTTCACACTTTTCGGGATCATGCCTAGTTGCCCCAGCGCTCCTGCCAAAGCCGCTCGCCGATGGTGCAGGAAACACGCGGGGCACGCGCCTGGGCGGGGATCACCCGCGCTTCCGGCTGGCGGCCGGCGATCTCCAGCACGAGCTTGGTGCGGATCGCATCGCGAAACTGGTTGCGGTCGCGGATCGCAATGACGAACGCGCCCGGGCCGCCGATCACGCAATCCTCGAAATAAATGTCGAGCTGGTCGATGTCCATCGTGCTGGCATTCGGCCGCTTGATCACGATCGGCAGGCCGTTGATGGTGATGCCTTTCGCGACCACCTCGTCGCGCGCGACGGTGACCAGCGGGCCATTGTTGTTGACGCCGTCGCCCGACACATCGATCACGCGCCGAATGCCGCGAAAGCCGCTGCCCTCGAACAACGGCGCGCCGAACAGGAGCGCCGAGGAGATCGAGGTGCGCGACTGCCGCGTGTAGCGCGCCCGGCCGATCGCAGCGGAAAACGCGTCGGCCGATTCCGGCCCGTCGATGAGTTGCCACGGCACGATGATCTGCTGGTGGTGCGAGCCGGCCCACTCGAAATAGGTGAGCGCGATTTTGCCGTGCATCCCGGCCTTCAGCGCCTGCATGAACTCGCGCGAGGTGATGGCCGCCATGTAGCCTTCGCGCTGAAGCTGCTGCTCCTCCGGGTCCATCGAGTAGGACACGTCGACCGCAAGCACGACCTCGGCATCGACCGGCACGGCCCCGCCCGCGCCGCGCTGCGCCAGGCTCTGGGGTCCGGTCGGCGCGGCGATGCCGGCAAGCACGGCGGCTGCGAGCACGCCGGCAGCGGCCGCGACGAGGGCCAGGACTCCAAGACGTCCTCGCATGCGAGTCTCCTGCTGTGACCGGCCGGCAATGGTGACATGCGTCAAGGTCGAGGGGAAGCGGCGCCAGCGACCTGCCCAAAGGGACCTGTCCCACAACCGGCGCGAGATAACCCGGCCGCTTCGGCTGTCGATGTGGCGTCAGCCGGCCTTGAGATAGCGATCGAAGAACGCGATCGAATCCCCCACCGCCCTGATCTGCACGGCGTCGGGCTTGTATTCGCCGCGGTCGTTGCGCCGCACGTATATGAAGCCGTGCTCGTCGTGATCGTAGGTTTCCCAGCGCGCGTCCTTGCCCGCCTCCTTGAGCAGGTCGTAGGACACGCGGAAGATCCCCTGCAACTCGTCGCGATCGCGGCCGTGCACGAAAATCGGCGTCTTGATCGTGCTGATGCGCTTGCTGGCGACATCCTCCGTGATCCGGCTTCGGACCTTGGCCGGCTCGCGCATCAGCATGCGCTCGACATTGAGCAGACCGGTCTCCGGATTGATCTTCGCCGTTTCGTCGGGCCGCAGCCGCAGGAATTCGTGCGTGGCTGGTTCGCTTGCGACCATCGCCCGGATGCCGTCGTATTCGGACGCGATCTTGAACGCCATCTCGCCGCCGTGACTCATGCCGCAATAGCCGACGCGATCGGCATCGATGAAAGGCAACGTCTTGAGATATTTCACGACGGTTATGGCGTCTTCGTACTCCAACGGTCCACGATTGAGCAGCTGCCGCCTCTGGCGGATATCCTCGACGAGCTTGCCGATCTTGTCGTAGGCGTAGTCGACCTCGGCACGATAGCGCAGCCACGCCACGGCATAGCCGGCAGCCAGGAACTGCTCCTGGGTCCAGCTTCGGTTTTGCGTATGGTCGCGGATGACGGCCATTCCGCCGCCGCCGTTGCCCGATGCGAATACGACGATCGGAAACGGACCCGGGCCTGCAGGCTTGCGCAGTCCGATCGGGGCATAAAGCCCATCGATCATCTCGATATACATGAGGTGTACCGGATGCTCCGAGCCGCGCACCGCTTCGACGATCGCGACGTGCTCCGGATCGACACTCATGAATATCCTCGACGTGGATTGACCTACGCGTCGGTCGTCTCGGTCTCGGTGATCTCGATGCCGAAGCCGCCGAGGCCGACATACGTAAACCGCGCGCCGGCGAGCAGCCGGATCGAGGAAATGCCGAGATCCTTGAGGATCTGCGCGCCAAGCCCGACCTCGCGCCACTGCCGGGTGCGGGCCGCCTCCGAATTGGTGTCGGTCGAGGGAAGACCGTGCGAGGGAACGCCCGCCGTGCCGTCGCGCAGGATGACGATCACGCCACGGCCCTCCTGCTTGATGCGCTGCAGCGCGTTGTGCACGGGGTTCGCCCCGCCGAACACGTCACGGATGAGGTCGGCGCGGTGCAGCCGCGCCAGCACATTCTTGCCGTCGCCGATCTTGCCGTAGACCACGGCCATGTGGTTGACCTCGTCGAACGGCGTCACATAGGCAAAGCCCGCGAGCGTGCCGATCTCGCTTTTCACCGGAAACTCGGCGACGCGCTTGACGAGCTTCTCGCGCACTTGCCGGTAGGCGATAATGTCGGCGATCGAGATCTGCGTGAGCTTGTGCTTCTCCGCGAAGGCTGCGACCGCAGGCCCGCGCATCACCGTGCCGTCGTCGTTCATCAGCTCCGAGAGCACGCCGACCGGCGGCAGGCCCGCGAGCTTGCAGAGGTCGATGCAGGCTTCGGTGTGCCCCGAGCGCATCAGCACGCCGCCCTCTTTCGCCACCAGCGGAAACACGTGGCCGGGGCGCACGAAGTCGGACGCGCCGCTGTTGCCGTTGGCCAGCGCCCGGACGGTGTTGGTGCGCTCCTCGGCGGAGATGCCGGTGGTGAGGCCGTGGCGCACGTCGACGGTGATGGTGAAGGCCGTGCCGAGCGGCGCGTCGTTGGCCGCCACCATCGGATCGAGATGCAGCCTGCGCGCCTCCGCAGCCGACAGCGGCGCGCAGACGATGCCCGAGGTGTGACGGATTATGAACGCCATCTTCTCCGGGGTGCAGAGCGAGGCGGCGACGAACAGGTCGCCCTCGTTCTCGCGGTCGTCGTCGTCGGTCACGACCACCAGCTCGCCGCGGGCAAAGGCTGCCACCGCGGCTTCAACGCGTTCCTGACTTTCCAGCACCGACATTCGTCCCCGACTTTCTTATTTCTTGAACGGCCAACTACTTCGTGAAGGGCCAAGCGGGGAATTCCCCGACCTGGGCCCTCTGTCGCAGATAATGATCGGCAATGACGCACGCCACCATCGCCTCGCCGATGGGCACTGCCCGGATGCCGACGCATGGGTCGTGGCGGCCCTTGGTGACCACCTCGGTCTCGTTGCCGTAGCGATCGACCGTCTGGCGTGGCGTGAGGATCGACGAGGTCGGCTTCACCGCAAACCGCACCACCACCGGCTGCCCGGTCGAGATGCCGCCGAGGACGCCGCCGGCGTTGTTGGAGAGAAACCGCGGCCTGCCGTCGTTGCCCATACGCATCTCGTCGGCATTGTCCTCGCCGGAAAGCGTGGCCGCGGCAAAGCCCGCGCCGATCTCGACGCCCTTCACAGCGTTGATGCCCATGATCGCGCCGGCGAGATCGCCGTCGAGCTTGGCATAAATCGGCGCGCCAAGCCCCGGCGGCACGCCTTCGGCGACCACCTCGATGATCGCGCCGACCGACGAGCCCTGCTTGCGCACGCCGTCGAGATAGTCGACGAAGCGCGCCGCGGCCTTGGCGTCGGGGCAGAAGAACGGATTGCGCTCGACTTCAGCCCAGTCCCAGGCGGCGCGATCGATTTTCTGGTCGCCCATCTGAATGAGCGCGCCGCGCACGCTGAGACCCGGCACGATCTTTCGCGCAATCGCGCCGGCGGCGACCCGCATCGCGGTCTCACGCGCGGACGCTCTGCCGCCGCCGCGATAATCCTGGATGCCGTATTTGACGTCGTAGGCGTAGCCCGCGTGCCCCGGCCGATAGGTGTCCTTGATCGCGGAATAGTCCTTGGAGCGCTGATCTACGTTTTCGATCAGCAGCGCAATGGGCGTGCCGGTCGTGAGCTGGCCGCCGGTGTCCGCGTCGGCGAACACGCCGGAGAGGATTTTGACGGTGTCCGGTTCCTGCCGCTGGGTGGTGAAGCGCGATTGGCCGGGCCGCCGTTTGTCGAGATAGGGCTGGATATCGGCCTCGGTCAGCGGGATGCGCGGCGGACAGCCGTCGACCACGCAGCCGATTGCCGGCCCGTGGCTTTCGCCGAAGGTGGTGACGCGGAAGAGATGGCCGAAGGTATTGAACGACATGAGGGTTCTGCTTGAGGCGGTGTGGTAGCCCGCGCCTCATTCGGGGTCAAAGCGGCGCGGCGAAATGAATGCCCGTTCAGATGTCTGAACGGCGGTTAATATCAACCTGAATGGCCATTAAGCTACGGAAATATAACGGTTTTTTCGACTTTTCAGTTGCACGCAGAGCGCCGCTGTGCCATCGTCATTGCGGTCAGGGGCTGAACCACCTGTCTAGCGATTAACGCTCACGCAAAGGAAACCGACCATGGCGATGAAGAAGAAGAAGAAGGGCAAGAAGGCTTCGAAGAAGTAATTTCGAGCCTTGATGCCATCTCGTGCGAGATGTCATCACCTTCAGAATTCGCGAGATGCCCGAGCGGTGTTTCGCCAAAACGGCCGGACGAAAGTCTGGCCGTTTTGATTTTTTGCCGCTTCAGCAACGCGTCAGCCGTGGCGGGTCATCCCGGTTCCGTTGAACACGTAGACGCAGCCCTGCCCGACTTCGCCTATCGACGCCTCGGACGGCTGTTTGACCCTGAGCAGCGCCATCAGCGCCCGGCACACCCCGCCATGGGCCGAGGCCACCGTCGCGCGGGCGACGCCCTCGTACCAGACCTGCACCCGCTTCTCGAGCTGCGCGTAACTCTCCCCGCCCGGCAGCACGAAGCCCCACTTGTCGCGCTCGCGCGCCGCAAGCGCCGCGGCCTCCCGCCGCTGCAGCTCGGCATAGGTGAAGCCCTCCCAGCGGCCGAACGACATCTCCATCAGCCGCGCGTCGGTGCGATAGGCGCACGGGTCGAGCCCCATCGCGTCGCGCATGATCTCCATGGTCTCGCGGGCGCGGCCGAGCGGGCTCGACACGTAGTCGTAATCGGCGATCGCAAGATCGCCCTTCGCAAGCAGCTCCCGCAGCAGCGCGCCACAGCGCTGCGCCTGGGTCCGGCCGAGCGGATTGAGCGGAATGTCGTGCTGGCCCTGCAGCCGGCGTTCGCGATTCCAGTCCGTCTCGCCGTGACGGACGAAATACAGGATCGGCTGCGGCATGGTGGTTTTGTCCCGGCCTGCCGCCCTATTCCTTGGACATGGTGATGTCGATGTCCGGCGCGTCGGGATGCTTCATGCCGACGATGTTGTAGCCCGCGTCGACATGCAGGATTTCCGCGGTCACGCCACGCGACATGTCCGACAAGAGATACACCGCGGCATCGCCGACCTCCTCGGTCGTCACCGTCCGCCGCAGCGGCGCGTTGTGCTCGGTCCAGCCGAGGATGTAGCGGAAGTCGCCGATGCCCGCCGCGGCCAGCGTCTTGATCGGCCCCGACGAGATGGCGTTGACGCGGATTTTCCGCTGGCCGAGGTCGGCCGCGAGATAGCGCACTGACGTTTCGAGCGCGGCCTTCGCCACGCCCATGACGTTGTAATGCGGGATCCACTTCTCCGCGCCGTAATAGGTCAGCGTCAGCAGCGAGCCGCCGTCCGGCATCAACCGCTCGGCGCGCTTGGCGATCGCCACGAACGAGTAGCAGGAGATCGAGAGCGTCCTGCTGAAGTTCTCCGCCGTGGTGTCGACGTAGCGGCCGTCGAGCTCGTGCTTGTCGGAAAACGCGATCGCATGCACCACGAAATCGAGCGTGCCCCATTCCTTCTCCGCCGCCGCGAACACGGCATCGATACTCGAAGAATCCAGCACATCGCAATGGCCGAAGATTTTCGCCCCGATCTCCTGCGCCAGCGGCAGCACGCGCTTCTTCAGCGCATCGCCCTGGTAGGTCAGGCCGAGCTCGGCCCCCTGCGCGCGGCAGGCGCGGGCGATGCCCCAGGCAAGCGAACGGTTGTTGGCGACCCCCAGAATGAGGCCGCGCTTGCCGCGCATCAGACCTGCGAGTTCCGCCATGATCTGCCCACTTCACCGACGTCCGGGACACGAGCCCGAAAGCGGACGTGGTGCTTTCGGAAACGGCCATGCGCAAACAACAGGTCCTTGTGACATAGGCTCCCAAGGCCTTCAAGCGCGCCTGCCCAACGCGCCGGCCCAGCGTTAACATGCGAATCGCGCGGGCAATTCACCTTCAGTGAATGGAATATGTGACCCGCCAGCGGTGTTGTTCCGGTCGAACTGACGAGAGATCGCGGGGCATCGGTTGAGCACATTTCACCATGACGTCGAGGCGGCGATTCCGGCGCTGCGCCGCTACGCGCGGGCCTTGACGCGCGACGCCGAGACCGCCGACGACCTCGTCCAGGACACGCTGGTGCGGGCGCTGCGCTCCGAGCATCTGTTTCACGGCGGCGACGTCCGCAGCTGGCTCTATACGATTTTGACCAACCTCAACCGCAACCGGCTCCGCTCGCTCGCGCGGCGGCCGACGCTCACGCCGATCGAGGACCACGACGCCGCCGACGCGGCAGGTCCCGAAGCCGGCGGGCGCGATATCGAGCGGGCGCTTGCGCTGCTGGTCGACGAGCAGCGCGAAGCGCTGCTGCTGGTCGTGCTCGAAGGCCTGACCTATCGAGAGGTTGCCGAGGTCCAAGGCGTGCCGATCGGCACAGTGATGTCGCGTCTGGCGCGTGCGCGTGCCCAGATCAAATCCTATCTCGACGGCGAGCGCCCGGCGCTCCGCCGCATCAAATAACAAGAAAGGTGCAACGATGGTCGACCAGACCCCTGTGACCGAGTACGAGCTTCACCTGCACGTCGACGGCGAGTTGCCCGCCGGACGCCGCGAAGCGGTCGAGGCGTGGCTCGCAACTCATCCGGAAGACGCAGCCCGCGTCGCCGCCTGGCGCGCCCAGGCCGAGGAGATCCGCGCCCGCTTCGGCGATGTCGGCGACGAGACGGTGCCGAACCGGCTGAAGCTTCAGAGCATCATGCGGACCCGCCGCTCCTGGGGCGCGGTCGCGGCCGCGGCCTCGCTGCTGGCCTTCCTGGTCGGCGGCGTCGCCGGCTGGTTCGCGCATGGCGCGTCGGCCGCGGCCCCGGACCAGGTGCAGGTGTTCACCAGCGACGCGCTCGGCGCGCACAGGCTCTACATCGGCGAGGTGCGGCATCCGATCGAGGTCAAGGCGGAAGAGGCCCATCTGCTGCCGTGGCTGTCGCGACGCATCGGCACGACGCTGCGGGCCCCGGACCTCAGCGCCTTCGGCCTGAAGCTTCTCGGCGGCAGGCTCCTGCCGGCCCCGAACGGTCCGGCGGCACTGATCATGTACGAAGGCGCAAACGGCGAACGCTTCACCATCTATTGCTCGAAGGTGGAGGCGCAGCGGAGCGCGTTCCGCTACGACGACAGCAACAACTTCGGCTCGGTGCGCTGGATCGAGGGCAGTTACGGCTGGGCACTCAGCGGCCCGAAGGACCGGGCGCGGCTGAAGGCGATTGCCGGTGCCGCCTACGAGCAGCTGGAAAACCGGGCCGGGCCGCAGCGCAGCTCGTCCACTCAGCTCCTGTCGCGCCGCGGATCGTAGGGCTTGCCGTCGCGCCATTTTTTCATGAGCGCCTCGAGCTCGGGATCGGGCTGATCGGGCAGCACGATCCGCACCGTCGCGTAGAGATCGCCGGTGCCGTCCTTGCCCGGCAGCCCCTTGCCCTTCACGCGCAGGGTGCGGCCCGAGCTGGTGTTGGCCGGGATGGCGAGCTCGACTGCGCCGTCGAGCGTCGGCACGCGCACGCGGCCGCCGAGCACCGCCTCGTAGAGCGCCACCGGCAGCTCCAGCCGCAGGTTTGCGCCGTCGCGCTCGAACCTCGAATGGGGCGCAACCGAAACCGTGATCAGCGCGTCGCCCGCTGGACCGCCGCCCATACCCGGAAGCCCCTGCCCCTTCAGCCGGATGGTCTGGCCGTCGGTCAGGCCCGCCGGAATTTTCGCCTCGACCTCCTTGCCGGTCGGCAGGTGGACGCGGCGCGTGGTGCCGCTCGCAACCTCCTCGAGTGTGATGGTCACCGTGCCGGAGACATCCTGGCCGGTCGCCGCCCCCGCCGCACCTTGGCCGAAATCGTCCGGCTCGAACTGCGTGCGGCGTCGGCCGCGCGTTCCCGCGCCGGCCATGCCGCCGAACATCTCCTTCAGAATATCGTCGAAGCCGCCAGCCCCGGCCCCGGCCGAGCCAGGACCGCCGCTGTGGCGCTGGAAGCCGCCCGGCCCCCAGGTGAAGCTTTCGAAATGGCTGTCGCCCTGCGGGCCGCCGGCGTTGCCCCACGGACCGCCGCCCGCGCCACGCCCGCCGAAGCCGCCGCCCGGGAAACCCTGGAAGCGCGGCTTGCCCTCGGCGTCGATCTCGCCGCGGTCGAACGCCTTGCGTTTGTCCTCGTCGCCGACGATCTCGTAGGCGGCGTTCAGCTCTGCAAACTTCGCCGCCGCCTTCTGGTCGTTCTTGTTCGCGTCGGGATGCAGCTTCTTGGCGAGCTTGCGGAAGGCGCTCTTGATCGTCGCCCCGCTCGCATTCTTCTGCACCCCCAACACGTCGTAGGGGTCGCGCATCCTGAAAGCTCCAGACAATCCCACCGACCGCGTTTGCACGCAGCCACCAGCCTAATTCTGGCTCCTATGTGGTGTCGATTCAGTCAGGACGCAATATTGGGCAAAATGCCGCTTAAGGCCGCGTCTCTCAGGAGCGCGTCCACGGACGCAGGCTCCTGACCTCCCAGGCGTCGCGCTTGCCCGCGCGGCAGGCTTGGCCCTGCATCCAGCTTTCCGGACTGCCGCGGCGGACATAGCTCGCCAGGAAATCATGGCAGGTCGCCCCGTCGCGGGCATAGGCGTTGGCGATCGGCGTGACGGTGCCGCGCGCGCCGCTCGACGGGTTCTCCCACGGCGCGCTCGCCTCTTTGCTGCCGCGCTTGAGCACCTCGACGATGGCCATGCGTGCGAACACCAGGTCGGTCTCGGAGGGAAGACCGGAGGTTGCAGCTGCGGCCGACGCGCGCAAGGTCGGCGCAGCCGTGGAGCCGGTCACCTCGTCATGGGCGAGCGCGCTCGCCTGCACCGGCCCATCCGAGGCCTTGCCCTTGTCGAACAGGTTGCCCATTCCGCCGGATACCGCGCAGCCGGACGCCATCAGCCCGCATGCCAGGACCACGCCCAGGCTTGAGCCCAGCCGTAGGCTTGTCACAGCGGTTCCACTATATAGGGGCAGCCGGTTCGCGCGTCCTGCCACCGGGCCGGCCATAGGGTACTCCAGCACAGATGTCCGATGCAGCTCCGATAGATTGCACGGCGGGGTTAACGGTTGGTGATTTCACCGCGTCCGAAGCGCCCATGCGGCTTTTCGCGGAGTGGCTCGAGGAAGCCACCAAGTCCGAACCGAACGATCCCAACGCGATGTCGGTTGCGACCGTCGATGCCGATGGCCTGCCCGACGTGCGCATGGTGCTGCTCAAGGGCTTCGACGCGCAGGGCGCGGTCTTCTACACCAACATGGAAAGCCAGAAGGCCAAGGAGCTCGCGGCCGTGCCCAAGGCGGCGCTCCTGTTCCACTGGAAGTCGCTGCGGCGACAGGTGCGGCTGCGCGGTCCGGTCGAGCTGGTGTCCGAGGCTGAGGCCGATGCCTATTTCGCGAGCCGCGCGCGCCTGGCCCAGATCGGCGCGTGGGCGTCGAAGCAATCCGCACCGCTGGAAAGCCGCCTTGCCTTCGAGAAGGCGATCGCGCGCTACACCGCCAAGTTCGCGATCGGCTCGGTGCCGCGGCCGCCGCACTGGTCGGGCTTTCGAGTTATTCCAATGAGCATCGAGTTCTGGGAAGACCGCCCGTTCCGGCTGCACGAACGCGTCGAATTCCGCCGCGACAGCGCTGGCGCGCCCTGGAGCAGGACGCGGCTCTATCCCTAAGACTCATCGTCGGTGGCATTTTCTGCGGCGAACCGCTGCACACTTCGCCGGAAAATGCTCTAGTGTGCCCCATGACCACCGCGACGCAGACCAATCACCCTCGCCGCACGCTGCTGCTCACCGGAGCAAGCCGCGGTATCGGGCACGCGACGGTGAAGCGCTTCTCCGCGGCGGGCTGGCGCATCATCACCTGCTCGCGCCATCCGTTTCCCGAGAACTGCCCCTGGGAGATGGGGCCCGAGGATCACATCCAGGTCGACCTCGCGGATCCCAAGAACACCGGGCACGCGATCGACGAGATCAAGCGGCGGCTGACCGACGGCGAGCTGCATGCGCTGGTCAACAACGCGGCGATCTCGCCCAAGGCCGAGGGCGGCAAGCGGCTCTCCTCGATCGACACGACGCTCGACGTCTGGCAGCAGGTGTTTCAGGTGAACTTCTTTGCCCCGATCATGCTGGCGCGCGGCCTGGTCAAGGAGCTTGCCGCGACCAAGGGCTCGGTGGTGAACGTCACCTCGATCGCAGGCTCGCGCGTGCATCCATTCGCCGGCTCGGCCTACGGCACCTCGAAGGCGGCGCTCGCAGCGCTCACGCGCGAGATGGCCGCCGACTTCGGCCCGCTCGGCATCCGCGTCAACGCCATTGCGCCGGGCGAGATCGACACCGCAATTCTTTCGCCCGGCACCGAGCAGATCATCCCGCACATTCCGCTGCACCGGCTCGGCACCACCGACGAGGTGGCCAAGATCATCTACGTGCTGTGCACCGAGACCTCGTCCTACGTGAACGGCGCGGAAATCCACATCAACGGCGGCCAGCACGTGTGATCCGCGCGCTGGTTGCGATCGTTGCTGCCCTCATTTTCGCCGCTCCCGGCAGCGCGGCCGAGTGGATCCTCCAGGCCATCCCCGCGGCCGGACCGGTGAAGGTCATCGAGACGCTCGCCGACGGGCCGGTGGTGCTGATCGGCGCAGGCTGGTTCCGCGTCCATTCCGATGGCAACCGCTATCGCCTCGTGGCCACCGCTGGCCCCTCGCAACTGCCGTTGCCGCTGCATGCGCTGCCCGACGGCCTCATCGCCGAAGGGCCGCGCGAGGTGGCGCGCGCCTGGCTCGCCGACCCGACAGACCGCTACGACCACGGCGTGCTCGGAGATGCAATCGAGGCCGAGAGCGTCGTCGTCGAACGGCGCGACGGGCGGCGCGAAGTCGTCGCGCTTTCCACCAATGCGGTATTCGAGGACTTGCGGCCGCGCATCGCGCCGCTCGGCGGTTCGGACAAGGTCGTGGTGGTGAAATCCTACGTCACGCGCGGATCGGCACTTGCCGTGATCGGCGAGCGGGACGGCCGCTACCAGATCGTCGCCGAGACGCCGCCGATCGGCGCGCCGCACCGCTGGCTCAACCCGGCAGGCATTGCCGATTTCAACGGCGACGGTCACCCCAACATTGCGCTGGTGCGGATGCCGCATGCAGTCGGCCGGCTGGAGCTCTGGAGCTTTCGCAACAACGCCTTGCACAAGACGCTGGAGCTCGGCGACGTGTCGAACCATGTGAGCGGCTCGCGAGCCCAGCGCATGAGTGCGGTCGCCGACTTCGACGGCGATCGCCGTCCCGACCTCGCCATCGCCTCGTTCGACCGAAGAAGGCTCAGGCTGATCGCCTTTGCGCCAAGCGTCCGGGAGATCGGCAGCGTCGCGCTGCCCTCGCCCGCCACGACCGATTTCGCGCTGCTGACGGATGGTGCGGGGCGTCCGGCGGTGCTGCTCGGACTGGAAAACGGCGCACTGGTTCTCGCCCGGCGGCCGTAGAATAAAACAGGCGAAAGTCCGCGAAAAACAGCCGCGCGAAGCGACCCTTCTATGCGCGTCGCGATTCAAGAACGCACGCCCTTTGCCGTGCGCATCTTTGCAATCCTGTTCTCTTTACCCCGAAAACACGGCCTGCATATAGGTGAGAAGCTAATCGCTATTCCTGCTTTGCGGCTCATGCACCCTTGCGTCCACCAGAACATCGGCAACATCGCGCCCGCGACCGAAGCGGGGCTCTTGCCGATGGTCACCATGGCGCTGAACCGGGCGCTCGCCGCGGCCTCCCCCGCCGAGATCATCGACGCCGCGGTGCATGCGGTGCCGCGCGGCAAGCTCGCGGTGGTCTCGTCGTTCGGCACCGAGTCCGCGGTGCTGCTCAAATATGTCGCCGACGTCGACCGCTCGCTGCCGGTGCTGTTTCTCGACACCGCCTGGCTGTTTCCGGAGACGCTTGCCTATCGCGACACGCTCATTGAGCGGCTCCGCCTGACCGACGTGCGCACCATCAGGCCGGACGACAGCGCGGTCGCGAGGCGCGATCCCGACGCCGATCTCTGGTCGCGCGATCCCGACGCCTGCTGCAACCTGCGCAAGGTCGCGCCGCTTGCCGCGGCACTTTCATCCTTCGACGGCTGGATCAACGGCCGCAAGCGATTTCACGGCGGTGAACGCAGCGCGCTGTCGGTGGTCGAGGTCGAGGGCGCGCGGCTGAAATTCAATCCGCTCGCGCAGGCGAGCCCGGCCGAGCTTGCCGCCGTGTTCGACGAAGCAGGCCTCCCCCGCCACCCGATCGAGCGCCACGGCTTCACATCGGTGGGCTGTATGCCTTGCACCAGCGCACGCGCGCCCGGCGAAGACGTGCGCGCCGGACGCTGGCGCGACCGTGGCAAGACCGAGTGCGGCATTCACAGCGGCGCGATGCCGGCGGCGGAACGGACGTAATGCCGCCGACAGCGTGTCGCCGCTAAGGCTTCGCCTCGCCGAACGCCTTCACCCACATGGCGCAGACGCCGGAGCGCACGATGTCGTCCGCCCCGAATTCAATCACCGGCACCGGCAGCTTCTGCGACTTGATCAGGTGGATCACCGTCGAAAGCCCGCTGCCGCGGTCGATGTCGCACTGGCTGACATCGCCGTTGACCACAACCGTGCAGTCCTCGCCGATGCGGGTGAGAAACGTCTTGATTTCGGCGGGCGTGGCGTTCTGCGCTTCGTCGAGCAGCACGAAGGCGTTCTTCCAGGAGCGGCCGCGCATCACCTCGAACGGCACCAGATCGATGTCGCCGCGCTTGATCGCAATCTCGCAAGACGACGCACCGATGCGCTCCTTGATGGCCTCGATCACCGGCGCAGCCCACGGCCCGAACTTGGCTTCCAGCGTGCCGGGGAAGTAACCGAGCGAACGTCCGCACGGCACGTTCGGGCGGGTGAGAACGATCTTGCCGATCTGCCGGTTGCGCAGGAGATCCGCGGCATAGGTCGCGGCCATCCAGGTCTTGCCGGTGCCGGCAGGCCCGAGCACGATCACCTGCGGGCACACGCGCAGCGCATCGAGATAGGCCGCTTGCGTCGCATTCAGCGCCTTGATCGGCGGAAGTGTCCGCTCCTCGTCGAATTTGCCTCCCTGGAGATGGATGATTTCAGCCGTATCGAATTCACGAACAAGACGACGCTGCTTCTTGCTCAAGTGCTTCGCATGCTTACCCAAGGCAGACTCCTTTTGCCGGAGGATGAATGATGTGCACACGCGCCAGACCGCGGCGCAGGGCGTCGCGGCGCGGAACGGGAGCAATCGTGCGGGAGGTCGGGAGACGTTCGGCAGACGGCAGGGCGAGCGAGAAGAAGCGAAGATATCCGGTTGCTGGATATCGAGGCCATTTCATCGGATCGCGACAATACGAACCGTCATGCAGGAGACAATATAGCTGATTCTCGTGACAATTTGTTGTGCCGCTCGACGCCTTGCGCGAGCCACAGCTCTTAACGAATGATGAATGCTCGCTTGTGCGGGGCGTGCGCCGCCTAAAGCCACTTCTTCCACTTGAAGAAGTAATACGGCAGCACCGCCGCGATCACCATCAGGAGCAGCGCCAGCGGATAGCCGTACTGCCATTCCAGCTCCGGCATGTTCTTGAAATTCATGCCGTAGACCGTGGCGACCAGCGTCGGCGGCAGCAGGACCACCGCGGCGATCGAGAATATCTTGATGACGTTGTTCTGTTCGAGCGTCACAACGCCCAGCAGCGCGTCGAGCAGGAAGGTGATCTTGTTGGCGAGATAGGTGGCATGGTCGGAGAGCGACAGCACGTCGCGCTGCATCGCCTGCAACTGCAGCCGCACGTCCTTGCTCCAGCGCATGCCCTCGGCCTCGTTGGCGAGGAAGAGAAGCAGCCGCCCGAGCGAGACCAGGCTCTCGCGCACCTTGGACGTGAGGTCGCCCTTGGTGCCGATCACCTTCAGCGTGTCGATGTAGCTTGCGCCCTGCTCCGGTCCCCGGCCGTGCGGATCGAAGATGTCGTGTGACACCTGGTCGACGTCCATGCCCATGCGCTCCAGGAGATCGGCTTCGCGGTCGATCACGGCGTCGAGCAATTCCATCAGCACGGTCTCGCCGGTCGCGGTCTGCGGGCAGGTGCGGGTCAGCTTGTTGCCGACCAGCATGAACGGCCGCGGCTCGTCATAGCGCACGGTAACGAGGCAATGCTTGGCGAGGATGAAGGTGACCGCGGTGGTCTTCGGCACCAGCGTGTCGGAGTTGCACATCAAGGTCGCAGTCATGAAGCGCGCGTGATGCTCGGTGTAGAGCCGGCTCGAGACCTCGATCTCCTGCATCTCCTCGCGGGTCGGGATGGCAATGCCGAGCCGCCCTTCGATCAGCTTGTCCTCGCCGGGCGCGGGGTTGACCAGGTCGAACCAGATCGCGTTGTCGGGGATTTCCTCGCCCGACACCACGACGCGGCGTTCGAGCGAATTCCCCTTGGGCACGTAGACAGCCAGCATGCGAAATTTCCTGCCCCGGACGGGGCGCTGACGGACACCGCCGGCGCGAACCGTCCGACCCCATGCGCCTTGAAGGAATTCCCCCGCGCCACTCTTTGGACCGATCGGCGCACCCCCGCAACAGAAAAGCCGAAGCTTAAAGCTCACTCTGGCGCCATAGGAGAGGCCCGACGTGACAGCGAAATGAAAGCGGCCCCAGCAGGCTGCGGCCGCTCAAAAGACGGCGGACTATCGATTGTCGGACGACCGCGCCGTCCGCCTCAGACGGCCTGCTCGAAACGCTGGTCGATGCGCGGCGCCTTCTGCGGCTCTGCGGCCTTCTTGCCGAAATTCGAGCAACGGACCGCGGCGGCCACCGCCTCGATGCCGATGGTGCCGTAGCGGTGCTGCAGTCCGGTGTTGTCGCGGGGTTGCTCCGAAGACATCGGTCGCGGTGTCTGCGGGTCAGCCGGGCCTTCGGCCTTCGTGTTCTTGTCGGTCATTTTCTTCTCCAAGTCGTTTCGTCCCTCTGGGACCATGACGTAGTCGCTTTTCGCGGCGAAAGTGGGCAGCCAATCGTGCCATATCGGGGCACCGGTCCCGGCGGAAAGCCGAAAAGTTCATTAAAATCGGGCACTTCGCGCCGGTTCCATCAAAACCCGTCGAACCGATTAAACGGCCGGTATGGTAAACCCGGGATTAACGGCTTTGCGGAATAGTGGACTTGCTTCGGCCCAGGACTGCCATCAGGCTGGCGTCTTAAGGCCACGAAGCCGCCATTTTGCGTTGCGGCCCTGCAACAGTTCCACAGCCGCTGAGGGCCGCCATGCGGGGCAATGTGGAAACGTGACCGCATTGTCGCGTATCTATGGATTCGGAACCAAGGTGAGAGGCATGGCAATTCACGAACGCGCCGGCAAGAAGGCAGTGGCTCTGCTCGTGCTGGGCCTGGGGGCGCTCGTGTCCGGCTGCATGACGAACCAGACCGTCGAGCCCGCGTCGGAAGCCAACTTCACGCCGCGCGACAAAAAGCTGCTCGCCAACCCGCCCTATGCGCGGGCGCAGATTCCTGAACCGTATCTGCGCCACATCGTCAATTTCCACCGCAAGGAATCGCCCGGCACGATCGTCGTCGATTCGGATGCGCGCTATCTCTATTACGTGCTCGAGAAGGGCAAGGCGATCCGTTACGGCGTGACCGTCGGCGAGGAGGCGCTGGTGTTCTCCGGCGTTGCCAAGGTCGGCCGCCGCGAAGAATGGCCGTCGTGGACACCGACGAAAGACATCAAGAAGCGGCTCGGCAACATTCCGGACTTCGTCGGCCCCGGCCCGCACAATCCGCTCGGCGCGCGCGGCCTCTATCTCTACGCCAACGGCAGGGACACGCTGTACCGCATCCACGGCACCAACCAGCCGGAATATATCGGCGAGGCGATTTCCTCGGGCTGCATCCGCATGACCAACGAGGACGTCATCGACCTCTATAACCGCGTCAAGCTCGGCTCCCCGGTGGTGGTGCTGGCCCCCTCGCAGGGCGACTCGCCGAACAGCCCGCGCATGGCGCTCGGCAGCGGACTGGTCAGCAACTAGATCTGCTCGAGCTTTTCGTCGCCAATTCGGCGCTGGCTTTCACCAGCGCCGTTTTCTTTTGCGGCGGCCGGCGACACGTCCGCGCTTCGCCTACCAGCGGAAGCGGAACCGGAATTCGCGGCCCCGGAACGACCATTCCGCGCGCTCGCCTCTGCGGCCATCGCGCAGCCGCCGGCCGTCGGTCTGCGCCTGTGGCTGAGCTTGCAGCTGTGCGCGCACAACCAGCGCCTCGGGCTTGCGCCGCGGCAGCGGCGGCGACACCACGTCGGCGATCGGCGACCAGACGTCCGCCGGCGACGTCACGTCGGGGTCGTAGGCCGCCTCGGGCTGCGTGGGCTCCGCCGGCGGTGGCTCGGTCCGCGCCGCCACCTGCACCTCGCGCACGTCCCACTGGCAGACCTTGGCGTCCCGCGAGGAGCGCTCCGCCATGTCGAGATGGATGTGCTGGGCGTGATAGGCGTCAGAGCCCGGGCCGAGCACGGTCATGAAGCGCCCACAAGCCGCCGTGCGCACGCGCTCGCGGAACGACTTTGCCACCAGCGGATCGGTGAAATTGAACACGCCGCCGTTCTTCAGCCGGAAGGCGGCGAGATCGAATGCGTTGCCGCGGCCGTGCTCGCTGATCTTTGCGCCCTTGACGTGGTTGCGGGTGCGGCACTCGTAGGCGTCGTTGCCGGTGATCGAGGCGAGCGGCGAGCCGAGCTCGGCGGCCGCGATCGGGCTCACCTCCTCGCGCACCCATTCGGCGAGCTCAACGGCCATGCCGCAGCGGATCTGCGGCGACGGCGTGATGGCAACGCTGCCCTTGTCGCGCAGCCGCACGCTGTCGAGGCGCACCAGGTCGGGTGCGCCGCAGCCGTTCGGTCCGGTGCGGGCCGGCAGCGCCTCGTAGCGCGCGATCTTGGCGAGCCGCTCGGCGCAGGCGAACTGCTCCGGCACCGCCGGCGCGGGGGTGGCGGCAGGCGTCGCCGGGCTCTGCAGCTTCGGCAGCTCGCGCTTCAACTGCCGCTCGACCTCGCGGTCATTCGCCACCGTCGACTTCGTCGCCGCTGCGGTCTGCGTGGGCGGCGTGGCCCGCGTTGAGGGCGCAGCCTGCGCGGGAGTCACGGTCGGCGTTGGCGGCGTTGTCGTGGCCGTGACCGCGGGCGGGCGCGGCGGCGGAAAAACCCTGGAGGCCGGCGGAGGCGGCGGCGATGCCGCAAGCGACTCGGCCGGGGCCTCCGGCACGTGGTGGGAGTCGCCGGCCGGCCCGCGCTGCGCCTTGACCTTGAGATTGTCCGGCCGCTTCTGCCGCGGCAATCCGTCGATGAACGGCAGGTCCCAGGGCTTCGAGATGGCGCTGCTGGGCTCGAGCCAGGGTTCGGCCTGGCCCCCGCCCGCCACCATCGCCATCGGCACCGCCAACACCAGCCCGATCCGGCTCAATTTCGCCACAGCTTTGTCCCCGCTCAAACACATCCTGCCGCCGGGGTGCGGCGGCAGGCACTAGGGGCATAACGCGGGAACCCGGCAGAAGTTCGCGCAGAATTTGTCACGGCGGCGTCAGGGTGGAAACCTGTGGAACATAGCCCTGCGCGCGGGCCCGCTCGGCCAGCTCGCAGCCCTCGCAATAGCGCGCGTCCTTGTAGTCGATCCAGTTGTGGGCGTAGACGCGCTCGGGCGGTATTCCGTAACGCTGCTGCAGAAAGCGCACGAGCACCAGGGCCGTGGCGAACTCCGCCGCGGTCGGGGGGATGCGCACATCCGGGTGGTTTCCGACGAATTCGATGCCGATCGAGTTCGCCGCCACCACCTGACGGTAGGTGGTCAAATTCGCAATGTACTTGTGGTCGTTGCGGTTGGCCCCGTCGCCGTGGGTGGTGACGACGTTCTCCGGTGTCGCCCAGTAGGCCGTGCCGTCGGTCTCGACCCAGAGCGTGACGCCGCGCTTTTTCGGATTGGCCGCCTGCTGGCGGGCAAGCGCCAGGGCAGAGCCCGCGGGCCCTTCGGTCTGGTGCAGAATGATGTTCTTCCATGGTGCTTGCGAAGGATCACCGAGCGACGCGAGATAGACGATCTTCAATCCAGGAATTTGCGGCGTGCCTGAGCTGCGAGCGAGTTGCGCGAAGGATGCTTCCTCAGCCCACGCTGCGCCCGCGAGCGCTAACAGCGCCAGCAACAAGACAAGCGGCAAACGCAGCGGCATAAATCAGCCTCCGCCGCATTGAACGCGGCGCAACCGCAACCTAAACAAGGACGCCGCAGCTCTCAATCCGGTTCAGCGACATGCCGCAATACGACATCATCGTGGTGGGCCTTGGTGTCACCGGCCTTGCCGCGCTCGCCGAGCTTGCGCGGCGCGGCGTGCGCGCGCTTGGCATCGAGCGGCACGCGGTGGGGCACGATCTCGGCTCCTCGCATGGCGAGACGCGGATGATCCGGCTCGGCTATTTCGAGCATCCGTCCTATGTGCCGCTGCTTCGCCGCGCCTATGCGCTGTGGCGTGAGCTCGACACCGTGGCGAACACCCGGCTCCTGCACATCACCGGCATCGCCGAGATGGGACGGCCCGACAGCGACATCGTCGCCGGCACGCTCGCCGCATCGCGGATGCACCGGCTGCCGCACGAGGTGCTGGATTCAGCGCAAGCGATGCGGCGCTTTCCGGCGTTCCGCCTGCCGCAGGATTTTGTCTGCGTGGTCCAGCCCGACGGCGGCTTCATCGCCGCCGAGGCGGCGATCACGACCTTCGCGGCGCAGGCCAGGACGCATGGCGCAGAGATTCTCAGCCATGCCGAGGTGCCGTCGGTGAAACCGCGAAACGGCGGCGTGCAGGTGGCGACCAGCCGCGGCGACATCGATGCCAAGGCCGCGATCGTCGCGGCCGGACCGTGGGCGACGCAACTCGTGCGAGGGCTGCCGCTGCGCGCCACCCGACAGGTGATGACGTGGTTCGAGGCGCGCCAGCCGGAGCTGTTCGTTCAGGGCTGCTTTCCAGCGTTCCTGCTCGCAAGCCGCCACGGCAATCATTACGGCTTTCCCTCGCTCGACGGCCGCAGCGTCAAGATCGCCAAGCATCACCATTTCGACGAGACCGTCGATCCGGACCGCGTCGAGCGCGCGATCTCCGCTGCCGACGAGGCCGCGGTGCGGATCGCGCTCAGCGAATTCATCCCGGCGGCCGACGGCCCCCTCGCCGCGGCGAAAACCTGCCTCTACACCGTGACGCCCGACCATGATTTCATCGTCGACCGATTGCCCGACGCACCGAATGTCGTGGTGGCGTCGGCCTGCTCGGGCCACGGCTTCAAGTTCGCGCCGGTGCTGGGCGAGATTCTCGCCGACCTTGCAACCAAAGGTGAAACGCGACACGACATTTCGCGCTTTCGTCTGGGCCGTGCCGGCTGATCTGGCTGCACTGCACCCAAAAAACGGACGTCCCACACCCCTTCCAAGCACGCGGGCAGCAGGGATAACCTGAAGCGTTGGTTCAGCGGCCGCAAAGTGCAGGCCCGCCCGACTTCATTGCAGATGCGATTTTCTCGACGTGAATTCCGTGACCGTCGCTTGGTGACGACGAGCGCAACCGGGGATTTTTCATGCTGGGATTTGACCGCTGGCAATTGCTCAAGACGCTGTCCGCAATCCTCACGATCGCCGGCCTCGCCTGGCTGGCGCTGGCCTATCTGATCCCCGCGCCGCCGTCGAAGATCTCCATCGCCACCTCGCAGGCCGGTGACCACTACCAGATCCTCGGCACGCGCTATCAGGGCATCCTGTCCGGGTCCGATATCGAGGTGCAGCTCCGCCTCACCGACGGCGCAAAGGAAAATCTGCGACTCCTCAACGATGTCGATTCCGGCATCCAGATCGGCTTCATGCAGGGCGGCATCTCGAATGGAAAGCTTGCACCCGATCTCCTGTCGCTCGGCCGCATCGACTATCAGATTTTCTGGCTGTTCTATCCCACCGGGGAAGCGTTAACCGATCTCGCGCAGCTCAGGGGCAAGCGCATTGCGCTTGGGCCTGCGGACAGCGGCGACCGGGCGGTCTGCGAGAAGATCCTCGCGGCCGCCGGCATCAACTATGACAACACCACGCTGCTCTACTTCGCGCCGAAGGACGCGGCACGGGCGCTGGACGACGGCGCGGTCGACGCGGTGTTCCTCAACCTGTCGCCGGACTCGCCGATCCTCGATGCGCTGCTGCGCGGACCGCAATACCGCCTGATGAGCTTCACCGAGTCGGAGGCCCTCACCCGCATTTTCCCCTATCTCGTTCGCCTGGTTTTGCCGCGCGGCGCGATCGATCTCGCGCGCGTCATTCCTCCCGCCGACGTCAACCTCGTTTCGACCACCAACGTGGTGCTGGTGCGAAGGGAGATTCATCCCGCGATCATCGATCTTTTGTCGCAGGCCATTCTCGAGGCCCATGGCGGGCCGGGACTGTTTCAGAGAACCGGCGACTTTCCGACGCAATCCGATCCGGAATATCCGTTCGCGCAAGGCGCGCGCGACTTCTACAAAAGCGGCCCATCCTATCTGAACCGCTACCTGCCGTTCTGGATGACCAACTATGTGCAGCGGATCATCGCCGTGCTGGTGGCGGTGATCGCCATCGTTCTGCCGGTGTTCAACTACGCGCCGAAGCTCTACCTGTGGTTCGTGCGCCAGCGCGTGCGCCGGCTCTACCGCCGGCTGCGCCTCGTCGACAAGGCGCTGCTGGCGGAGCCGACGGCGACCCAGGTGCAAACGCTGCAGAGCGAGCTGGAGAACATCACCCGCGCGGCAACGATCGTTCCGATGCGCAACTCCGAGCTGTTCTTTGACCTGCGAAACCACATCGACCGCACCCGCGCCAACCTGACGGCCCGCTGAAGCGTTGCGCCGGACGATCAGATGAATTTCGGATGCAGCGGCAGGCCGAGGAAGTGCTGTCCGATCGATTCGAACAGCGAGAAATGCGCCTGCACCTGCTGCGACACCGTGTGGATGTCGCGAAACCGTCGCTCGAACGGGTTGCTCTCGAAGATCGCGGTGGCACCGGCCGCGTGATAGGCGGTGTCCACGACGCTTTTCGCCTGATGCGTCGCGTTCGATGAGGCCATGCGCAGCATGACGCGCGGCTCGATGCCGGGCATGCCGGATTGCGAGGCCTGCGCATGCATCGCCCGCAACGCTTCGATCAGGAACACGCGCGCCGAGGCAAGCTGCGTCTCCGCCATGCCGATCTGCGACTGGATCACGGCATTGTCGCGCAGCAGAGCCTTGCCGCCGGTCGGGACCTTCGATTTGGCGAGCTCGGTGAACGAATCAAGCGCGCTGCGGGCAATGCCCAGCGCAATGCCGCCGAAGCTTGCGGCGAACAATTGAAACACCGTGAAGCGGTAGAGCGGCCCATGCTCGTACTTGCCCTCGGAATCGCGGCCGTAGGCGTTCATCGTCATCGCGTCGGGCACGAACAGATCGCCGACCGAATAGCTGTCGCTGCCGGTGCCTTTCAGCCCGACCACGTGCCAGTTGTCGGTGATCGTGGCGCTGGCCTTGGGAAAGATCGCGGTGATTTCCACCGGCACGCCATCGGCATTCGTGCGCGGCCGGCCGTCCGCCTCGATGACCGGACAATGCGCCGCGAGCCACGCCGCATGGCGGCTGCCGCTGGCAAAGGCCCAGGCACCACTGACACGATAGCCGCCGGCGCAGGCGACCGCCTTGGCCTTGGGCGAGAACGGACCCCAGGCGAGCAGCGACCGCTCGGAGAACACCTTGCGCGCCATGTCGGGCTCGAGCGAGGCGGCGAGCGTCGAGCAGATCGACGTCTGCGCCACGCACCAGGCGGTGCTGGCATCGGCCGCAGCGATCGCCTCGACCGCGAGCACGAAGGCATCCGGGGAAAGCTCCCCGCCGCCGAGCGAACGCGGCAGCAGCATGCGAAACAGCCCAGCCTCGTGCAGCGCCGCAACGACCTCGGGCGTCAGCTCGCGTTTGGCCTCGATCTGCGGCGCGGCCGCGGCGATCATCGGTGCGAGCGCGCGGGCGCGGGCGATGCAGTCATCGGCGGCAACGCCGTCATGCGGCCGGCTTTTGGCCGTGTTGCTGCTTGCCGTGGTCACGCCTGGAACGTTCACTGACCGGCCCGCATCGAGTGGACTTCCCCGGAATGTTAGGGGAGCGCATCCGGCAACACCAGGGCGGCTGCAAGTGGTCGCGGTTTGCGCAAGGCGCATCCCCCGCCCTTCGATTTGCCCCTCCCCTTATGCCCCCGCCCCGCTAACATGCCGCCGCCACGCAGAAGAAAGGTCCCAGGAGCGTCCATGCGAACCATCACCCTCGAAGAGCATTTCACCTCCCCTGGATTTGTCACCGGACCGGGCAAGGAGTTCATGGCCCAGCTTCGCATGCGTGCGACCTCCACGCGGATCTCCGACCAGCTTCAGGACGTCGGCGACAAGCGCATCGCCGACATGGACGCGGCCGGCATCGACATGCAGGTGCTGTCGCTGAACGCGCCGGGCGTCGAGCAGGCCGATGCCGCCGAGCAGGTTCCGGTCTCGGCGGAGGCCAATGACATCATGGCCGAAGCGGTGAAGAAAAACCCGAAACGTTTCGCGGCCTTTGCCTCGCTCCCCATCGCATCGCCGGACAAGGCCGCGCAGGAGCTCGACCGGCGGGTCCGCCAGCAGGGCTTCAAGGGCGCGCTGATCAACGGCCACTCGCGCGGGCGCTATCTCGACGACAAGTTCTTCTCGCCGATCCTGGAGCGGGCCGAGGCGCTCAACGCGCCGATCTACCTGCATCCGACCGTGCCGCCGAAGGCCGTGGCCGAGGCCTACTTCGGCGGGTTCGCGCCGCAGGTCAGCGGCATGTTCGCGAGCGCCGGCTGGGGCTGGCACATCGAGACCGCCGTGCACGTCATCCGCATGGTGCTGGGCGGCGTGTTCGACCGCCATCCGAAGCTGCAGATCGTCATCGGCCACCTCGGCGAAGGCATTCCGTTCATGCTGCCGCGGCTGAACAAAAACTTCTCGACCGAGATGACGAAGCTGCAGCGCCCGACCGGCGCTTACCTGCGTGAAAACGTCCACTACACGTTCGGCGGCTTCAATTTCCCCGCGACCTTCCAGAACCTCGTGGCCGAGGTCGGCGTGGAACGGATCATGTTCTCGGCCGACTATCCGTGGGGCTCGATGGCCGACGCGCGGGCGTTCCTGGACAAGATCCCGGTGAGCGAGGCCGACCGGGCGCGCATCGCCCACGGCAACGCGGAGAAGCTGTTCGGGTTGTAACCCCTTGAATGCCGGGCGTCATTCCGCCTTCACACCCGCCGCCTTGACGATCGGATACCACTTCTCGACTTCCGACTTGTGGAACGCGCCGAACGCCTGTGGCGTCCTGATGTCGGACGGCGGAAGGTTCATGCCGAGATCGGCAATGCGCTGCTTCACGCCCGGATCGTCCATCGCCGCCCGGGCCGCCGCGTTGACGCGCGCGACCACGTCCTCCGGCGTGCCCTTCGGCATCCACAGCCCGTGCCAGGTGCCGACGTGAACATCCGGCACACCCGCCTCGTCCGTGGTCGGCACGTCCGGGGCGGCAAACCAGCGCTGCTTCGACATCACCGCATAGACCTTGATGTTGCCGCTCTTGAATTGCGAGAGCGAGTTTGCGGCAAGGTCGCAGTTCAGATCGACGTTGCCGGCAACGATATCCTGCAAGGCCGGCGCGCCGCCGCGATAGGGCACGAACTGGAAGCTCGTGCCGGTCGCCTTCTGGAAGAACATGCCGCAGAAGCGGCCGACGCTCGCGGTGCCGACCGAGGTGGCCGAGAGCTTGTCGGGGTTGGCCTTCAGATAGGCGACGAGCTCCTGCAACGTCGTGGGCGGCAAGGTTTTGCGCGCGGTCAGCCAGTACGGCACGCTCGGCAGGAGTGCGACGGGGGCCAATTCGGTCAGGATGTCGAACGGCAGGCTATAGACCGCGGTCGCGACCACATACTGGCTGAGCGTGCCCATGCCGATGGTGTAACCGTCGGGCGCAGACCGCACGATCCGCGTGATCGACAGCGTGCCGCCCGCGCCGCCCATGTTCTCGACGACGATCGGCTGGCCGAGCGTCGTGCGCATGTGGTCGGCCATGACGCGGGCCAGCGCATCGACCCCGCCGCCGGCCGGCAGCGCCACGACCATGGTGATCGGCCGCGAGGGATAGCCTTGCGCATTCGCGGGTGAAACGGCCGACAGCAGGGCCAGCGTCAGCGCAACCAGGACTTTGCCCATCCCGCGTTTCCTCAAAGGTTCCCCGCGCCGGCTGCTCGCGGCCGGCTTCCCGGGTAAGGCTAGCAAAGATCGGCGCGGGATGTGAGCGGCCTGGTGTCGCTTGGTTGGGCGTCACCTTGCGCCGCACCACGATCAGCTTCCGGCCTCCCCCGTTCGGCTGATACGCTCGCACCCAAGCGGCCGCGCGGCCGAGTAGACAAGAAACGCAAGGACCCGGAGGATCTTCCATGCAAGGCCTGATGCAGGATTGGCCGCTTCTATGCCATCGCATCATCGACCACGCCGCGATCCAGCACGCGGAACGTCCCGTCGTCACACGCTCGGTCGAGGGGCCGATCCACACCACCAATTATGCCGAAGTCCGCCGCCGGGCGCTGAAGGTGGCGCAGCGGCTGGAGCGCGACGGCATCAGGCTCGGCGACCGGATCGCCACCATGGCCTGGAACACCTGGCGGCACCTGGAGGTCTGGTACGGCATCCTTGGCATCGGCGCGGTCTACCACACGGTCAACCCACGGCTGTTTCCCGACCAGATCTGCTGGATCGTCAATCACGCCGAAGACCGGCTGATGTTCGTCGACCTGACGTTCCTGCCGGTGCTGGAGAAGCACGCGCATGGGCTCAAATCGATCGAGCGGTTCGTGGTGCTGACCGACGCGGCGCATATGCCGGCGACGTCGCTGAAGAACGCCATCGCCTACGAGGACTGGATCGGCGAAGTGGACGGCGATTTCGCCTGGAAGAGCTTCGACGAAAGCACCGCCGCCGGCATGTGCTACACCTCGGGCACCACCGGCCATCCCAAGGGCGTGCTCTATTCGCACCGCTCCAACGTGCTGCACTCGATGATGGCGGCCATGCCCGACGCCATGGGCTGCGCCTCGCGCGACACCATCATGCCCGTGGTGCCGATGTTCCACGCCAACTGCTGGGGTCTGGCGCTGACCTGCCCGATGGTGGGCGCAAGCATGGTGATGCCCGGGGCGAGGCTCGACGGCCCCTCGGTCCACGAGCTGCTGGACCGCTACAAGGTCACGTTCACGGCGGCGGTGCCGACGGTTTGGCTGATGCTGCTGCAGGAGTTGGAAAAGACCGGCGGCACGCTGCCGCACCTGAAACGCGTCGTGATCGGCGGTTCGGCCTGCCCGCGGGCGATGACGCAAAGTTTCCAGGAGAAATACGGCGTCGAGGTCATCCACGCCTGGGGCATGACCGAGATGAGTCCGCTCGGCTCGCTCTGCACCTTGAAGCCGGAATACGCGGAGCTCGAAGGCGACGCCAGGCTCGACATCCAGATGAAGCAGGGCCATCCGCCGTTCGGCGTCGAGATGAAGATCACCGACGACAACGGCACGCCGCTCCCCTGGGACGGCAAGACCTTCGGCCGGCTCAAGGTGCGCGGGCCTTCGGTGGCGCGGCGTTACTTCAAGGAAGACACCAACATTCTCGACGAAGAAGGCTTCTTCGACACCGGCGACGTCGCCACCATGGACCGCTACGGCTACATGCAGATCACCGACCGGTCGAAGGACGTCATCAAGTCCGGCGGCGAATGGATCTCCTCGATCGATCTCGAAAACCTCGCGGTCGGCCATCCCAAGGTGGCGGAAGCGGCGGTGATCGGCATACGGCACCCGAAATGGGACGAGCGGCCGCTCCTGGTGATCGTTCTGAAGAAAGACCAGAAGGCCAGCAAGGACGACATCTTGAGCTTCATGCAGGGCAAGATCGCCAAGTGGTGGATACCGGACGACGTGGCGTTCGTGGACGAGATTCCGCACACGGCGACCGGGAAAATCCAGAAGACCGCGCTGCGCGAGCAGTTCAAGGACTACCGGCTGCCGACGGCCGCGGCATAAATCCGGCCACAATTTCGGGTGAAGCACCACGGTCATTTCGGGACGGCGCGAAGCGCCGGGCCCGGAATCCAGCGCAGCATCTGGTGTATCGCTCTGGATTCCTGGCTCGCGCTATAGCGCGTCGAAGACGCACGTAAACGCGCTTATGCGGCGCCCCCGGAATGACCGTAGGGAGAGCCGCTCAACGACGGTCGAGACTTCTCCGCGAAGCTGCTAAGACAGCGCTCGTTACGCCCACCCGCAGGACCTTGCATGACCACCGCCGAAGCGATCGTCGCCTCGACGCCCGACACTCCGGCACCCGCTCCCGTGTCCGCGCCGTCCGTCCGCTTCACCGGCGACACGCGCGCCTACTGGCGGCTGCAACTGCGCGGCGCGCTATTGCTCGCGGTGACGCTCGGCATCTACCGCTTCTGGCTCGCAACCGACGTGCGGCGGTTCCTCTGGGCCAACAGCGAGGTCGCGGGCGAGCCGCTGGAATACACCGGCACCGCGACCGAGCTTCTGGTCGGCTTCCTGATCGCGATTGCGATCCTGGTGCCGCTCAACCTGATGATTGCGATTGCCGCGCTTGGCGCGGGCGACCTCGGCGCGCTGGTCAGCATCCTCGCGCTGCCGCTCCTGTTCTTCCTCGGCCAGTTCGCGCTCTACCGCGCCCGCCGCTACCGCCTCACCCGCACCGTCTATCGCGGCGTGCGCTGCCATCAGGACGGCTCGGCGCTGCGCTATGCGGTGTGCGCCGTATTCTGGTGGAGCCTGGTCGTGCTGACGCTCGGGCTTGCCTATCCGTTCCTGCTGTCGCGGCTGGAGCGCTTCAAGCTGCGCCATACCTACTTTGGCGATCTCAAGGGCCGGTTCGAGGGCTCAGGCTTCAAGCTGCTGCTGCGCGGGCTGCCGATGTGGCTGCTGGTGATCGGCCCGCTTGTCCTCGCCGCCGCCTACACCACCTTCGAGGTGGAGTGGTTCGCGATCATCGCGGCGGGCTCCGTCGCGAACAGCAGCGGCGAGTTCCTCAACGCGATCGAGGGCGTGACCAACCTCTACACCGCGGTCGCCCTGTGCGTCACCGCGCTCGTGTTCAGCGTGGTTGCGGCCGCGGTGCTGTTTCCGGTGTTCCAGGCCATGGTGCTGCGCTGGTGGATCGGAGGGTTGAGGCTCGGCGGGCTGACGATCCGTTCGCAGCTCCGCACTGCGCCGATCTACGGAGGTTATCTCAGGTTTCTCGGCTACGGGCTCCTGTTCGTCGCCGCCGTGGCGGTGGCCGCGGGCCTCGCCACGGCGCTGTCGTTCCTGGTCGAGGCGAGCATCAGCAGCAGCGTTGCGGCCGAGGCGATCAACGCGGCCATGGCGGTCGGCATTTACGTCATCACAATGCTCGGTTTCTCGGCGATCTATCACGTCACCGTGAAACTCACGCTCTGGCGCGCCGGCATGGAATCGATCGCGCTCGATGGCGCGGACGTGCTCGAGCGGGTGAAGGCGGAAGGCGCGCTGAGCTCGGCGGTCGGCGAAGGCCTCGCCGACGCGCTCAACATGGGAGGTATCTGAGGATCGAGATGGCGAGCGGCCAAACCAGAACCGGCAAAGCCCAGTATTTCGACGGCATGTCGAGCGAGCGCCACGAGGTCGTCGTCGAAGCCGCGCCGGACGCCTTGCGGATCCTCAGGCCGGACGGCGCGCTGCTCTCGACCTGGCCCTATGGCGACCTGCGCCAGCAGACCGCGCCCGACAGCATGATGCGGCTGCGCCGGTCCGGCGGGCCGGAGCTGGCGCGGCTGGAAATCCGCGACCCGGAGCTGATCGCGCTCATCGACGACTATGCCGACAGCCTCGACCGCACCGGCGGGGCCGAACGGCGCTTGCGGAAGCGCGTCGTCGTCTGGACCGTGGCGGCCGCCGCGTCGCTGGTGCTGGTCGCGGTCTACGGCCTGCCGGTCCTGTCCAACCAGATCGCGCCGCTCATTCCGCTGCCGCTCGAGGAGCGCTTCGGGGTGGTGATGGACAAGCAGGTGCGGGCCATGCTCGACGACGGCAAATCCGGCCAGGCCTTCGAATGCGGTCTGGCGGACGCCGAAAAGCCCGGCCGCGCCGCGCTCGACACGCTGATCGGCCGGATGGAGGCCGCGGCCGGCCTGCCGATTTCGCTGAAAACTGCGGTGATCCGCAAGTCCGACGCCAACGCCATTGCATTGCCCGGCGGACACATTTACGTCTTCGAGGGGCTGATCCGGCAATCGCGCACCCCCGATGAAATGGCCGGCGTCATCGCGCACGAGATCGGTCACGTGGCCCGCCGCGACGGCACCCGCTCGCTGTTGCAGGCCGCGGGCCTGTCGTTTCTGTTCGGCATGCTGTTAGGCGATTTCACCGGAGGCAGCTTGGTGGTGATTGCGGCAAGGACGGTGGTGCAGTCGGCCTATGCGCGCGACGTGGAAACGGCGGCCGACCTTTACGGCGTCAGCCTGATGTCGGGCATCGGCGGCAACCCCAAGGCGCTCGGCACGATCCTCGACCGCATCGCCGGCCAGGTCGAGCCCGGATCGAAAATCCTGCTCGACCATCCGCAGACCAGGGATCGGATCATGGCGATCAATGCCGCGGCGGATGCATCACCTGCCAAAATCACGCCGCTCCTGAGCGCGGCGGAATGGGCCGCGCTGAAACGGATTTGCGGATAGGTCGCATGCCGCGCCGACGCTACACCGACGAGCCGACGTCACGGCTGGCGATCTGGGCCCGCCGTTGCGCGTTCTTCTCGCTGACGGCGACGATCCTGTCGATCATCATCGTGCGCTCGGGCATTCTCGAGCTTGAGCCTGCGCTTGCGACCTTCGGCGCGGCGCTGCTGTTTGCGGTGCTCGGCATCGTGCTGGCCTTCGGCGCGTTCGTCGTGGTGTGGAAGGACGGCATCGACGGCGTCGGCTATGCATTCGCGGCGATCGGCATCGGCTTGGCCCTGCTCGCCTATCCCGGCTATCTCGGCTATCGCGCCTATCGCCTGCCGATGATCAACGACATCACCACCGATCCGCTCGATCCGCCGCGCTTCGACGTGCTGGCGCGGCTGCGCCCGCGCGGCACCGTGGAATATGCCGGGCTCTATGCGGCCGAGCTGCAGCGCAAGGCCTATCCGGACATCGAGCCCTTGAGCGTCAGCGCGCCGCCGAAGACGGCCTACGACGCGGCGATGCACATCATCACCAAGCGGAAATGGCGCATCGTGGTCGACCGCCCGCCGCAGCCCGGCCGGCGAGACGGCGTGATCGAGGCCGTGGCGCGCACGCCGATCATGGGCTTCCGCGAGGACGTCGCGCTGCGCTTCCGGCCCGAGGATGAAGGCACGCGGGTCGACGCGCGCTCGGCCTCGCGCTTCGGCCGGCACGACTTCGGCTCCAACGCCTCGCGCATCAGAAACCTGCTGGAAGAGATCGACGATCGCGCCAGCGCCGAGGACAAGCGCGAACGGCCGCAGCAGCGCCAGCCGCAGCCTGCGAGGCCCGGCACCGCGCAGCGGCGGTAATTGCTGTCTATTTGCGCTCGCAGTTGATGCGCCCTCTCCCAGAGGGAGAGGGCCACACAGACGTGCAGCGCAAAAGATAGGGTGAGGGGTTACGGTCTATCGATAGACCGTAACCCCTCACCCAATCGAGTGTGCTGGCCTTGGCCTTTCGGCGCAGCCCTCTCCCTCTGGGAGAGGGCACAAACATGTGCGCCGTGCCTGCTGCCCTAAGCCGACTTCCGCTTCGGCTTCGCGCCGGCAACCGGCTTGGCGGCCGGCTTGGCCGCGGGCTTCGCCGCGGCCTTGCCCTGCTTGGCCTTGCCGCCCTCGATCGGGAAGGTGAACTGCGGCTGCTTGCGCAGATCGTCGGCCTTCTTGACCTTGGTCTTCTGCGTCTTGGCGGTCTCTTTCTCCGACGAGATGCTGCGCTTCAACGCGTCCATCAGATTGATGACGTTGGTCTGCGGCTCGGCCGCACGCGTCCGCGACACCGCCCGGCCCGCCTGCTTGCTCTTGAGCAAGTCAACGACCGCCTCTTCGTAGTGATCGACGAACGACGTCGGATCGAAGCTGCCTTCCTTGGTCTCGACGATATGCTCGGCGAGCTTCTGCATGTCGGACGCGACCTTCACATCGGGAATGTCGCTGAAATACTCCTTCTCGTCGCGCACCTCGTAGGGGTAGCGCAGCGTCATACCGCGCAGCCCCTTGCCCATCGGCTCGAGGATGATCGGACGCTCGCGCTTCGAGATCACCACGCGGCCGACGCCGACCATCTTCTTGCCGCGCATCGCCTCGCGGATGACCGCGAACGCATCCTGCCCGACCTTGTCGTTCGGCACGACGTAATAAGGCGCGTCGAAATAGCGCTCGTCGATCTCCGCCATGGGGACGAAGCTGTCGATCTCGATGGTGTGGCTCGCTTCCACCTGAAGCGCCTCGATCTCTTCGTCGTCGACGGTGACATAGACGTTCTTGTCGACCTGATAGCCCTTGATGATGTCTTCGCTCGGAACCTCGTCGCCGGTCTCGGCGTCCACCTTCTTGTAGCGGATGCGGTTGCCGGTGTTCTTGTTGAGCTGATTGAACGAAACCCGCTCGCGGTCGGAGGTCGCGGGATAAAGCGCGATCGAGCACGACACCAGTGACAGCTTCAGGTAGCCCTTCCAGTTCGGACGCGGGGCCATCGGCTACTCCTACTCAACACCCTGGATACTCGGCCGGAATATAATCGACCCGCTCGGGTTGACGAGCCCAACCCCTGCGGTCTTGGTTGACGGAGCCTGCTAACCTTAGCGTATGCGGCCCCGGTTCCCGTTTTGTGCTGGGCAAGTTCCAAGTGAAGATCGCCACCTTCAACATCAACAACATCAACCGCCGGCTGCCCAATCTCCTCGACTGGCTGCAGACCGCGCGGCCCGATGTCGCCTGCCTGCAGGAACTGAAATGCACCGACGGCGAATTTCCGGAGCGCGCGATTGCCGGCGCAGGCTACCGCGCCGCCTGGCTCGGCCAGCGAACCTGGAACGGCGTCGCCATCCTCTCGCGTCATGCCGAACCGGTCGTGACGCGAACCGCGCTCCCGGGCGACAAGGCCGATGCGGAAGCGCGCTACCTTGAAGCGGCGGTGAACGGCATTCTGGTCGCCAACATTTACCTGCCAAACGGCAATCCGCAGCCGGGACCGAAGTTCGACTACAAGCTTGCGTGGCTCAAGCGCCTGCAAGCCCATGCGCGCGCACTGCTGCGCTCGAAAGCTCCCGTCGTTCTCGCCGGCGACTACAACGTCGCCCCGACCGAGATCGACATCTATCCGACCAAGTCATGGGACGACGACGCGCTGGTGCAGCCGGCGAGCCGCGCGGAATATGCGCGGCTGATCAAGCAGGGCTGGACCGATGCGCTGCGATCGCTTCATCCCGGCGAGCGCATCTACACGTATTGGAACTACATGCGCCAGCGCTGGGAGCGCGACGCGGGGCTGCGCATCGACCATCTGCTGTTGAGCCCCGATCTCGCCCCGCGCCTCAAGTCGGCCGGCGTCGATCGCGACGTTCGTGGGCACGATGGGGCCAGCGACCACGCGCCGGTATGGATCGTGCTCGGCGATCGATCGGCGCGAAAGAACGCAACTCGCGGCAAAGCCGCGGCCGCGACCAGGCCAGGACCAGCGATCCCGGATTTCATTGCCCCGCAGCTTTGCGAAAACGTCGCGCAGCCGCCGTCGAGCAAAGGCTGGGTGCATGAGGTCAAGCTCGACGGCTATCGCACGCAGCTTCAGGTGCGGAACGGCCGCGCGGCGCTGCGCACCCGCACCGGCCTCGACTGGACGAAGCGGTTCAAGGGCACCGCGAAAGCGGCAGCGGGCCTGCCCGACTGCATCATCGACGGCGAGGTCGTCGCGCTCGACGCGAACGACGTGCCGAAATTTTCCGCGCTGCAGACCGCGCTGTCCGAGGATCGCACGGACAAGCTCGTCTATTTCGCCTTCGATCTGCTGTTCGTGGGGGCACGCGACCTGCGGCCAGCGCCGCTGCAAGAGCGAAAGGCGCGCCTGCAGGAGCTCCTGGACGAGAGCGACCATGGCCCGCAGATCCGCTACGTCGAGCACATCGAAGGCCGCGGCGCGGACGTGCTGCAATCGGCGAGCGAGCTGCAGTTCGAAGGCATCATCTCCAAGAAGCTCGACGCGCCTTATGTGTCCGGGCGCACCGCGACCTGGGTGAAGGCGAAGTGCCGTCCGAGCCAGGAGGTCATCGTCGGCGGCTGGACCTCGAGGCGGACGCAATTCAGCTCGCTGCTGGCGGGCGTCTATCGCGACGGCCGTCTGGTCTATGCGGGCCGCGTCGGCACCGGTTACGGCCGCGACACCATCGCGCGGCTGCTGCCGCGCCTGCGCGAGGTCGAGGCCGGCAAATCGCCCTTCTCGGGCGAAGGACCGCCGCCGACGAAGGATACGATCCGCTGGACGCGCCCGGAGCTTGTGGCCGAAATCGAGTTCGCCGGGTGGACCGGCGACGGTCACATCCGCGAGGCGGCGTTCAAGGGCCTTCGCGACGACAAGCCGGCCGGCGAAGTGGTGGCCGAGAAGCCGACAAACACTGCGCCTTCCATCATCGTCACCAAGTCGCGCACGGCCGAGCAGACCGCGGAGGTGATGGGCGTCGTCATCAGTCATGCCGACAAGCCGCTGTGGCCGGATGACGGACGCGGCAAGCCGATCACCAAGCTCGATCTCGCGCGCTACTACGAAGCCGTCGGGCCGTGGATGATCAGGCATCTCGAAGGCAGGCCCTGCTCGGTGGTGCGCGCGCCGCACGGCTTCGGCGACATGCAGTTCTTCCAGCGCCACGGCATGGCGGGACTGTCCGACCTGATCACGTTGGTCAAGGTGTTCGACGATCGCAATCCCTACATCCAGATCGACCATATCGAGGCGCTGATCGCCATCGTGCAGATCGCGGGGATGGAGCTGCACCCGTGGAACGGCCAGCCGGGCCAACCGGCCGTGCCCGGCCGCCTGGTGTTCGATCTCGATCCCGCGCCCGACGTCGACTTTGCGTCGGTCATCGAGGCCGCGCACAAGGTGCGCGAGGTGCTTGAACTGCTGGGGCTCACGGCATTCTGCAAGACCACCGGCGGCAAGGGCCTGCATGTGGTTACGCCGCTGGCGCTTGCGAAGGACAGCCCGGACTGGGCGGAAGCGAAGAAATTCGCCCACGACGTTTGCGAGGCGATCGTGCGCGACGAGCCGCGTCGCTTCGTCCTCAACATGGCAAAGGGCAAGCGGCACGGCCGCATCTTCCTCGATTTCCTGCGCAACGACCGGATGGCGACCGCCGTCGCGCCGCTGTCGACACGCCTGCGGGCGCAGGCCCCGGTGTCGATGCCGGTGACGTGGCCGCAGGTGAAGAAAGGCCTCGATCCGGCGGCCTTCACGTTGCGCACCGTTCCGGCGCTGCTCAAGCGCAGCACGGCCTGGGACGGCTACGATCGCGCCGGCCAACCGCTGAAGGCGGCGATCGCGAGGCTTGCCAAGGTGCTTTGAGAGGACGAGGTTCGTGGCCGTGGCAGTCGAGAGCAAACCTTGCAAGATCGATGCGGGCTCAGCGGGGCGCGTCAGCGGCCTGCTGACGACACCGGCCGAGCCGCTGGCCTGCTACGTGTTCGCGCACGGGGCCGGCGCGGGGATGAGGCATCCGTTCATGGAACAGGTCGCGCAGGGCCTTGCCGAGCGCGGCGTCGCGACGCTGCGCTATCAGTTCGCTTACATGGAGCACGGCTCGAAACGGCCGGATCCGCCGAAGCTTGCGCATGCGGTCGTCCGCGCCGCCGTCGCGCAGGCGGCGGAGCTCGTGCCCGGCGTTGCCATGTTCGCCGGCGGCAAATCCTTTGGCGGCCGGATGACGTCGCAGGCCCAGGCGCTCGCGCCGATGGCGAACGTCCTTGGGCTTGGGTTTTTCGGCTTCCCGCTTCATCCCGCCGGCAAGCCGTCCGACGAACGCGGCAAGCACTTGTTCGATGTTGCGATCCCGATGCTGTTCCTGCAGGGAACGCGCGATGCGCTCGCGGAGCGACGTCTGCTCGAGCCGCTGGTCAGGAAGCTCGACGACCGGGCCACTCTCGAACTACTGCCGGACGCCGATCATTCGTTCCACGTGCCCGCGCGTTCGGGGCAAACCGACAAGGAGACCTTGTCGGTCGCGCTCGATGCGTTTGCCACCTGGAGCGCAGCAATCGGCAAACGGCGGTAGCTTGGCCGCGCTCTAGATTCGCGGCCTGCAGAGCGGAGCCCCATACAGCGCCGCAAAGCCGAGGAACGCCGCCGCCCAGGCGGCCCCTGCGACCCAGAGCAGCGGCATGAACCAATCCGGATGCAGCGATGAGCCGATCCGTGCGAGCGCTGCGACGACGACCAGCGCATAGATCGCCTGCGTGCCCACTGAGGCCGCCAGCGCACGTCCGGTGTGGCCAAGGCTCGCCCGCGTCATGACCGCGAGCGTCATCACGCCCACGGCTCCGCCGGTCCAGGCATGAATGGCAGCGCTGAGCGGCACCATGCCGAGCGCGGCAGCGGCGGCCAGGATGAAGCCGAGCGGCACGAATGCGTAGCCGACGTGCAGCACAAGCACGAGCGGGTTGGCGAGCGTGCGCTCACCCGCCCAGCGCAGCAGCCGCACGGACTGCAACAGTCCAGCCGCGAGCAGTGCCGCGCCGGTCAGGGATGCGAACGGCGCGGCAACCCAGGCGATGAGCGCAGCCGCGCTCGCCGCCACGGTCAGCATGTCGAACCGGCCGAACGGGCGCGGCATCCGCCCCTTGCTCCGGCTTGCGAGCCAATTGTGCGTGAAGCTTGGCACCACCCGGCCGCCGACCAGCGAGATCAGCAGGATCACCGCACCGATGCCGAGCCGCACCGCATAGTCAGCGCTGCCGTGAAAATGCACTTCGAGGTGGAACACGAGGTTCGCGGCCACAAGGATCGCGACCACGGTCACCACCTTGAGATCGCGCCAGTTGCTTCCGGCGACGATCTCGCGCGAGGCCGCGGCGGCGACCAGCGCCAGAAACGCAACGTCGATCGCCGCAGCAGCGGTCCAGCCGATCAGTGCCGAGAACGTGACAGCAACACGTCCCGCGATCCACGCCACAACGAGCGTGAGCAGCGGCAGGCCCTGCAGCGGCAGCCGGCCGGTCCAGTTCGGGATCGCGGTGAGCAGAAAGCCGGTCACGATGGCCGGCACGAAGCCGAACAGCATTTCGTGGACGTGCCAGTCGCGCGGCGTGAAGACCGACGGAAGCTCGATCTGCCCGCTGAACAGCGGCAGCCAGATCAGGATCGCACCGCCGGCGTACACCGCCCCGAACAGGAAGAACGGGCGGAATCCATATGAAAGCAAAGCGGGCCCGGTAAAGGCCCGCAGCCGCGGAATGCCCGCCGTGACGCCATTTGCCATAACCAAGTGCTTCCTTTGCTACAGACAACGTTCCCGGCGGCGCGGACGCCTCGTCATGCCGCCGTCCGCCCTCCGGGCCGCAGCGACGCGAGCGTCGGCTCGTTGGGACAGTAGGTCCGCCAGGCCTCGCTTTGCGGTTGCCGGGCCAACTCCTCCCGAGCCATGTCGCGGGCGCAGCGGGGCTTGCTGCCGCAGAGTGAACAGCAGCGCGACAGATCCTGCACCACCGCGGGTTCGCGCTTGCGGAGCTGCTCGGGGTCGATGCCAAGCAGGCGCATTCGCCGGAACAGCAACGCCGCCGACCCGCGGCCCTTCCTGACGACCTCGAGCAACGTTGCCTGGTCGATGTTCAGATCGCTCGCCAGCCGGTTCGCCTCGGCCGGATTGCTCTGCACAAAGCGGGCGAAATCGAGCCGGTCCAACCAGCGGCGGATCGCATCCGCCAGCACGCCGACGGCGATTTCCGCGCGAGATGGGACGTGGCGCTCATATGTATCGCTCATGATGCCCTCCTTCAGCTCTGCACGTTGAACGTTGGAAAAAAGATAGGTCTGCCTCGCCTGTGCCTGTTTGATCCAGCGCAAACTTGCGGCCAAAATCCCGGGGCAAACGCGGGACCGGGAATCGTGTGCGATCATCCACGCGATCCCCGCGAACAAGAGAGGTTCGCGACCCATGGCCTCGGTTGACCGTTCCCAGGTGGCGCATCTGCCGCTGTTTCGGGGGCTTAGCCCCGGCGAGCTCGATGTCCTGTTGAAGCAGGCGCGCGCCGTCCGCCACCAGAAGGATTCCATCGTGTTCAAGGAAGGGGAGGACGCCCACTCCCTGTTCGTGCTGCTGCACGGGCACGTGCGGGCGGAGAAGACCACGCCGGACGGCCGGCAAATCGTCGTGCGATACGTATCGTCCGGAGAGGTGTTCGGCATCGCGCAGGCGATCGGCCTCACTCGCTATCCAGCGACCGCCATAGCGGCGGTCGACAGCGTCTCGCTGGCCTGGCCGGCCAAAGCGTGGCAGCGCCTCGTGGCCCAGCACCCGCGGCTTGCCGCCAACGCCCTGCAAACCGTCGGCAACCGGCTGCAGGAGGCGCATGTCCGGATCATCGAGATGTCCACCGAGGAGGTGGAACGCCGGGTGGCACACGCACTGCTGCGCCTTGCGAAACAGGCCGGCCGGGAGATCGAAGCCGGCATCGAGATCGATTTCCCCATCAGCCGGCAGGACGTCGCCGAAATGACCGGCACGACGCTGCATACGGTCAGTCGCGTGCTCAGCGGCTGGCAGCAGCAGGGCCTGGTCGAAAGCGGCCGGCAGCGCATCACGCTACGCGATCCCCAACGGCTGCTGGCGATTGCCGAACACGCGGAGCCGGACTGCTGATCGCGCGGCTGTTGTGACAAAGCGATCGGCCTCTCCGCTGGAGAGGCCGATCGCCCGAGGCCTGCCGGTCAGTGCGACATCGACGTCGCTGACTTGGCCGGGTCATGGTCCTTGAAGATGTCGGGGTTTTCAGACCCGGTGACTTCGAGGATGCCGACGAGGCCGCGCTCGACGCGAGAGAGCGCATGATCGACCAGCATGAACTTGCCCGGAACATCGAGCTTGATGTCGACCACGGCCGCGCCTCCGGGCGGCACAGTGGCGGTCTGCACGTCCTTCAGCGGCGCAGCGGTCAACGAGCCGAGATTATACAGCCGGTCGAAGATCTCGCCGATCACGTGGAACGAGGACGTGTAGTTCGGGCCGCCGACACCGAAGTAGATGCGGACCGTCTCGCCGACCTTGGCCTTCAGCGGCTTGTCCTTGGCGAGCGCGGCGAAGGCCCCGTTGAACACGAAGTACTCCGGCCGCTCGTCCATCAGCTTCTGGTGGCTTTCGGTCAGCTCGCCTTTCGCACCGACCTTCTGCTCGGTGTAGATCTCGCCCTGCATGACGTAGAACTCGCGGTCGACCTTGGGCAGGCCGCCTTCGGGCTCGACCAGGATCAGGCCGTACATGCCGTTGGCGATGTGCTGCGCCGCCATCGGCACGGCACAGTGATAGACATAGAGGCCGGGATTGGTCGCGGTGAAGTCGAAGCCGCGCGCTTCGCCGGGTCCGGCATCGGTCGCCTTGGCTCCGCCGCCCGGTCCGGTGACGGCGTGGAAGTCCACATTGTGCATCAGCAGGCTGTCGTCGTGGTTCTTCAGCCGCACCTCGACGGTGTCGCCGACGCGCACGCGGATGAACGGCCCCGGGACCTTCTGGTTGAACGTCCAGTAGCGGTAGGTCGCGCCGTCGGCGAGCTGGCCGGTCACCTCCACGGTCTCCAGATCCACCTTGACCCGCTGCGGGCCGCGCTTGCCGACGGCCGGCGGAAGCTCGGTCGGGTCGCGTACGATAGAGGCCGGGTTGTCTGTTTTGACGACGCGGTGGACCGTGTGCGCGTGGGCCACAGCCCCGCGTGCCGGCTGCGCGCGGAAAGTCTCGGTGCGCACCGGCGGCGCAGTTGTGGCCCCGGACTGCGCGCTGAACGTGATGTTGCCGATGCCCACGGCCAAGCCAAGCCCGACGAGAGCCGTCACTGTTCCAAGCATCGCACGGTCATTTCTATCTTCGGGAAGCCTCATAGGCCCCTCCTCTCTCATGCCGTCAGTCATGTTTCACAAGCTGAAACTAGTGGCTGCGGCAGGAACGTCTTTGCGGTGGGTCAAGCAGGCACGCTTTTCTGGCCGTGCGACGTCACCCGCCCGGCGGGCCATGGCGCACCGAACACGCGCGCGTCCGCCGGCATTCCCGGCGACCGGCGGTCCGGGCTTCAGTTCAAATCGATGAAAGCTTCGCGGCGCGGCGGCCGGTCACGCCAGCCGATAACGCCCGAGGATCGACGGCGGGCCGTTGGTCGCGGCCTCGCCGCGCGCCACCAGGTCCTCGAGATGCGCCAGCACCGACATGCCGGCGGCCTTGACGAGGCGCGGATCGAGATTGGCGTAAATCGAGCCGACCAGGTCGGGAATGTCGGTCTCGCCTTTCGCCAGCCGGTTGAGGATCGAGGCCTCGCGCGCCTTGCGATGCAGGATATAGGCGGCGACGAAGCGCGGCGCGTTGCGCACCGCGTCGCCATGGCCGGGGAAATAGACCTGCTCGCTGCGTTTGGCGAGCTTCTGCAGCGAGGCCATGTAGTCGCCCATCGAGCCGTCCGGCGGCGACACCACCGGCGTCGACCACGCCATCACATGATCGCCGGAGAACACGATGCCGGCTTCGCGGAACGCATAGGCCATGTGGTTTGCGGTGTGGCCGGGCGTGGTGATCGCCTCGACGGTCCAGCCGGAGCCTTGCACGACCTCGCCGTCGGCGAGCGCGCGGTCCGGCGCGAAGTCGGTGTCGTTGGAAGATTCAAGCCGCGGCCCGTCGCCGACATGCAGCGGCCGCGCCGGGCGATGCGGACCTTCGGCGAGCACGGTCGCGCCGGTCGCCTTCTTGATTGAGGGCACGCCCGGCGAATGGTCGCGATGGGTGTGCGTGACGAAGATGTGCGTCACGGTCTCGCCGCGCACCGCCTCGAGCAGTGCCGCGTTGTGCGCCGGATCGTCGGGGCCGGGATCGATGATCGCGACCTTGCCGCGGCCGACGATGTAGCTGACCGTGCCCCTGAAGGTGAACGGGCTCGGATTGTTGCACAGGATGCGCCGCACGCCCAGCATCGGCTCGTCGACCTTGCCTGGGGTGAGCTCGAAGTTCTTGTCGTACGGGATGTCTTCGGCCATTGCGCCTCTTTTGGCGCCTCTCTTGGCACCTCTCTTGCGGCTTCATATCGTCATTCGCGCCGGCCGGGCAACCTGCCATGAGCACCGGGCCAATTTTGCCATCAGTTGGGCTCAAGGCCGCCCTGCCCGCTCCGCGAAAACGTCCAAGGCCATTGATCCGATCCATCACCCGGCTGGGGAGCGCGGGAGGGGATCATGCGTCACGCTGCGATCGCGATTGCCATCGCCGCACTCGCCTTGATGGCCGCGATCGAAGCCGCCGCGGCGGCTGCCGCGCGCAAGGGCGATTTCACCACGCGGGTTCAGGTGATCGAGTGGATCGACGGCTACCGCCACAAGCCCGAGCCGCAGCGGCTGCCGGCCGCGGTGCGCACGCTCTCCGAAGGCGGCGCGCTGCGCGACCCGGAAGCCGCCGGTTACTACGTGGGCTTTGCCGCGGGCGTGCTCGGTGCCAATCCACGCGAGGCCGAGCAACTCGTTCAGGCGATGCTGCCGCTGCCGCCGGCCGACCAGTGGTTCGCGGTGCGCGCCATCGCCTATTCGGGGCTGCCGGCGTGGCAGAGCATTCTCGCCCGAACCGCATCGCGGCTTCCGGCCCGGCGCGGCATGGTCGACGCCTATCTTGCCGGCAAGCTGCCGGCGCTCGACGCCATCGCGCTCGACAAGAGCCCGACGTTTCTGGAGAAGGTCGGCGAGCAGTTCGGCGTCAAGCAGGAGCGGCCGGCGGTGTCGTTTGCGCAGAACCCGGAGCTGCTCGACACGCTGTGGGGCCGCTATTTCGCGAGCGGCGAATACCGCGCGCTCTGGCGCATCGTCACCATGCTGCCGTGGTCGAAGGACCGCGACAGCGCCGAGCGGCTGGCGATCGGCAGCTCGGCCAAATACACGCTCGCCAAAAACGCCGCGCGCTATCCCGATGTGCTGGCGACACTGCGCGAGATGGCCCCGCAGCAGGACGAGGAGACCGGGCCCGTGCTCGCCGAGGTGATCCGCGCCGCCGAGACGGTGCAGACTTCGGGCATCCGCAAGGAGCAGCTCGCCGCGCTGGAGAAACTCAAGACCAAGGGCGCGGGATATCAGCGCGACATGAAGCTCTGGGGCTATGCGGCACAAGGCGCGATCGGCGTCGGCTGCATTGTCGCTGCGACCATGTCGTTCACCGTGGCCGGCCTGCCCTGCGTGATCGGCGGCGCGGTGGCCTCGGCCGGGATCAACTACTGGGCGGCGACGCAGTAGCGGCTCGGCAGCGCCCAAGTGGTGCACCTGGGCGGCGGCGCTCAGATTCACTTGTCAAACAGCCCGGCCGCGCCCGCCTTCCCTTCAGCCAACGCTTCGCCGGCCCCGTTCTTTGACATTTCAGGCCCGGGGTTGGCCCGCATCGCTGTCCCCGCTCCGCGGGGACACGCTTTTCCTTCCCCTCGAAAAGAGGGGTTGGAGCGCCGAGAGGCGCCGGGGAGC
>JAIESC010000031.1 GCA_019746355.1 Xanthobacteraceae bacterium | reverse complement strand
GGAGTCAGTTTCCGAGCCTTGCAGCAAGCTCCAGGAGATGTGTGAATGTCGTAGCTTTCAGGGGGAGGGAGCGCACCACCCGAAGTGCTGCATATGCGATTGCACGGCGATGCTGTCGCTCTCAGGCTGGAATTTCGACTTCGATCGTGTCGGCCTCGACGCGCACGCAATAGGTCCTGAGATCCTCCATGATCGGCGCGCCCATTCCTTGGCCTGTCTTGACATTAAAGCATCCGGCATGGAGCGGGCACTCGACGACATCGCCTTCGAGAAAGCCGTCGGTCAGCACGGCAAGGGCGTGTGTACAGATATTGTCGGTCGCGTAAAACCGCCCGTCGACGTTGTAGACCGCGATCTGGAGATCGCCGACCTCAATTCCGAGCATTTGGCCTTCAGGCAGCTTTGACGTCGGCGCAACTTTGACCCATGTGGCGTTTGACATTCGTGGATGCTCTTATCGCGAAAGTGGCCTCGCCCCCGTGCCGGGCACAGGGTCGAGGCAGTTTCCGGCTCCGTCGGGTGGAGGGCCGACCAAAAGTCCCGCGCCTACAATGTGAACACCGGCTTGTTCAAGGCGTCGTTCAGATTGAGACGCGCCCATTCCTTCACGTCGACCGACTTGTCGAGAATGACCGCGGCGGAGCGCACGCGCTGCGACGGTGCGTCCACGGCCGGAGGTTCGATACCCTTCTCCAAATCCACTGCGCTCCTGTGGAGCAGGCGCCGCGCCAGAACGATGGCCCGGTCCGTCGGCATCAGGTACTCCTCCGCGTGATTTTGGATGGGGCCCATGCTTTCCTGGAGCGAGGCGTCCTGAATCGAAAACCCGGCAACGCCGCTGTAGGACTTCTTCTCCTTCTGGGCCGTTCTATCGATCAGCCAATCGTTGTCTCGATTGGCCTTGGGCCGGAACGTCCCGGGGATGTACTCGACATGGATGCCCTTGCCGGCCTCCATTTCCTTGCGCTCGTCATCCTCGAGAGGCTGGCTCGGAAGAAAATTGATGCTCCAGGCCCAGCAATTCTCGTCATCGATCGGAATCCACATGTGGCCGCCCAGCGGGTGGTCTCCGAATGGAGGAATGAGAGTGAACCATGGGAACAGATATTGCGTGATGCGCCAGTAGTACGATGCCGGATCGGCTTCGCGCCTGGCGAAGATGAGAAGACCAGACGGCACCTCCTCGATCTGAAATACGACGTTTGAAGACCGCTTGATGATGTCGTTGGCCTTCGAGCGCTTGTGCATGGGATCGACATCCATCTCGTACCGGTGCACCCACGCGACGTGCGACGAATCGATGCCACCTTCGAATGCTTGAAGGTAGTTGCATTCCTGGAGCCGCTTCGAAACGAAGCGATGGCTCTCCGGCAACAGGCACCATTCGATTTCCGGCGGCGCGGGCTGCTTGTCCTTCGGGCCCATATACGCCCAGACGATCCCGGCGCGTTCCACGCACGGATAAGCGGTGATGCTCACCTTGGACGCCGCCTCAGGGGTCGACGGCAGGTCCACGCACCGGCCCGAGATGTCGTATTTCCATCCATGGTACGAACACCGGATACCGCATTCCTCGTTTCTGCCCAGGAAGAGCGAGGCGCCCCGGTGCCGGCAGAACTCGCTGACAAGACCGACGCGGCCGTTGGTATCTCTGAAGGCAAGAAGGCGTTCGCTGAGGATCTTTACGCGGACCGGGGGCCCGTCGGGTTCCGCGATCTCCGACGACAGCAGCGCCGGCACCCAATAACGCCGGATGAGATTTCCCATCAGCGTGCCCGGTCCGGTGCGAACCAGGGTCTCCATCATGTCGTTCTTCAAGGTTCATCTCCGTCGCCTGGGAAGGGGTCAAGGCGCACTTTGTGCCTGCGTGCCATCGCGCATCAGATGACAACAAACACGCCGGGACCACCTGTTGCATAAGTCCGCTACGCGGACTATTGATCTCACGTTCTAAAATACGCGCGAGGCGGCCGCCTGGTCAACAAACGCGACCAGGCCCGCGCAAGGAGGTGTTTCATGACTGCGAAATCCGAAAATATGCGCGCTGTCGACCGGGCCATCGACGTCCTCGAGTGCTTCGCGGTCGAGCGTCGCCCATTGGCGATCGGTGAAATAGAGAAGCACGTCGGCTTATCGCGGCCGACTTTGTACAGGATTCTTTCGACTCTCATCAGCCGGAAGTACGTCCGCAAAGACGGCGAGCCGCCTCGATATCGTCTCGATATCGGAGCGGGGCGGCTCGCAGATGCGTGGAACAACTCGCTGGATATCGCCCGTTTGGCGGAACCTTTGATGAGGAATTTGAACGATCGGTACGATGAGACGGTCGCGCTCTATCTTCGCAAAGACAACATCCGACTCTGTGTATCGGAGATGCCAAGCCGCCAGGCGCTGTCATATTCCCGCGGCCTTGGCCATTCCGGCAGCCTGCTGCGAGGCGCCAGCGGGCTCGCAATGCTTGCGTTCATCGACGGCGCAGAGGCCGACCAGATCATCGAGCAGGACCGCGACAAAAGCCATGCGCGAAGCGCACGCCGAAGGCTGCCGGAGATTCGCGATGCCGGTTATGCGGTCAGCAGCGGCGACTTCATTGCAGGCGCGCAGGCCATCGCAAGTCCGATCTTCGATCGCCGCGGCGGCGTGGTCGGTTCGCTCGGCATCTTCGGTCCCTCGGTGCGCTTCAACACCAAACGCGTCAGCGATTGCGCCAAGGCCGTGAAGCAGTCCGCAGCTCTATTGTCCTCGCTTTTGGGTCACGCCTGATCGGCATTTTGCTGCCTTTCAGCAACACGATGCATGCGGGTCTTGCCGGCCAAGCGTACGCCGTCGGCTCAGTCTGATGTAAATCCCGGCCGCGCGACGCACTTCACGACCCGAGCGCGCGTAGCGAAACCGATCTTTGCTTCGGGATAGACACGCGCGCATGATCGCCGCTTGAAAAGCCGTGATCTTGACGCGCGAGCAAGCTGCTCCTAGCATGAAATGAACATGTCGTCCGCCAGGCGGACTTTGAGCAATGATGGATACGGGACATACCGCGATCGTGACCGGCGGCGCGACGAGCATCGGCGCCGAGATCGTCCGTGGGTTCGCGGCAGCGGGATATCGGGTGGCGATCGCCGACATTGCAAAGGCGGAGGGTGAGGCGCTGGCCTCCTCGATCGGGCCACAGGCGTGTTTCCTCGCCACCGACCTCGCCGTGGATGACGATATCGCGCGCTGTGTCAGCAAGACGGCCGCCACGTTCGGAAAGATCAGTGCGATCATTCATGCGGCGTGCAGCTATGTCGACGGCGGGGCCGCCGCGAGCCGCCGGGACTGGCAGCGTTCGCTTGACGTCAATCTGGTCGGGGCGGCCTTGCTGGTGCGCGAGGCGCAGCCCCATCTTCTGACGCCCGGCGCATCAATCGTTTTCATCGGCAGCATTTCGGCCAAGATCGGGCAACGCGGCCGGTGGCTCTATCCGGCGGGAAAGGCTGCCTTGCTTCAACTCGCAAGATCGATGGCGCTCGATCTCGCTCCCTCCGGGGTCCGGGTTAACTCGCTGTCGCCTGGGAAGACCTGGAGCGTCCCGCTGCAACGCAAGCATGGAAATGACAGGACGCGCGCGGACGCCGCCGAGGGCGAGTTTCATGCGTTGGGCCGGCTGGGCGACGGCAGCGAGATCGCGCGCGCCGCACTGTTCCTCTGCTCCGAGGGGGCGAGCTTCATTACCGGCACGGACCTGGCGGTGGACGGCGGATACTCTGCGATGGGGCCGGAGCGCATGCAGGTTCTGAATCCGCACGCGTCTTGAACGATCAGGTTCACGCGCGTCGGATGTGTTGAGAAGCGGGAAGGGGGAGCACTCGAATGCGTTCTATCGGCATTGTCGGCGGCGGCCACGCAGGCCTTCAACTCGGCATCGGACTTCGGCAGCGCGGCTATTCCGTCACCATCGTGACCGATCGTACGCCGGACGACGTGCGCAACGGGCGCATCATGTCGAGTCAGGGGATGCAGCGCACGGCCCTGCAGCATGAGCGCAGCCTTGGTCTCGCCTTCTGGGACAGCATCGCACCCAAGCACGACTTCATCGAATTCTCCCTCGGTGGCGAGAACGGGCAGCGGGCGGTCCATTGGCGCGCTCCGGTTCCGAGCCCCGGCAATTCGGTCTGCCAGCGGGTGAAGATTCCGCGTTGGACCGAGGAATTCCTCAAAGCCGGAGGCACGCTCGAGGTCCGGCCGGCCGGCATCGAAGATCTCGAAGCATTGCGCCGCAGGCACGACCTGGTCGTCGTCGCCGCAGGCAAGGGAGAAATCGCGAAGCTGTTCGACCGCGACGCCGAGCGCTCGCCGTACGACAAGCCGATGCGCGCACTCGCGCTGACCTACGTGGCCGGCATGGAACAAACGCGGCCGAATCGCGGCGTCACCTTCAACGCCATGCCAGGCGTCGGCGAGTATTTCGTCATGCCGGCGATCACCACCACCGGCGAGTGCGAGATCATGGTGTTCGAGGGCCTGCCCGGAGGGCCGATGGATTGCTGGGCGGACGTGAAGACCCCGGCCGAGCATCTCAAACGGAGCAAGGAAATCCTGGAGAGGTTCTTTCCGTGGGAGGCGGCCCGCTGCCAGCGCATCGAACTCACGGATTCGAACGGGACGCTGGCAGGCCGGTTTCCCCCCGTTGTGCGCAAGCCCGTAGGGGTGCTGCCGTCGGGCGGTCTCGTGCTCGGGATTGCCGACGTGGTCATGCTCAATGATCCCCTCACCGGACAGGGCTCAAACAATGCCAGCAAGTTCGCGCACCATTATCTGGAGCGGATCGTGTTGCGGGGCTCGGCACCGTTCGATCGGGATTGGATGGAAAACACCTTCGAATCCTATTGGAATGAGCGCGGGAAGCTGACTGCCGAATGGTCGAACCGCCTGCTTCTTCCGCCAGGGCCGCCGATGCAGGCGATAGTGCATGCCGCCGAGCACAACCCGGTCATCGCCCGGCATTTCGTCGAATGTTTCGACGATCCGCCGCGGTTCTTCCCGTGGCTGTTCGACATGGGTGCGGCCGAGAGGCTTTTCGGTCCGCTCGAGCAGGCCGCGGCATGAAAGCAGCAATGGCATCTCAGGAGAGATAACGGCGCGGACGGCGTGGGCGGGGCTCCATCCTCGATCGGCTGTTCCTCTTGACCGAAAAACCGTGTGTGGCCTGGCATGACGGCACCACCCAGCAGCGGAGCTCAGTTCCTCGCATGTCCCGCATCGTCGATTTGACGCTTCCGGTCACGTCCAACATGGACGGCATCCCGAAGATCGCCTTCTACCAGCAGTATCCGACGAAGGTGCAGGCGGTCACGGTCATCAGCGAGGAGCAGCGGGCGGCACTGGCCGCCGAGGGCGTGGATTTGCTTGCCGATGCGCCCGCGATCAACAGCATGAACACCGTGTTCACGCTGAACACCCATATCGGGACGCACATCGATGCGCCCCGCCACTTCTACGCCGACGGTGCGTCGATCAGCGACATCTCGCTTGATCGCATCGTCATGCGCGAGGCGCTGGTTCTCGATGTCAGTCACAAGTCGGCCGGAGAGGGCGTGACCGCGGCCGATCTCGAGCGGACCGGCGTGAAGCCGGGGCCCGGGCAGATCGCAGTGATCAAGACGTCGTGGACCGACCGCGCGTTCGGCAAGCCGGAGTTCTGGAACGAGACGATTCACCTGGAGCCGAGCGTCGGCGAGTGGGTCGAACGGCAAGGTGTTTCCGCTGTGGCGATGGACTGCTTTCCGGAAAAGCCGTTCTGGAAGATGACGCTCACGCCTGCCGAACGCGGGGCGAACCACAAGCGCTGGCTCAAGGCGGGCATTCCGATGATCCAGATGCTCACCGCCCTCGACCGCATCGCCCCAAGGTTCACTCTGATCGCCTTGCCATTGAACCTGAAAGGCATGGACGGCGCGCCGGCGCGGGTGATCGGTATCGAGAGCTAACCAGGGTCTGATTCAACGTCGTTGAATCAGACCCGTCGCTCGTCCTCGTGTTTGGCCATGATGTTTTCCGAAAGCCGCTTCACACCCCGCATCAAGTGCGGGGCAGGCTCGTCGGAATCATGCTCTGGCGGCTACTGCCGCAGCAACCCGCAATAGCGCTGCGCGCCGTTGTCCCAGCAGCCGGTCTGACGGCAGACCGACTGCCGCGCCTGGCAGTTGCTGACGCAGGACGACGGCTTGCGGGGATCGTTGGTCTGGGCGCAGATGACGATGCAGGCTTTTTCCTCGTCGCTGCAGCGCAACGGCGCGGCGCTGGCGGGGGCGCTCACTGGAAGCGGCACAACCGCCAGGATCGCAACCGAAAAGACCGCAGCAAAAAGCCGAATCAGAATCATGCCGCGGACAATATCACCTAGCGGCGACGTTCACTTCCCCGGCCGTCTCAGCGCCCGTGCTTGCCGATGAACGCCAGCATCCGCTCGAAGGTGTCGCCGATCTTGGTGAGATCCGGCGAATGGCCGGGCTTGCGGTCGGTGTCGAAGTAGCTGAGCTCGATGTCGCCGCCGGCCTTGCGGTAGCTCGCCGTAAAGCGCGGCGCCTCGGTGTCCGGGCCCTTGAAGTCTTCGTCCTTGTAGTCGTGCATCAGGTCGCCGCGGCCCTGATGCCAGATCGCCGGCGGCAGCTCGGCCTTCTCGCCGCGCTCGAGAATGAGCATCGGATTGCCTTCGATCATGTTCGCTTCGCTGCCCCAGAACTGGTTGTGGCGCTCGATGATGCCCTTAGTCCAGTCCGGCGGCGGATTGAGCGCGGCCTGCCGCTGCGCGTAGCGGTAGCGGCCGATCGGATTGATCACCGGCCACGACAGCACGGCGAACTTCACCGCGGCGTCGAGCGCGGGTGAGCCCGCCGGCAGCGGAACCGCGGTGTAGCGCAGGTCGCGCGGACGCATGGCCGCGAGCATGGCGAGATGGCCGCCGCTCGACTGGCCGGAGATGCCGACCAGGTCGGGCCTGGTCTTCAGGTCCTTGGCGTGCAGCTTGGTCCAGCGGATCGCATAGTTGATGTCGGTCAGCGCCAGCGGATAGGCGCCCTCGCGCCCGCAGCGCCAGTCGATCGACACCACGGTGACGCCGTGGCCGGCGAGGAACTCGTGCCGGACCCTGTCGGTGTTGCGGTCGGCAAGACACCAGGCGCCGCCGTGCAGATCGACCACGGCCGGAAACGGCCCCTCGCCGCGCGGCGTGCACACCTTGGCGAGCAGCGGCCGGTCGCCGTGGCGGAGATACTCAACGTCCAGCACATCGAATTCGTGGGTTCTGGCGTCGGCGGTTTTCGCATCCATGACGGGGCGCTCGCTGGCTTGATGGAAAGGCTCGATTTTCGCGCAAACAGAGGGCTGCGACAACCTGCCGGCGGGCGGTAAGCCTCGTTGTGTTTCGCGGGCGAAATGCTTAGCGTGCCGGAAAATCGACAAATCCAGAGAGGGCAGGAGAGCCGGCATGCGTTATCTGAATGGGGCGTTTTATAAATCGGTGGTGGTCGCGGGGGCCTTGCTGGCATCGCTTGCGCCCGCGCAGGCGCAGCAGGCTCAGGCGCAGCAGGCTCAGGCGCAGCCTTGGCCCACCCGCGCGGTGAAGTTCATCGTGCCGTTCGGGCCCGGCGCCGGCGCCGACATCGGCGCGCGGCTGTTCTCCGAGAAGCTGTCGCAGAAGTGGGGCCAGCCGGTGGTGGTCGAGAACAAGCCCGGCGGCGACAGCATCGTCGCGATCACCGCGTTCCTGTCGGCCAACGACGACCACGTGCTGCTGTTCGGGCCGTCCGGCAACTTCACGGTCCATCCGTTCGTCTACAGCAAGCTGAACTACAACCCGGCCGACCTGATCCCGGTCGTGCGTGCCTCCAACACCATCCTCGCGCTCGCGGTGAAGGCCGACGCGCCGTACAAGACCATGAAGGACTTCACCGAGGCCGCGCGCAAGGCGCCGGGCCAGTTCAACTCCGGGCTGGTGCAGGGCATCACCGAGTTCACCTTCTGGGGCTACTCGCACTACGAGAAGCTGCAGATCACCCAGGTGCCGTACCGCGACATCAACGTCGCGCCGACCGATCTCGGCGAAGGCCGCATCCAGGTGGTGATGGCGTCCTACGCGATCGTTCGGCCGCAGATCAACGCCGGCCGCATCAAGCCGCTGATCGTCAACGGCAAGAAGCGGGCGCCGGCGGTGCCGGACCTTCCGACCGCGCGCGAGGCCGGCTATCCGTCGCTCGAGGTGGACGGGCTGGTCGGCCTGTTCGGGCTGAAGAGCATGCCCGACGCGCTGAAGGAGAAGATCGCCGCCGACTTCCGCGACGCGGCCGCCGACGGCAGCATCGGCGAGCGGCTGAAGGCCACCGGGCAGGTGATCAATGTCGGCGGGCCGAAAGAGTTCACCGAAGCGATCGAAGAACAGCGCAACAACGTCGCGGCGGTGGTGAAGGCGATCGACTTCAAGCCGAAGAACTGAGGTGCCGATGTCAGGCACGGTCATTCCCGGGCGCGCCGCACCAGCGCGTTTTACGCGCTTGTGGCGGCGTCCGGAATGACCGTGCTGAGAGCGTGGATCGCAATCGCAGCATACGCGCTCGTGGCAGGGCTGGCGTTCGCCGGTCCCGCTTCCGCACAGTCCTACCCCAACCGCGTCATCAAGCTCGTCGTGCCGTTCACGCCGGGCTCGCCCAATGACGTGATGGCGCGGCTGCTGACGCAGCATCTGTCGCCGCGGCTCGGCCAGCCGATCGTCATCGACAACAAGCCGGGCGGCGGGACCACGATCGGCACCAAGCTTGCGGCGGCCGCCGAGCCGGACGGCTACACGCTGCTGTTCATCAGCTCGGCGATCATCGTCGATCCGGCGATGAAAGGGGTCGCCTACGATCCGCTCAAGGAGTTCGCCCCGGTCGCGACCGTGAACACCGCGGCCTGGCTGATTGCGGTGTCGCCCGCCCTGCCGGTCCGGACGATGGCCGAGTTCGTCGCGCACACCAAGGCGCATCCCGGAACGGTGAATTTCGCGGCGACCCAGGGCACCGCCGCGATGCTGGTGGCGGAACGGTTCAAGCAGCTCAGCGGCGCCGACCTGCTGATCGTGCCCTACAAGGGCGGCGCGGCCGCCCTGCCCGATTTTCTCGGCGGCCGGATCCAGGTGCTGAATCCGACGCCATCGACGTCGCTGCCGCTCATTCGCGAGGGCAAGATGCGGCCGCTGATGATCACGAGCCCGGCGCGGAGCGCCGAGCTGCCCGACGTGCCGACCGCGCGCGAGGCCGGCCTGCCGGAGCTGACGCTGGAATTCTGGGCCGGCGTCATGGCGCCGGCCGGCACGCCGCCCGAGATCGTCGGCCGGGTCAACGGCGCGATCAACGACACGCTGCGCTCGCCGGAGATGAAGGACGCCATGGCCAAGCTCGGCTTCGACGCCAAGGTCGGCTCGCCGCAGGACTATGCGCGGTTCATCGCCGAAGAAACGCCGCGCTGGACCGGAATTGCCAAGGCCGTGGGCATGAAGGCTGAGTAGACCTGGTACAGGACATGGTACAGGACTTGGTACAGGACAAGGTCGCCATCGTCGGCGCGGGCATCGGCGGACTGGCTGCGGCGCTGTCGCTGCTCAAGCGCGGGATCGACGTCGAGATCCACGAGCAGGCACCCGAGCTGAAGGAGGTCGGCGCCGGCATCCAGATCAGCTCCAACGGCACCCGCGTGCTCTATGCGCTGGGGCTCGAGGACGCGCTGAAGCGCGTGCAGGTGCTGCCGCAGCGGCGGGTGATCCGGCACTGGTCGAGCGGCGAAACCTGGAACTGGTTCGATCTCGGCGCGGTGACGCGGCAGCGCTACGGCACGCCGCATGTGATGCTGCACCGGGGCGACCTGCATGGGCTCCTCGCCGACGCGGTGAAGGCGATCAAGCCCGGTGCGGTGAAGCTCGGCCGGCGCTGCTCCGGCGTGGTGTTCGAAGGCGATCACGCCGAGGTGCGGTTCGAGGACGGATCCAGCGTGCGCGCGGCCTACGTCATCGGCGCCGACGGCATCCACTCGAGGGTGCGCGCGGCGCTGTTCGGGGCCGACAAGCCGATCTTCACCGGCGCGGTGGCGTGGCGCGGCCTCGTGGCGATGGACGAGCTGCCGCCGCATCTGCAGGAGATGCAGGGCGTCAACTGGCTAGGTCCCCACGGCCATGTGCTGCATTACCCGGTGCGGCGCGGCGAGATCATGAACTTCATCAGCTTCGTCGAGCGCGACGACTGGCAAGTGGAATCCTGGGTGACGCAGGGCACCCAGGACGAGCTCGCCCACGACTTCCGCGGCTGGCACGCCGACGTGCACGAGATGATCGCCCGCATCGAGACGCCGTACAAATGGGCGATGATGGTGCGCGGGCCGATGCCGCAATGGAGCAAGGGCCGCGTGACGCTGCTTGGCGACGCCTGCCATCCGACCTTGCCGTTCCTCGGCCAGGGCGGCGTGATGGCGATCGAGGACGGCTATATCGTCGCCGAATGCCTGGCGAAGTACTTCGGCTATCCGGGGAAGGCGTTGGCGCGCTACGAGGACATCCGCCGCGAGCGCACCGCCAGCGTGGTGCGGAAGTCGCATGAGAACCGCCGCTCGGCGTTCAGCCCGGCGCTCGACGATCCGAACGCGGTGGGCGTCGAGGTCGCGCGCGAATGGCAGCAGGAGCGCGTGCGCGAGCGCATGGAGTGGCTGTATGCGTATGACGCGACGGCGGTGGCGGTGTAGTACTTGCTGTCATTCCGGGGCGCGCCCCTCGGCGTGAGCGCCCGACCTTCAAAGGACTTGATAAGAGCAATTCCCTTGGCGGGAACGTCCATGATGGGCATTACGAGCCGGTTCGATATTTCTATGCCGCGCATGGCGCGCAGAGCGGTCAACCAGCGCGGCTGGGTCCGTGCCTTTCGGTGTGAGTGGACGGCGCGGCCTCTACCGCCTCGCCACCTCTGCCCACGGATGGACGCGAGCCGAGCGTTTGCGGCACGCTTCCGGCCAACACGTCCGTTTCATTCCCGCGAAAAGCGGGAATCCACTCTGCCCAACCGCAGGACGAGCCGTAGCCCGCATGGAGCGCAGCGGAATGCGGGACCGCCGCTCCCGGATTTCGCTTCGCTTCATCCGGGCTACGGTGCTAAGCGCGTTTACGCGCGTGTTCAACGCGCTATGGGCGCGAACCCGGAATGACGCCGGTGGTCCGACTAAAGCCGGTCGAAGCCGTAAAGCTGCTCCGCATTGTCGGCGAGGATGCGCTTGCGCACGGCCTCGTCCGGCACCCACACCGCGATCTGATCGACGAGGTCACCGTCGTTCGGCATGGTCGTCTCGAGCAGCACATGCGGCCAGTCGGAGCCCCAGACCAGGCGGTCGGGTGCGGCTTCGACCAGCGCGTGGGCGAACGGCGTGATGTCGTCGTAGGGCGGCTCCTGCAACGACGTGCGATACGGCGCCGACATCTTCGCCCAGCCGCGCCCGGACTTGAGCAGACGGATCAGCGCCTGGAAGCCCGGCGCGTTGATGCCCTTGTTCGGGTCGGGCCGGCCCATGTGGTCGATCACCACCTCGGTCGCAAAGCTGCCGAGGAAGCGGTCGATGTCGGGATGGTCCTCGATGTCGAGCAGGAACTGCACGTGCATGCCGTAGCCCTTCACGCGCTCGGCGAGCTTGCGGGCGACGTCGAAGGCGAGGCCGGTCTTGGCGGTGCGGTTGACGCGGAAGCCGCGCACGCCGCCGCGCGCCAGATCCTCGAGCTCCCGGTCGGTGATGCTCTCGCCGACCAGGGCGATGCCGCGCAGCGCGTTCGGATGCGCCTTGATGGAATCGAGGATGAAGCGGTTGTCGTTGCCGTAGAGGCCGGTCTGCACCATGACGCCGCGCTCGAAGCCGGTGGTGCGCAGCATGTCGAGGTAGTGTGCCAGATACACCGGCGGCGGCGTGTAGAGGCGGCTCGCGGCCCAGGGATATTTGTCGCGCGGCCCGAACACGTGGCAGTGGCAGTCTGCGGATTTCGGCGGGAGCTCGAGCTTCGGCTTGCGCGTGTCGAGATGCGGGCCGGTACACATCGGCGGATCGCGCTCTGGATCGTGCATTTTTTCCCTTTCTCGCCCGCTGCAAGACGCACCGGAGAGGATGCTTGCAAAATCAACCGGTGATGCGGCGTTCGGTGGACGCCGCGGACGCGTCGGCAAACGCTCCAAGCGTATGGTAATTTTCACGTTTGACCGTGTGGCCAAGCCGTGCGAGTGACTCCAATACCGCAGAAATCTTGGATTCGATTTTTTTTCCTTGCTTAAAATTCGCCGCGATCATTGCTGCATTCAGCGGTTGGCGCGCGTTCGTGAGGACCGCAAATACTTCCGCGGTCTGAGACACCGAATCCTCAGGGAACACGCGCTTGAGGTGCTTGGCGGGAACCAGTGACATCAGCGGCAAGCGCAAACCGCCCGCCGCCGCCGCCCGTTTTTCGGCAGCCTTGCCAAACCGAGGTAACTGAAAATCAGGCCGCACCCACAGGACAACGCCCTGATCTTCCTGAGCGGCGCGGGTCCGGTTAAGCCTTAAAAGACGCGCGACAATGTCGGGCGAAGCGGGGCGATCGGACCATCCGTAGGCTCGGAACACCAGATCGTCCAGTTCGTCGTGCAGTTCACCCAGCACTCGGGCAAGACCAATTTCATTGATGGTGGATTCGGCAGCTGTCAGTTCTTCTCTCCAACGGAGTTTATCCAGAACGGTATAAAGTCCAGAGAGTGTCAACTCCGGATGCTCGCGCTGCCGCTCTTTGCGGAAGGCATCGATCTCTTCCGCCTTTTCGGCGACCGCATCTCGTGTGTTCTGGTCAGTCTCGGGAAAGGGATAGGGATCAAAACAGCGGGACTTGATGAAACGCGGACGATCCTCAAGGGTCGAACCAGTCGCATCAAACCACGCGGCAAAAACTGAAGAGGACAAGACGCCGAGAGCAAACCCGCCTTCCAACGCGAAGGACATCAAAGCGTCGTCCGGCAAGATGCTCGTTTCGAGAAATTGGAAAAACCTGTTTTTGGACGTTACCGGAGTGACGATGAAGCGCTTCGTCTCCGCCAGGGCTTCGCGCAATTCGCTGCGAGGCTCACCAAATAGCCACCAGTTCGTCCGATACGCTACACGGTGGTTGGCATCTCGGCCTACGAGCTTGCCTTTCGAATCTTTCTTTTCTTTCACCTCTTGCAGAAGATGTTGATAGACTTTGGGAAAGCGCTTGCGAACCTCATCTGCAGAAAAGCCAAAAAGATCGATGACCATCACGCCACGAGGGCGATGGGTTATGTCGCGGCCGTGGCGATATGGCCTGATCACCTCTTCGAGTCCGGGCACACGACCCCATCCGAGATGTTCTGCCTCGGAGACCGTAACGATGAAGCCGTCTCCGTGCAATTTTACCCCCGGCGAGCAGATGCCGGCATTACTGCGAAGCGGGATCGCGCTAGTCAGGTCGGCACCAATCGTTAGGTTGGGGTTGATGCGGCCGTGGGTCGCGATGAACTCGATCAGCGGCTGGTCCGTGTCGAGAGCCGTTTCGGAAGTAGCAGTATAGAGAATCCCGTTCTTTTCTCCTTTCTCGACGACGGTCATGGCAATACGGACAGCAGCCGAATCAGGCAATGCTTTGGTCCAAGGGTGATCCGAAATCGCCATTACAAGCGACAACGGGCTAACATCCTCCATTCGCCTCTTTATCACACGCCCGGAAAATTCTTGAGTAACGGAGTTGGTAGTCACAAAGCCGAAACGCCGCAGGCGTGACGTTTCTCGAACCAAAAGCTCTGCGGCTCGATCCCACCAATACATAACGAAGTCGGCGGATTCGTTGATATGTGGGTGCGCACGCCACAAGGCATCGACATAGTCACTACCAAGACGTTCGCGGAGGAACTTCGCACCGATGAACGGCGGATTGCCAACGATAAAGTCGGCTTCTGGCCACTCCGGCCGCCGTGCGTTTGTATACTGTTCCTTTCTATCCTGTACTTTTATCCGCGGCGCGTCATTCCAGGTAAGGACGGCGTTCTTTTCTTGGATATTGCGAAACTCGCGCAGGATGGGCTCTGGTGGTGTCCCACCTCGAATGCGGAAGTGCCATTGCAGATAGCCAATCCACAAGACTAACTCTGCGATCGCGGCCGCGCGGGGGTTCAATTCCATACCGAGAAACTGGTGAGGATCGATGGTCCGGAGCTCATAGCCATGGAAACGCGTTTGATCGCTTAAGAGCGCGAGCGCGTCCAGCACCTCGCCTTCCAATTCCTTCATGAGTGCCATGGAGACGTAGAGGAAATTGCCAGTGCCGGAGGCAGGGTCAAGAACACGAACGGCGCACAAGCGCTCATGAAAGCCTCTGAGCTCGGCGATGGCACCTTTCAAATCTCCGGCCGCCCGCTTGGTTTCGGTGGCAGCCAGCACATTGCGCCATTCTTCACGCAACGGCTCCATGATCGTTGAAATGACAATCCGTTCAACGTAAGGACGCGGAGTATAATGAGCACCTAAGCGTTGCCGATCCTGGGGATCCAACGCTTGTTCAAGTAGCGTACCGAAGATGGCAGGCTCTACATCACGCCAGTCTTTCTCGGCCGCCGCAGATAGCTCGCCGATCTCTTCGACGTTAAGCGGCAATACCTTGGCATCGGCAAAGAGACTGCCGTTGAACTGGAGCACCTTGGTGCGAATCGAAGGGGCAAATGTCCCCTTGTTCATGGAACGCCAAAGGTCCTCCAGCAGAGGAACGAACTTGGTGGCGTCTTCGCGACAATCTTTTAATAGTTCACGGAAGGAGTTCGCAGGCAGCAAGCTCATATCTTCAGCGAACATCGTGAACAGACATCGCATCAAAAAGAGCGCGACGTGTGACGCTGGGTATTTTTTTGCCTCGAGAACTTTCGAGATAACGGCTAGACGTTCGGCGATATCGCGAGTGACTCGCGCGCGCACGTTGGAAGGGTTCAGGGATTGGGGATCGAGCCATATATGTTGTAGCCGGCTGCGGACTTCGGGTTTGCGTAGGTCTTCTAGGAAAATGCGAAAGTTGTGCCGATCGGGGAATTGAGTGTAATTTTTGCCTTGTCCTGAAAAATCAGAATAGACCTCGATGCAATTGCCGACATCGCACACTAGGATAAAGGGCGGCCAACCGTGGTGCACGGGAAGCGCCTTTGCATATTCCTCCGCCTGCCTCTTCGCATTCAACATAAACACGTCCCAAGCGTGCCCGGCAGCGCGTCGTCCGCGTGAGGTTGTCTTAGTGGTCGCGAATAGATCGGCTTGACCGACGAGTTCTTTATTGCCGCCCTTCAACCGGCTTTGTTTTGCTTCGAGAACGAAACACTCGCGGCGATAGAGATCAATCCGACCTCGGACATCTCCCGTGCCTTCGCGGCGTGTAACCGCACGTTCAAAGACATAATTGTTGTGTTCGTGCGTCGCGTCGGCGGCATCCGGCTCGGGCAAATTGAGGAGCCGACAAAGGCGCGTCAAGAAAAGCTGGTAGTTTGCGCGCTCTTGCCCGCCTTCCCGGCCTTGCCAGTAGGAAATGAATGCTTCGACGAGTTCCGGAGACGGATCGGGCGCGACAAACGTCGCTGGAGCTACGCTCTTAGACGCACTCGTACTCATCGCGAAAGACGCACGGCGGGCCGCAAAGCCAGCTGTTACTTGCCACGCGCACCCCCGAATGCGCAACCTGTACTCGCACGAGGCGGTGATCGCCGTCGTCACACTTCTTAAGAAATGGTTAATAGCGATAACTTCTACCGAGGCGCGTACTGCGACGATCTGAACAGAACGCAACGCGCAAAATTGTTCGCCTCGCGCTCAAACAAGTCGCTGAATTCAGGAATCAAGAAACTTCTATGAGAACGCGGCAAACGCGTCGCCTCCATCAGGCTGGGCAAGGGACTTCCACTCAAAGCTGTCGATCATGCTTGGCAGACAAGCAAAAGGCCCGGTCGCGAGACCGGGCCTTTCGTATTCCTGCGGTGAGGACGGCTTACGCCGCTTCTTCCTCCACGGCCTCCTCGCCGGCTTCGGCGTCGGCGGCGGGCTTCGCCGGACCGCGGCGCGGACCCTTGGCGAGCGCCGCCTCGATCTCCTTCACCGCCTCGGTCTCGGTCACGTGCTGGACCGCGGCGATCTCGCGCGACAGCCGGTCGAGGGCGGCTTCATAAAGCTGCCGCTCCGAATAGGACTGCTCGGGCTGCGATTCCGAACGGAACAGGTCGCGAACGACCTCGGCGATGGCGACGATGTCGCCGGAGTTGATCTTGGCTTCGTACTCCTGGGCGCGGCGCGACCACATGGTGCGCTTGATGCGGGCGCGGCCCTTCAGCGTCTCAAGCGCCCGCTTGACCAGGCTGCCCTCGGCAAGCTTGCGCATGCCGACCGCGGCCACCTTGGCCGTCGGAACCCGCAGCGTCATCTTGTCCTTGACGAAGTTGATGACGAAAAGCTCGAGCTTGGCGCCCGCGACCTCCTGCTCCTCGATCGCCATGATCTGGCCGACGCCGTGGGCCGGATAGACGATGTATTCGTTGGTCTTGAAGCCCTGCCGTTGAGTGGTCTTTTTGGCGGTCATTCCGGGAACTGCTCCTTGCTCCGGCTTGCGGCCGGGCACTTTGGCTACGGGGGCTACGCGGCGGGCGGCACCGCGCGAAGCCTGCGAAGTCCGCCGGACAGCGCCAGCGGTTGATTTCTTGGCGCGTCGGCTCGAGCCGGACGAACCCTTCTTGGACTTTTGACGCATCTTCCCTGCCACAGCTTATGCGTGCGATTTACACGCCCCTTCGCGGGTTTATATGGGGATCATTCCCGAAAAATAAGGCTCCCAGGGGGGAGCGCTCGGGCGAAATCCATCGTAATGTCATGTATATCACAATTTCCGCCAAAATCAAAGCTTTATTGCACTGCAAAAAGCCCGTTTATAGCGAAAACGGCAGCCGATCTTATTAAGATTGGTTAACGTGCCGGGTTCCGGCCGCTGATTTTGGCCGGCCGGCGAAAACCGTTCAGTCACCCTGCCCCGGTTCGGACGAGAAGTGCTTCTCGAACTTGTCCGGCACCCCCTCCCACTCCTTGGCGTCGGCGGGGGCCTCCTTCTTCACCGTGATGTTGGGCCAGGTCTTGGCGTATTCGGCATTCAGCGCCAGCCACTTCTCCAGGCCCGGCTCGGTGTCCGGCTTGATCGCCTCGGCGGGGCATTCCGGCTCGCAAACGCCGCAATCAATGCACTCGTCGGGGTGAATGACGAGCATGTTCTCGCCTTCGTAGAAGCAGTCGACCGGACAGACTTCAACGCAGTCGGTGTACTTGCACTTGATGCAGCTCTCGTTGACGACGTAGGTCATTCCACCACTCCGAACTCGGTGGGTCCGTACCGCATAGGCCGCGGGTCCGCAAGCGACTGGCAGTCAAAACGGGGCGCGATCGACCTCCCCGGCTCATTCCAGATCGAAGCCGTCACGACCGCGCAACCGATCGGTCTCCCGACGTTCCCGCTTGGTCGGACGGCCGGAGCCCTCGTCGCGTTGACCGGAGGGCGGCGCCGACGGCTTCGGCGCCGACGGCGGGGTCAGGTCCTCGAACAGGCCGCGGGCGATGTCGGCCGAGCCGCGGCGCTCGGCGTAGCCGGTCACCTTGAGGATCCGGACGGAGCGGTCGAGGGCGATGGTGACGACGTCGCCCGGCCGCACCGGCCGGCTCGGCTGCTCGACGCGCTCGTTGTTGAGCCGGACCATGCCGCCGCCGACCAGCGCCGCGGCGGCAGAGCGGGTGCGGACCACCCGCGCGTGCCAGAGCCACTTGTCGATCCGCTGACGGTCCAACGGTGCGAAAGCCTACCGCTTGTTGCCCTCGAGCTGCTCTTTCAGCGCAAGGAGCTTGGCGAACGGCGAGTTCGGATCGGGTTCCTTGCCGCCGCGCTTCTGCTCGCTCGAACTCCAGGTGCGCGACGGCCGCTCGTCGTCGCGGCGATCGCGGTCCCGATCGCGACGCGGCGGGCGGCCGGAGCGGCCGTCGCGCTCGTGTCGCTTGTCGTCGCGCGCCTGCCGGTCGCGCTTCTCGTGACGGTCGGCGCGATCAGCGCGCTGCTCGCCGTTCCCGCCGTCCTGGCGGCGGTGACGGCGGCGGCCGCGATGCTCGCGGTTCTGGTCGCCGGGCGTGGCCGCATCGTCGCCTGCTGGAGCAGCCGCCGGCTCGGTTCCAGCAGCAGCAACAGCGCCGTTGCCGGCCACGTGGGTTTGGGTTTGGGTTTGCGCCTGCTCCGGCTTGCGATCGCCGCGATGCCTGCGGCGGCGGGTGCGTTCGCCGTCGCGCGGCCGGCGCTCGCCAAGCGGACGGCCCGGCCGCCACACCTCGATCAAGTCGGGTTCGGCGGGCGCGGCAGCAGTCGATGCTTCCGCGAAGCCGGCAGGCGCCGGTGCATCGGCAGCCGGCTCGAACGGTGCGGCCTCGGCGGCGGCAACCGGTTCGGCAGGGGGTGGCGCGTCACCCGAGGACTGCGCTTCCGGCGAAGGTGCCGGCTCAGCCGCAGGCGAAGCCTCGACATCCGGTGCAGGCTCGGTTTCCGGCGCAAGCGCCGGCGCAGGCTCAGCGACATCTGCTTCCGGCATCTCGCCGTCCGCGTGGACGTCGTCCGGCGCAACGGTCGACGCCTCGGACGAAGCAGTTGCATCGCTCGCCGGCACGCCGGCCGTTGCTTCTGCCTCCACCGGCTTCTCCGGCTCCGGCGGCGTTTCTGCCTGCGGCGGCGTTTCTGCCTGCGGCGGCGTTTCTGCCTGCGGCGGCGTTTCTGCCTGCGGCGGCTTGGGCCGCTTTTCCATGCGATAGCCGAGCGAGCGCAGGATCGAAGCGAAGTCCTCGCCCGATGCGCCGGTGAGCGACGTCATCGCACCGGTCACGGTGAAGCCGAAGCCGTTGAACGCGCCCGGTGGCCGCGGCGCGGAACCCTCGCGCCACGACAGCGCCGGGCGGATCAGATCGGCAAGCCGCTCCAGAATGTCGACCCGGATCGCTCGCTCGCCACACACGCGATAGCCGATGGTGCGGTAGAGCGGCTTCGGCGTTTCCTTGTCGACCGGGATCGACGTGCGGCCGCTCGATGCAAGCCGCTGCAACTCGGCGAGGCCCTTGTCCTCCGGCGTGCCGTTCTTGAGCAACCAGAGATGGGCCGCAAGGCTGCGCGGCGCGGGCTTCAACAGCGCCGGCAGATAAAGATGATAGGCACCGAAGCGAATGCCATACTTGCGAAGGGTCGCGCGCGACGGCTGATCGAGGCCTTTCACCTCCTCGGCGACCTTCTGGCGTTCCAGGACGCCGAGCGCCTCGATGATCTGGTAGGCGACGCCGCGGGCGATGCCGGTGACATCCTCGGCGGCGGCGAGCGCGAACAGCGGACCCAGCAGCCGCTCGATATGTGTCTTGAGCCAAAGGTCGAGCCGGGTCTGCACCGCCTCGCGCGCGGCGCCGGTAAGTTGCTCGTCGGCGATGACGCGAAGCCGCGGCCGCAGCACGTCGTCGCCGGCAATCAGCTTGCCGACCGGCGCGCCGATCCAGCGCACCGTTCCATCGGAGTCGAGCACGAATTCGCGCTCGGGCGCGTGCTGCAGCTTGGTGGCGCGGGCGTCGATCTCGCCGGCGAGCGCGGTGCGTGCGGCGGCCTGCAACGCCTTGGCCTCGGAGCCCGCAGCGGACGCATCGGCAACAAAGGTGAAGCCGTCGAGACGGCCGATCTCGTGCCCCTCAACCACAACTTCGCCGGTCTTTTTGATTTCGGTTTCCAATGTCGAGTTCTCGCGCAACCGCCGCATCAACACACTGGTGCGCCGGTCGACGAACCGCTCGGTAAGCCGCTCATGTAACGCATCCGAGAGCTTGTCCTCTACGCCCCGCGCGACGGCCTGCCAGTGCTCGGGATCGGCAAGCCAGTCCGGACGGTTCGCCACGAAGGTCCAGGTCCGCACATGCGCGATCCGGTTCGACAGCGTATCGATATCGCCGTCGGTCCGGTCGGCCTGCGCCACCTGGGCGGAAAACCAGTCGGCCGGGATTTTACCCTCCCGCATCAGGAAACCATAGAGGGTGACGATCAGTTCCGCATGCGTCGCCGGCGCGATCTTGCGGTAGTCAGGCACCTGACACACGTCCCACAACCGTTCGATCGCCGCCTTGTTCGACGCCATCGCGCGAATTTCTTCATCGCGCGCAGCATGTTCGAACACGAGAATGTCTTCGGCGATGGGCGCACGCGTGAGCCCCTGCTCCTCCGGCGTGCGCGCCAGCGACGCCTGCAACGCACCGATCGAGGAAAAATCCAGGTCGGTGTTGCGCCATTGCAGCACCTTGATCGGCTCGAACGAGTGGCTTTCGAGCGCGCGAATGAGATCGTCCTCGAACGGCTGGCAGCGGCCGGTGGTGCCGAAGGTGCCATCGCGCTGGGCACGGCCGGCGCGGCCGGCGATCTGTGCCATTTCGGACGGGTTCAGGCGGCGAAACTGATAACCGTCGAACTTGCGGTCGGATGCGAAGGCGACGTGGTCGACGTCGAGGTTGAGCCCCATGCCGATTGCATCGGTCGCGATCAGGTAATCGACATCGCCGGACTGATAGAGCGCGACCTGCGCATTGCGCGTGCGCGGCGAGAGCGCGCCGAGCACCACGGCCGCTCCGCCGCGCTGGCGACGGATCAATTCGGCAATGGCGTAAACCTCCTCGGCGGAAAACGCGACGATGGCGCTCCGGCGCGGCAGCCGCGTGATCTTCCTGTCCCCCGAATGGATGAGGGTCGAAAGCCTGGGGCGCTGAACGATGTTCGCGCCGGGCAGCAGCCGCTCGACCATCGGCCGCATGGTCGCGGCGCCAAGCACCAGCGTCTCCTCGCGGCCGCGGCGGTTGAGGGCGCGGTCGGTGAACACGTGGCCGCGGTCGAGGTCGGAGCCAAGCTGCACCTCGTCGATGGCGACAAAGGCGCAATCGATGTCGCGCGGCATCGCCTCGACGGTCGAGACCCAGAAACGCGGGTTCTGCGGCTTGATCTTCTCCTCGCCGGTGATCAGCGCGACGTTTTCCGCGCCGACCCGGTCGACCACCTTGTTGTAGACCTCGCGGGCCAGGAGCCGCAGCGGCAGGCCGATCAGGCCGGACGAGTGGCTGATCATCCGCTCGATGGCGAGATGGGTCTTGCCGGTGTTGGTCGGGCCGAGAACGGCGGTCACACCGGCGCCACGGGCGCGAGCGTCGCGGGATACGGGCGACGAAAACGAAAGGGACATCAGATTTCCAGGATGGGAATGGCCCGGATCATCGACGGGCACGCCTCTCTGTATCACAACGCGACGCCAAAGAAGGCCCCGGATCGGGCCCCGGCTTAAGCAAGCGAACGAGTCTGGAACGAATCGCGGCCGAATCGCTGACTCGCGGTCTGTTCGGGTTCGTTCACCCCGAGATGTGGTTCATCTCCCCTGAGAAAGCACAACATCGGGTAATTTGACCGCCTTTATTTGTCTCGAAAAGCCGCCCACCCGTTAACGGGGGTCCGAGTCGGGTCATCCCGAAGAGTCAACGCACAGCCGCCCACAACTGTGGATAAGCCTGTGCATAAGTGGGCACGCCCGGCTGCGGCACAAGCGTTGCGCCGAGCCCTATTGCGTCTTCGGGCCGGTCGAGGCGGTGGCGTGCGGCGGCGAGGCGATGAACTGCGTCGCCACCATCACCCCCTGTCCGATCGGCGTCGGGATCGAGACACGGAACGGCACCAGCACGCGGGTCGTACCAACCGGCGCCAGCCACACCTCCATCTCGCGCTGGGCGACCAGATACTTGATTGCGGGACGCGACGGCACGAAGCCGGCGACAGGCACGAAATAGACGGCACACACGACCGCCGGCCCCTCGTAGCCCTTCTCGGCCTTGACCTGTTCCATCCGCTTGTACGCGAACTTCAGGTCGTAGCGCATACGGCCGTCGAACACTGAAGTGGTGCGCTGGCAGGCCAGCGGACTGAGTGGATTGGCCGTACCGGGAACGCGAACCAGCGAGCCGGTCATCGGGTCAGTGACGGCACGGCGGTGGGCGTCGGTCAGCGGGATACGCTCGTCGTCCGGCTGGACGGGAGGCATAATGGAAAAATCCTTCACGTCGCCCGAACCGAGCGTCATGCGGATCTCTTCGGTCTTCTTGTCGGTGGTGATGCTGGCGGCAAAGCTCGCGGGAACCAGATTGCCTCCGATCAGATAGCCGCGCGATGCTCCGCTGCCCTGGCCGGTCGAAAGCACCCGGAGAAGCCCCGAGGTCGCCCCGCTCGCGGCTGCGGTGAACTGGTTTTCGGAGATGTCGACGACCCAGGCGCCTTTGCCGATCGACACGCCGCCGAGGGTGACCGCATAGCGAGCGTCCACCCGGCCCTGGGCCTGACTCTGGGCCTGAACCGGGGATTGGGCGGACCCGACCGCCAGGAGCCCGAAGGCGGCGGCAGGCCCGATCGCTGACCGAACCACAGTCCAGGCCAAGATTCCGTTCTCCCCGAACGATTTAAGATATCCGCTTTGCCGCGCCGCGCGTGCCCGATCAAGACCGGGGCCCGCGAGAAAGCCGCTTATCCCCCGTCTCGGCGGGGATTAAGTCGTTTCTATGATAGTAATCATGAGGGAAATCCGGGGCTTCCGGCTCGCCTTGACGCCCCAGCCCCCCGTCACTATACGTCCGCGGTCCATCGAAAACGTCAATTCCGGCGCCTGACCGGCGCCGCGCGCATTTTAAGGGTATTGCTATGTCACGGCGCTGCGACCTCACCGGCAAGGCTGTCCTGGTCGGCCACAAGGTCAGCCACTCCAACATCAAGACCAAACGGCGGTTCCTGCCGAACCTGCTCAACGTCACGATGATGTCGGACGCACTCGGCCGCTCGATCAAGCTGCGCGTCTCAGCCAACGCGCTGAAGAGCGTGGATCACCGCGGCGGGCTCGACGCCTACCTGCTGCACGCCAAGAGCGCGACGCTTGCGCCGCGCATGCGCGACCTGAAGAAGCAGATCGAGAAGAAGCAGGCGAAGGCTGGTTAGTCTCGCACCGGCGTCATTCCGGGGCGCGCCCGCCAGCGCGTTTACGCGCGTCTTCGACGCGCTATGGGCGCGAACCCGGAATCCATAACCACAACTCTCAGTGTCTTGATGCGATAGGGCGGCTCTGCCGCCCTATTTTGTTATGGAGTTGTAGAGGTCGTCCCAATCGGGATTTTCGTTCTCGATCAACGTCACTTTCCAATCGCGCCGCCATTTCTTGATTTCTTTTTCGCGAGTGATCGCCGTTGTCGGATCGTCGTATGCTTCAAACCAGACTAAGCGAGTCACGCCATAGCGCGACGTGAAGCCAGGAGTGGCCTTCGTTTTGTGCTGATACACGCGGCGTACTAGGTCGCGCGTCACTCCCAAATAGAGAGTGCCGTGCTTTCCGCTTGAGAGCAGGTAAACGTAGTATGCCATCGCGCCAATTGTGGTTATGGATTCCGGGTTCCGGCCCATAGCGCGTCGAAGACGCGCGTGAACGCGCTTACGGGCCGGCCCCGGAATGACTCGCGGATAGGCTACCGCTCACCAACTAAAGTGAACTGCAGCAGCAACGTCCGCTGCAACGGCGAGAAATTGTCGTCGGACACGATCGTCAGCACGATCGAGCCGTCGGGCGCGCGATGCGCCGACAGGCCTTCCATGTTGTCGATCTGATAGCCCATGTCGGCTGAGATCAGCTCCGTGCCGTCAACCGTTGCATTGGGCCGGATCGACCCGAGCGGCACGCTGCGAATTCGCATCGCAATTCCGCTGAGCCAGTTGAAGCGCCGCTCCAGGACGAGCAGCCTGCCACCGGGCGATATCGCGCAGTCGCTGACATCGAAATCATCGGTGCGCTTGAACGAGAAGCTGCCACGTGTAGCTCCGCCGACCAGGAAGCCGAGGATGTTGCCGTTCGGGTCGAGGCCGCGTTCGGAGATCGCGATCAGCGTGCCGCCGAGCGGGCCGCTCTTCGGCGCCATCGCCAGGCACTCGAGACTCGCATTGTGCGGCAAGGTGCGGAACGCCGGCGGCACGGGAACCGGAATGCCACGCGCCAGCAGGCCGTCCTGGCCGAAATTGAACCGGACGATGCGGTGAACGCGCTCGATGCCGACGTACATCGTATCGCCGTCGTCGGCGAGCGACTCGGTGTCGTACCAGCCGCGCCCCCGCAGCGGCCGTCCGTCGGCGCCGAGGATCGGCGCCATCTCAGCGTTGGTGATCGCGATCGGCACCGCGCCGCGATAGACGATGCGCGCGCGCAGCCACTGCCCCTTGTCGGTGACCGCCACGAAATGCTGGCCGTCGGCCATGACGCGCAGCCCGGAGAGGCCGCCGAAGTGCTTCGTGGCAGAATCGAGCACCAGCCCGCCGCGGAATTCGAGCGCGCCGAAACGCCTGCGGGAGACGTCGCGCGGATCGAAGGCCTCGATGGCCTGCGACTTGATCTCGATCTTCTGCAGCGCAGGCTCGCGCGGCGGCTGGGCCGCCGCCGGAATCAGCGCAAGCGCAAGAATGGCCAGAAGGGCCGAGATGCGGGAAGTGGCGATTTTCAAAATCAACCTCGTGCCGAGGCCACTTTACCTGATCGCCATAGCGCGTCGAAGACGCGCGTAGACGCGCTTATGGCGCCGCCCGTCGGGCCGGCGGGAAATTCACGAATGTAGTTTACGCACCGGACGCCGCACGGCGGCAGCCAAGTCGGCCTGGGCGTGCTCCTCGAACAGCTCCGCGAGCTTCTCGGTCATGGCGCCACCCAGCTCCTCGGCATCGACGATGGTGACGGCGCGGCGGTAGTAGCGCGTGACGTCGTGGCCGATGCCGATGGCAATCAGCTCGACCGGCGAGCGGGTCTCGATGTCCTCGATGATCCAGCGCAGATGCCGTTCAAGATAGTTGCCCGGGTTGACCGACAACGTGGAGTCGTCGACCGGCGCGCCGTCGGAGATCATCATCAGAATCTTGCGCTGCTCGGATCGGGCCAGCAGCCGCTTGTGCGCCCAATCCAGCGCCTCGCCGTCGATGTTCTCCTTGAGCAGACCCTCGCGCATCATCAGGCCGAGGTTCTTGCGCGCGCGCCGCCACGGCGCGTCGGCCGACTTGTAGATGATGTGGCGAAGGTCGTTGAGCCGGCCCGGATTGGGTGTCTTGCCGGCGGCAAGCCAGGACTCGCGCGCCTGCCCGCCCTTCCAGGCCCGGGTGGTGAAGCCGAGAATCTCGACCTTGACGCCGCAGCGTTCCAGCGTGCGCGCGAGAATGTCGGCGCAGGTGGCGGCCACCGTGATCGGACGGCCGCGCATCGAGCCGGAGTTGTCGAGCAGCAGCGTCACCACGGTGTCGCGGAAGTTCGTCTCCTTCTCCTGCTTGAACGACAGCGCATGCAGCGGATCGATGATGATGCGCGGCAGCCGCGACGGATCGAGCAGGCCCTCCTCGAGGTCGAAATCCCAGGCGCGGTTCTGCTGCGCCATCAGGCGGCGCTGCAGGCGATTTGCCAACCGCGCCACGACGCCCTGCAGATGCGAAAGCTGCTTGTCGAGATAGCCGCGCAGCCGGTCGAGCTCTTCCGGCTCGCACAGCTCTTCGGCGGGCACGGTCTCGTCGAACCGCGCGGTGAACGGCTTGTACTCCGGGCCGCGCGGCTCGTTCGGCCGGTTGCGCGGACGCCACGGCTCGGCGGCGGTCTCGGACTCGCCCATCTCCGAGTCGTCGGCCATGTCGGCCGCGGGCGCGTCGACGGCCTCCTCGGCGGTCTCCGAAGCATCGGCGGACGCTTCCGCGTCCTCCATGCTCATCTTTTCCATGTCGTCGGAGTCGGCGGCCTCGCCCTGCTCGCCGGTCTCGTCCTTCTTGCGCTCCTGCTCGCCCTCCTCGCCCTCTTCCTCCTCGTCGGAGGTGGTGCGATCCTCGCCCATGTCGAGCTGCTCGAGCAGGTCGTGCACGGCGTCGCCGAACTTGCGCTGGTCCTCGACCAGGCGCTCGAGCTTGTCGAGGCCGCGCCCGGCGCGGTCCTCGATGAACGGACGCCACAGATCGACGAGCTTCTTCGCCGCCGTCGGCGGCGCCTGGCCGGTGAGCCGCTCGCGCACCATCATGGCGATGGCTTCCTCGATCGGCGCGTCGGCGCGGTCAGTCACCTCGTCGAATTTGCCGCGGTGAAAGCGGTCGCCGATCATCGCAGCAAGATTGTTCTTCACGCCCAGCATGCGGCGTGCGCCGATCGCCTCGACGCGGGCCTGCTCCACGGCGTCGAACACCGCGCGCGCCTGCTGGCCGCCGGGCAGCAGGCGCCGATGCACCGCCGCGTCGTGGCAGGCGAGCTTGAGTGCGATCGCATCGGCATTGCCGCGGACGATCGCGGCCTCCTCGCGGGTGAGCTTTCGCGCGGGCTCAGGCAGACGCACCTTGCCGCCGACCAGACCCGGACGCTCGGCCGCGAACGAGACATCGAGATCGGACTTCTTGGCGATCGCGCGCAGGCAGCCGGTCACCGCCCGCTTGAACGGCTCGGCGGGGGATTCCTTCGGCTGCGTCTTGGGCTTCTGGTTGGAGGACATCGGGATTATTCGGCCACCGGTCTCTCGACTGTCATTCCGGGGCGGCGCGAAAGCGCCGAACCCGGAATCCAGATGCGCATTCTGCATCCGGAACTGGATTCTCGGTTCGCGCCCATAGCGCGTCGAAGACGCGCGTAAACGCGCTTATGGGCGCGCCCCTGCATAACGTCAGCTCAGCGCCACGTTGACCGAGCTCTCCGGCAGCTCCTGGCCGAAGCAGCGCTGATAGAACTCGGCGACGATCGGCCGCTCGAGCTCGTCGCACTTGTTGACGAAGGTCAGCCGGAACGCGAAGCCGATGTCCTTGAAGATGTCGGCGTTCTCGGCCCAGGTGATCACCGTGCGCGGGCTCATGACGGTCGAGAGGTCGCCGTTCATGAAGGCGTTGCGCGTGAGGTCGGCGACGCGCACCATCTTGTTGACGATGTCGCGGCCATCCTCGGTCTGGTAGTGCTTCGCCTTGGCGAGCACGATCTCGACCTCGTTGTCGTGCGGCAGATAATTCAGCGTCGTCACGATCGACCAGCGGTCCATCTGCGCCTGATTGATCTGCTGTGTGCCGTGATAGAGGCCCGAAGTGTCGCCCAGTCCGATGGTGTTGGCGGTGGCGAACAGGCGGAACGCCGGATGTGGCTTGATCACACGGCTCTGGTCGAGCAGCGTGAGGCGGCCGGAGGACTCCAGCACGCGCTGGATGACGAACATCACGTCGGGGCGGCCGGCGTCGTACTCGTCGAAGCAGAGCGCGACGTTGTTGACGTAGGCCCAGGGCAGAATGCCGTCGCGGAATTCGGTGACTTGCATGCCGTCCTTGATGACGATCGCGTCCTTGCCGATCAGGTCGATACGGCTGATGTGGCTGTCGAGGTTGACGCGCACACACGGCCAGTTGAGGCGCGCGGCGACCTGCTCGATGTGCGTCGACTTGCCGGTGCCGTGATAGCCCGAGACGATGACGCGACGGTTGTGCGCAAAGCCCGCGAGGATCGCGAGCGTGGTGGCACGATCGAAGCGATAGTCCGGATCGACGTCCGGGACGTGGTCCTCGCCCTGGGAATAGGCCGGTACCTCCATGTCGCTGTCGATGCCGAAAAGCTGCCGGACCGACACCTTCATGTCGGGCATGCCGGGCGTGTTCTGTACTGCGCTTGCCATAGTTACTCCGTGGCCCCGGAACGGCACGGGGCCGCGATTTCTGCCGGGCTTCGTTCTGGAATAACGGCAACTTAGCAGACGGGGTTGCACCGCGAAAGCGGCCCGGTGCATAGCTAAATTGCTGTAATTCCAATCATGTAGCAGAAATCGGCCGGCCGTGACGGAGGTCTGGCCGGCCGATTCCGCGGGGCCTTGGCAGCCCTTCTTGGGTATCGGTTCAGGAGCGGGCGCCGCGGATTTTCGCGGTGTCCCGATCGGCCGGCCTGACGGCCGCCTCGAATGCCGCAAGCAATGGCGCGAGCGCCTCGCGGTTGAAGCCGTCACGGACACAAATGCCGGCGCGCCGCGGCGGCACCCTGGGCAGGAAGCCTTCGCGGGCGACCGTCAGCTTTTCGGTGATGCCCCGCTCCGGCAACAGCATGAAGCCAAGTCCGGCTTCGACCGCCGCGCGGCGGGCGTTGAAGTCCTTGCCGGCGAACGACACGACATAGCGCAGGCCGGCCTTGTCCATCGCCTCGAACGCGACCCGGTCGGTCTCGCTGTCCGGCCAGGAAATGTAGGGCAGCGCCATCCCGGGGCCGATATGCAGATCGGCCGAGCGCACCCAGGAAATCGGTTCGGCCCATTCGGATACCAGATCGACCGGCTTGTCGGGGCTGACGATCACCAGCGCCATGTCGAGGAAGCCGGTGTCGACCTGCTTCAGCAATTCCTCGGACCGGGCGCATTGCAGGTGCACCTGCACGCCCCTTGCGGCGCCCGTGCAGCTCCTGAAAGCGTCGACCAGAATGCCGTCGGCGAACGACACCGGCAGGCCCACGCGCACCAATGGCGTCACGGGACCGCCCCCTGACAGCGAGAGCAACTGCTCGTTCAGGTCGAGAATGCGCCGCGCATAGCGCTCGATGATCTTGCCCCGCTCCGTGAGCTTGGTGCCGCCGCCGGAGCGGGCGAACACGTCGTCGCCGACGAGCTGCCGCAGGCGCTTGATCTGTGCGCTGATCGCAGATTGCGTCAGGCCGAGCGTCTGCCCGGCCTTGGTGAAGCTGCCTTCATCCAGGATGGTGACGACAGTCCGCAGAAGTTCCACCGGAACATAAGTCCGGCTGGGGTTACCCTGCATTCATGAGCCCTCTCGGATCGCCGCCGATCTGGCGACAAGTTCCATTTGTCGTGAGCTAATCGCCCAAGTTCTGGCCCAGAAGAAGTAATACGCATGTAATTTGCGGTGCCATCAGGCCGCGCCGCGACGAAAGTCGTAACCGCCGGTGCGGGCCGGAAACGAGCCGTGCGGCACTTTTTCCCCCGCATCATCAGGCTGTTGCCGTCATTCGCAGTTGCAAGCAAATGGTTCGCCGGTGTGAACCCGGCCGTACCGCGGCTGCCATGCGCAGAAACGGCTGGGCGAGGACGGGCCGCCTCGTCCATTATCCCGCGAAAGCCCGAAGGGAGGCGCTTATGTCCGACGTCCTGACGAAAGCCCGCGGCGAACCGGGCGCAGCCGGGAAGGTCCGCTTCTACGGCGTGCATCATCTGGCGCTGAACACCGACGACATGAAGATGACGGTCGACTTCTATGTCGACCTGCTCGGCATGCGGCTGGTTCACGCCATGAAAGTTCCACCGGGCCTCGGCACCGGGCCCGGCAACCGCGGCAACCCGCCGTTCGAGGAAATCCGCCACTACTTCTTCGACATGGGTCGCGACGGCCTGCTCGCCTTCTTCGAGATGCCGAAGGGCGCAAAGGAGCCCGGCGACCGCAACGCGCTCGGCGCCATGCAGCATGTCTCGTTCGCTGTCTCGCCGGAAAGCCAGAAGCGCATCTGCGAGCGGCTCAAGGCCGCGAAGGTGCCATTCGACGGGCCCCTGGAAATCCTGCCGGGCATTTTCTCGATCTACGTGTTCGATCCGAACGACATCCGGCTCGAGTTCTCCTGCCAGCCGTCAAACGGCGAAGGCGAGCCTCTGATCGTGCCCCAGGTCACGCAGACCAAGGATGAGGCGCTGGCCGAGCTCAAGACGCTCACCGGCGACAAGGCCTGGCTCGACAAGGCGACGGCGGGACTTTCCGACTGATCCGGAATGCCGGCTAATCCTCGCAACGTGTGGCCGGTCGCCATCGCGGGCGGCGGCATTGGCGGGCTTGCCGGCGCACTGGCGCTGGCGCGGCATGGATTCCAGTCGCTGGTGCTGGAGCAGGCGGCCGAATTCGGCGAGGCGGGCGTCGGCCTGCAGATGGCGCCGAACGCCTTGTCGGTGCTGGACGCGCTGGGCGTGGGAGAAGCCGCCAAGAAGCACGCGCTGCTGATCGAGCGGCTCCTGATGATGGATGCAGTGACCGGCGTCGAGGTCGTCAACATCCCGCTGGGCGAACGCTTTCAGGAGCGCTTCGGCAATCCTTACGCGGTCGCGCACCGCGCCGATATCCATGGCGCGCTGCTTGACGGCTGCCGCGCAAGCCCGCTGATCGAGCTTCGCAATGGCTGCCGGGTGACGGAGTTTGCGACATCGGGAAACGGCGTGGCCGTGACGATGGCAAGCGGCGAGCGGATCGAAGCCGCGGCACTGGTCGGTGCCGACGGCGTGCATTCCAGCATCCGCCGCCGCATCGTCGGCGACGGCGATCCGCCGCCCGCCGGCGCGGTGATCTACCGCGCGACGATCGCGGCGGCCGACATGCCGAAGAACCTGCAACAGCCCTACCCGACCTTCTGGGCCGGCCCCGGCTGGCATGTCATCTACTACCCGATGCGCGACTGGAGCACGTTCAACCTCGGCTGCACCGTGGTGACGAGCCAGACGCCGCCGAACGACGGCGAGGAGGTCTCGCCGCACTATGTGCTGCCGCTGTTTCCGGGCAGCTGCGCCGCGCCGCTGCGCGTGCTGCGCATCCCGAAGCAGTTCAAGCGCTACGTCATCCGCCACCGCGATCCGGTGGAGAACTGGACCCAAGGGCCGGTGACGCTGCTCGGCGACGCCGCGCACCCGATGGTGCAGTACATCGCGCAGGGCGCGGCCATGGCACTGGAGGACGCGATCTGCCTTGGCAACAACGTCGCCGAATGCGGCGGCGACTTCGCCAAGGCGTTCCAGCGCTATCAGGACGTTCGGACGGTCCGCGCCGCGCGGGTGCAGATCTCATCGCTGATGATGGACCGCATCAATCACGCCAAAGGATTGGAGCGGAAGGTGCGCAATTCCCTGTTCGAAGGCCGCACCACCGAGGAATTCTACGACCGGCTGGCCTGGCTCTATACGCCGCCGCCTTACGTGAAGTGATCAATGTGAAGTGATCAGCGCGCCAGCCACGCTTTCATCTTCTGCTCGCCCGCGGGCGAGAAACGCACCACCCGCGACTTCGCTTCGCGCACCGCCCAGCGGCGGGCGACCACGTAGTCGAGGATCGCAGCGCCCAGCGTGCCGCCGAGATGGCTCCGGCGTTCGCTCCAGTCGAGGCAGGGCCGGCAAAGCGGCCGGCGGCCATCCCCCAGCACGCCGACATCGATGCCGGCGCATTCGAAGAATTTTACGCCGTCGCGCGTGACGCGAACCTCGTCACCACGGCGGGTCAAGAGCCGCCGCTCGACGAAACGATCGAACATCCTGACCGCCAGATCGCCGGCCAGATGGTCGTAGCAGGAGCGCGCGCGGCGCAGCTCCGGATCGCGCGGGCCGGTGCGGACACGAAGGTGGCCCGCGCGCGTCGCGACCGGCATCAGCGCCTCCAGCGCATGGGCGACATCCGGATCGGCCAGGCGGAAGTAGCGGTGCCGGCCCTGCCGCTCGACCGCCACCAGTGCGGCCTTTTCCAGCCTGTCGAGATGGCCGCTGACCGTGGAGAGGCTCAAGCCCGCTTCCTGCGCAAGCTCGGTCGCGGTCAGCGCCGGACCGGCCAACAGCGCCGTCAGCATGTTGGCACAGGCGGGATTGCCGATCAGCGCCGCAACGATCGAGATGTCAGGGCCTTCGCGCATAGTTTGAGGATTCCCGAAGTATAAACGGCCGTCAATGTGGCAGCATCGTCCGCGCGTGATGAAAAGTATAGATGCCGGATATCAATAAAAAACATGGGCCGATCTCGGATGTCTGATCGCGCACCCTTGATGACCGCCTCGTCCATCCACGATGATGGCCGCGTGACCGCCCCGTCCGCTGCATCTCCACCGATCGACGAAGGTTCGCTGCGCTATCCCGGCTGGCGCGTGGTGCTTGCCTGCTTTCTTGCCGCAGTGTTCTGCTGGGGCTTCGGGCTCTACAGCCACGGCGTCTATCTCACCGAGCTGCACCGTCTGCACGGCTGGCCGACGTCGCTCATCTCAGGAGCGGTCACCGGCTTCTACCTGCTGACGGCGCTGTTCGTCGTTTTCATCAGCGACGCCATCAGCCGGCTCGGCCCCAAGCTGGTCATGCTCGGCGGCATGCTCTGTTTCGGAACCGCGGTGGCGCTGCTCGCCGTCATCAATGCACCATGGCAGCTCTACCTCGCCTACATGCTGATGGCGGCCGGCGCGGCGACCATGCATGTCGGCGCCATCAGCAATGTGGTGGGGCTCTGGTTCAACCGGCAGCGCCCGCTGGCGATCAGCCTGGCACTCAACGGCGCGAGTTCGGGCGGCATCCTGGTTGCGCCGGCGCTGGTGCTGGCGATCGCATATTTCGGGTTTCCCGCGGCGATTCTCGGCGCGATGCTGCTCGTGGCGGCGATCCTGCTGCCGGCGATCGCATTGTGGGTCGACCGCCCGCCGGCGCGCGGCGCGGATTCCACTGCGGCCGCCGCGACCACCGGCTGGACCCGCGCCGGCGCGCTTCGGAGCCGCAACTTCTGGATCGTGGCCGCGCCGTTCGCGATGGCACTGACCGCACAAGTGGGCTTCCTGGTGCACCAGATCGCGATCGTCGAGCCGTCCATAGGCCGGACGCAGGCCGGACTGTCGGTGGGCCTCTTGACCGTGGCCGCGCTGATCGGGCGCATCATGCTCGGCGCATGGGCCGGGCGCCTCGACCTGCGCCGCTACACGGCGTGGTCGCTGGCGAGCCAGGCCGTGGCGCTGCTGGCGATGGCCGCGACCTCCAACAACGCGGTGCTGCTGATCGCCTGTGCGGTTTACGGGTTTTCGGCGGGCAACCTGGTGACGCTGCCGTCGCTGGTGATCCAGCGGGAATTCGAGACAAAAGCGTTCGGCATGGTGGTTGGGCTGTGCTGGGCGATCATCCAGTTCACCTACGCGTTCGGCCCGGGCATCATGGGTGTCCTGCGTGACGTTGCAGGAAGCTACGTCGCAGCGCTGGCGCTCTGCATCGCACTGAAGGTCAGCGCCGGCATTCTTGTCCTGCTGCGGCCGCGTTCAGACCGCGCCGACTGACTTCAGATAATTGTAGGCCTGGATGATCTCGCGAAGCTTGTCTTCCATCGCGCGGTCGCCGCCGTTAGCGTCCGGATGGTGGCGCTTCACCAGGAGTTTAAAGCGCGCCTTGATCTCGGCCTTGTCGACGCCCTCCTCGAGACCGAGCTCGTGCAGCGCCTTGCGCTCGGCGTTACGCACGGTTCGGGCAGGTTCGGCGGTGCGCGTCCGCGTATCCGCGCCGCCTGCGCCGAACTCGCGGAACATGTTGAACGGATCGTGCGGCGAATGCGGGCCGAAATCGCCGCCACCGGCCTGGCGGTTGCCGGTGCCCATCTTCCAGGTCGGGCGATGCCCGGTGACCGCGTCCTTCTGATACTTCATCACGGCCTCGTCGCTCATGCCGGAGAAGTAATTGTAGGAATGGTTGTACTCGCGCACGTGCTCGAGACAGAAGCGCCAATACTCGTTCTCGTGGTTTCGCCCCTTCGGCGCGCGATGCGTCGCCGTGTTGGCACAGCCCTTCCACTGGCAGCACGGCTCGTCCGGCTTCCGCGTGCGGTCCTCCGCGGGCTTGACGCGGATGCGATCGAACAGGGGTGAGTCGAATTTCATGACCGAACATTATGCGAAGGCGTCGAAGACACCTTCAAGACTTGACAGAACATTTTTACGGGAGGGCGCGATGTGGAGCCGGTTGACCCCGGAAGCCGGGACCCTTACGTGAAACGCCATGCTGGTGAAAGATCAAATTGCCGAGAAACTCAACGCCGCGCTTGCGCCGCAGAGCCTGGATGTCGAGGACGAGTCGCAGAACCACGTCGGGCACGCCGGGCACCGGCCGGGCGGCCAGACCCATTTCCGGGTCTATATTGTGTCGGAGGCGTTCCGCGGGAAGAGCCGGGTCGAACGCCACCGCATGATTCATCAATTGCTGGCGGCCGAGCTTGCGGGCGGCGTCCACGCGCTGGCGATCCATGCCAGCGCGCCGGGCGAATAATCGTTCCCGCTACTGCGGCGTGATATTGGCCGCCTTGATGACCTCGCCCCAGGTTTTGCGCTCGGCCGCGATGCGGGCGGCGAACTCCTCCGGCTTGTCGCCGATCAATCGCGCACCGGACTTGCTGAAACGCTCCTGCATGGCCGGGGTGCGGACCGCGGCGGCGATGGCGCTGTGCAGCTTCGCCACCACAGCGGGGGGCGTTCCGGCCGGCGCGGCGATGCCGAACCAGGACGACGCCTCGTAATTGGCAACGCCCTGCTCCGCCGCGGTCGGCACATCAGGCAGCAACGCCATGCGCTCTCGCGTGGCGACCGCCAGCGGCCGGAGCTTGTCCGACTGGATATGCGAAATCACCGTCGGCGGATTGTCCACCACGCCGTCGATCTGGCCCGCAAGCAGGTCCGTGACCGCGGGCGCGGCACCGCGATAAGGCACGTGGCCGATATTGACCTTGGCCGCATACATCAGCATCGCGAGCCCGAGATGCCCGGTGGTGCCGATGCCGGGCGAGCCGAAGTTGAGCTTGCCCGGCTGCGCCTTGGCCAGCGCCACGAGGTCCTTCAGCGTCTTTGCCTCGACCTTCGGATTGACCACCACCAGCATCGACATATCGGCAACGTTCGACACCGGAATGAACGCGGTCTCGACGTTGAACGGCATCTGCGCGTAGAGGAACTGGTTCGCGGTGAGGATGCCGGCCGACGTCATCAGCAGCGTGTAGCCGTCGGGTGTGGCCCGGGCGACCGCGTCGGCGCCGACATTACCGCCGGCACCCGCGCGGTTCTCGACAATGACCGGCTGGCCGAGCGTCTTCGACATCTCATCGCCGACCGCGCGCGCCAGCACATCGGCGAGCCCGCCGGCCGGGAACGGGGCGATCAGCTTGACCGGACGGTCGGGATAGGTCTGGGCCTGCGTTGCCGACGCGAGCATCAGCGCGACACAGATCGACAGCAACCGGCACAGCAGGATCACGGCGTCCCCCTTCGATGTCTGGTTGGCGCGCACGATAGGCAGCGCCACCTGCAAGTCAACGCGGCAACTTGGCTTGCACCAGGCGAGCCTCAGCTCGCCCGCGCCAGCGGCACCGGCTTGCGCACCAGCGGCATGATGCGAAGCGCGGTGATCCGGTTGCGCTGCTTGCGCAGCACGCTGAAGCGGAAGCCGTGGAAGGTGAAGCTCTGGCCGACGTCCGGGATCGAGCGCGCCTCGTGGATGACGAGGCCCGCGATCGTCGTCGCTTCGGCGTCCGGCAGATTCCAGTCCATCGCACGGTTTAGATCGCGGATCGGCACCGAGCCGTCGACGTTGACCGACCCGTCCGGCTGCGGCCGCACGCCAGGCACCGGGATGTCGTGCTCGTCCGAAATATCGCCGACGATCTCCTCGAGGATGTCCTCGAGCGTGACGAGACCCTCGACCTCGCCGTATTCGTCGACCACCAGCGCGAAGTGGGTCTTGCGGCGGCGGAACGCCTTGAGCTGCTCCGACAGCGGCCGGATGTCCGGCACGAACCACGGCGGCAGCGCGATCGCCATGATGTCGATCTTGCCAAGGTCGCCGTCGGCGTTCTGGATCGTGCGCAAGAGGTCCTTGGCGTGCAGGATGCCGACGATGTTCTCCGGCGTGTTGCGCCAGAGCGGAATGCGTGTGTACTCGGACTTGAGCGCGGCGGCGACGATCTCCTCGGCCGACCCGTCGGCATTGACCATCGCCATCTCGGTGCGGTGGACCATCACATCGGCGACGGTGAGGTGGCGCAGGTCGAGCAGGCCGCCCAGCATGTCGCGGTCAAGCTTCTCGACGCTGCCCTCGAGATGCAGCAGGTCGACCGTGCCGCGGATCTCCTCATGCGGCGCCATGATCGCCTGGTCCTCGCCGACGCGGATGCCGAACGGCCGGAGGATCCATTTCACCAACCGCTCGATCGCGATCAGCACCGGGCCGAAGATCTTGACGACCCAGGAGACCGGCCGCGCCACCACCAGCGCCACGCGCTCGGGCGCGCTGATCGCCGCGGTCTTCGGCAGCACCTCGGCGAAGACGATGACGACGACGCTCATCACTATCGTGGCGTAGAGCACGCCGACGTCGCCGAAGAACGCAAGCAGCACGCTTGTGGTCAGCGCAGAGGCGCCGATGTTGGCGACGTTGTTGCCGAGCAGCAGCGCGCCGATCATGCGCTCGCGCCCCTCGAGCAGCCGCAGCACGATCCCGGCGCGCTTGTGGCCCTGGTTCTGCATGCGCGTCAGGCGCGCCCGCGATGCCGCCGTCAGCGAGGTTTCGCCCGCGGAGAAAAAGGCCGACAGCAGCAGGCTGACGAGCACAATCAGAAGAGATAGCCAGGTATCACTGCTCATCGCCGTCGCCGCTCATCGTGCGCCAAGCTTCTCAGCGAGGAACGACCGGACCTCGGCAGCCTCGACGTCGCGCGTGACGAACGCCTGGCCGATGCCGCGCACCAGGATGAAGGTGAGCTGGCCGCGCTTGACCTTCTTGTCCTGGGAAATGAGGTCCATCATGGCGTCGATGCCGGGCCAATTGAGGCCAGGCACCGCCCTGACACGGGTGGGCAGGCCGACCGCCGCAAGGTGTGCGATGGCGCGATCGGCTTCCGCCTGAGCAATCAGCCCGCGCCGCGCCGAGAACTCGAAGGCGAGCGACATGCCGAGCCCGACCGCCTCGCCGTGCAGCAGACGATCCGAGAAACCGGCCGCGGCCTCGAAGGCGTGGCCGAAGGTGTGGCCGAGATTGAGCAGCATGCGGTCGCCGGTCTCGCGTTCGTCGCGGGCGACGATGGCGGCCTTGGCGCGGCAGCTCACCGCGATGGCGTGCTCGCGCGCCGGCCCGCCCGCGAACACGTCGCGCCAATTGGCGTCGAGCCATTCGAAGAAATCGGCGTCGCCAAGCAGGCCGTACTTCACGGTCTCGGCATAGCCGGCGCGGAACTCACGCTCCGGCAAGGTGTCGAGCACCGCGGTGTCGGCCATCACCAGGATCGGCTGGTAGAACGCGCCGATCAGGTTCTTGCCGTGGCGGGAGTTGATCGCGGTCTTGCCGCCGACCGACGAGTCCACCTGGGCCAAGAGCGTCGTCGGCACCTGCACGTAATCGACGCCGCGGCGCACCACCGCCGAGCAGAAGCCGCCGAGATCGCCGACCACGCCGCCGCCGAGCGCCACCACGAGGTCACCGCGCTCGATCTTTGCAGCAAGCAGCGCGTCGCAGACCTGCTCGAAATAACGAAAACTCTTGCTGCTCTCGCCCGAGGGTACCTTCACCGCAGACGACGCGATGCCGGCAGCCGATAACGAAGCCTCGGCTGCCGCAAGATGATGCTTCGCCACCGTGGCGTCCGTGACGATCGCGACCTTGCAGCCGGGACGAAGCTTGGCGATCCGCTCGCCGAGGGTCGCGAGCAACCCGCGGCCGATCACGATGTCGTAGGCGCGGTCGTCGAGCGCAACGTTGACCGTGATCGGCTCGCCGGTGCGAAGCGGCACGGTCATGGCTGCACGTCCTCGCCGGACGGCGCGGCTTGCAGGCGCCCGCGCAATCCCTCGATGATCTCGTCGACGATCGCCTCATGCGGCACGTCGCGCGACTCCACCGTGAGATCGGCGCCGGCGTAGACCGGATAGCGCTCGTCCATCAGCCGCCGCAGCGTCTCGACCGGATCGGCAGTGGTCAGCAGCGGGCGGTCGTTGCGGCGCTTGATGCGGCGGCTCAGCACCTCGAGCGCGGCGCGCAACCAGACCGAGACGCCCTTGGCGCGGATGTTGGCGCGCGTGTCGGCATTCATGAACGCGCCGCCGCCGGTGGCGAGCACCTGTGGCCCGCCCTCCAGGAGCCGCGCGATCACGCGGGCTTCGCCGGCGCGGAAATACGGCTCGCCATGGGATGCGAAAATCTCGGTGATCGTCATGCCGGCGGCCTTTTCGATCTCGATGTCGGCGTCGACGAACGGGATGCCGAGCCGGTTCGCAAGCCTGCGCCCGACCGAGGACTTTCCCGCACCCATCATGCCGACCAGCACAATGGAACGCTGCCCCAGCGCCGGACCAAGTGCGGCAGCAGGCGAGGTGCCGGACGAGGCCGTGGGCTGCCCCGCGGCCTCATTGGCCGCAGTTTGGGCCGCATTGTGCGTGACGATATCCGACATGATATACTTGTATCGAAAACCGGCGGTGGCATAAACCGTGGCTGGGAAAAGGTAAACGCCGCCGATTCGCGGCTGCCGAGCGCCAAAATGCCGAGCTTGTTCCGATTTTTGCTGGTGGTGGGCCTTCTGGGCGCGGGCGGCTATGCCGGGATCTCCGCGCTCGGCAAATATGTCGAGCCGCAGCCGCGCGAGATCACCGTCAACATCTCGCCCGACAAGTTCGTGAAGAACAGGTAGCGCGGCGGCCCGCCTGATGGCCCGCCCGAAAGCCGCCGGCAACGAAACCCTGATCGAGCTGTTCCTGGACATGCTCGCGGCCGAACGCGGCGCGAGCGCCAACACCCTCGACGCCTACCGCCGCGACCTCGCCGATTTCTCGGCCGCCCTCACCGCGACAAGACAAGCCATCGCCACGGCCGACAGCGATGCGCTCCGCGGCTATCTCGCCCGGCTCGCGACGCGGCAGCTTGCACCCGCGTCGGTGGCGCGGCGGCTGTCGGCGATCCGGCAGCTTTATCGTTTCCTCTACAGCGAGGGCCATCGCGGCGACGATCCCGCAGCCGCGATCGAAGGGCCGAAGCGCGGACGAAGCCTGCCGAAAGTCTTGAGCGTCAAGCAGGTCGACGGCTTGCTCGCCCAGGCCAAGGCCGCCATGCAGTCGGAATCGAAATCCGAGCGGCTTCGCGCGGCGCGGATGGCGTGCCTGCTTGAAGTGCTTTACGCGACCGGACTGCGCGTTTCGGAATTGGTGGCGCTGCCGGAGGCGGCCGCGCGGCGCGACCAGCGCATGCTGGTGATCCGCGGCAAGGGCGGCCGCGAGCGGCTGGTGCCGCTCAACGACGCCGCGCGGCAGACCATGAAGGACTATCTGGCGCTGCGCGAGGAGGCGGAGGCCGACAAACCCAAGGACACCTCCAAGTGGCTGTTCCCGTCGTTTGGCGAAAGCGGGCACCTGACGCGCCAGCACTTCGCCCGCGAGCTCAAGGCACTGGCCGCAGCCGCCGGCCTGAAGGCCTCGCAGGTCAGCCCGCATGTTCTGCGCCATGCCTTCGCCAGCCACCTCCTTCAGAACGGCGCGGACCTGCGCGTGGTGCAGACGCTGCTCGGCCACGCCGACATTTCGACCACGCAGATCTACACCCACGTGCTGGAAGAGCGGCTGAAAAGCCTGGTGCGCGACCTGCACCCGCTGGCGGAGAAATAACCGCTATTCCATGATCGATTCGGCAATGAGGTGCGCCATCAGATCATAGTTAGCGGCATGGCTGATTTGCGAAGCTTCGATCCAGCGTTTGGGGCCGATACGGCTGAGATCGAGCCGATGACCGGCTTTCGCAGCCAGCAACTTGAGATACTGGAGCTGCGTCCGGCCGTTTCCCTCGCGGAACGGATGGACGAAGTTGACGTCACCGAGGATGACGGCCGCCTGCTTGGCAAAATCCGCCCGTGACAACCCTGAGAGAAATCGCGAGCGCACCAGCCGGCGTTGGACATCCGCTATGCCGGTTTGGATGTATTGCCGAAACTGAAATTGCTGTGCGCCCTTGCTGATCTCGACCGTACGGATTTCGCCCGCCCAGTCGTAGATGTCCTGGAACAGGTGACGATGGATGGCCTGGAGGTGAGCGAGGTCGAAGTTCCCAGACGGCACACCTTGCCTGCTGCGCTCCACCGCTAGGCGGCGCTCCACCTGTTCAAGCTTTTCCGGGTCGACGATCCCGAGACGATTCCTGAGCGTCCGCGTACCTGGAAAGACGTAGGGATCGTCCGCGCCGCTCACTTGGTCGTGGAAGCCCTGGCACGTTCGAGAATGTAAGCGATACAGCGCTCGTGCGACCAAGCCTCGCGCTCGAACATCTCGAACATCGCGATGTCCTCGGCATCCAGCGGGTTGCCCTCGATTGCCTGAAGGTTCATGGCTTCGAGCCGGCGCTGCCGCGCTTCCGCAACCTCGGCTTTGCTCAGTCGTTTTGGCTTGTCGAGCATGCCGGCACTTTACCGAATCGGCCCTAACAAGTCACACGGTTCCGCCGCCGGCGTGGCTTGACTTGAAACCCGCCCAAAGGCCAGTTACGGCCGAAACCGCAGCGGTTCCAGGGCCAGATTTCCATCAAATGCGCAGCTATCTCGACTTCGAAAAACCGGTGGCTGAGCTCGAGGCCAAGGTCGAGGAGCTGCGGGCGATGCAGGCGGCCGGCACCGGAGCCGCCGACATCGCCGAGGACATCGGCCGGCTGGAGAACAAGGCGGCGCAGGCGCTGCGCGATCTCTATGCCGGGCTGACGCCGTGGCAGAAGACCCAGGTGGCGCGCCATCCGCAGCGGCCGCATTGTCTCGACTACATCGCGGCGCTGATCACCGAGTTCGTGCCGTTCGCGGGCGACCGCAAGTTCAGCGAGGACGAGGCCATCGTCGGCGGCTTCGGCCGCTTCCGCGGCGAAAGCATCTGCGTGATCGGCCACGAGAAGGGCTCGACCACCGAAAGCCGCCTCAAGCACAATTTCGGCATGGCTCGGCCGGAGGGCTACCGCAAGGCGGTGCGGCTGATGGAAATGGCCGACCGTTTCGAGATTCCGGTGCTGGCGCTGGTGGACACCGCGGGCGCCTACCCGGGCATCGACGCCGAAGAGCGCGGCCAGGCCGAGGCCATCGCGCGCTCGACCGAGGCGTGCCTCAACCTCGGCGTGCCGAACGTCGCGGTCATCCTGGGCGAAGGCGGCTCGGGCGGCGCGGTCGCGCTCGCCACCGCCAGCAAGGTGCTGATGCTCGAGCACGCGATCTACAGCGTGATCTCGCCCGAGGGCGCGGCCTCGATCCTGTGGCGCGACACCACCAAGGCGCAGGACGCCGCCACCAACATGAAGATCACGGCGGCGGACCTCAGCCAATTCGGCATCATCGACGCCATCGTCACCGAGCCGGTCGGCGGTGCGCACCGCGATCCCGCGGCGGCGATTGCCGCAACCGGCGAGGCCGTGGCAAACGCACTCGCCGAGTTCCGGGGCACCGACCGCGACGGCGTGCGGCGGCAGCGCCGCGACAAGTTCCTCGCCATCGGCCGCGGGCTGGAATAGCCGCCAAAGGAACCCGTTCGCCGCCCGGTTTCATCCCCAGACGGGGTTAATTGTGGCGGCCCCGACTCGGCCATTGAATCACTTGAGATAATCGGCGCTCTCGGCCACAATTTTACCCTTCGTTCACGTTAGCTATGCTCAATCAGGGTCTGGGTTTTTAGCCGCGCCCTTGCAGAGTCACCCCCCAGGGGATAACGATTTTGCATCTCGGCTCGGGGAATGCCGTTCACGGCCGCCGTTTTGGGGGAGTCTGCGTTGAACCGAAGCCCGCTCGTCCGCACGCTCTTGGCATGCGCCGCGATCGGCGTGGCTGTTCCCCTGTCCGGCTGCAACACCGATGGCGTGTTGCCGATGAGCGAGAAAGCGGCCCGGCCGCTTCCGCCAAAGCTCGTCGCGGAGATCGAGTCCAAGAGCATGGACAAGGAATCTCCGATTCTGGTCCGCCTCTTCAAGGAAGAGTCCGAACTCGAGGTCTGGAAGCAGGATCGCTCCGGACGCTTCGCGCTGCTCAAGACCTATCCGATCTGCCGCTGGTCCGGCGAGCTTGGGCCCAAGATCAAGGAAGGCGACCGGCAGGCGCCGGAAGGCTTCTACACGATCACCCCCGGCCAGATGAATCCGAACTCGGCGTATTACCTGTCGTTCGATCTCGGCTATCCGAACGCCTTCGACCGCGCGCACGGCCGCACCGGCTCGCAACTGATGGTGCACGGCGACTGCTCGTCGCGCGGCTGCTACTCGATGACCGACGAGCAGATTTCGGAAATCTACGCGCTCGGCCGCGACTCGTTCTTCGGCGGCCAGAAGTCGTTCCAGGTTCAGGCCTATCCGTTCCGGATGACGGCGCAGAACATGGCCAAGCATCGCAACAGTCCGCACCTCGCGTTCTGGAAGATGCTGAAGAAGGGCAACGACCATTTCGAGGTCTCAAAGCTCGAGCCCCGCGTCAATGTCTGCGAAAAGCGCTACGTGTTCGACGCGCAGTCGCCGGGCGAGCCGTCGCGGCCGCTGACGTTCAGCGCGCAGGCCAAGTGCCCGGTCTACGAGGTGGATGCGGAGATCGCGGCCGCCGTGCAGCAGAAAGAGCAGCGCGACGACGCCAGGTTCGCCGAGTTGGCTCGCCGCAACGTGGCGACCGCCCCGATCAAGACCAATGCCGATGGCGGCATGCATCCGGTATTCGTCGCCGCAGTGAAGCGCAACCAGATCGGCGTTGCGCCCTCGAACGCGTTCCTCGCCTCGACGCCGCCCGGCACGATTCCGCCGACCGTGCAGCCGCCGCGCATTCCTGAGCTTGCCGATGCAGGCGCGATGCCGGCGGCGCATCCAAGCGGCGAGGTGTCGCCGCCGCAGATGGCGATTGCCGAGACGAGCTCGCCCGCCCCGCAAACGAACGCCAAACCGACCAACTTCTTCTCGAGCCTGTTCGCCTCGAAGTCCTCGGAGACCAAGCCCGCCGAAACCAAGCCGGCGGAGAAGAATAGCGACGGCGCGATCGACCGCATGGCGCGGCTCGTGGGCCTGCGCAAGGACGAGCCCAAACCTGCCGAAACGGCAAAGCCCAAGCCCGCTGCCGCGAAGCCCGCGCAGCCTGCTCCGTCCGCGGCGAACGGCGCGATCCGGCCGAAGCCTGCCGAAGCGTCCGTGAAGACCGCCGAGGCGCAAACTCCGGTCGCCGCTCCGGCGGCGTCCAACCCCTTCCCGCCCGCTCCGCAGCGCGCTCCTGCCGCTGCAGCCCCCGCTCCCGCCAGCAGCAGCGGGCTGAGCGGCGCCGCTCCGGTCGTGCCGTCCGGCAACTTCGACAGCCGCTGGTCGGCGTTCCGCTAACCGTTACAAGATTTGTTGCCAAAGAGCGCCGGGCCGGAGCCCGGCGTTTTTGTTGGAGCGCCTGATGCCGGCGACGAATCGTCCGACATGACCGCATGCGATGACGGCTGCCGTCCGCCCGCGTTAGACTTGCCGCCACAGTTCAGGGGAGACGCCAATGACACGACAATTCTGCCGGCTTGCGGCCGCGACAGCGCTTGCGCTGGTCGGGATGCTTTCAGGTTCGCAGAACCAGGCTCAAGCCCAGACCCAAGCGCAAACCCAAGCGCAAACCCAAGCGCAAACCTGGCCGGACCGCAGCGTCAAATGGGTCCTGCCGTTCGGCGCAGGCAGCGCCACCGATATCGCCGCGCGCCTGCTCGCCGAGCGGCTCAGCGCCAAGTGGGGCAAGCCGGTGGTGATCGAGAACCGGCCGGGCGGCGACGGCCTCGTCGCCATCAACGCCTTCACCGCGGCCAATGACGATCACGTGCTGCTGTACGCGTCGAGCGCGTCGTTCATGGCGCATCCCTACACCCAGGAGAAGCTGCCCTACGATCTGGAGCGCGACCTCACGCCGATCGCGCGGGTCTGCGACACCGTCGTGGCGGCAAGCGTGCCCGCCGCAAGCGAGTTCAAGACGGTTTCGGAGTTCGTCGCACGCGCCAAGGCGGAGCCGGGCAAATATCACGCCGCCGGCGCGGCCGGCGTGCCGGAGTTCTCGCTCGGCGCGTTCCTGAAGTCCGAGAACCTGGACGTGACCAAGGTGCCGTATCGCGACGTGGTGCAGGCCGGTCGCGACCTCGGCGAGCAGCGCATCCACTTCCTGCTGTCGTCTTATGCGGTGGTGAGGCCGTTGGTCGAGGCCAACAAGGTGCGGGTGCTGGGCGCGGGCGGCCGCAAGCGCGCCGCCATCACCCCGAACGTGCCGTCGGTGCAGGAAACCGGATATCCGACGCTGGTGACGGAAACGACGTCGGGGCTTTATGGACCGAAAGGCATGCCGCTCGCATTGCGCGAGCGCATCGCCGCCGACGTGATCGCCGCAGCCAACGACCCTGCCGCGGTCGAGAAGATCGTCGCCTCAGGCCAGGACATGAACACCGGCGGACCTGCCGAGCTCGCCGCCACGCTCAAGCAGCAGGGCGAGGCGCTGACGCGGGTCGCCAAGATTCTCGGCATGGAACGCAAGCAATAGCCAAGCGCTCCGGACACCGGCGCAAAAAGCAAAGCGCGGCCGAAGGGCCGCGCTTTTTCATTGGCAGACAACGGCTCCGCTCAGGCGTAGCGGCCGTGGCAGTGCTTGAACTTCTTGCCCGAGCCGCACGGACATTCCTCATTGCGGCCGACCTTGCCCCAGGTCGTGGGATCCTTCGGATTGCGCTCCGCCGAGGGCCTCGGCGTGATGCCGGCGCGCGCCAATGTCTGCGCGCCTGCCGCGGCGAGCGCCAACTCGTCCTCGCCGGTGTTCGGATTGACGTGCGAGGCCTGCATCGGCGGCAGCTCCGGCACGCTCTCCGGCTGCTGCTGCACGATCTCGACCCGCATGAGCTGCGCCGTCACGCCTTCGCGCAGGCTGCTGCCCATGCCCTCGAACAGGTCGAACGCCTCGGCCTTGTACTCGTTGACCGGATCGCGCTGGCCGTAACCGCGCAGCCCGATCACCTGACGCAGGTGCTCGAGCATGACGAGATGCTCGCGCCACAGATGGTCGAGCGTCTGCAGCAGGATCGATTTCTCGACATAGCGCAGCACGTCCGGGCCCCATTGCGCGACCTTCGCGGCCATATGCTCGTCGGCGCGGCGGGTGATGCGGGCGATCAACTCCTCGTCGGCGATGCCCTCTTCCTTGGCCCACGCGTCGACCGGCAGGTCGAGGCCAAGAACGCGGTTCATCTCCTCCTTGAGGCCCGCCACGTCCCACTGCTCGGGATAAACGTTCTCCGGCACGTGCTTGGCCACCAGGTCCTCGATCACGGCGTGACGCATGTCGGTGACCACCTCGGCGGTCGCGGCGTCCGACATCCATTCGACGCGCTGGTCGAAGATGACCTTGCGTTGGTCGTTCATCACGTTGTCGAACTTGAGGATGTTCTTGCGGATGTCGAAGTTGCGCGCCTCGACTTTCTGCTGCGCGGTGGCAAGCGCCTTGTTGATCCAGGGATGGACGATCGCCTCGCCCTCCTTCAGCCCGAGCTTCTGCAGCATGCCGCCGAGCTTGTCGGAGCCGAAGATGCGCATCAGGTCGTCTTCGAGCGACAGGAAAAACTTGGAGCGGCCCGGGTCGCCCTGACGGCCGGAGCGGCCGCGAAGCTGGTTGTCGATGCGGCGGCTCTCGTGACGCTCGGTGCCGAGCACGAACAAGCCGCCCGCGGCGAGCGCCTTCTCCTTCAACCGCGTCACCTGCGCCTTGATCTCTTCTGCGGCGGCATCGCGCTGGCCGCCCTCCGGCATGTCCTTCAGCTCCTGGGCAATGCGCATGTCGGCATTGCCGCCGAGCTGAATATCGGTACCGCGGCCGGCCATGTTGGTGGCGATGGTGATCGCGCCCGGCACGCCGGCCTGTGAAACGATGTAAGCCTCCTGCTCGTGGTAGCGAGCGTTGAGGATGGCGAACACCTTCTTCTTGGTCGCCCCCTCGTCGCCGCTATAGAGCGCGGCAAAGGCATTGGGATCGGCGAAGTCGTGCTGTTCCCAGCCATGCTTGCGCATCAACTCGGCGAGATGCTCCGACTTCTCGATCGAGGTGGTGCCGACGAGGACCGGCTGGCCCTTGATCTTGCATTCCTCGATCAACGTGATGATGGCGCGGTATTTCTCTTCCGCCGTGCGGTAGACCTCGTCGTCCTGGTCGTCGCGGATCATCGGCCGGTTGGTCGGCACCTCGACGACCTCGAGGTTGTAGATGTCCATTAACTCGTCGGCTTCCGTGAGCGCCGTGCCGGTCATGCCGGCAAGCTTCTGGTACATGCGGAAGTAATTCTGGAAGGTGATCGAGGCGAGCGTCTGGCTTTCCGGCTGGATCGGCTGGTGCTCCTTGGCCTCAAGCGCCTGATGCAGCCCTTCGGAGTAGCGGCGGCCCGGCATCATGCGGCCGGTGAATTCGTCGATGATGACGACCTCGCCGTTTCTGACGATGTAGTCCTTGTCGCGCTGGAACAGCTTGTGCGCGCGCAGCGCCTGGTTGACGTGGTGCACGGTCGAGACGTTCTCGACATCGTAGAGCGAGTCGCCCTTGAGCAGGCCGTCGGCGCGCAGCCACTGCTCAAACTTCTCCATGCCGGCTTCGGTCAGCGCCACGGTGCGCTGCTTCTCGTCGACCTCGTAGTCGACCTTGAGGCCGGTATCGAGCTTCGGGATGTAGGCGTCGATGGTGTTGTAGAAATCGGAGCGGTCGTCGAGCGGGCCGGAGATGATCAGCGGCGTGCGCGCCTCGTCGATCAGGATCGAGTCGACCTCGTCGACGATGGCGAACACATGCCCGCGCTGGACCATGTCCTCCAGCCGGTACTTCATGTTGTCGCGCAGATAGTCGAAGCCGAGCTCGTTGTTGGTGCCGTAGGTGACGTCGCAGTCATAGGCGGCCTTGCGCTGCTCGTCGTCGAGGCCGTGAACGATCACGCCGGTCTTTAAGCCCAGGAAGCCGTAGATCCGGCCCATCCATTCGGAGTCGCGCTTGGCGAGGTAGTCGTTCACCGTGACCACATGCACGCCGCGGCCGGCGAGCGCGTTGAGATAGACCGCGAGCGTCGCAACCAGCGTCTTGCCTTCGCCGGTCTTCATCTCGGAGATACGGCCCTCGTGCAGGATCATGCCGCCGATCATCTGCACGTCGAAGTGCCGCTGGCCGATCGCTCGCTTGGCCGCCTCGCGGACGGTCGCAAACGCCGGCACCAGGATGTCGTCGAGGCTCGCGCCGTCGGCAAGCTGCTTCTTGAAGTCCGCCGTGCGCGCGCGAAGCGCGTCGTCGGTGAGCTTCACAAGCTCCGGCTCCAGCGCGTTGATCGCGTCAACGCGCGGTTGGTACTTGCGCACACGGCGATCGTTGGAGGAGCCGAATATTTTACGGGCGACAGCGCCGAGCATTGCGGATCAAGTCCTTGCCTTGGGCAAGCCGCGGTGGCGGCCATCCATGCGGGAAATGCGGCACTTCTCGGGCAATTGCAACGGGATAGCGAGCATTCGAGGAGAGCCGCGCGGCATTCGAGACATAGGAGGGGGTGTAATCCTTGTCAATTAGTGTGGTTCCGGCCGTAAAACGTTCAAAAGACGGGCAGTTTCCGCCTTCACGCGCTGTTTAGAACCTCCGCGCCGATCTTTCGTTGCCAAGCCGGACCGATTGCGCGACAAGTCGCCGCCCTTGGGCCCTCTGGCCGGGCAGAACATTGCAAGGATTGTCATGACCAGACCGATCGAGAGCCGCGGGTTTGCCCTGCGCGCCGGCGCGTTCGCCTTCCTCACCGCCATGCTGGTTTGGGCTTTGGTTGCAGCTTGGCCGGTGGTCCCGGCCCAGGCCCAGGCGCAAAGCGACAAGGTGGTCGCCAAGGTCGCGGGCGTCGAGATCCGGGAAAGCGATCTGGCGATGGCCGAGGAGGACATGGGCCAGCAGGTCCAGCAGCTTGAAGGCGCGGCCAAGCGCGACGCGCTGGTGGCCTACGTCGCCGACGTGATCCTGGCTGCGAAGGCCGCCGAGGCCAAGAAGGTCACCGACCAGAAGGAGTTCAAGAGCCGCATCGCCTTCATCCGCAACAAGCTCGCGATGGAGATGCTGCTGGTTCAGGAGGGCAAGGCCGCCGCCACCGACGCCGCCATGAAGAAGGTCTATGACGAGGCGGTGAAGCAGCAGGGCAACGAGCAGGAGGTGCGCGCCCGCCACATCCTGGTGCCGACCGAAGCCGAGGCCAAGACCATCCTGGCCGAGATCAGGAAGGGCACCGACTTCGCCGAGATGGCGAAGCAGAAATCGAAGGACCCGGGCGCGGCGGCCGAAGGCGGCGACCTCGGCTATTTCACCAAGGACCAGATGGTGCCGGAGTTCGCCGATCAGGCGTTCAAGATGAACAAGGGCGACGTGTCCGAGCCGGTCAAGTCGCAGTTCGGCTGGCACATCATCAAGGTCGAGGACAAGCGCACCAAGCCGGCGCCGACCTTCGATCAGGTCAAGGAGCAGGTTGAACAATATGTGACACGCCGGGCGCAGGCCGAATACATCACCAAGCTGCGCGAGACCGCCAAGGTCGAACGGCTCGACAAGAAGTAATCGGCGCGGTTGATCCGCCTATCAAGGAATATCGCAGTCGCGTAGCCGGCCGAAGGACGGCGTCGCTTCGCTCGCCTGGGGCTTGTCCCGGCGATTTCGTTTGGGTACCCACGCCAAGCGTTTTCCTCCCGACATTGGTGCGCTCATGGCAACCGCGGTTTCTCCCCTCGCCCCCAAAACCGTTCCGGCCATGCCGGCGATCGCCGGCGTGAAGCTCGCGACCGCAGCGGCCGGCATCAAGTATCGCGACCGCACCGACGTGCTGCTCGCGGTCCTCGATCCGGGTACGGTGGCGGCGGGCGTCTTCACCAAGTCCAAGTGCCCGTCCGCGCCGGTGGAATGGTGCCGCGACCAGCTCAAGGGCGCAAAACCCCGGGCGCTGGTGGTCAACTCCGGCAATGCCAACGCCTTCACCGGCAAGAACGGCCGCGCCGCGTGCAAGTTCACCGCCGAGATCGCGGCGCGCGCCGTCGGCTGCAAGCCGAAGGACGTGTTTCTCGCCTCGACCGGCGTGATCGGCGAGCCGCTCAACGCCAAGGCGTTCGACGGCGTCATGGAGGGTCTGGTCGCCTCGGCCAAGCCCGACTTCTGGCATGAAGCCGCCAAGGCGATCATGACCACCGACACCTTCCCCAAGGTCGCGACCGCGCGCGCCAAGCTCGGCGAGGCCACGGTGACGATCAACGGCTTCGCCAAGGGCGCCGGCATGATCGCGCCCGACATGGCGACGATGCTGTCCTACGTATTCACCGACGCGCCGATCTCGCAGCGCGCGCTGCAGGCGCTGCTGAGCGAGGGCGTCGAGGACACGTTCAACGCCGTGACCATCGACGGCGACACCTCGACCTCGGACACGCTGATGGTGTTCGCGACCGGTGCCGCCAAAGACCTCGGCGCACCCAACATCACCAAGGCGAGCGACCCGCGCCTGAAACCGTTCCGCGCCGCCTTCAATGCCGTGCTGGCCGACCTCGCCGAGCAGGTGGCGCGCGACGGCGAAGGCGCGCGCAAGCTCGTCGAGATCAGCGTCGAGGGCGCGAAGTCGAAGGCGTCTGCACGGCGGATCGCCATGTCGATCGCCAACTCCCCGCTGGTGAAGACCGCGATCGCCGGCGAGGACGCCAACTGGGGCCGCGTGGTGATGGCGGTCGGCAAGGCCGGCGAGCCGGCCGATCGCGACCGGCTGTCGATCTGGTTCAACGGCATCCGTGTCGCCCACAAGGGCGCGCGCGATCCCGGCTACGACGAAGCGATGGTGTCAAAGGCGATGAAGAACGACACCATCGCGCTCAAGGTCGCGCTCGGGCTCGGCAAGGGCAAGGACCGCGTGCTGACCTGCGATCTGACCAAGGAGTATGTCGCGATCAACGGCGATTACCGGTCGTGAAATGTCCGGATCCTGTTAGAGGCGGATTAACCCGCTCGGCGGTCCCATGAATTTATCCGGCGGCTTTGCATCCCTTTTAACCAAGGCTTGTCTACGGTTGGGGCCGGGCCGGTGAGCATCAAACTCGTTCTGGTTGCCGCCTGCGCCCTGATCGATGCCGATGGGCGCGTGCTGCTCGCCGAACGCCCCGCGGGAAAAACCATGGCGGGCCTTTGGGAGTTTCCGGGCGGCAAGGTCGAGGCCGGCGAACGGCCCGAGGAAACGCTGATCCGGGAGATGAAGGAGGAACTCGGCATTGTCATCAGGGAGCCGTGCCTGGCGCCGCTCACCTTTGCGAGCCACGCCTATCCGGATTTCCATCTCCTGATGCCGCTCTACGTTTGCCGGCGCTGGGAGGGCATCGTTCGAGCCCAGGAGGGACAAAGGCTCGCCTGGGTCCGGCCGAACAAGCTTCGCGACTACAAGATGCCGCCGGCCGACGAGCCGCTGATCGCCCACCTGATGACGCTGCTGTGATCGAGGTGAGAGCATGAAGCTTCAGACGCTTTGCTGCGCACTCTCCCGCTTCCGCGACGACCAGCATGGCGCAACCGCGATCGAATACGCCATGATCGCGGCCGGCATCAGCATCGCCATTGCCGGCACCGTCATGAGCCTCGGCTCGCACCTGAAGGCCGAGTTCTACGAAAAGCTCGCGGCACTGCTCTGACGCTTCAGCCGCCGGCCTTTTCGCCGGTGGAAATTTCCGTCGTGCGAAGCGCGTCGGCGAGCCGCGCCTTCGCCGAGCCCGGCGCAAGCGGCTTCTGCTGGCTTTCGTGCGGCGCCCAGCCTGACAGCCAGACAATCTCGAACGTGGCGCGGATGCGGCCATCGGCATCGGCGAAACGCTCCGCGTAGATCTCGAGCAGCCGCTGCAAGGTCGCGCGGCGCAGCGACGTGCGGCGGCGCTCGGCAAGCGCATTGGCCGCGCCCATGCGGCGCAGGTCGTGCATCAGGGCAAGCGGCGTCGCGTACCGCACGGTGACGCGATCGATGTCGGTGACCGGCAGCGCAAAGCCCGCCCGTTGCAGCAAGGCGCCGAGATCGCGCAGGTCGGCGAATGGGGCGACGCGCGGCGAGACGCCGCCCTCGACCTCGCATTCGGCCTGGGCAAAGGCTTCGCGCAGCTCGACCAGGCTTTCGCCGCCGATCATCGCGGCGAGGAACAGGCCGTCGGGCCTCAGCGCGCGGCGGATCTGCACCAGCGTTCCCGGCAGGTCGTTGACGAACTGCAACGCGAGCGCCGACACGGCAAGATCGAGCGAGCCGTCGCGGAACGGCAGCGCCTCCTCGTCCGCGGCGACTGCGAGGCCGCTGCCGGATGCCACTGGATCGGCAGCGACAATCGTGCCGACGCGTCCCGCCAGCGCCCGGCGAACCGCATCGGTCGGCGTGCCGATATCGACGGCGATATCGAACGGCCGCAGCACCGCGGCGAGCCGCCCCGCCATATCGTCGGCGACGCGGTCGATCAGGAACGTCGCGGGGCCCAGCACGGCCGCCCGCGCGCGGCGCGCGCGCAACAGCGTGCGATCGAAGATCACCGGATGCGGCATGTCACCATTGTAGGGAGAACGGCGCGCCGCCGCGAGGGCGAAGCGCCGTGACGATTGCTGCCGCAGCTATTTCCGAAGTTTCTTGCCGACCTTGAGCAGCGCCTGCCCGGATGGAACGTCGCTGCCCATGTAGATGGTGTTGTCGTAGACGAGGCCAAGCTGCCGTGTGGCGTTGATCAGCGCGCCGATGCCTGCCGGAATGTTTCCGGCACGGGCATCGTTCTCGTTGAGCGTCACTTCAACGCCGATCGGGTCGCGCGGAAACTGCTGGGCGAACACGCCGGTATCGCCGTCGTGGTCCCAGCCGGCGGCGTCGAACACCGAAACCAGGTCCTGGGAAAGCACCTTGGATTCCTCGTCGCCGAGGATCGACGCGACGGCGACCTTCTGCCCGGAGAACGGCCGCAGCGCTTCGATCAGGAAGCGGCGCTGCTCCTCGGACAGCCGCTTCTGCGTTTGCAGCTTCTGCAGCTCGCCGATCGTGTTCTCCGCCTCGATCAGCTTCTGCCGCAGCTCGGAATTTTCCTTGATATAGCGGCTCGGCGTTTCCGGCTGCGCCGGGACGGGTTTGTTGCGCAGCGCCTGCGCATCGGCATTGAGCCGCTTGACCTGCTCGGCGCTGGTTTCCGCAGCCACGGCATTCAGCGCTACGGCACGGCGGCCATAGGCGTAGGCAACGACCTCGGTGACAAGCAACAGCGCCAGCACCACGGCGCAGGCGATCTCGACAAAGCGGCGGCGGATCTGGAACTCGCCGATGTCGAGCCATTCCGGCCAGAAGCCCTTGCGGAGATTGAACGCCGCCAGCGCTACAAGCGTGATCAACGCCGCAAGCAGAACGAACCCAACGATCTGGGCGCTGCCATGCAGCCGACTGACGGTCTCGAGCGATTCCCATCCGGGCATTGCGCGGTTCACCCGACTATGACTGTTCGCGCTGGCCGCTCGCCATAGCACGTCGAAGACGCGCGTAGACGCGCTCATGCGCGTCGAGGACGCGCGTAGACGCGCTCATGGCTCGCCAGTGCGAAGCTCGCAGCGTTAACCAGTCGCCGCGGCCGTTGAGGCAGTCGCATAACAGCGATAGCCTTGCCTCCCGTGCAACAGGCTTCCGCAAAGACCGTAAACGCCGGTCGGTTAACCCGTATGGCTGCTCCGTTTCGGGCGGTTTTCGGGCGGGTGCTCGATGTTGCGTTGCCGCGGCTTTGCCCGGCCTGCCGCGAGCCGGTGCGCGATGGCGGGCTGTGCGCGCCGTGCTGGGGCAAGCTCACGCAGATCGCGCCGCCTTATTGCGAGCGGCTCGGGATACCGTTTGCCTACGACCCCGGTCCGGGCGTGCTGTCGATGCAGGCGATCGCCGACCCGCCCGCCTATCACCGGGCGCGCGCGGCGGTGCGCTACGACGACGTCGCCCGCACCCTGGTCCATGCGCTGAAATATGGCGACCGGATCGACCTCGCCCCGGTCATGGGCCGCTGGATGGCGCGCGCCGGGCGCGAGCTTCTGGAGGGCGCCGACGCCCTGATTCCGGTGCCGCTGCACTGGCGCAGGCTCTGGGCCCGTCGCTTCAACCAGTCGGCGCTGCTGTCGCAAACGATGTCCCGCGAGACCGGAGTGCCGGTCAGCGATACGGCGCTCAGGCGCATCAAGCCGACGGCGCAGCAGGTCGGGCTCACCCAGTCCGAGCGCGCCCAGAATGTGCAGGGCGCGTTCGGCGTGCCGCCCGATCGCAAGGCGGAGGTCGCCGGCCGCAGGCTGGTGCTGGTCGACGATGTGCTGACGTCCGGCGCCACCTCCGACGCCTGCGCACGGGCGCTGCTCCGGGCCGGCGCTCAAAGCGTCGATCTCGTGGTGTTTGCGCGGGTTGTCGACGCGGTGCGGCCCCCCATATAAACTGGTTGCCGAAACCGCGCAGCCATCCACGAACAAGCCATGCCGCCCGTTGAAATCTACACCACGCCCTATTGCCCGTACTGCCTCGATGCCAAGGCACTTTTGAAGCAGAAGAACGTGAGCTTCACCGAGATCGACGTCAGCCGCGACCGCGAGCTGCGCAGCAGGATGACGGCGCGGGCTGGCGGCCGCACCACGGTGCCGCAGATCTTCATCGGCTCGACCCATGTCGGCGGCTGCGACGATCTTTATGCGCTCGACGGCGCCGGCGGGCTCGATCCGCTGCTCAACGGGACAGCCGCGCCGTGACCGCCGAACCGGAAAAGAGCTCGACCTTTCGCGTGGGGCTGATCCAGGCCCGCTCAGGCGAGCAGCCGGCGGCCAATCTCGAGACCGTGGTCAAGCTGATCGGCGAGGCCAAGGCGGGCGGCGCGAGCTACGTACAGACGCCCGAGATGACCAACATCATGGTGGCGAGCCGCGACAAGCTCCTCGCCGCCGTCGTGCCGGAGGAGAGCGACGCGAGCCTTGCGACGTTTCGCGAGCTCGCGCGCAGGCTCGGCATCTATCTGCACATCGGCTCGCTCGCGGTGAAAGCAACCGCCGACAGGGCGGCCAACCGCTCCTTCCTGATCGACCCGCAGGGCGAGGTCGCCGCGCGCTACGACAAGATCCATATGTTCGATGTCGACCTCGCCAACGGCGAGAGCTATCGCGAGTCGCGAAGCTACAAGCCGGGCGACCTTGCGGTGCTGCATGACCTGCCGTGGGGCCGGCTCGGGCTGACGATCTGCTACGACCTGCGCTTCCCCTCGCTCTACCGCGCGCTCGGCGAAGCCGGGGCGTCGTTTCTCGCGATCCCCTCGGCCTTCACCCGGCAGACCGGCGAGGCGCACTGGCACGTGCTGAACCGCGCCCGCGCCATCGAGAACGGCTGCTATGTGATCGCGGCGGCGCAGGGCGGGGCGCATGAGAACGGCCGCGAGACGTTCGGCCATTCGCTGGTGGTCGATTTGTGGGGCCGCATCATCGCCGAAGGCGGCACCGAGCCCGGCGTCATCTTCGCCGAGATCGATCCGGCGGAGGTCGCCAAGGCGCGCAGCCGCGTGCCGTCGCTGCAGCACGGCCGCCGCTTCGAAGTGGTTGAACCGCTGGCCGAACCGACCCATCTTAGGGCGGTCAGAGGTCCCGCATGATCCGTTATTCGCTCGTCTGCGAGCGCAAGCACGAATTCGAAATCTGGTTCAAGAACTCCGCCGACTACGACAAGCAGTCGAAGCGCGGCCTGGTGAGCTGTCCTGCGTGCGGCTCCGAGAAGGTCGAAAAGGCGCTGATGGCGCCCTCGCTCGGCCGCGGCACAAAGAAAGAGGGCCGCGCCGAAATCGCCGTGCCCGCCGAAATGTCCGCCGCGGACGCCCCTGCACCCGCCGAAGGCAAGGCGCAGGAAAACAAGGCGCAGGTGGCGATGATGTCGCCGCAGGAGCGCGAGTTTCGCTCAAAGCTCAAGGAACTCCGCGACCACCTGACCAAGAACGCCGAGAACGTCGGCGGCAAGTTTCCCGAGGAAGCGCGGAAGATGCACTACGGCGAGACCAAGCACCGCTCGATCTACGGCGAGGCCTCGCCGAAGGACGCCAAGGAGCTGGCCGACGAGGGCATCGAGTTCCACCCGCTGCCGATGCTGCCCGACGAGCACAACTGAAGCTTACTGCACCCAGATCAGCAGCGCGCAGCCCACGACGATCAGCGCCATGCCGATCACCTCGCGCCGTGTCGTCGTCTGCTTGAAGGCGAAATACGAGATCGCCTGGGCGAACAGCACCTCGACCAGCGCCAGCGTGCGCACATTAGCGACGCTGGTCAGCGCAAACGCGAGAAACCAGAACTGCGATGCGGTCGCACCCATGAAGCCCGCGAACAGCGACGGCCGCCAAGCCAGCATGATCGCGACGAGCACCTTGCGGTCGCGCAGCGCGAGATAGAGCGTTAATAGTCCAGCTTGCAGGATCAGGCCGACCGCGAGCGTGAAGGTCGCGGCCAGCACGAAGCTCGACAGGCCAAGCGACAGGATCGCGCCGCGGTAGCCGACCGCGGACAGCGCGAACGCCGCTGCCGACAGAAGGCCGAGCGCGACCGGCCGCATGCCGCCCTCCATCGTGCCCTTGCCCTTGAGCGACATGGCGACCACGCCCGCGGTCGCAACCATGATTGCGACCACCATGCCTGCGGTGAGCCGATCGCCGAGGAAAATCAGGCCGAACAGCGCGGCCTGAATGGCCTCGGTCTTGATATAGGCGATGGTCACCACGAACGAGCGGTCGTTCATGGTGGCGAGCATCAGCGCGGTGGCAACGATCTGGGAGCCCGCGCCCAGGACAATCCACGGCCAATAGACGGTGGGCACTGCCGGAACGGGCAGGCCGGTGACGGCCAGCACGCCGGCGAGAAACACGATCGCGAACGGAAACCCGAACAGGAAACGGACGTGCGTCGCACCGACCGTGCCAAGCGCGGCGGTGAGCTCGCGCTGCATGGCGTTGCGCGCGGTCTGGCCCGCGGCGGCCAGCAGCGTGAAGGGAATCCAGAGCAGGCCTGCGAACATGAATGACTTGCTGCGCGGAAATCAGGCGGTTTCGAGCACGCGCGCCTTGCCGTCGGCGCCCCATTCGGTGACGCGGCCATGCTCGTTGTCGATCAGCAGGAAAAGGTCGAAGTAGCGGATCGTCGGATCGCCGCCGGTCCGCTTTTTCACGCCCTCGCGCCATTCGTCGTTGTGGCCCTGCCTCGCCGCCTCGATCGACGGCCAGACATACACGCCGGTGCTGGTGCCTTCGTCCTCGCCGAGGCCGAGGCCGAAATGCTTGCGCACGAGGTCCGGGTTCGACGACCATTTCGGAATGGTGTGCTTGGCGTCGTCCAGCACGCGCGCGCGGTCCCATCCGGCGGGTGTCTTGAAGGTCACAAGTTCGAGGATCATGCCGCGCCTCCGTCCATCGTCTGCACGCGGCGGTTATAGATCACACGGGCGCTGCCTTCCACAGGCCGGCCCGGGCAGGTGCCTCAGCGCTCCGCGGTCAGCATGTAGTTGACGTCGGTGTCGGAGGAGAGCTGCCAGCGGTCGGCGATGAGATTGTAGATCACGCCCTGCTCGTGGATGACGTGAAGCCCGCTCTGCTCCATGGCGATCTCGAGCTCGTTCGGCGTGACGAACCTGTCCCAGCGATGCGTGCCGACCGGCAGCCAGCGCAGGATGTACTCGGCGCCGACGATCGCCAGCGCAAAGCTCTTCAGCGTGCGGTTCAGCGTCGCCGCGATCATCAGGCCGCCGGGTTTCACCAGCGCGGCGCAGCTTGCGACGAACAGCGGCACGTCGGCGACATGCTCGACCACCTCCATCGCCAGCACGAGATCGAACTGCTCGCGCTGCCCGGCAAGCTGCTCGGCGGTCGTACAGCGGTAATCGATCGCAAGCCCGCTTTGCTCGGCATGCGCTTGCGCCGCCTCGATGTTGGTCTCGGAGGGGTCCACCCCGGTCATGATCGCGCCGATCCGGGCCAGCGGCTCGCAGAGAATTCCGCCGCCGCAGCCGATATCAAGGATGCGGAGCCCGTTCAGCGAGTCGAGGCGCTTGGGGTCGCGGCCGAAGCGGGCGGCCGCCTGGTCGCGGATATAGCCGATGCGAACCGGGTTGAACTTGTGCAGCGGGGCCATCTTGCCGCGCGGGTCCCACCATTCGGCGGCGAGCGCGGAAAACCGCTCCACCTCGGCCTGGTCGATGGTGCTCTGGCGCTGCGGATTTCGGGCCATTTTCGTGCTCGCTTCGTTAACGGGGCGCCGCGGTTGCAGCCTCCCGACCCCATCGGTATGTATACGCGCCTTTTCGGCCCGGCGCCCATCCGGATCGCGCCGGGGTTAAGAGTTCGAGGACGCTTCGCCCAAGATGGCCCGTTTGGTGATGAAGTTCGGCGGAACGTCGGTCGCCGATATCGACCGCATCCGCAACGTGGCGCAGCACGTCAAGCGCGAGGTCGATGCCGGCCATGAGGTCGCCGTCGTGGTGTCGGCGATGTCCGGCAAGACCAACGAGCTGGTGGCGTGGTGCCGCGCCGCCGCGCCCCTGCACGACGCCCGCGAATACGACGCCGTGGTCGCCTCCGGCGAGCAGGTGACGTCCGGCCTTCTCGCCATCACGCTGGAGGGCATCGGCATCAACGCCCGCTCCTGGCAGGGCTGGCAGCTGCCGATCCTGACCAGCAATGCGCACGGCGCGGCCCGCATCGAGGACATCAACGGCGCGGAGCTGGTCAAGCGCTTCAAGGAGCGCAAGGAGGTCGCGGTGATCTCCGGCTTCCAGGGCATGCACAAGGACACCGGCCGGATCACCACGCTGGGCCGCGGCGGCTCCGACACCTCGGCGGTGGCGATCGCCGCCGCAATCAGGGCCGATCGCTGCGACATCTACACCGATGTCGACGGCGTCTACACCACCGACCCGCGGGTGGTGCCGAAGGCGCAGCGCATGGACAAGATCGCCTTCGAGGAGATGCTGGAGCTCGCCTCGCTCGGCGCCAAGGTGCTCCAGGTGCGCTCGGTCGAGCTCGGCATGGTGCACAAGGTGCCGATTTTCGTCCGCTCGAGCTTCGACAAGCCCGAGGACATCGACCCGCACGGCACGCCGCCCGGCACGCTGATCTGCGACGAGGAGGATATTGTGGAGCAACAGGTCGTCACCGGCATCGCCTTCACCAAGGACGAGGCGCAGATCTCGGTCCGCCACGTGCCGGACAAGCCGGGCGTCGCCGCGGCGATCTTCGGCCCGCTGGCCGAGGCCAGCATCAACGTCGACATGATCGTGCAGAACGTCTCGGCCGACGGCGCCACCACCGACCTCACCTTCACGGTGCCGGCCGCGGACTATCAGCGCTCGGTCGACGTGCTCGGCAAGGCCAAGGCCGCCATCGGCTTCGACCATATCGACGGCTCGCAGGACGTCGCCAAGGTGTCGGTGATCGGCATCGGCATGCGCAGCCACGCGGGCGTGGCGGCCGGCGCGTTCAAGGCGCTGGCGGAGCGCGGCGTGAACATCCGCGCCATCACCACCTCGGAGATCAAGTTCTCGGTGCTGATCGACGCGGCCTACACCGAGCTGGCGGTGCGGACGCTGCACAGCCTGTATGGGTTGGACAAGTAGAAAACTCTTAGCGCCCCAGTGCCCGATCAAATTCGCCGGGCTTCCAGAAGTCCCCTTTCGGCCAGCGGCGGGTCTGCGAGTCTTTTAGATTTTTCAGCGCTTCTCGCGTAGCGGCATCATGTAACGAGGATATCGTAAGGATTTGCCGCCACGCACTTTCCATCTCTACCGCTTGATCAAGGGATCGAAAGAACTGTTGATCATTGACGCCGGAACGGCTGTGGTCCTGAGCCTGCGCAGCAACAATCGAGCAGCAGAGGCAAATGAGCGTCGACGCGCACAGATGCGGACTCCTGACGGACGGCGCTTCCGTTCCCTGCATCGTTCGTCCCCTCCGAACGACCAAAGTCGTGCAACAGATTGCGCCCAAATCGTGACGTACTGCCACGCCGGGTATTCGATTGGCGATAGGCGATGGCCAAACGCAGCGCAGGCATTCTGATGTTTCGCCGAACGCACGATCGGCTGCAGGTCCTGCTTGCGCATCCGGGCGGCCCATTCTGGGCGAAGAAGGATGACGGCGCGTGGTCGCTTCCGAAAGGTCTCTATGAGGACGATGAAGACCCGCTTGCGGCCGCCCGCCGCGAGTTTGAAGAGGAGACGGGCTGCGTTCCGGACGGCGAGTTCATCGCGCTTGGAGGTTTCAAGCAGCCCGGCGGCAAGACGATCATGGCCTGGGCCGTCGAAGGCGACTTCGACCTCGCAAAATTCAAAAGCAATCTATTCTCGATGGAGTGGCCTCCGAAGTCGGGACACACACGGCAGTTTCCGGAGGTCGATCGGGTTGCGTGGTTTGAGCCCGGCGAGGCGCAGCGAAAAATCCTGAAGGGGCAGGCGCCGATCCTGGCAAAGTTGCTGGGACAATTGCGATGAAGGTCCAGCGCCGTAGCCCGGATCAGAGCAACGCCCTCCCCCGGCAGGACCACAAGCAGGCGAGGCCGTTGCACCGCAACCAGTAACAGGCCCGTCTTATCAGGCCCTTAGAACAGCTTTGGCTTGCCGTTTGCATGGGCCATTCGCTATAGCCCTGTAATCAATGCGGCCCTGAGGAACGTTTGCCATGGCTGGCGCGCTCGGCGGTCCGCGCGTGCTGTTGCGCCGGCTCCGCGAGGTGATGGCGGAACCGGTCAGCGCGCAGGAACGCCTGGACAAGATCGTTGTGCTGATTGCCGCCAACATGGTGGCGGAGGTCTGCTCCGTCTACGTGTTGCGCGTCGACAGCACGCTCGAGCTGTACGCCACCGAGGGCCTCAAGCGCGAGGCGGTGCACCAGACCGTGCTGCGCCAGGACGAGGGCCTGGTCGGCCTGGTGGCGAGCGAGGCCAACCCGGTCAATCTCTCCGAGGCGCAGACCCACCCGGCCTTCGCGTTCCGCCCGGAGACCGGCGAAGAAATCTACCATTCGTTCCTCGGCGTGCCGATCCTGCGGGCCGGCAACACGCTCGGCGTCCTGGTGGTGCAGAACCGGGCGCGGCGGACCTATTCCGAGGAAGAGGAAGAGGCGCTGCAGACCACCGCCATGGTGCTGGCGGAGATGATCGCCTCGGGCGAGCTCTCCTCGATCGCCAAGCCCGGCGCCGAGCCCGCGATCAAGCCGCGGTTGCATCTCACCGGCTCGGCGCTGTCGGAGGGCATCGCGCTCGGCCACGTGGTGCTGCACGAGCCGCGCGTCACCATCAAGAACGTCATCGCCGACGACGTGCAGAAGGAATTAAAGCGGCTCGACGAGGCGGTCGAAGCGCTGCGGGCCGATCTCGACCTGATGCTGGAGCGCCGCGACGTGGCCGACGGCGGCGAGCATCGCGATGTGCTGGACGCCTATCGCGGCTTCGCCAACGATGCGGGCTGGACCCGCAGGCTGCGCGAGGCGGTCAGCACCGGCCTTACCGCCGAAGCCGGCGTCGAGCGCGTGCAGTCCGACACCCGCGCCCGGATGCTGCGTGTCACCGATCCGTACCTGCGCGAGCGGCTGCACGACCTCGACGATCTCGCCAACCGGCTGATGCGGCAGCTCATGGGCCAGGACCACGCGCCGCCGCGCGAGCAGCTTCCCGACAATGCGATCGTCGTCGCCCGGGCGATGGGACCGGCGGCGCTGCTCGACTACGACCGGCGCAAGCTGCGCGGCCTGGTGCTGGAGGAAGGCGGGCCGACCTCGCATGTCGCCATCGTCGCCCGCGCGCTCGGCATCGCCGCGGTCGGCGAGATCGACAACATCTCCGGGCTGGTCGAGACCGGCGACTCGATCATCGTCGACGGCTCGACCGGCGAGATGCACCTGCGACCGCCGGGCGACATCGAGACCGCCTATGGCGAGCGGGTGAAGCTGCGCGCCCGCCGCCAGGCGCAGTACCACGCGCTGCGCGACCGGCCCTCCGTCACCAAGGACGGCCAGGAGGTGGCGTTGATGATCAACGCCGGCCTGCTGGTCGATCTGCCGCATATCGCCGAGACCGGCGCCAGCGGCATCGGCCTGTTCCGCACCGAGCTGCAGTTCATGATCGCCACCGAAATGCCGCGCATCAGCGAGCAGCTCTCGCTCTATCGCTCGGTGCTCGACGCGGCGGGCGACCGGCCGGTGACGTTCCGCACGCTCGACGTTGGCGGCGACAAGATCCTGCCCTATATGCGGGCCGAGCCCGAGGAGAACCCGGCGCTCGGCTGGCGTGCGATCCGGCTCGGGCTCGACCGGCCGGGCCTGATGCGGAGCCAGATCCGCGCGCTGCTGCAGGCGGCCGCGGGCCGCGAGCTGCGCGTGATGTTTCCGATGATCGCGACCTGCGCCGAATTCGACGAAGCCAAAGCCATGATCGAGCGCGAATTGACCGCGCTGCGGCGGCGGCGCCACAAGCTGCCTGATCGCGTCGAGGTCGGCGCGATGGTCGAGGTGCCGTCGCTGCTGTTCCAGCTCGACTCGTTGCTGTCGCGGGTCGATTTCCTGTCGGTTGGCTCGAACGATCTGGTGCAGTTCCTGTTCGCGGCGGACCGCGGCAACAAACGGGTCGCCGACCGCTTCGACGCGCTCTCCGCGCCTGTGCTGCGCGCCCTGATGGCGATCATCGACAGGGGCCGGGCTGCCGGCAAGCCGGTGGCCCTGTGCGGCGAGCTGGCCTCGAAGCCCATCGGCGCGCTGGCGCTGGTGGCGCTGGGATTTCGTTCGCTGTCGCTGACGCCGTCCGCGCTCGGGGCGGTGAAGGCCATGCTGCTCGAGCTCGACGCCAAGAAGGCCGAAGCGCTGATCCGGCCGCTGATCGAGAACCCGCCGCAGGACGGCACAATCCGCGAGCGGCTCGAGCAATTCGCCGCCGCTGAAGGCTTGCAGTTGTGACCAACCTGCCTGAACAGAAGCTCGACGTGCTGCTCGCACGCCACGCCGCCGTGGAGGCCGAGCTGTCGCAGCAATTGTCGGGCGACGCATTCGTCAAGCTGTCGCGCGAATTCGCCGAAATCGATCCGGTGGTCGGCAAGATCAAGGCTTACCGCAACGTCGCGGCCGAGCTCGCCGATCTGGAAGCGCTGATCGCCGATCCTTCGACCGACTCCGCCATGCGCGAGATGGCCGACGAGGAACGCCGCGCGCTGGTCGAAAAGCGCGAACGGATGGTCGAAGAGCTACGCGTGGCGCTGCTGCCGAAGGACGCGATGGATGAGCGCAACGTCATCCTGGAAATCCGCGCCGGCACCGGCGGCGACGAGGCCTCGCTGTTTGCCGGCGACCTGTTCCGGATGTACGAGCGCTACGCGGCGCGGCAGGGCTGGACCACCGAGATCATGTCGATCAACGAGGGCACCAAGGGCGGCTTCAAGGAGGTCGTTGCCGAGATTCGCGGGCGCGGACCGTTTGCGCGGCTGAAATTCGAATCCGGCGTGCACCGCGTGCAGCGCGTTCCCGACACCGAGGCGCAGGGCCGGGTGCACACCTCGGCGGCGACCGTCGCGGTGCTGCCGGAGGTCGAGGACGTCGACATCGAGATCAAGCCCGACGATCTCAAGATCGACACCATGCGGTCGCAGGGCGCCGGCGGCCAGCACGTCAACAAGACCGAGTCGGCGATCCGCATCACTCATGTGCCGAGCGGCATCGTGGTGATGGTCCAGGAGGAGCGCTCGCAGCACAAGAACCGCGCCAAGGCGATGGCGATGCTGCGCGCCAAGCTCTACGACGCCGAAAAGACCAAGCGCGACACCGAGCGCGCCGCCGCACGCAAGGACCAGGTCGGCTCCGGCGATCGCTCCGAGCGGATCCGCACCTACAATTTCCCGCAGGGGCGTGTCACCGACCACCGCATCAATCTTACGCTCTACAATCTGCCGAAGGTGATGGAAGGCGAAGCATTGGGCGAGATCATCGACGCGCTGATCACCCACCATCAGGCCGAGCTGCTGGCGGCCGAGGCGTCGTGATGGAGATTCTCGCGCAAGCGCTGCGGGCGCCGCGGCTCGCATCCGGCATGACCGTCGTCGAGGCGCGGCGCGCGCTGACCGATGCGTTCCGCCGCGCCGGTCTCGACAGCCCCGAGCTCGACGCCCGGCTGCTCACCGGGCATGCTCTCGGCCTCGATCACACCGGCCTGGTGATCGAGGCGAACCGCGATCTCCGCAGCGACGAAGCCTCGCAACTGATTGCGCTGGCCGCGCGGCGGCTCGAGCGCGAGCCGGTGGCGCGCATCCTCGGGGTCAAGGAATTCTGGGGGCTGCCGCTCCGCATCACCCAATCCACGCTGGTGCCGCGGCCGGAAACCGAGACCGTGGTGGAGGCGGCGCTGGCCGCGATCGATCAGGGCGGGCCGCGCCACCGCACGCTTCGCATTGCCGACCTCGGCACCGGCTCGGGCGCGCTGCTGATCGCGCTCCTGACCGAGCTGCCGAACGCCACAGGGGTCGCCACCGACATCAGCATCGACGCTCTGCGCGCGGCCCGCGACAATGCGCGCAGGCTCATGCTTCAGCCCCGGGCACATTTTGTTGCATGCGATTTCGGCGCGGCATTGCCGCAAGGGTTCGACCTCGTGGTGTCGAACCCGCCCTACATCATGAGCGGCGACATTGCCGGGCTCGCCCCCGAAGTCCGCCACGATCCCCGCCGGGCGCTTGATGGCGGCACCGACGGGCTTGCCTGCTACCGCACCATTGCGGGACAGGCGGGTCGCCTGCTCAAACCGCACGGCCACATTGTGGTCGAACTGGGCATCGGTCAGGAGGCCCCGGTTGCGGCCTTGTTCCGCGCAGGAGGGCTTGCGCCGACGCCGGCCCATACCGATCTATCCGGTGTCCCGCGGGCGCTACACGCGGCTGTGGCCAAATAACGCCATGTTCCACTAACATTGCGGATAGGCAAAAAAGCTCTTGGATTATTGGCCCGGACCGACTAGCTTGCCATGCAGGAATCGACCCGACGGTCAGATTGCTCAAGCCCGGAGCGTAACGCTCGGCGAGGCGGGCAGTGGGCCAGATTAAGCGACGGGTCAACGGCAGACAGGATCGCCGAATTCGAAGTCAGCAAGCTACCGGCCGAGCGCGCATCGGGCTTATGACGCATTAACGACAAATGACGCGCATGGTGTGAAACAAGCGCTGCCGCGGCAGGTTCGCGGTCGAGGGAATGTTGCGGTCAACGCGCACTGAAGCACTGCGCAAGGGTATCGGAAATCCCGGCGTAGCAGGCCGACCCGATGGTCACCGGGCCGACATGCTGATGCGTTGAAACTTGCGGTCTGGAGTTGGATGAACGAACCGGCGGGGGAACAACCGCTGCTAACAGGAGTCGGCGACAAGCAGTCATGAGAAACGGACAGAACAAGCGCATGCGGGGGCGCAACCGCAACCACAAGGGTCATCATGGCGGCGGCGGCGGTGGTGGCCATCATCACAACCCGCTGACCCGGGTTTACGAGTCCAACGGGCCGGAGGTGAAAATCCGCGGCACCGCACATCACATTGCCGAGAAATATCTGCAGCTTGCCCGTGACGCCCAGAGCGCCGGCGACCCGGTCACCGCCGAGAACCACTTCCAGCACGCCGAGCACTATTTCCGTCTGATCGCCGCGGCGCAGGAGCAGTTCCGGCAGCAGAATCCGTACTATCAGGCGCCGCCCGCGCCGGGTCAGAGCACCTCTGACGACGTCCTCGACGGCGAGGAGGACGATGGCGCCCAGCCGGCACAAGGCCAGCCCTATCAGGGCCAATCCGGACAGCCGCAGCCAGGCTTTGGTGGGCAGCCGAACTACAGCAACCAGCAGCCGAACGTTCAGCCGCGCGAGCAGCCGCAGCCCTATGGCGGCCAGCAGCCGAACTACCAGCCGCGGCCGCAGCAGCATCAGCAGCCCTACGGCAATCCGCAGCAGCAGCCGCAGTATCAGCAGCCGCAAGCCGAGGCGAGCGACGGCGAGCGCCTGCCGTCGTTCATCACCGGCGCGCAGCAGCCGCAAGCCGGCGGTCAGGGCTTCACGCCGAACGGCCACGACAGCAACAATGGCGGCAACAACCAGGACGGCCAGCGCTTCCCACGTCACCGCCGCAGGCGGCATCGCGGCGGCGGCCCGCGGCCCGAGATGGCCGGCGCAGCGCAGGATTTCGGCGGCGACGGCCCCGAGCCCGGCAACAGCTGACGCTCTCACGAATTGAAATGAACAAGGCCGGGTCGATACCCGGCCTTGTCGCTTATGGTGCCTGGCGCGCGGTCGGACTTGGCGCCGGCGCGAGCGCGGGCTTGAGCGACGGCACCAGCACGCGCTTCTCGCGCCGCGCCGGTATCGCGCGATAGACCTGCTTGGTCGCGTCGACGATGTGCACGCCGGCGAACGGCGCGGAGAGCGTCGCGCCGACGCGCTCCCACGCCACCGCCGAGCGCAGAAACCAGCTGCGCTGGACCGGCGGGACGTAGAGCGCTTCGCTCCATGACACCGGCGTGAACCAGGCGTCGCGCATCAGGCTCATGATCTGCGAGCGCGAGTAAGGCCGGCCGTGGCCGAACGGCGTCGTGTCCATCCGCGCCCAGAGCCCGCGCCGGTTCGGCACCACGGCGAGCAATTGCCCGCCCGAGGCGAGCACCCGCCAGACCTCGCGCAGCAGCGCCGTGGGGTTCTGCGACATCTCCAGCGCATGCACCAGCAGCACGCGGTCGACCGACGCGTCCGGCAGCGGTAGCTCCAGCTCGTCCACCAGCGTCGACAGCGTCGGCCGCACCGTCGGCCATTTCACCACGCCTTGCGCCGCTGGCATGAAGGCGAGGCACCGCTCGGCCTCCTCGCGAAACAGGCCGAGATAGGGGCCCGCATAGCCGATGCCGACCATCCGCAGCCCCTGGGTGTCGCTCCAGAGGTTGCGGATGCCCCGCCCGACGAAATACCGGGCCACGGTGCCCAGCCGCTCGGAGTAGAAGGCGCGCAGGTCGACCACGTCGATGGACATGGAGGAATCATATCATGAACCGCCTCCATGTTTCGGACGTTCAGAACCCGTGTCCGTTCGTGATACGGTCCGCCAAAGCCCGAAAACGAGGAGCCGACATGCCCGCCGAGACCAAGCTGTTCCGTTGCCTGAACGACAATTACGGCGTGCTGGTCCATGATCCGGCGAGCGGCGCAACTGCGGCGATCGACGCGCCGGAGGCCGCGCCGATCGAAGCCGCGCTGAAGCAGACTGGCTGGAAGCTCACCGACATCCTGGTGACGCACCATCACGGCGATCACACCGGCGGCATTGCCGAGCTCAAGCAGAAGCACAAATGCCGCGTGGTGGCGCCCAAGGCCGAGGCGGCGAAGATCCCCCTGGTCGACGCGACCGTGCGCGAGGGCGACAAGGTCAGCGTCGGCAATCTCAACGCCAATGTGATCGAGACGCCCGGCCACACCGCGGGCCACATCACCTACTGGTTCCACGGCGACAAGCTTGCCTTCGCCGGCGACACGCTGTTCTCGATCGGCTGCGGCCGCGTGATCGAGGGCACGATGGAGATGATGTGGAATTCGCTGAAGAAGCTGCGCGACCTGCCGGGCGACACCAGGGTCTATTGCGGCCACGAATACACGCTCGCGAACATCAAGTTCGCGCAGACCATCGAGCCCGACAACACGGCGCTGAAGGCGCGGGCGGCGCAGGCGGCGAAACAGATCGCCGACGGGCAGTGGACGATTCCGACGACGCTCGACGAGGAGAAGGCGGCGAATCCCTTCCTGCGCGCGGATGTACCCGCCGTTGCCGCATCGCTGGGTCTCGCCGGCAAGCCCGCCGCGCAGGTGTTTGCGGAAATTCGCGAGAGGAAGAACAAATTCTGACGACGCACGGAGTGAATGGCACAGCGTCGCCACACACTCGGTGTCATGCCCGGGCTTGACCCGGGCATCCATGCAATGCCGAAATAGAGAATACTCTTACGAGTTGAGCAGACTGCAACCGCTCATGGATTGCCGGGTCAAACCCGGCAATGACAGCGGAGAGAGTTGTGCGAAGCGAAAACAGAAAACGAAGGGTTAGTCCTTCGCGCGCTCGACGTAGGAGCCGTCTTCGGTCATCACCACGACACGCGTGCCGGCGCCGATGAACGGCGGCACGTTGGTGCGCACGCCGTTTGAGAGCTTCGCCGGCTTGTAGGACGACGACGCGGTCTGGCCCTTGGTCACGGGCTCCGTCTCGACGATCTCCAGCACGACCTTCTGCGGCAACTGGATCGCCACCGCGTTGCCCTCGTGCATGCTGAGCATCACCTTCATCTCCGGCTGGAGATAGGCGGCCCCGTCACCGACCAGCTCCTCCTGAAGCGTGATCTGATCGTAGTTCTCCGAATTCATGAAATGGAAGCCTTCACCGTCCTGGTAGAGAAACGTGTGCTCGCGGTCTTCCACGATGGCGCGCTCGACCTGCTCAACGGTCTTGTAGCGCTGGGAAATCTTCACGCCGTCGCTGATGCGGCGCATATCGATCTGCGTTGTCGGGGTGCCCTTGCCGGGATGGAAGCTTTCGGCGGTCAGAACGACGCAGAGCCTGCCGTCGATGTCGAGAACGTTGCCCTTGCGGACGGAACTGGCGATAACCTTCACAGGTGATATTCCTCTATTGGCTCAAAAAGGACCCGGCCGCCGCGACCGGACCCTGCGATTTCGGGCCGCACCATACTAATCCTGGCCCGCTTCGCCAGCCTTTTTCGCAACTCCGACGAGGGCAAAGTGAACGACCCCTCCCCCTGGTGGGACCGCGACGTCTATGCCGACCGGCGGGCGTTTTTGCTGGCGCGGGGGCGCATCTTATCGGCGCTGCGGGAGTGGTTTCGGCGGCGCGGCTTCCTGGAGGTCGAGACCCCGGCGCTTCAGGTCTCGCCCGGCAACGAGGTGCATCTGCATGCCTTTGCGACCGAGCTGGTAACGCCCGCCGCGGGCCGAAAGCCGCTCTACCTGCACACCTCGCCGGAATTCACCTGCAAGAAGCTCCTGGCCGCGGGCGAGGCCCGGGTGTTCAGCCTCGGCCATGTCTTCCGCAATCGCGAGCGGGGGCCGCTGCACCATCCCGAGTTCACCATGCTGGAGTGGTACCGGGCGAACGAGCCCTACGAGGCGCTGATGCAGGATTGCGCCGCGATCCTCGACGAAGCGGCGAAGGCGGCCGGCGCGCTGCAATTCCAGTGGAAGGGACTGACCACCGATCCCTACACCCCGCCCGAGCGGCTCAGCGTCTGTGACGCTTTCCAGAAATTTGCCGGCATCGATGTCCTTGCAACGCTGACGTCCGGCGAGCCAAACCGCGACAAGCTCGCGGCCGCAGCCGGCGCGGCCGGAATTGCGACCGCCGATGACGACACCTGGTCGGACGTCTTCAGCCGCGTGCTGGTCGAACGCATCGAGCCGCAACTCGGTCACGGCCATGCCGTGCTGCTCGATCGCTATCCGCTGCCGGAGGCCGCCTGGGCTCTACCCGACAGCGACCCGCGGCTGGCCAAGCGCTTCGAGCTCTACGTCTGCGGCGTTGAGCTCGCCAACGGCTTTGCCGAGCTGACCGACGCGAAGGAGCAGCAGCGGCGCTTCGAAGAGGCCATGGCCGAACGGCAGCGGCGCTACGGCGAGCAGTATCCGATCGACAACGACTTTCTCAACGCGCTGGGGCAAATGCCGCCGGCGAGCGGCATCGCGCTCGGCTTCGACCGGCTGGTGATGCTGGCCACCGGCGCGACACGAATCGAGCAGGTGCTCTGGGCGCCGGTTGCGGGCGACGATCGCTAAGGGGCCACATTGACGCTCGCGACGCTGGCCTTCTAGGCTGCGCCCAAAACAGGGATGGAGAGGGCTATGTCGGCTTTGCGGAATGGAATGCAGGCACTGGCAGCGAGCGCATTCATCGCCGCGGGCTTTGCAGCACCGGCCGGAGCGCAGAGCTACCCGTCGCAGAACGTCAACGTCATGGTTGCGTTTCCAGCAGGCGGGCTTGCCGACATCATCGGCCGCCTCGTCGCCTCCAAGCTCGAGGCGCGGCTGAAGCAGAGCTTCGTGGTCGAGAACCGCGGTGGTGCCGGCGGCAATATCGCCGCCAAGGCCGTCGCGGGCGCGGCCCCCGACGGCTACACGCTGCTGGTGACGACCTCGGGCCTCGCCGCCAACCTCACCGCCTCCAAGAACCGCGGCTTCGAGCAGGGCGACCTGCGGCCGGTCGCTTTCGTCGCCATCAGCCCGGACGTGCTCGCGGTCAACCCGGCGAACCCGGCGAAGGACCTGAAGGAGTTCATCGCCAACGCCAGGACCAAGAGCTTCAGCTATGGCAGCGCCGGTGCCGGCACCGGCCCGCAGATCGGCGCGGAGTATTTCTTCAAGGAGGCCGCGAAGCTGCCGCCCGCGAACGTGGTGCATGTGCCGTTCCAGGGCGGCGCACCGGCCATCACCGCGGTGCTCGGCAATCACGTCGATGCGCTGGTGCTGACCTTGCCGCCCACGGTGCCGCAAATCCGTCAGGGCAAGATGCGCGGGCTCGGCGTCGCGAGCGAAACGCGGAATTCGGCGATCCCCGACGTGCCGACCTACGGCGAGATGGGCTTCCCCGGCGTCTACTCCGGCTCGTGGGTCGCGGTGTTCGCGCCGACCAAAACGCCCGACACGGTGGTGACCAGGCTCAATGCGGAAATCAACGCCGCGATGAAGGAACCGGACGCGCTGGAAAAGCTGAAGCAGAGCGGCTTCGATCCGCTCACGAAGAACCCGGCCGAAACCGACGCCTATTACAGGAGCGAGGTGGCGAGCTGGGCCAAGATGGTCAACGCGGTCGGCTTCTCCAACTGACGCACTGGACGCCGCGCGCCGGAGGGCGCACATAGGCGCAAGCACCACAAGGCCTGCGCCATGAACGTCACGCCCAAAACGCTACGCCAGCTGTCCGACCTCGAAGCTTCAGGGCTCACGCCCGCGGAGCGACGCGCCGCGCTGGAGAAGGTCGCTGCCCAGTACGCCGTCGCCATCACGCCGGCGATGGCCGGGCTGATCGACCGCGCCGATCCGGACGATCCGATCGCGCGACAGTTCGTGCCCGATGCCGCAGAGTTGACGACGAAGGCCGAGGAGCGCGCCGATCCGATCGGCGACGACGCGCACAGCCCGCTCCCCGGCATCGTCCATCGTTACCCCGACCGCGTGCTGCTCAAGCTCACGCAGGTCTGCGCGGTCTACTGCCGCTTCTGCTTCCGTCGCGAGATGGTCGGCCCCGGCACCGAGCCGCTCGCGGCGAACGAGCTCGACGATGCGATCAGCTACATCGCCTCGCGTTCCGACATCTGGGAGGTCATCCTCACTGGCGGCGATCCGCTGGTGCTGTCGCCGCGCCGGATCAGGAGCGTGATGGCGCGGCTCGCCACCATCGACCATGTCAAGATCGTCCGCGTCCACACCCGTGTGCCGGTCGCCGATCCTGCGCGCATCGCCGCCGAGATGGTGCGCGCGCTCAAGGTCAAGGGCAAAGCCACCTACGTGGTGCTGCACGCCAACCACGCGCGCGAATTGACCGAAGCCGCGCGCGAGGCCTGCGCGCGCATCGTCGATGCCGGCATCCCGATGCTCAGCCAGTCGGTGCTGCTCAAGGGCGTCAACGACGATCCACACACGCTCGGCGCGCTCATGCGCACGCTGGTCGAGAACCGCATCAAGCCGTACTACCTGCATCACGGCGATCTCGCGCCCGGCACCTCGCATCTGCGCACGTCGATCGAACACGGACAGGAGCTGATGCGGGCGCTGCGCGGACGGCTCTCCGGCCTCTGCCAGCCCGAATACGTGCTCGACGTTCCCGGCGGCTTCGGCAAGTCGCCGATCGGCCCGAGCTATCTCTCGCGCGACGCCGCGGGCCGCATGCAGGTCGAGGACTTCAACGGAGGCGCGCATTGCTATCCGCCGACGACGTGATCCGGGCGCTCGAGCTCAAACCACATCCGGAAGGTGGACATTATCGCGAGACGTTTCGCGATCCCCGGACCGTCGAAGGCCGCGCCGCATCGACCGCGATCTATTTCCTGCTCCGGCGCGGCGAGCGCTCGCACTGGCACCGCATCGATGCGGCCGAGGCCTGGCACTGGTATGCCGGCAGCGCGCTTGAATTGAAGGTTAATACGGACGGCGCGACGCAGACCCTGCGGCTCGGCACCGATCTCGCGGCCGGCGAACGCCCGCAAACGGTCGTGCCCGCCGAAGCCTGGCAGGCCGCCGAAAGTCTCGGCGACTGGACGTTGTGTGGGTGCACCGTGGCGCCCGGATTCGAGTTCAAGAACTTCGTCTTGGCGCCGAAAGACTGGACCCCGTCGTAAGCGCGTGGCCCGGCGGTTACGCTGGACGGAAATCAAAGCAATTCCTGGGTTTTCCACTGGCGGGTTTGGCCAGTTCCAATAGATTGCCTCGTGCAACAATACCGGCGCAGACCGGGCGGGTGGGCACGTGAGTTGGAAGTCTGGAAGGGCGCAGCGGCCGTCCCTGCGCAGGTTTTGGCCGCGCGTCGCGGTGCTGCGCTTTGCGCTTGGCGTCGCCTTTGCGCTCGCCGCGGCAGCCTTGGCCGGATCGACGCCCGCGCTCGCCAACTGTCAGCCTGATCCGGTTTCCGACGGCGATACCGTGAACTGCACCGTGGCCGGCGGCACACAGACCACGCCGGTCGGCACGGGCGAGAACAATGTCACCGTGAACGTTCAGACCGGCGCAACGATCGACGTGTCGGGGACGCCTTCAGAAGGCATCGACCTGGGCCACGGCAACACTGTCACGAACGCCGGAACAATAATCGTCGACAACGGCGCCGCCATTTCGGCGCGCGACAACAACATCATAACGAACACCGGCACGATTATCGGCGGTTTTGGCGCGTCCGGCATCAGTGTCGGCAGCGGCAACGTTGTGACCAACATCGGCAGCATTGTCGTCGGCGATTTCGGCACCGGCATCGTGGCGGACGATGCGAACGTCGTCACGAATCTCGGAACGATTATTGCCGGCGATTCCGGAACCGGCATCAGCGTCGTCAACGGCAACGCCGTGGTGAACAGCGGTACCATCCGGGTCGGCTTCAACGGTACGGGCATCGACGTCTGTTGCGACAACAATGTGACCAACAGCGGCAGCATCGTCGGCCTGGACGGCGCGTTTGGAATTTTTGCCGGGAACAGCAGCAACATCGCCAACACCGGAAGTATCACGGTCGGCGCTGGAGGCTTCGGCATCTTTGCGCTCGGCGACGGATTAACCGCTCTGGGTGGTAAGGCCACCATCTCCAACAGCGGGACGATCACCGTCGGCGATTTCGGCACCGCGATGGCGGCGGTACAGAACTACAATGTGATCAACTCCGGCGTGATTGTCGCATCCACCGGTGGCATCGGCATACTGGTCGACGATGGAAGCGCCGTCGTCAACTCCGGAACGATCCGCGTCGGGGACTCGGGCGCCCTCTTGGCTGCCGGTATCGTGGCTGCAGGCGACAATTCGACGGTCAACAACTCCGGGACAATTTCAGGCGGCGCAGGAGCCATCGGCATCAATGTAGCGGACTCCATCGTGGGACCCACCACCACCGGTCCGGCCATCACCAATTCCGGCACGGTCATCGTCGGCGCAGGAGGCACCGGCGTCAATTTCGAGGCTAGCGGCTCGCTGATCAACACCGGCCTGATCCGGGCGACCGCTAGCGGTTTCAGCGTCTTCAGCTGCAACTGCGCAACGACGAATATCTCGAACTACGGAACGCTCGACGGCAAGATAGAGACAAGAGGGGTCACGACGACATTTACGAATAGCGGCCTCATCACGATCACCGACACGAATGCCCTGACACCAATCGCACAGTTCAATTTCAACATCAGCGACTTCAATGGCGGCGGGGGCGGCTCATTCGAACAGACCGCCGCTGGAACGCTCTCGCTTCGCGTCATGCCCGGTGCACCTGCGCCGATCGACAGCCTGCTCGCGGACAGCGTCGCACTCGCTGGCACGTTGCGCGTCGCGATCCAACCAGGTCTCTACACCAACACCACGATCACCGACACCGCGGTATCGATCACTCACAACGGCGCCGCCAACATCACGACGACCTTCGACCGATTCGTGTCGTCATCGCCGTTCTTTACCGTCACCCCGATCTACAACGGATTCAGCGGCACAGCCGCCGACTACGACTTCCTGACCCTCCAGCTCGACCGTATCGGCTTCGGCTCGGTGCCGGGCCTGACGCCCAACCAACAGGCGGTCGGCAATGCGCTCGAGGGCAGCTATTCGACCACGCTCACCGGCAACGCCGCGACGTTCTTCAGCAACCTGCTCGCGGCAACGTCCGTCACCGTTCTCGACCAGATCAGCGGCGAAGGCATCAGCGCTGCGCAAAACGCCGCCTTCTCGGCCGGCTCGCTGTTCAACAACGCGATGCAGACCCAGGGCCTGTTCGCGCCCGATCTGGGCGGCCTGAGCGTCGTCATTCCGCCCGCGCAATATGCGCCCGCAGCGACCCGCGCGGCGCCAGGCCATGAGGCGTTCGCCTCGCTCGGCAAGACTCCGCCCCCGGCGCAGCGGCCCGGCAGCCTTCGCATCTGGACCGCGGGCTTCGGCGCGAGCCAGTCACTGCACGGCGAGGCCGACCCCGGAAGCGCGAGCCAGTCGGTGCGGAGCGCCGGCGGCGTGCTCGGCGTCGACTGGCAGGCGGCGTGGGATTTGCGGGTCGGTTTTGCGGCGGGCGGCAGCGAGTCAACCTTCTCGGCGGCGAGTCTTGCGACCAGCGGACGGATGACCGGCGGTCACGTCGGCGTCTACGGAATGAAGACCTGGGGCGCCTACTACGCCGCCGCGTCGCTCGGATATGCGCGGTTCGACAGCTCGACGACCCGCACCATCACCGGCATCGGCCCGACCGAGACGGCCTCGGGCCGCTTCGGCAGCGACCTGCTCAGCGCGCGCCTCGAGCTCGGCTGGAAGCAGGCTTACGGCCGCTTCAACGTCACGCCGTTCGTCGCGGTCGAGCCCTCGGTGGTGTGGCAGCGCGGCTATACCGAAAGCGGCACCGGCATCCTCGGGCTCACCGTCGCCTCGCACACCGCGACCTCGCTGCCGACCTTCGTCGGCGTCCAGTTCGACGGCCGCTACATCACACCCGAGGGCGCGGTGCTGACGCCCTACTCCCGCCTGTCGTGGGTGCACGAGTTCGAGCCCGACCGCCGCGTGAGCGCGGCGTTCATCACGGTGCCGGGCGCAAGCTTCACGGTGGGCGGCGCACGCCCCGCGAGCGACGCGGGACGGCTCGACACCGGCGCCAAGCTGACGTTCCGCGGCGGGCTCGCGCTGTTCGCCAACTTCACCGGCGAGTGGTCGGACCGCACCCAGACCTACGCGGGGACCGGCGGCTTCCGCTACGCGTGGTGAGACAGCGCCGCGGGCCTTGTCACGTCAGGCGAAATACTGCCCGCCGTTCGCGGTCAGCGTCGAGCCGGTGATCAGGCCCGCGTCGTCAGAGGCGAGGAACACCACGCAGCGCGCGATCTCCTCCGGCTCGCCGAGACGGCCGATCGGGATCGCCGGCAGGATGCTCTTCTCCAGCACATCCTTCGGCACCGCCTGCACCATCTCGGTGTTGATGTAACCCGGCGCTACGGCGTTCACGGTGATGCCCACCCGCGCACTTTCCTGCGCGAGCGCCTTGGTGAAGCCGATCTCACCGGCTTTGGCGGCCGAATAGTTCGCCTGGCCAAACTGGCCCTTCTGACCGTTGATCGATGTGATGTTGACGATGCGGCCGAACTTGCGCTCGCGCATGCCCTCGATGACGTTGCGGCACATGTTGAACAGCGAGCCGAGATTCGTGTTGACCACCGCTGTCCATTGCTCCGGCTTCATCCGGTGCAGCGGTGCGTCGCGGGTGATGCCAGCGTTGTTGATCAGCACCTCGACCGGGCCGAGATCGGCCTCGACCTGCTTGAGACCCGCCGCGCAGGCCTCGAACGACGAGACATCCCACTTGTAGACATTGATGCCGGTCTCGGCCTTGAACTTCTGCGCCGCCTCGTCGTTACCCGCGTAATTCGCCGCAACTTTGCAACCCGCGGCCTTCAGCGCCTTGGAAATTGCCGCACCGATACCGCGTGTACCGCCGGTCACCACCGCTACGCGAGCCATTCGTTCCTCCTCGAATTCTTGGCAATCCCCCGACATGCTCACATTAGAGCATGACCCCGAAACGAGGGAATGGATACCAAAGTCACAAAAAATCGATGCAAAAGGGCCACGGAAGATTTCCATGGCCCGTCTTTTCGCCGAAACCCAAGTCGGGCAAGCCCGCCTTGGGATAGAACCCGGCCATCGCGTATTTGATGCAGTGCGAAAGGGCGTTTAGCGCTCCAGGCACATGGCAATGCCCATGCCGCCGCCGATGCAGAGCGTCGCAAGCCCCTTCTTGGAGTTGCGCTTCTGCATCTCGTGCAACAGCGTCACCAGAACGCGCGCGCCGGACGCGCCGATCGGATGGCCGATGGCGATCGCGCCGCCGTTGACGTTGACCTTGTCGGTGTTCCAGCCAAGGTCCTTGTTGACCGCGCAGGCCTGCGCGGCGAAGGCCTCGTTGGCCTCGATCAGGTCGAGATCGTCAATCTTCCAGCCGGCCTTCTGCAGCGCCGCGCGCGACGCCGGGATCGGGCCGGTGCCCATGATCGCCGGATCGACGCCGGCATGCGCCCAGGACACGATGCGGGCGAGCGGCGTCTTGCCGAGCTTTGCGGCCTCGCTTGCCTTCATCAGCACCACGGCGGCTGCGCCGTCATTGATGCCCGAGGCGTTGGCCGCGGTGACGGTGCCTTCCTTGTCGAACGCCGGACGCAGCTTGGCGATGGAGTCCATCGTCACGCCGGCCTTCGGATACTCGTCGGTGTCGACGACGATGTCGCCCTTGCGCGACTTGATGGTGACCGGGACGATCTCGTCCTTGAACTTGCCGGCCTTCATCGCCGCCTCGGCCTTGTTCTGCGACTTCACCGCGAACTCGTCCTGCTGCTGGCGGGTGATCTGCCACTTCTTCGCAACGTTCTCGGCGGTGGTGCCCATGTGATAGCCGTTGAAGGCATCCCACAGGCCGTCCTTGATCATGGTGTCGATCAGCTCGACCGAGCCCATCTTCACGCCGTTGCGCAGATGCTGGCAGTGCGGCGCCTGGCTCATCGACTCCTGGCCGCCGGCGACGACGATGTCGCTGTCGCCGTTGAGGATCGCCTGATAGCCGAGCGCCACCGCGCGCAAGCCTGAACCGCAGAGCTGGTTCACGCCCCACGCAGGACTCTCGACCGGGATACCCGCGGCGATTGAGGCCTGACGGGCGGGGTTCTGGCCCTGACCCGCGGTCAGGATCTGCCCCAGGATGACCTCGGAAACCTTGCCGCCCTCGACGCCGGCGCGCTTGAGCGCCTCCTTGATCGCAACCGAGCCCAGTTCATGGGCCGGGAGGCCCCCCAACGCACCGTTGAACGCCCCAACCGGCGTGCGGGCCGCGCTGACGATGACGATATCGTCTTTCATCTGAATGTCTCCATCTGATCCATCGACGGCCGGCAACCGCGTCCACCCCGGGCTTTGGCCTCGTTCTTCGATAGCCCCAAGGCCCCATGCTGTCCATATGAGGAACCCCACGCCGCGGCGCAAGAAAGGCTGCGGCTACGGTCCTATTTGCGGCCTGTTTTCCGGGACCTAGGAGGTCCGGCGCTGCACAAAGAAGTGGCCCGCCGCGGGGAAACCGCTTAGCCTTGTTTCAGACTAAGTCCCGCCGGGGGGCGGGACAGTGGGGGAGCGTGAGGCATCATGGCGAAGTCGGACGAGCCGGTGATCATCAAGAAGTACGCCAACCGGCGGCTCTACAACACGGGCACCAGCACTTACGTGACGCTGGAGGATCTCGCGGGCATGGTGAAGGCTGGCGAGGACTTCGTGGTCTATGACGCCAAGACCAACGAAGACATCACCCGCTCGGTGCTCACGCAGATCATCTTCGAGCAGGAAAACAAGGAGGGCGGGCAGAACCTCCTGCCGATCAATTTCCTGCGCCAGCTGATCCGCTTCTACGGCGACAGCATGCAGATGCTGGTGCCGCGCTACCTCGAAGTGTCGCTCGACTCGCTGACCAAGGAGCAGTCGAAATTCCGCGAGCAGATTTCGCAGGCGTTCGGCATGGGCGGCTTCGGCGCGATGGAAGATCAGGTGCGGCGGAACATGGAGATGTTCGAGCGCACCTTTGCGATGTTCGCGCCGTTCGCGCGGCAGGGCGGCCAGAGCGGTCAGGCCGGCGGCGAGACCCCTTCAGAGACGAAACCCGGCTCCGGCGGCGGCGACGACATCAACGAGCTGAAGCGGCAGATGGAAGAGATGCAGAAGCGTCTCGACCGGCTCGGCGACAAGGAATAGCAACAAGCACGCTGTCATTCCGGGGCGCTCGCCCACCAGCGCGTTCACGCGCGTCTTCGACGCACTATGGAGCGAATCCGGAATCCATAACCGCTGCTGCGGAGTATGGATTCCGGGTTCGCGCCTTCGGCGCGCCCCGGAATGACGGCGGTTGATTTCAACAGAGAACAATAAAGCGGGGACGGGCTTGCGCCCGTCCCCTTGAGTTTGTGCCGTCCGAGGAGACCGACGATACGGACAGCACGCCCTCGTCGGCCTGTCGCATCCGGTCAGGCCTTGCGGAGCGGCATCGCGACGAACCGCATCGTGTCGCCGGACTTCACCCGCATCAGCACGTTGCTGTGGCCCTGCTTGCGCGCATCGGCCAGCGCCTTGCGCATCTCGCCGACGCTTGTCACCGGCTTGCCCGCGACGTCGAGGATGACGTCGCCGGTTTTCATGCCGTTCTCGGCGGCCGGGCTGTCGTCCTGGACGCCGGTGACGACGAGGCCCTTGCCTTCCGCGCCGGCGACACGATCGGCCGGAGCCAGCGTCAGGCCGAGACGCGGCCCATCGGCGTCGTTCTCCTGCGCGCCGGTGTCGGCCTTGGCCTGCCGGTCGTTCGGCATCGACTCGAGCGCGACCGTCACGTTCTGCCGCTCGCCCTTGCGCAGGATGCCGAGTGTCAGCTTGGAGCCCGGCGCAGCCGCGCCGATCTTCTTGGCGAGGTCGCGCGAGTCACGCACCGCGTCGCTGTTGACCGCGGTGATGACGTCGCCCGACTGGATCCCGGCCTTGGCCGCGGGTCCGTTGGCCTGCGCCTCGGCAACGAGCGCGCCTTCGGCATTGCGCATCCCGAGACTGTCGGCGATGGCTGCCGTGACCGGTTGCACCTGCACGCCGATCCAGCCGCGGTCGACGTAGCCCTTGTCCTTGAGCTTGGCGACCACGCTCTTCACCGTGTCGGCCGGAATGCCGAAGCCGATGCCGACCGAGCCGCCGGAGGGCGAGTAGATCGCCGTGTTCACCGCGATCACCTTGCCGTCGCTGTTGAACGCCGGTCCGCCGGAGTTGCCCTTGTTGATCGGCGCGTCGATCTGGATGAAGTCGTCATACGGGCCCGCGCCGATGTCGCGGCCGCGCGCCGAGACGATGCCCGCGGTCGCCGAGCCGGACAGCCCGAACGGGTTGCCCACCGCGATCACCCAGTCGCCGACCCGCGGCGGCTTGTCGGAGAATTCGACGAACGCGAACTTCTTGTCGCCATCGACCTTGATCAGCGCCAGATCGGTCTTCTGGTCGGCACCGACCACCTTGGCGGTGTAGGTCTTGCCATCGTCGGTCTGGATCTCGACGGTCTTGGCATGATCGACCACGTGGAAGTTGGTCACCGCATAGCCGTCAGCCGAGATGAGGAAGCCCGAGCCCTGACCGGTCACCATCTGGCGGCCGCGCGGTGCCATGCGGAAGTTGGGCGTGTCGGGCATGCCGAACTGGCGGAAGAAGCGCTGCAGGCCTTCGCTGTCGCCGAACCGCTCCATGCGTGAATCGCCGCTGCCATCGGTCTGGTCGGCGGCCTGATCGATCTTGACCCGCACCGAAATCACCGCGGGTTTCACCCTCTCAATGAGGTCGGCAAAGCCGGCTTGCGGCTGCACAGTTTCGGCCGCGAGCGCCGGCGTGCCGTTGAGCGCGATCGGCGGATAGGCGGGGCCGGCGAGCATCACGCCCGCGCCGACGGCCGCAACGGAGGCCAGCAGCACGAAGCGACGCTTCGACCAGAAGCGGCCCGCTTTCGGAAAAACCTCGTTCTTCATCAGGACAGTCTCCATCACTCGGTTGTCTGCGCTTTCTGCAGCGCGTCTGACGGCCAAGATGGAGAGGGCACCCTTACGGCGCGCTGGCGAGCGGATTAATCCTTGTTCATGCTGCCGGTCATCGCGCGGACCGAATGTCGCAGCGCCGGCGCGGCCTGAAGCGGGATCGTGCTCTAGGTGCGCGCGCTCTTGCGGCGATCGACCTGCACCGTGTCGCCCCACGGACGCTCGACCTTGGCAAGGCCAACCAGTGCGCCCTGCAGGTAGTCGCAGCCCCATTCGCTGAGAAGACTTGCGCTGTCTTCGTCCTGCACCCATTCGGCGACGGTCTTGAGCCCGAGCCGCCGCGCCAGGTCGATCAGCGAGCGCACGAACGAACGATCGTCGTCGGAGCGGGTCAGGTTCTGCACGAACGCGCCGTCGATCTTCAGCACATCGACGCCGAGCTTGCGGAGATTGCGGAACGAGGTGAAGCCCGAGCCGAAATCGTCGATCGCGATCCGACAGCCGAGGTCCTTCACCCGCGTCACGAACCCGCGCGTGTCGTCGACGTCGTGTATAGCCATCGACTCGGTGATCTCGACGATCAGCCGCTCGGCCACGCCGGCATTGGCGCGAAGCAGCGCACCCAGCGTCGACCACCAGTCGGGATCGGTGATCGAGGCCGGCGAGACGTTGACGCTGGCATGGAGTGCAGGCACCGCGGCCATCTCGCTGACCAGGAGCTCCAGCACGCGATGGTCGAGCAGCCGCACGAGGCCCAATCGCTCGGCCACGGGAATAACCGAGGTCGCCGTTACGAGCGAGCCGTCGGCGCGGCGAATCCGCATCAGGCATTCATAATAGGCCTTGCGGCGGGTGACGGCCTCGACCACCGGCTCGAACGCCAGCAGGATGCGGCGCTCGTTCAACGCATTGACGATCTCGTCGGCGGCGCGCACGTTCTCGCGGCGCAGCGCCTCGCGCTCGACGTTCGGACGATAGATCTGGAACGAACCCAGCCGCTTGATCTTGGCGCGGTCGAGCGTCTCCTGGGCACGGGCGAGAATCTCCGTCACGTTCGCCGCATGACGGGGCGCGGTGACACCGCCGATGGTCACGGTCGCGGCCACGGGACCAGCGCCGGTGCGGATCACATCGTCGCGCACGCCGGCGATCAGCCGCTCGGCGGCCTTCTCCATGTCGTCCGGCGTACAGTTGTTGAGAATCACGCCGAACTTGTTGCCGGAAAAGCGGCCGAGCTGGTCGCCGCCGCGCATCTTGGCGCGCAGGCGCTTCGCCACCGCGCCGATCGCTTCGTCCGCCACCTCAAAGCCGTACGACTCGTTGATGCGCGCGACATTGTCGACCGCCACCAGCATGAAGCCGCACGAGCCGCGCTGCGCCACGGCCTGCGCGAGCGTGGACTGCAGCACCTCGGTCAGATGGAAGCGGTTCATCTCGCCGGTCAACCCGTCGAAACGCGACAGGTAGGTGAGGCGCTCCTCCTGGTCGTGCCGGTCATTGATGACGCGGACGACGCCGTGCGCGCGCTCAGGCTTGCCGCCGGAGCCGGCAAACCAGCGGCCCACATCCTCGATCCAGAGCGGCGTGTCGGAGCCGGACGGCTGCAGCGCATACTGGACCTGATACGGCACGCCGTTGCCTGCGTCACGCTGCGGCGACTTCATCACCGCGTCGAACCGGCTGGTCGCCGCATCCGCCGCGAGAAGCTTCGCGTAGTTGCGCCCGCTCGAGATCGCGGCGAGGCTGCCGACCGATAACACCTCGGTCGCATTCGCGCCCCAGGCCAGCACGTCGGTCACGATCGTCCACTCGTAGGGCACCTCACCGATCGACGCCATGATGCGCGCCGGATCGAACGCCGGCTCGCGCACGACCTCGGCCGCCCGCATCGTGAGCGCCTCTGGCTTCGCGAACACATCACCGGACGCGAACACGTCGGCGTTCTGCGCCGGCTCGGCCGCACGGAATACCGGTGGGCGTGTCTCACGATCCTGTGTCACGGGCGAACCTTTTTGGGATTGCCGCGTTGCCCCGTTGTGTGACACCGCAGCGTTAATTCGCCGGTGAAAATAGCAATCACCCATGAATAAACGGCAAACCGGCGCGTATACTGACAGCTAACGATGCTGGCACAGCGGTTGCGATGTCCCTGGTGCGGGACCGCTTTTGTCCCGTCGCGAGACAGGAGAGCGCAATGCCGGAAGCAACCGATTTACCATCTTCGAGCAGGGCTCTCGTTCCGCTGATCAGGCTTGCGCCCCACAACGAAGAGGCGCATCGCCGTCCGGCGCGCCGCGCCGCGACTTTTTTGACGCAATTGATTGCCGCGCAGCAGAAGGTTCCGCAGGCCCGCGAGAAGCGCCGCGCCGATCCTGCCGAGGTCATCGCCGCCTATCAGGCGACGATCGAGCGCATCCGGCAGTTGAACAATCAATAGCCCAGAGCGCAACCGTCCTTGCGCGGCTCGGAGCCGCCGATCAGCACGCCGCGATCCCAATCGATGCGGATCGCCTGCGCGCCGCCCCACGGCGTCGGCGCGACGACGATCTTGTGACCGCGCGCCTTGAGGCCTTCGATTGTCGCGGCCGGCATGCCGCGCTCGATCACCGTGTCTTCGCCGACGAAGAACGCGCGCGGCGCGTCGATGGCGCTCTGCACATCCATGCCGTAGTCGAACAGGTTGAGCACCATCTGCACGTGCCCCATCGGCTGGTAGTGCGCGCCCATCACGCCGAACGTCGTGTCGCAGCGGCCGCCGCGCATCGCCAGCGCCGGGATGATGGTGTGCATCGGCCGCTTGCTCGGCCCGAGCGTATTCGGATGCTCGGGATTGAGCACAAAGCCCGAACCGCGATTGTTGAACAGCACGCCGGTCTTCTCGGTGCCGATGGCCGAGCCGAACGCGGAGAATAGCGAGTTGATCAGCGACACCGCGCGCCGGTCGCGGTCGACCACCGTGAGGTAGACCGTGTCGCTGCCGGGCGCTGGCGCGGACGGCAGCGGCACACGCTTTGCCCGGTCGAGCTTCGCCGCGAGCTTCCCGGCGAACGCCTTGTCGTTGAGCACCTCGACCGCCACGCGCATGTGCGAGGGCTCGGCGATGTGAGTGTCGCGCAGCGCAAAGCCGAGCCGCGCGGCTTCGAGCATCAGATGGAAGCGGTCGGGACCGAGCGCTTCGAGCGCCGCCAGATCGAAATTTTCCAGGATGTTGAGCGTCACCAGCGCGGTCAGCCCTTGCGTGTTCGGCGGGAGCTCCACCAGATCGACGCCGCGATAATTGGTCGAGATCGGCGTCACCGCCTCGCCGCGATGGCTGGCAAAGTCCTCGGCGGTGAGCACCGAGCCCGCTGCGGCAAGCGTCGCCGCCATATCGTCGGCGATCGGGCCCTCATAGAATGCGCGAGATCCGCTTTTGGCGATGGCCTTCAATGTCTCCGCCAGCGCCGGCAGCCTGATGACGTCGCCCTCGGCCGGCGCGCGCCCGCCCGCCAGATAGTGCTTGGTCGCGCCGACGCTATTGCCGAGCTTGCCGACGAGGCCCTTCCAGTCATTGGCGACGCGCGAGGCGACCGGAAAGCCATGCTCGGCATACCTGATCGCCGGCGCGAGCACGCGGTCGAGCGGCCAGGTGCCGCGCGCCTTCAGGATCGCATCCCAGGCCTCGATCGCTCCCGGCACGTTGACGGCGTGCGGCGAGGTCGCCTCGATGGTCTTGATGCCTTTGGCGAGCAGCGCCTCGGTCGAGGACTTCGCGCCGGAGCGGCCGCAGCCGTTGTAGCCCCAGACCGGCTTGCCCGGCTCGGCGATCAGCGCAAAGCAGTCGCCGCCGATGCCGGTCATGTGCGGCTCGATCACGCACAGCACCGCGACCGCGGTGATCGCCGCATCGGTCGCATTGCCGCCTGCGCGCAGCACGTCGATCGCGGCAAGCGTCGCCAGCGGATGCGACGTCGCCGCCATGCCTTCGCCGGAGACGACGGGCGAACGGCCGGGTAAATGGAAATCGCGACTCATGACGAGGATTTATGGGATCGTTACGAGATCGCTTGATCGGTCTTGTCGATCTGGATGTCGCGCTGGGCGGTGCGCGCGGTGATGATGAATCCCGCCAGCACGTCGACGAACGACATCGTCATCAGCAGGAAGAAGGTCGATGTGCCGGCGCGCGCCACCAGCAGAAACTCGACCAGCATGACGACGAACAGGACCATCGACAGGATGTGGTCCATGATGCCGCGAAGCCCCATGCGCGCGGCCTTGATGACCTCGACGCCGAGCAGCAGAATCGAGAACGCCAGGATGATTTCCTCCGGCGTCACCGTCCAGGCCTGACCTGAGATCAGGTGGATGGTCGCGACCGGGTCGGTCCAGCTCATGCCGGGCGTGAGGAACGCGATCATGTTGTAGATCGCGAACGGGATGAGCAGCAGCGGGAAACCGATCAGGTACATGGCCGAGCCCCCTCCGGCGTGCGGACGACCGGCAACTTTTTATCCGACTTCCGTCTTCGGCTTCAGCACCTGCCGGCCCTTATACATGCCGGTCTTGAGGTCGATGTGGTGCGGGCGGCGCAGCTCGCCCGAGTCCTTGTCTTCCACATAAGTAGGCTGCTTCAGCGCATCCGCCGAACGGCGCATGCCACGCCGCGAGGGCGAGGTTTTTTTCTTTGGCACGGCCATGGAGGCAACTCCTTCAAAATCATCGGCGCCAGGGGCGCCGGACCGTCAAAACCTTCGGGAAGCCGGGCTTATAGAGGAACGCTTCCGCCAAGGCTAGACCTCATTTCCGGGGCCGTTTTGGCCATGCCGGCGCGTACTAGCCTTTCAAACACGCATCGATCGAGCGGGCCCGCGCCGCCCGCCCCTGCACGATCCCGGCGATCCGGCGCACCCCCGGCCGCGGCTGCATGGCGCTGCGCCGCCTGGGGTTCGGCAGGACAGCCGCGAGCAGCCCGGCCTCGGCCGCCGTCAGGTCCTTGGCCGACTTGTTGAAGGCCTTTCGCGCCGCCGCCTCCACGCCGAATTCGCCGTTCGGGCCCCATTCGGCGATATTGAGATAGATTTCCATGATCCGCCGCTTGGGAATGACCAGGTCGATCCAGAGCGCCAGCGGGAACTCCAGCCCTTTGCGGATGATGCTCCGGCCCGGCCACAGGAACAGGTTCTTGGCAAGCTGCTGGCTGATGGTCGAGCCGCCGCGGGCGTCGGTGATGTCCTCGGCGTCGTCCAGCGCCGCCCGCAACTCGATGAAATCGACCCCCCGATGGGTGCAGAACCGCGCGTCCTCGGAGGCGATCACGGTGCGCGGCAGGACCGGCGCAACCTGATTGAGCGGGACCACGGTCCGCTCGACCCGTTTACCGAGAATCCATCGTCCCAGCATGAGTGTCGACACCGGGTCCACCACGCGGTAGAGCGGCGCGATCAAATACGGCAGAAGAATCAAGGCCACCACTGCCACAATCAGCCAGCGGATCAACCGAAACGCGGTTTTTCGGGGGGTAGCGGCGCTTGTCATTGTTCCGGAGTTAAGCACAATTCATCCCATGCCGCGCACCGCCGCCAAATCCGACACTGCCCCCAAAGCCTCGTTTGCCGCGTGCCTCAACGCCGCGGCCAGTGAAACCGAGCACCTGCTCGACCGGCTCCTGGGCGAGACCCTGGCCGAGGGCGAGATCGCCCGGCCGCCGCGCATCACCGAGGCCATGCGCTATTCGAGCCTTGGCGGCGGCAAGCGGCTGCGCCCGTTCCTGACGGTCGAGACGGCGGCGCTGTTCGGCGTCCGCCGCGAGCACGCGCTGATGGCGGGTGCCGCGATCGAGCTGGTGCATTGCTATTCGCTCGCTCACGACGACCTGCCGGCGATGGACAACGACGATCTGCGGCGCGGCCGGCCGACCGCGCACAAGAAATTCGACGAGGCGACCGCGATCCTTGCGGGTGACGGCCTGCTCACCTTTGCCTTCGACGTGCTTGGCCGTCCCGAGACACACCCCGACGCGAAGGTTCGCATTGCCCTCGTCACCGGGCTCGCTCGCGCCGCGGGTCTCGGCGGCATGGTCGGCGGCCAGATGCTCGACCTCGCCGCGGAGGGACGCTTCGGCAAGAACGACACGCCGCAGGGCGAGAAGGACGTGCTGACGCTGCAGGCGATGAAGACCGGCGCAATCCTGAAATTCTGCTGCGTCGCCGGCGCGATCCTCGGCAACGCGCCGAAGGCCAAGCACGAGGCGGTGAGCCGCTACGGCCAGGTGATCGGCCAGGCGTTCCAGATCGCCGACGACCTGCTCGACGTCGAGGGCGATGCCGCGACCCTCGGCAAAGCCGCCGGCAAGGACGCAGCGCTCGGCAAGGCGACGCTGGTCGACCTGCTCGGCGTCGCCGGCGCGCGGGCGAGACTTGAGCAGCTGGTGAAGGACGCCGAGAGCGCGCTCGCGCCGTTCGGTGCCGACGCCACGATCCTGAAGGAAGCGGCCCGCTTCGTCGCGGAGCGGCGCGCGTAACGCGCCCGCCGGCTCGATGAGCGCCGCGGCCAACCGCCCGACCTGGATCGTCCGGGTCGGCATGGCGCACAAGCGCCTGGTGATCTCGGCCGCGATCGGCATCGTCACAGTCCTCGCGCTGCGGCTGACCGATCTTGCGCTGGTCACGCGCGTGCTGCTCGGCTGGGATACCGGCGTTGCCATCTATCTCGTTTGGGCCGCGATCGTCATGGCCCGTTGCTCGACCGTCGCAGCCATCAAGCGCAACGCGGCGATCCAGGACGAAGGCGCGTTGGCGATCCTGCTTTTGACGGTCGGAGCGGCGATCGCGAGCCTTGGCGCCATATTCGCCGAGCTCGTCGCCCTCGAACGCACCAATCCCCATTACGGGCTCCACGTCGCTCTGGCCGCTGCCACCGTGGTCTTGTCCTGGACCTTCACCCACACCATCTTCGCTCTTCACTACGCGCACGACTTCTACGGCGAGGCCTCGCGCAGCGATGGCCTCAAATTTCCCGACAATGCCAAACCCGACTATTGGGACTTCGTCTATTTCTCGTTCGTGATCGGCATGACGTTTCAGGTTTCCGATGTGGCGGTCACCAATAAGGCGATCCGGCGCATGGTCGTGGCGCACGGCGCGCTGTCGTTCTTCTTCAGCACGGCGATCGTGGCGCTGACCGTCAACATCGCCGCGGGCCTGTTCCAGAAATGACCGGCGTCATCCTCACCATTTCGTCGCTGCTGGCCGTGATGGTGGTGATCGCCGTCATCGCCCAGCGCATCAGCGTGCCGCCGTCGATCCTGCTGGTCATCGCCGGCGTCGGGCTGGCGCTCATCCCCGGCCTGCCGCCGGTCGAGCTTGCGCCCGAACTGGTGCTGCTGGTGATGCTGCCGCCGCTGATCTATTCGGCCGGCGTGTCGATGAGCTGGCGCGAGTTCTGCTTCAACCTGCGGCCGATCACCTTGCTCGCCTTCGGCGCGGTGGTGTTCACCACCGTCGCGGTCGCAGCGGCCATGCACGCTCTGCTCGGCTGGCCATGGAGCGTTGCCTTCGTGCTCGGCGCGATCGTCTCGCCGCCCGACGTGGTCGCGCCGCTCGCGATCGCGCGCCGGCTCGGCCTGCCGCGGCGTCTCCTCGTGGTGCTCGAAGGCGAAGGCCTCGCCAATGACGCAACCGCGCTGATCCTCTATCGCTTTGCCGTCATCGCGGTGTCGACCGGCGTGTTCTCCGCACCACAAGCCGCGGGCACATTCGCCCTGATCGTCGTCGGCGAGATCGTCTACGGCATCGGCGTCGGCTGGCTCAGCCTGCGGCTGCGGCACTGGGCGCACAACCCGCGGGTCGAGATCACGTTGTCGGTGATGACGCCGTTTCTCGCCTTCCTGGTGCCGCACCAGATCGGCGGCTCGGGCGTGCTCGCGACCGTCGCCGCGGGCCTCTATGTGAGCTGGAATGGCCCCGGCTGATCTCGGCGGCCACGCGGCTTCAGGGCATCTTCTTCTGGGACCTGATCGTCTACATGATCGAGGGCTTCGTGTTCCTGATCACCGGATTGCAGGCCCGCACCCTGGTCGAGAAGGCGCAGAATTTTCCGGTTGCCGAGATTCTCGCCGCCATCACGATCACCGTGGCGATCGTGATCCTCGCCCGGATCGTCTGGGTGTTTCCCGCGATCTATCTGCCGCGCTGGCTGATCCCGCCGCTGGCGCGGCGCGATCCCTCGCCGCCGTGGCAATGGCCGGCGCTGCTGTCGTTCATCGGCATTCGCGGCGTGGTGTCGCTGGCGGCCGCACTTGCCATTCCGCTGACAATCGAAGGCGGCGCTCCGTTCCCCTACCGTGATCTCATTCTGTTTGCGACCTTTGGCGTCATCATTGTCACGCTGGTCGGCCAGGGGTTGATGCTGCCGATGGTGATCCGCTGGTTCGGGATCGGCGCCCAGAGCCATGCCGAGCATCGGGCGGAGCGGCAGGCCGAGCTCGATGCCCGCAACGCGGCGATCCGCGCCGCGCGCGAACATCTCGACCGGATCGCCGCCGAGCGCGGCCTGAGCGAGGACGTCGTCGCCTTCCTCAACGCCCGTCACGAGCACCGCGAGCGACTGCTTCCCAACGACCTGAGCGGAACGGCGGCGATGCGCGTCAGGAACGATCTGCGGCTCGAGCTGATCGCAGCGGAGCGCGAGTTCCTTTATGGGCTTCTCCGCAGCGGCAGGATCACCGACGAGTCGCGACGGCGGCTGGAGCGCGACCTTGATCTGGAGGAGGCCGCAATCCTCGCGCGGCGCGATGGCGAGACGCCGCTATGACGGGTGCGCCCGACGGCTTCTACGCAAGCCTGCCGGTGTTCCGCGACTTCACGAAGGTCATGACCCCGGCGCTGTTTCGCCCGCTGCCGGACGACTGGGTGATCGGCACCGCCGACGTGGTGCAATCAACCAAGGCCATTGCCGAGAACCGCTACAAGGCCGTCAACATGGCGGGCGCTGCCGTGATCGTCGCGGTCACCAATGCGCTTGGCGACCGCGAATTCCCCTTCGTGTTCGGCGGCGACGGCGCGAGCTTTGCGGTGCCGGCGGCGGACGCGGACAAGGCGCGCGAAGCGCTGACCGCGACTGCCGCCTGGGTTCGCGATGATCTCGATCTGTCGCTGCGGGTCGGCATGGTTTCGGTTGCGGAGATCCGTGGCCACGGCGTCGACGTGCGCGTGGCGCGCTACGCGCCGTCGCCCAACATCTCGATTGCGATGTTTGCCGGCGGCGGCATCGCCTTTGCCGACGCCGCGATGAAGCGCGGCGACATCGCGCTCGCCGCAGGTCGACATGGCGCACGGCCGGACCTGAGCGGGCTGTCCTGCCGCTACGAGGAAATCCCCTCCTCGCGCGGCGTCGTGCTGTCGCTGGTCGT
>JAIESC010000140.1 GCA_019746355.1 Xanthobacteraceae bacterium | reverse complement strand
CGCTTGGCTGGGCCGGCCAGGCCACGCTCGAGTTCCGCTGCGCGGAAGCCGACTGGACCGGCGCGCAAGCCGCGCTCGACCGCAACTATCGCCACGGCCTCATGGATAAGTCCGAATACCGCCGCGCCCGCGCCGTGCTGCTCACCGCCCGCGCGCTCGCCGCCGAGGAGACCGACCGCGACGGCGCCCGCACGCTCGCGCTCGATGCGCTCAAGCTTGCGCCGACGCTTGTCCCCGCCGCCGAGCTCGCCGGCCGCCTGCTCAGCGAAAACGGCGAGCTGCGTCGAGGGAGCCGCGTCATCGAAAAAGCCTTCGCCGCCCATCCGCATCCCGATCTCGCCGACACCTACGCGCATCTGCGCCCGGGCGACAGCGCGCGCGAGCGGCTCGCACGCGTGCAGGCGCTGGCGCGCCATGCGCCCGGCCAGCCTGAGAGCGCCATGGCTGTCGCGCGCGCAGCCCTCGACGCGCAGGAGTTCGCCGCCGCGCGCACGGCGCTTAAAGCCCTCCTGAAGGAGCCGACCCGCCGCGTCGCCGCCCTCATGGCCGAGATCGAGCAGCGCGAGAGCGGCGACGAGGGCCGCGCCCGCGAGTGGATGGCACGCGCAATGCGCGCGCCGAGCGATCCGGCCTGGACCGCCGACGGCTTCGTCTCCGACCGCTGGATGCCGGTGTCGCCGGTGAGCGGCCGGCTCGATGCGTTCCAGTGGAAGGTGCCGCTCGCCGAGATCGCCGCGGAGCGCCGGGACATCGACGAGCAGGTGATTGAGAGCACCGACCTCTCCGCGCCCCTCCCCCCGCGAAGCGGCGGGGAGGGGTCGGGGGTGGGGGGTGTTAGCGAGCGGGCAGGCGAGCGCAGCAAGTCCGAAGCACCACGCGCAGAAATTCCCGCGCCGATGAAACCGGCCGCTGTCGCGCACGACATCAAGGAACCTGGCTCCCGCCCGGCCGCTGCGCCCGGCGAAGCGGAGCGAAGCCGGGCGGCCCTGCCGTCGCCACAGCCTCCAGCCTCGCCCCGTGCGGAGGCGATCATCCCGCTGATGCACGTTCCCGACGATCCAGGCCCCGATCCCTCACCCGATCCGGAGCCTGAACCCGGTTCGGCCGGCGTTCCGCGCGGCCTGCGGTTGTTTTAGCGCAGGGCCATTTTTGAACCGTAGAAATTGCGGCACCGGCGGTGCGCTCCCTCCCCCTGAAAGGGGGAGGGTCGGGGTGGGGGTCCATCTTGCGCGGTCAACTGACCTGCAGCCATCCGGGGCGGCCGGTGACAGAGGGAACACGTCGTACCGGACACATGGGTCACACGTGCCTGCATCCTTGCCCGCCGAAGTTTTGGCGAAGGCGGGCCGCGTCCGGCGAAGCGCAGCGAAGCCGGATTGCTTGCCAATGCGGGCCCCGGCCGTTAAGACGGGCGCAAATTCTTAAGCCGTTTCGGCCGTGCCGGCGTAGCTCAGCGGTAGAGCATCCGCTTCGTAAGCGGGTGGTCGGGGGTTCAAATCCCTCCGCCGGCACCAGTTTTGCCGTTTGATAATTAATCAGGCGATCTCATCGCGCTTCCTTGCAATGAGGCTGTGCCAAGCGCGTGCGTTACAGCGGGTTGAAGTCGTTCAGCTTTTGACGCATTCTACGTTTGTTCCCCGAATCCTTCGTCGCTTGGGTTCGCGTCGCGTGAGCACGCAGCGAAGATCGATTCCGATTCGGAAGGAGGGCATCTTGAGACACTCTCTTGGTCCGGTAAGGTTCTGTGGCGAAGGGAGAGAACATCGTGTCGCGTACTAGCGGCTCCACAAAGAAGAAGAGGCAAGCGGGAAAGCCGGAGAACGGCTTCGAGACGACATTGTGGGCATCGGCCGACAAGCTGCGCGGCAATATGGATGCCGCGGAATATAAGCACGTCGCGCTTGGGCTCATCTTCCTAAAATATATCTCGGATCGGTTTGAGGAGCGGCGAGCTCAGGCTCTTGCGGACCCTGAAGAGCGAGAACTCGTCGACGAGCGCGATCTCTACGTTGGCGACAACGTCTTCTGGGTACAGGAGAAAGCCCGCTGGGACTATCTGAAGGCCAACGCCACCAGCACGGACCCGACGATTGGCGCGCTGATCGATCAAGCGATGCTCGATTTGGAGGCCGAGAATTCGAGCCTCAAGGGTGTACTGACGAAAAACTATGCCCGTCTCGAACTCGACCAGACCAAGCTCGGCGATGTCATCAAGCTATTTTCGGACCTGACCTTCCAGGACGCTCATCATGGCCAGGACGTGCTCGGCCGTGTCTACGAGTACTTTCTTGGTCAGTTCGCGATTGCTGAGGGCAAGCGCGGCGGGCAATTCTACACAGCAGGCTCCGTCGTCAAGTTGCTGGTAGAGATGCTCCAGCCGTTCAAGGGTCGGGTTTACGACCCGTGTTGCGGCTCTGGGGGCATGTTCGTCCAATCGGAACGCTTCGTCGAGGCTCATAACGGCAATCAGAACAACATCTCCATTTTTGGCCAAGAGTCGAACCCCACGACATGGCGGCTTGCAAAGATGAATCTCGCCATTCGGGGCATCGAAGCCAACCTCGGCCCCAAATGGGCGGACAGTTTCCACGAGGACTTGCATCCTGGTTTGAAGGCCGATTTCGTTCTCGCCAACCCGCCGTTCAATGATGGCGACTGGGGCGGTGACAAGCTTCGATCAGGTGATCGCTGGCAATACGGTGTGCCCCCGGTCGGCAATGCTAACTTTGCATGGGTTCAGCATTTCATTCACCATCTGGCTCCGCACGGTTATGCCGGCTTCGTGCTTGCCAACGGCTCCTTATCGAGCCAGCAATCTGGAGAGGGCGATATCCGGCGTGCCATCATTGATGCGGATCTCGTCGACTGCATCGTCAGTCTTCCAGGCCAGCTATTCTTTACGACACAGATACCCGTCTGCCTGTGGTTTCTAACGAAGGATAAATCGAACGGGCTTGGACTGGACAAGACTCTCCGGAATCGTAGCCGTGAGACGCTGCTTATCGATGCACGTGGTCTGGGCACGATGCAGAGCCGCACGCTCAAGGTATTGTCCGATGATGATATTGCGAGAGTGGCGAAAACTTACCATGCCTGGCGAGAAATCGGAGGCCGTTACACAGACGAGGCGGGTTTCGCTAAGTCGGCCACCACAAGCGACATCGCAGCGCAAGGCTATGTGCTGACTCCCGGTCGTTACGTTGGCGTGGCAGTCGCCGAGGAGGGAGGCGAGCCTTTCTCCGAACGGATGGCTGCGCTGACTGCGAATCTGCGCGAGCAGATGGTCGAGTGCTCTCGTCTCGATAGTGAATTGTCGCGGCAACTTGCCAAACTTGGATTATGACCGCGTTCAGTCAATTAGTAGCTCGTGGGGTACTCGCCATCGGCGACGGCTACCGGGCGAAGAATGAAGAACTGGGCGGAGACGGACCGATTTTCCTCCGCAGCGGATATCTTCAGGATGACGGCTGGCTGCTCGATCAGCCTGATAGGTTCGGGCGCGAACCTAACAATGGTTTCGGTCCCAAAGTCGCCCAGTTGGGAGATACGGTCATAACGACCAAGGGCAATAGCCTGGGACGTGTTGGGCTTGCTAATTCAGCAGTCGTTGGATCCGTTTACTCGCCTCATCTCTCCTATTGGCGATCTATTAGCTACGACGAGGTATTGCCGCGCTATTTGTATTATTGGGCGCGTTCACCGGCAGCGCAGAGTCAGGTCAAAGCTCGATCTGCGTCTACGGATATGGCTCCATACCTTAGCTTGGCTGATCAGCTGACGCTCGAAATCGATTTACCAAGCATCGAGCAACAGCGAGCTGTTGCAGGCATCCTTGGTGTGCTCGACGACAAAATTGAGCTGAATCGACACATGTCCGAGACACTGGAGAAGATGGCACGGACGCTATTTAAGAGTTGGTTCATCGACTTCGATCCTGTTCAAGCCAAGTCCGAAGGACGACCTACCGGTCTCCCCAATGAATTGTCCGCCTTATTCCCAGATAGCTTCGCGGCGAATGACCTACCATTCGGTTGGGAGCGACGAGTTCTCCGACCAACCCTGGCGCGCTCCATTGTGAGGGGAGTTACCCCAGCCTATGCAAAGGAAGGTATACTCGTACTCAATCAGAGATGTATTCGTGACGGCAGAGTGGACCTGACAAAAGCTCGCCGCCACGATTTCAAATTGAAGCGCGTTGGGGAAGAACGACTGCTCGCGCGAGGCGATGTGGTCATCAACAGCACGGGCGTAGGCACGCTCGGCCGAGTGGCGCAGGTGCCACAAACCGCAGGACTTTTGACTGCAGACGGCCACGTCACCATCGTGAAGCCAAATGAGGACGAGATCAGCGCGAATCTTCTCGGTCTCTCCTTGCTCGAGTTAGAGCCTTTGATCGAGACACTTGGCCACGGATCTACTGGTCAAACAGAGCTATCTAGGGATACTGTTGGCGAGTTAGAGATTGTTTTGCCGACGAGTGAGGTACGTCGCGCATTTGACGAAATGGTGATTCCGCTTCGAAATCGGGCCGATAGTGCCATCCAAGAAGCGGATATCCTTAGCGGCCTACGAGACATTCTCCTTCCAAAGTTGATCTCTGGCGAATTGAGGGTAGCCGACGCCGAGAAGCGGATCGCGGTGGCCTGACGATGCCTTACGCGCTGCAGATGCTCCGATTGTTGATGGAGAAGCACCCGGATCGGGCAGAATCTCTGCGCCGTCACGTAGAAGCTCTTGAGCTTAGTATTGAGAGCCAGCCCGCATTTTGCCTTCAAAATGTGCGTACGCTTTTCGAGGCCGCCCATGTGACGATTGCTCCTCATCTTGGTGTCACATTTGGCAAGAATGGCGGCTTTCCTAATAGAATGCGGGGCGTCATTCAGGCGCTGGACTTTCGCATTGCTGATCACCCGGAAGCCGAAAAGATCAACGCCACCATCGCAGCGTTGCTCAAGGGTATCGACGACACGGCGGTGGCGTTGGCTCAGCTCAGCAACATCCCCAACATGCGGCACGGCGGGTCGCTCGATTGGGGAACGTTGGAACGGCAGCACGCCTACATGCTTGGCGGCTTGTGTGACACTCTTGTGAGCTTCCTCTTCAATGTAGCTTGGAGTCGAATTCCATCTTCCAGTCCTGCTCCTCAACCGAGCCGTTACGAGGATTTTGCGGCTTTTAACGCCTCGCTGGATGAGCAGTACGATCCGATAGAAATCGCCGGCTCGACATTTGAGCCGAGTAAAATTCTTTATCTTCTCGACAACACTCAATATGAGGCTGCCCGGCTGGAATGGGAGGCCGATCAACAAGTGATCTCCTCAACCGATGAGGAGGCGGTCGCGTGACGGATGTTTATCCGGTCCCCGTACGATCACCAGGCTCTGGCTTCCGGGAGGAAGCGGTCGAGCTTGCAGCGTTGTCGTGGTTCGAGCTGATCGGCTGGAAGACCGTTCCCGGCGACTATCTTGCTCCAGACGGTCCGATGGGCGCCCGAATGACGTACAAGCAGGCCGTTTTAGAGCCTGAGCTTCGGAGCGCGCTCGCGGCACTGAATCCGGATGCCAGGCCGGCCATGATCGATGCGGCGGTCCGCGCTGTTCTGGCTACGGCCACCCAAGACGTCCTCGATAATAATCGGGCTTTTCACTTGCTCCTCGCTTCGGGCGTCCCAGTCGAGATTACGCAGGCCGGGGAAACTCGCACCATCGGCCTGCGGCTCCTTGATCGCGCTGATCCTACTAACAACCGCCTGCTCGTCGCTAACCAGTTCATTATTCAGGGGGCCGATGAGCGCGACATCATTCGCACGGATGTCGCTGTATTCGTCAATGGCTTGCCATTAGCCTTGCTGGAATTGAAAAGTCCGTCAGATGCACAGGCAACATTGGAGCGAGCTCACAGGCAGCTTCAGAATTATAGGGCCAAGATCCCAGAGCTGATGCGCTTCAACCAAGTACTTATCATCAGTGATGGCTTACAGGCGCGTATTGGTTCCCTTACGGCAGGGCTGGATCGTTTCGCGCCTTGGCGCACGATCGATGGGGCGAGTATCGACGATGCTGGCCGGTCCGAGCTGGAAGTCATGATCCGTGGCGTATTCGCTCCAGAGCGGTTTCTTGATCTTATCGTCGACTATGTCGCCTTCGAGGTCATAGATGGTGTCATCAAGTCGAAGAAGCTTGCGGGCTATCACCAATTCCACGCCGTGCAAAAGGCGTTGACCTCTACGGTCCAAGCCGCGGGAACGAATGGTCAGCGTCGCGGGGGGGTGGTTTGGCATACACAAGGATCGGGCAAATCGCTCACCATGCTGTTCTTCGTGCGCCAGCTTCAACTCGCTAAGGCGTTGAAGAACCCAACAATTGTTATAGTGACGGACCGTAACGATCTCGACGATCAGCTTTTCGGCACCTTCAACGCCCACAGCTCGGCTCTGCGAGGCACGCCCATTCAGGCGGACAGTGCAGCAGAGATGCGTCAGCTTTTAACAGTAGACATTGGCGGACTGGTGTTTACCGCCATACAGAAATTCCGAGGCGAGGAAGGTGAGCATCCGCTGCTGACTAACCGCAGCAACGTCATTGTGATTGCCGATGAAGCTCATCGCACACAATATGGGTTCAAGAAGCGCTTTGTTATTGATGATCGGGGCGTCCGGGAGCAAGTAGGTTTCGCGGAATATCTACGACAGGCTCTGCCCAGCGCGACCTTCGTGGGCTTCACGGGCACTCCTATCGAATCCAAGGATCGATCTACGGTTGGCGTCTTTGGTGAGGTCATTGATACCTATGATATGACGCAAGCTGTCGCAGACAAGGCGACGGTGCCGATCCACTATACGGCCCGCCTGGCGAAGCTACGCCTCAATCTCACCGACGAAGAGCGGGCCGAACTCGATGCATTGGCCGAAGAGCTGACGGAAGGTGATGAGGCGGTTGTCGAGCGTAGCAAAAGCAAGCTTGCTCGCTTTGAGGAAGTGGTAGGTGCTCCCGATCGAGTCGCCGAAATTGCCGCAAATATCGTAACTCTCTTTGAGCAGCGTCAGGAGGCGATGGCAGGCGGCAAGGGCATGGTCGTGACAATCAGCCGTCGCGTCGCGGTCGAGTTGTACGATCGGATTGCGGCGCTGCGCCCAGGTTGGATTTCGGCTGATCCACGTGATGACGCGACCGGTTTGCTGAAGGTCGTCATCACGGGCAACGGCAACGCCGATCCGGCGCCATTGCAGCCGCACCTGCGTAGCAAGAAACGTCTTGAAAACTTGGCTGAGCGGTTCAAGAAGCCCGATTCGGGATTCGATCTGGTCATCGTCCGCGACATGTGGCTGACGGGCTTTGACGCGCCATCGCTGCATACCCTCTACGTCGACAAGCCCATGCGTGGGCACGGCCTTATGCAGGCTATTGCGCGCGTAAACCGCGTTTGGGGTGACAAGCCCGGAGGTCTTGTCGTCGATTACCTTGGAATTGGTGCGGAGTTGCGTGAGGCTCTTGCACAATACACCGCGCGGGATCGCGACCAAGTCCGACTCGATCCTCACGAAACTGTCCGCCAGACGCTCATGCGATTGGAGAGCGCAGAGGCTTTCCTCGATGGATCACCTTGGCGCGACTTCTTCCCGGTCGACCCCGCTGGGAGATTGACAATCCTTAAGAAGTGCCTCGAACACATTCTGGCAAAAAGTCTTCGCGAGGAGTTTATCGAAGCCGCTACCGAATTGGAGGTTGCTTATGCCCTGAGTGCTGGTGACGAGCGCGTTGCGGCGCGTCGTGACGAAATCGCGCTTGTTTCTGCCATACGGGCGAATCTTGTGAAGTATACAGCTGGTGCTGGACGAGGACGCGAGAACATCGAGCGAGACATCCGCCAATTGTTGTCCCGGGCCGTGATGGCGGATGGTATCTTGGATGTGTTCAAGGCGGCCGGTCTCGACCAACCTGACCTGTCGATACTTTCTGATGAGTTTCTGATTGACGTTGCACAAACCGAAGAAAAGAACCTAGCGGTCGAAACACTTCGGCGTCTGCTTGCCGACGAGATCAAGGCGCGATCGCGATCGAACATCGTCGAGGCAACCAAGTTAAGTGACCGCCTTCATGACACTTTGCGACGGTATCACAACCGCGCTGTTGATAGCGTCCAGGTGATCGAGGAGCTGATCGCGCTTGCGAGGGATATTAGTGCAGCCAATGCGCGAAGTACCGAATTGGGGCTGACGCCGGAGGAATTGGCATTCTACGACGCGCTTGCAGAGAATGGTTCGGCCAAAGCGTTAATGGCTCACGAGCAACTCCGGATTTTGGCGCAGGTCCTTGTGCAGACCATCCGAGGTTCTGCAACGATCGATTGGACTAGGAAAGAGAGCGTCCGGGCAAAAATGCGTATCGAAGTGCGCAAGCTACTTGCTCGCTACGGATATCCGCCCGATCTTCAAAAAGCAGCGGTTGATCTGGTCGTTCGGCAAGCTGAGTTGCTGGCGGTAGAATGGGGCTAAGTGACTTGCGCCGTTACTTGGCCGACGACAGCCTAAACCATGTGAAGAGTACGCCTATCGACATGGTAAGTCTTCATTACGTGACCGAATTAAGCGGCCATGGCAGATTACGGTCGGCCGATCGCGTTTCCGTTGCTAGCTAGCTCGCCAATTCAGCCAGCGCTTTGCTCGGAAACTTCTGCTCCGCCAATTTCGGAATGCTCTTGATCAGTCCCCCAAGCTCTCCAGACGTGAGCAGCAGCACAACATCATCCGTCTTCAGCATGCCGCCCAGCCGCTGCAACGCCGCCTCCGGGTCAACGATCGCCTCCGCGTCATATTTCGCGCGTCGGACACGATCGACGATTTCGTCTTGGGTCAGTTGCGCATGCGTGCTGGCGCCCTGCGTGGCCGGCTCGTAGATCAGGATCTTGGCGGCGCCGTCGAACACGTCGTCATAGGCCGCGATCGCCTCGCGGTTTCGCCAGGTGAAGGTGTGCGGCTCGAACACCACCATCAGCCGCCGCTCGGGGAAATGCAGCTTCACCGCGGCGATGGCGCTCTTGGCCTTCTCGTACGACGAGCCAAAGCCTTCGAACACCGGCACGGTCGATGACGCCGAAAGGAGCTCCATGCGGCGCTTGACGCCCAGGAACGAGCCGATGCCGGCATGAAGCTCCGCGGGCGTCAGCAGGCGCTTCTGCAGCAGCATGGCGCTGACGCCGACGATGTTCTCGATGTTGTGGTTGCCGAGATGGTGGGTCGAAAGGCGGATCACCTTCTCAGGCCCGCGCATCAGGTCGAACTGGGTCTCCCGGCCGCGCGCGATGTTGGCCGCGTGCCAGTGCGCCGAGTCACCGGGCGTGCCGTCGAGCGCATAGAACACGGCGGGCCTGCCCGTGGCCTCGACCAGCGCGCGGGCATGCGGCTCGCTGCTGCAGGCGACCACGACGCCCTCGGCCGGCAGGCGATCGAGCAGCGCGCGGAACGGGCGGAGATAATCCGCATGGGTCGGAAACACGTTGATGTGGTCGTGCGTCGCCGACGTGAGCAGCACGCTCCGCGCGTTGTAGTGCAGGAACTTGGAGGTGTCGTCCCAGTTCGACGAGGGGTATTCGTCGCCCTCGAGCACGAACACCGGGCCGCGCCCGCGCTGCGCGTAGCTCTCGAAGCCGTTGGTGACCTCGCCGATGAAATAGCTCGGGTCTTTCTTCGCGGTCTTGAGGCACCAGGCCAGCAGCGCGGTGCAGGTCGATTTGCCGTAGGAGCCCGCCACCACGATGTTGTCGGAGGCCGCGGTCAGCTCGTGCACGATGTCCGCGAACGAGCGGATCGGCTTGCCGCTCGCAAACGCCGCCCGCACCTCCTCGTTGGTCTCAGGCCTGAGCCTGGCGTTCTTGCCGATGATGATGACGTCGGCGTCGTCCGGGATGTTGGCCGCGCGGTAGCCCTGCGCGAAGGCGATGTTGGCGCTCTTCAGGTAGTCGCTCACCGGCGGATAGAAGCCCTCGTCCGAGCCGCTGATTGCCACGCCCATCTGCTTCAGCAGCAGCGCGGTCGCGCTCATGCCCTTGCCGGCAATGCCGATGAAATGCGCCTTCCGAAAATTCATTCGCCCCCCGTCGAACCTAGCGACTGCTAAAAACTTCCCCCGCCGTCATTCCGGGGCCGGCCGAAGGCCGGAGCCCGGAATCCAGTTCAGGAGAAAGTCCCTGCTCGTCTGGATTCCGGGCTCGCGCTGACGCGCGCCCCGGAATGACGACGCTGGCACTTTACCCCCGCTCGCAGCAGAGGTGTCGTGCCCGCGCGAAATCTTGGGCGCAAGATGGTTTATTTGTAAATGCTGTAGAGCAGGCTTCCGAACGAATACACGATCGCGCAGCCGACCAGGATCAGAATCCCCCACACCAGATAGTCGACCTGCTTCCGGAACTCCGCCGACGCCTCGCGCAGCACCTTCGACTTTCCGAGGATCGTCTTCAGGAACACAAGGACCGGGATTGCCGCGACGAGGAACGCGATGAGCTTGGCCATCGGTCGATGAGACCACGGAACCGCATTGCAATCCAGAACGCCACCCGTGCGACTCGGGCGGTGCGTTCCCTCCCCATAGCCCGTCGAAGACGGGCGTGAACGCCCTTCGCAAGGGGGAGGGCCGGGGTCATGTGCGCTAAGTTAAGCTCCGCCGTCATCGCCCGCGAAGGCGGGCGATCCAGTAATCGCAGGCTTCGGCGATAAAGAATTGGCGCTTGCGTGTACTGGATGCCCCGCCTCCGCGGGGCATGACAACGGAGAGGCTGATGCAAGCCGCTTAACTTAGCGCCCATGAGGGCCGGGGTCGGGGCCGCTTCGAGGCGCGCTGACTGGCGCTGATGCCTTACAATCGTCACTGCCGACGTTGGGCTTTCAGCGATCGCAAAGCCTCGCACGGTCGCTTGAACCTACCCATTTTGGGTAATATATTTCCCAATATGGGTATGAACTCGCAATCCTTGGGCCTTTCCAACGCCCTGTTCTCGAAAGTCCAGCAGCGCGTGCTGGCTTTGATCTTCGGTCACCCCGAGCGCAGCTTTTACACCTCCGAGATCATCCAGCGCGTGGGCTCCGGTGTGGGCGCTGTCGATCGCGAGCTTTCCAAATTGGAGCGAAGCGGCCTCGTGACGGTCCAACGGATCGGCAATCAGAAGCATTACCAGGCAAACCAGACGGCTCCGATCTTCGACGAATTGCGAGGGCTCGTCGAGAAAACGATCGCAGTGACGGAGCCGATCAAGAGGTCTTTTGCACCCTATGCCGGAGCGATCGAGAGCGCATTCGTATACGGGTCCGTGGCGAAGGGAAGCGATACAGCCACGAGCGACATCGATCTTATGGTGATCGGTGACGATCTGAACTACTCCGATCTCTATGCGGCCGCCCAAACCGCGGAGGCCGCGCTGCGTCGGAAGGTCAATCCATTGTTCGTATCGCGGAGGGATTGGCGTCGAAAGATTTCCAGCAAGGGATCGGTGTTCGATAAGATCAACCACTCGCCCAAGATCTTCGTGATCGGGTCTGAGAAGGATCTTGAGAGTGGCCAAGCCCGAGCTCGATAACCTCGTAAAGATCGGGAGTCTGAAGGCGGAGTCTCCGTCGCGGGCGGAATTCGACGGCATGCTCAAGTCCGCGCGTGGCGGCTTGAAGGACGCGCAGAGCGCACACATCGAGACTGACAGCCGGTTCGTCTTGGCCACGGAGGCGGCGCACAAGTTCGCGCTCGCGGCGTTACGGCGCGAAGGCTATCGATCCGAAAATCGGATCGCGGTATTTCAGGCCCTCGTTCACACTGTGGGTGTACCGAACGCGGACCTTCAGACCTTTCTTGCGGCCCACAACGAACGAAATTGAGCGTCATACGAAGGCCGCGTGGACATCGACGAAGCGCTTCTCAAGAAACTCATCGAAGCCACGAAACGGCTTGAGACCGAAGTCCGAAAGCTCGTTGCGCGACCGAAATAGGTCTTCGGTTTCTCACGAAGATGCCGATGGCATCATGGAAGCGCGCGTGGTCCAGCGAGCTCGCTCTCTCCCCGTCATCCTGGGGTGCCCGCCGAAGGCGCGCCTCGAAGGATGGACGGCCACGGTCCAACAACAGCCAAGCCGTCGCCCTTCCCGCCTCCGTTCGCTGTGCGAGCTACGGCGGGCTAACAGGCGCGCCGAAGCGCTTTCAGCGCGAAGCCGGGCGAGGCTCGCGTGCTTTCGCTTACTCGCACCTCAGGGCGACGGAGAGGCGGCTAGAACGCAGGGTTGACTCCTGCGAAATGTTCGCTATTTGTTCTATTCATCCTGCTTAGTTGAGGGGCGCCAACCGGAGGTGTCCGTCGGGTAAGAAGCAGGAGCGGCTCCCGCGCGCCCGGCTCACACGGCCGGGCTCTCGGGGCGCCTCGGACCCCACTTTACGGGCAATACGACCCGTGAGCAGGGAGCCTGCTGGACCGCCGGTCGCCGGTTGCGAACCGGAAGGGCAAGCGTGGCCCGAGGCGTGTGGGGCCAGGCCCCACGAAAAGGCCGTGGTGGAGCGCCGAAAGGCGCGGGTCCCCCATCGCACGGGGACCCGGACACGCTCCGCAAGCGTGTCGGGCCGTTAGCAGCGGCTCGAGGGGCTTCGCAAACCCCTGCGCCTTTCGGCGCTCCGCTCCCCTCGCATCAGGGGAGCAACGCGAAGAGTTTTCGCAAAGCCCGGGCGCAAGCGCGCCGCGGCAACGAGACACCGCACCCGCGACCTTGCGCGGATCGGCAATGGGGAGACACACATGGGCGGCTTCAGCTTCACCTATGCCGATCGTTCGCCGCTCGTGAATCCCGCCGTGCGGGCGCGCGTCGAGCTGAGCCGCAAGCGCTTCCACTGCGACCTGCTGGGGTTCTGGCGGCAGTGCAAACCCAAATGCCGGCAAGGCCATCGCTGCCTCGGCGATCCGCACCGCTGCTTCAGCCGGCACCACGCCAGGATGCCGCGCGATCACGCGGTCTGGCTGCACGCCGCGATCCTGTCGAAAACCACCGGCACCGCGACCGCGGAGCGGGTGCTCGGCGCTGTCGGCCTGTCGCTGCCCGGTCGCAACAAGGTGGACGACACCGGCGTGTCGCCGCCGCAACGTGCCAATGCCGTGCTGGTGCCGGCTGCCGCTGCCGCGCGCGCCGAAGCGAGCCGGCGAGCCGCGAGCGGGCCCGAAGCCCCGTCGCAATCGCGGTCCGAGATCGTTGCGCGGGTGGAAAAACTGCTCGGCATGTCGCTGACGGGCAAGCTCGAGCCGGAACCGGCCGATGCCCCTCCGTCGCCGCCCGCATCACCCCAGGCTGATCAAGAAGCCCCGGTGGTCCCTCCGAAAAGCGCCACCAGGGCAGCCGTCGAGGCCTTCGACGAACGGGCCAGGAAAGGAATGGATTACAACGATCTCATGGCGCGGCTCCGGGCCCTCGGCAGGTCGGTGTAGCGCGGCTCGCGCCTGATGTTGTCGACTGAAACACCTGCGACATCGGCAGTCCCGTCCCTCCCCGCCATAAGGGCGTTCACGCCCGTCTTCGACGGGCTATGGGGAGGGTCCGCGCGAAGCGCGGGGGTGGGGAGTAGCCGATGGTGAATTCGAATGCCCGCAATTTGCGCAAGTCCATGACGCGGCAAGAGGTGAAGCTCTGGCAGCGGCTCCGTGAATTGCGCACTCTCGGCCATCACTTTCGCCGCCAGTCGCCGCTTGTGCCTTACATCGTCGACTTCGAGTGCCGGCGCTCGCGAGTCATTGTCGAGGTCGACGGTCACCAGCATGGCTACGATGAAAATCGCCGGCGCGACGATGTGCGGGACAAAGCGCTTGCGGAACGCGGCTACAGGATTCTTCGATTTTCGAACGGGGATGTGGATCGGGAACTCGACGGCGTGATGGAGGCGATTTGCCTGGCTTTAGCTTCTTCCCGCCCGGCGGCCGCTGTCGATGAAAACACCTGCGACACAGGCGGTGCCGTCCCTCCCCGCGAGGGGAGGGTGGCCGCGAAGCGGTCGGGTGGGGAGAGGGTGCGTTTGTCGCTGGCTTCTCCCCACCCCCGCGCTTCGCGCGGACCCTCCCCTCGCGGGGAGGGATGAGACCGCCCGTACTGCAATGATCAGGAAATCGTCAAACCGCCCCACCCGCGGCCTTCCCCGTCACCTTCATCCTTCGCATCGCCCGCAGCCGCGAGCGCAGCGCGCCGCGCAGCTCCAGCCGGACCGCCTTGTTGAACGCCGCCTGCACCGCGACGAACAGCACCGGCACGAACAGCAGCGCCAGGATCACCACCGCGATCATGCCGCCCATCACCCCCGTGCCCAGCGCCTGCTGGCTCTTCGCGCTCGCGCCCTGCGCGATCACCATCGGCGCGACACCGCACACGAACGCGAAGCCGGTCATCAGGATCGGCCGGAACCGCATCTGGCACGCCTCGATCACCGCGTTGCGGATCGGCTTGCCCTGCTCGCGCAGCGCCTTGGCGAACTCGATGATCAGGATGCCGTCCTTTGCCGCAAGGCCGATGATGGTGACGATGCCGACCGTGAAATACACGTCGTTCGGCAGCCCGCGCAGCATCGCCGCGGCCACCGCGCCGAGGAAGCCGAGCGGCACCGTGAGCAGCACCGCGAGCGGAATGGTCCAGCTTTCGTAGAGCGCGGCCAGCACCAGGAACACCAGCAGCGCCGACAGCGCCAAGAGGAACGGCGCCTGCGAGCCGGAGAGCTTCTCCTGCAGCGACTGCCCGGTCCATTCGTAGCCGAAGCCGCGCGGCAGTTGCCCGGCGAGCCGCTCCATCTCGCGGATCGCGTCGCCGCTTGTGAAACCCGGCCGCGCCGCGCCGGAGATGCGCACCGACGGATAGTAGTTGAAGCCGACGATCTGCGACGGCCCGACCGACCAGTTGACCTGTGCAAACGACGACATCGGCACGAGCTGGCCGCGGCCGTTGCGCACATTGTAGGTCAGGATCTCGTCGGCCTGCATCCGCGCCGCCCGGTCGGCCTGCACGATCACGCGCTGCATGCGCCCGCGGCTCGGATAGTCGTTGATGTAGGCCGAGCCGAGATTGGTGGAGATCGTGTTGTTGATCTCCTCGAAGGTGACGCCGAGGGCTGCGGCCTTCTCGCGGTCGATCACCAGCTCGACCTGCGGCGCGGGCGAAAGCCCCTCGACATAGACGTCCTGCACCACCCGGCTGCGTCCTGCGGCCGCGACGAGCTGGTCCTTCGCGCGCATCAGCTCCGGATAGCCGCGCTGGCCGCGGTCCTGCAGGCGGAAGCTGAAGCCCGAGGAGTTGCCGAGGTTGTCGATCGGCGGCGGCTGCAAGGCGTTGACGTTGCCGTCGCGGTGCGTCGCGAAGTTGCGGTTGATGTCGGCAACGATCCGCTCGGCCGAGTCGTTGTCGCCGCGCTCCGACCAGTCTTTCAGGGTGACGAACGCCTGCGCGGTGTTCTGGCCCTGGCCGAGGAAGCTGAAGCCGGTCAGGAACGTCACGGTGTCGACGCCCGGCCGCTTCATCAGGTAGTCCTCGACCGCCTTGACGGTGTCGAGCGTGCGCGGGAACGAGGCCTCCGGCGGCGTCAGCACGTCGGTGGTGATGAAGCCCTGGTCGTCGACCGGCAGGAAGCCGCCGGGCAGGCGGACGAAGGCGAAAGAGACGCCGATCACCAGCGCCAGGTAGACCAGCATCAGCCGGCCGCTGCGCAGGATGCTCCAGCGCACCCAGGCGCAGTAGCTGCCCTTCGCCTGGTCCATCCGGCGGTTGAACCAGCCGAACAGGCCGCGCTTCTCGTGATGGTGTCCGGCCGCGACCGGCTTGAGGATGGTGGCGCACAGCGCCGGCGTCAGCGACAGCGCCATCAGCGACGAGAAGCCGATCGCCGCGATCATCGTCACCGAGAACTGCTGGTAGATGATGCCGACCGAGCCCGGGAAGAACGCCATCGGCACGAACACCGACATCAGCACGGCGGTGATGCCGATGATCGCGCCGGTGATCTGCGTCATCGCCTTGCGCGTCGCCTCCTTCGGCGACAGCCCTTCCTCGGACATGATGCGCTCGACGTTCTCGACCACGACGATCGCGTCGTCGACCAGGATGCCGATCGCCAGCACCATGCCGAACAGCGTCAGCATGTTGATGGAGAGCCCGAGCATGTAGAGCGTGGCGCAGGTGCCGAGCAGCGCCACCGGCACGACGATGGTGGGGATCAGCGTGTAGCGGATGTTCTGCAGGAACAGCAGCATCACCAGGAACACCAGCACGACCGCCTCGGCGAGCGTGATCAGCACCTTGTTGATCGAGGCGACCACCACCGGCGTGATGTCGTAGGGGATGTCGTAGCCGATGCTCTCGGGGAAGAAGTTCGACAGCTCCTTCATCTTCTCCTTCACCGCGGTGGCGGTGGCGAGCGCGTTGGCCTTGGGCGACAGCAGCACCGACAGGCCCGCGGTCGACTGGCCGTTCTGGCGGGTGGTGAACTGATAGCTCATGCCGCCGATCTCGATCCGCGCCACGTCGCGCAGCCGCACCGTCGAGCCGTCGGCGTTGGCGCGCAGCACGATCGAGCCGAACTCGTCGGCGGAGGCGAACTGGCCCTTCACCAGCACCAGCGCCGAGGTCTTTTGCGCGTCGTTGCTCGGCTCGACGCCGATGCTGCCGGAGGCGACCTGCGCGTTCTGGGCGGTGATCGCCCGCGTCACGTCGTCGGCGGTGAGCTGATAGCCGACGAGCCGCACCGGATCGATCCAGATGCGCAGCGCCCGCTCGGTCGAATAGAGCGTGGCGCGGCCGACGCCGGGAATGCGGCGGACCTCGCCGAGGATATTGCGAACCAGAAAATCGCCCAGCCCGACCTCATCGAGGCTGCCGTCCTTGGAGCGCAGCGTGATGATCTGCAGCACCGCGCTCGAGGCTTCCTCGATCAGGATGCCCTGCTGGATCACCGCGCGCGGCAACCGCGCCTCGACCCGCTTGATGCGGTTCTGCACCTCGACCGAGGCGGTCTGCGTGTCGGTTCCCGGCACGAAATTGGCGATGATCTCGACCTGCCCCAGCGAATCGCTGGTGCTCTCGAAGTTCAGAATTCCGTTCGCGCCGTTGAGCTCCTCTTCAATGAGGCGCGTGACGCTGTTGTAGAGGTTCTCCGGGGATGCACCCGGATAGCTGGTGCTGATCGAGATCGAAGGCGGGGCGATGATCGGATACTGCGCGACCGCCAGAAACGGAATCGCCAGCAGCCCGCCCAGGCAAATCAGCAGCGCCACCACCCACGCGAAAATCGGGCGGTCAATGAAGAAGGCGGGCATCAGATGTGTCCGTTAGAAACGGGTCTATCGGTGGTCATGGCCGGGCTTGACCCGGCCATCCATGAGGCCATGCTGCTGCGGCAGTCTTGCGTAGGTCTGTTCCTGTTGCACCGGTGTATGGATGCGCGGGTCAAGCCCGCGCATGACAGTGGAGAGGGCGGTGCAAACCAACTGCAAACCATTTCACCGCGCCGTGACGCTTTCATCGGCACTGGCGGAGCGCTTCCGGCTCGACCACGGCCGCGGATCGACGAGATCGCCGGCGACGAACTTCTGGAAGCCGTCGACGATCACGCGGTCGCCGGGCTTCGCGCCGTCGAGGATGAGCCAGCGGTCTTCGACCGCGCGGCCCAGCCGGATCGCCGCGACCGCGGCGCGGTTGTCCTCGCGCACCAGGAAAATTTCGCTGCCGCCGCTGTCGCTCCTGCGCACCGCCTGCTGCGGCACCGCGAGCGCATCGGGATCGATGCCCTGCTCGATCTGCACCCGCACATACGTGCCGGGCAGCACCGCGAGCTTCGGATTGGGAAACTCGCCGCGCAGCGTCACCTGGCCGGTGCCGGGATCGACCGTCGTGTCGGAGAAGAGGAGCGTGCCCTCGTAAGGATACACCTCGCCGTTGTCGAGAATGAGCCGCACCTTCGCCGCCGAGACGCGCTCGAGCTCGCCGGTCTCGAACTCGCGCCGCAGCTGGTTCAGCTCGCTCACCGACTGGGTGAAGTCGGCATAGATCGACGTGAGCTGCTGGACGGTGGCGACATGCGTGAGATCGGCCTGCACCAGCGCGCCTTCGGTCACCAGCGCGCGCCCGGTACGGCCGCTGATCGGCGCGCGGATCTTCGTCCGCTCGAGATTGAGCTTGGCGCGATCGACGTCGGCCTTGCGCGCGGCAACGTCGGCTTCGGCCTGCTTCAGGTTGGCAATCGCCAGATCAAGCTGCGACTGCGCGATCGCGCGCGTCGGCCACAGCGCCTCGGCGCGCTTGTGGTTCTGGGTCTCCTGGTTGAACACGGCCTGCGCCTTGGCGAGCGCGGCCTCGGTGGCGTTGAGCTCGATCCGGAACGGCTCGGCGTCGAGCTCGTAGAGCACGTCGCCGGCCTTCACGTCGCCGCCCTGCTCGAAGTTCCGGTGCACGACGATGCCCGAGACGCGGGCGCGCACCTCGGCAATGCGTGTGGGCGCAATGCGTCCGGGCAGCTCCCTGATCACCGGCAGCGGCGCGGGTTGCAATTCAAGAACGCTCACCTCCTGCGGAGGCGCGGCTTCGGCAGTCGGCGCGGCCGGGCCCTCGGTGCAGGCCGACAGCATCAGCGCCGCCAGGATGAGGCCTGCGGAAAAGCGCAGGCTGGACAGGATTCCAATCATGTTCACTGCTGTGTTGGGGGTGGTAAGGAGATACTGTTCTCTTCGCACATGCGAAAAGCGCCCAGCCGAGAAACGTTAATCATTTCAGCCCTGTTCGATGAACGCACGTTTATATATTGCGCCGCAACGCAAAAAATACCTGCGCGGATTGTCGCGCGGCATCACACCCGTGTGATGCGGCGTTCTAAGGAGCAATTATTCCCAGGGAGGTGAAAACGACGGCACGGCCCGCAGCTTTAGCGCCTCGTTAACCATACTGGCGCATCGTCTCCGTGCGCTTGGTTCGTGCGAGCGCGTTCATTTTGAGGGGCAGTGACATGAAAAAGATCGCGCTTGCGATGGCGTTGGTTGTCACCTCACTGAGCCTGGGTGGCTGCTTTGTCGGCAAAGGCAAGGCGCCGGCGCCCGTCGTCACCAAGGGCTGACCGACCGAACTGACGAATCGGCGTTATCCGGTGCGGCGATTCGGCCGCGCGGCGATCGGTTCGCGCGGCCGATCGTCAACGCTCCCACGTCCGTGACGGGCCGTCGCCTTCGCCCTTCCAGACGATCGACTTGCAGTCGGCCGCGATCTCGCCGCGGACGCCTGAGCGGGCTTTGCTGTCGCGATTGACGATGTAGAGCTTGTCCTTGTCGAGCTCGGCCGATTGCGTGACGCCGGGACCGTCGGGCTTTTCCGTCTTCAGCGGATCCTGCGGCTCGGTGACGTTGAGCCGGTTGGCGCCGGGCGTGCGGTCGGGCGCGATGTGCGCAACCGTGCGGCTGTTCGGCGACGGATAGTCTCGGATGAACCACAGGCCGACGATGTCGCTGGTCCAGCAGCGGAAGGCCGTGCCGTCGCCGGCCAAGCTGCCGTAGGTGTTGCCGTCGCGGCCATCCTTGCCGTCCTTGCCGTCGCGACCGTCCTTGCCATCACGGCCGTCCTTGCCATCCTTTCCGTCCTTGGGGCCGCTCGCGAGGCAGCCGGTCACCAGCAGATCCTTGACCTCGTCGGTCTCGACCTTGAGGTCGATCTTGCAGGTCGGAGGAAGGTAGGCGAGCGAGAAGCTGAATCTCCGGTTGGGAAAGCTTGCGGTCTTGTCGCCGGAATTGACCAGCTCGACCACCTGATTGGGCCGCTTGGTGCGGCCGGTGATCACCAGGCGTCCGGCGGTGATCGCCACCTGCTCGACCTCGAACTGGCCCTGCGGTCCGGCGTCAGGCCGCTCGCGCCGCCGCTGCGCATCCGCGGAACCCGTTGCGAGCCCGACGAGCATCAACGCTGCAATGACACGGAGCTTCGCCATCTCCTCACCCCTTCATGGTCACGCCGCCGACACCGTAGCGGCATCGCGAGAGGCGTTGAAGCGGCTGCGGAAGTCGGTCCGAAACCGCCTTGAAATCAACAGCATACATGGCTTACGGCGGTTAACCATAACGAAAAGCAAATGCGGCGCGCGGCGCGTTTAACCTTGCGGGGCGGTTCCGCCGATGGGACAAATTAAGGGCAAAAGCCTGGCAAGAAATTCCATTTCCCGCGTGCGGCGGCTCAGGAAATAGGAGGACGGAAACACAAGTCACTCGATGGGAAGCAACATGAAGCGCACATTGCAGACGCTCCTTGTTTTCACCACTGCCGCAGCGGCGTGCTCGCCCGCCTTCGCGATCGGCGAGAAAAAGGAAGAGCGGTTCGTTCTTTCGTCGGCCGCATCGGTTCCGACGCATCGTTCCGAGAACACGACCGTCACCGCGTCGGTCCCTTCGACCGATAAAAAGGCTTCGATCTTCGCCATTGGCCTCGAGGCGCTGAAGTGGGTCGGCGCGAGCTCGCGCCAGGTGGGCGTGCCTTATCCCGATCTGTGGTGCGCCGATTTCATCAACTTCATCCTGCGCCGCACCGGCCATCCGACGACCAATTCGCGCGCCGCGAGGTCGTTCCTCGACTACGGCAAGCGCATCGACAGTCCGCGGGTCGGCGCCATCGTCGTGCTGACGCGCGGCAAGGACGGCGGCCACGTCGGCATCGTGCGCGGCACCGACGGCGCGGGCAACATCATCGTCATCTCCGGCAACCACGGCAACAAGGTGTGGGAAAGCCCATATCCGAAGGAGCGCGTGCTGGGCTACGTCGTTCCGCCGAACTCGAACTGATCTGTACAACGGCATTCGACGCCGGCCGCAGCGATGCGGCCGGCGCTACCTTTTTTGCGTTGGACGTCAGCGCTCCGGCCGTCGAAAACTCCGGCGCGCGCGCTCAACCTTGGCGCGGATCACGCAGTCCTCGACGTGATCGTTGACCAGCCCCATCGCCTGCATAAACGCATAGACGGTGGTCGGCCCGACGAAGGCCCAGCCTTGCCTTTTGAGCTCCTTCGACAGGGTCAGCGATTCCTGTGAGGTCGATGCCGTCTGCGGCTTTGCAAGCTGCTTCGCGTCGGGCTCGTAGCGCCAGATGAAGGCCGCGAGCGAGCCTTCCCGTATGACAAGCTCTTGCGCTCGCCGTGCATTGTTGATCACAGCCTCGATCTTGCCGCGATGGCGGACGATGCCTCCATCCTTGAGCAGACGCGCGACGTCGCGCGCGGTGAAACGCGCGATCCGATCGAAATCGAAATTGTAGAACGCGGCGCGAAAGTTCTCGCGCTTGGCAAGAATGGTGCGCCAGCTCAATCCGGACTGAAAACCCTCCAGGCTCAATTTCTCGAACAGGCGATGGTCGTCGCTGACCGGAAAACCCCACTCGGTATCGTGATAGGCGAGAAACTCCGGCGCCGAACCGCACCAGCGGCAACGCGATTTGCCATCGGGACCAACGAACATCGCGCTTACCCGAGAATGAACTTCAGCCGCTCGTCGGTTCTCGACGGCGCGATCTCGACGATTTCCGCGCTGACAACGTCCTCCGCGACAAACGGATCGGTGTTCACCCGGCCTTGCAGGTCTGACAGCGACGTGTTGTGCGCCAGAATCCCGCCGCCCGAATTGGATTGAAGGCTGCCGGCCAGCAAAAACACGCCCTCGTCAAAGCCGCGCTTGAGCCATTCTTTGTGGCCTTCCATGAACTGGCCGGCCTGGCCTTTGTTGCCGGAAAACCTGAGCAGCACGACAAACATCAGACGCCCTTTCAATGACCTGGTGGCTGTCGCACAACGCTTTCCGTGCACGATCGCAGCCAGTCGCACATCTCTTTCACTTCTTGCCTGATGAATTTTTCGTCGTGAAAGGCATTGGCCAGCGTCGCAACGCCTTGACTGCGGGCGAGCAGATGCATCGCCAGCGCGTCGGCATCGGCCTCGCGGCCGAGCCGCGCGAACTGCCGGCGCAGCCAGGTGCGAAACAGCGTGAAGAGCTGATTGGCTTCGGCTTGCGCGGCATGATCGAGCTTCGCAAGCTCGCCGCAGAGCGTGCCGACCGGGCAGCCGTAGCGTTTGATATCGGCGCGATTGGCGATCAGGATATGAATAAAGCTCCGGATTCGTTCCTCGGGGGTGCTTCCTTCCATTTCCCATCGTTCCAGCATCGTCCGGGTGCTCGTCAGACGGGCCTCGATCACGGCATCCAGAATCCCGTCCTTGGTTTTGAAGTGGTAATAAAAATTGCCGCGCGAAATCCGCACGGCATCGGCAATGTCCGAGAACGAGGTGTGCGCGTAGCCTTGCCGATAAAACAACTGATCGGCCGCTTCGACGATCTGGTCGCGGGTGGTCTTGTCACGCATGATACACCGGAATTGGGCGATCGTCCTAATTTGTAGGATGGTCGTCCGAGTCAGTCAAGAGCTGAAAACAAAGCGGCCCGCCTTTCGGCGGGCCGCTCGTGTCAGGGGAACCTGGGAGCGCCGCGATCTCAGCCGCGGTCGAGGATTCCGGCGATGGCCTTGATCCGGTTGCGGACGTAGCTCGGCAGGCCGGCGCTGATCGAGTTGCCGGTGTTGAACGAGCTGTTGCCGAGCAGCACCTGCGACGGCACGAGGTTGCGCAGCACCGGGACGTTCTCGTACTTCTTCTTCTGCTCGAGCGTGCTGGAGCCGACCGCAAGCGCGATCACCACCGTGGTGATGGTGCTCTTGGCGTCCGCCGGGTTCGGCTGGAATACGGCGAGGAGCTTGCCGAAGCGCATCACCTGGTTGACGTAGAACATGTTCTGCTCGAGCACGCCGGCGACCGGCGTGTTCACGCCGGTGAGCTTCTTCAAGCCCTCGGCGTCGATGTCGGCCGCGCTGAGGAGCCGCATCTCGCTTTCGAACTCGATCGTGTCCGACAGCTTCTTCTCGCTGTCGCGCAGCTTGTTGGCGAGGGCTACGCCGATCGGCAGCTTGCCCTCAAGCTTGTAGTTCGAGCGGATGCAGGCGGTGACGCCCGCGCCCTCGCACCAGTTGCGGTCCGGGTTCTTGTTGTTCGTACCCTTCTCGTCCTTCATGGTCGAAACGTCGGACGGCTTGATCGCCTCGTGCTTGATCGACGGGTCGATGCTCTGCACGAACGGCAGCGTGGCGAAGGCCTTGAGGTCGACCTTGTCGGCCGGGCGCGACAGCATGAAGCGCGCCTCGGTGACGTACATCTGCAGCTCGTCCTTCACCTCCTTCTTCGAACCGTCGATGATCTTGTGGACCATGCCCTCGCGGAAGCTCGGGAAGATGTTGAGGTACTTGGCCTCAACCGGCCGCGTCTTCAGCCACTCCTCGAAGCGGATGAACGCGCCCTTGTCCGACGTCTCGTCGGCGCGGTGATCGGTGAAGAAGATGGTCTTGGGCTTGAGCGAGTCGACGGCAGCGCCGGCGACCGAAGCCACCTTCACGATCTGGTAGTCCTGCGCCGCGGCGAAGGCGACGGTGGTCGCAAACGCCAGCAGCGTGGCAGTCGAGCTTTTGATCCACATGGCTGTTACCCTGACTCTCCGAGTTCTGATTCAATTCCCACAAGTTAGTGGCCGCTTTATGTGCGGCGGTTCACCCTCAAAGCCTGAACAATTCCCGTAACGTACGCGGCATCCGGTCCATCGGATTGGGCCGCTGGATAACACCCGGCTGTGGCTCGCGTGGCCGGTCGTCGTTCGCGGCGGGGGCGGGCATCGGCCCGCTCCGTGCCAGGGAATGGCGGCCAGCCAGCGCAAATTGAGTGTCGCGCAGCTTCTTTTGCGCGTCGAGACGGAAATATTCGGTGAAACCGCCGTTTTTGGCCGATGCCAGCCGTTGTCCACTGTTGAGGTCGATCGGCATGGGCTTGAGATAGCGGGCCGCCTCGGCCGACGGCGGCGGCAGCGGCGCCTTCGGCGACTGGAAATTCCACGCCGCCTGCATGATCTGCTCGACGATCGGGACCGCGACCTGGCCGCCGGTGCCGCCGCGGCCCAGCGTCTGTTTGCCGCGGGCGTTGTCATAGCCGACCCAGGCGACGACGGTGACGTCGCTGGTGAAGCCTGCGAACCAGGCGTCGTTCTCGTTGTCGGTGGTGCCGGTCTTGCCGCCGGCAAAGCCGGTCAGGTGCTTCATCGCGGCCGCCGTGCCGCGCGCCACCACGCCTTCGAGGATGGTGCGAAGCTGGAAGAACGCGGCGCGGTCGCCGCCCGCCATGATCACCGGCCTGCCGGCATCGTGGCGATAGACCGCCTGGCCGTTCTTCTCGATGGCGTCGATCGTGTAGGGGATGACGCGCTGGCCTTCGTTGGCGATCGCCGCGTAGAAGCCGGCAAGGTCGATCATGCGCAGTGCCTGGGCGCCAAGGATGAACGGATAGTTCTTCATGCACTCGGGATAAATCCTGGCTTCAAGCGCCAGCTCGCAGATTTGTTCCAGGCTCTTGGTCGGATCCTTGTCGATGCCGCCATCGAGCAGCCGCGTGGTGACGAGGTTTTTCGACTGCTCGAGCGCCCGGCGCAGCGTCATCGAGCCCCAGCTCTGGCCGTCGTAGTTCTTCGGCGACCAGTAGTGCGTGCTGACGCCGGGGATCGGCGGCAGCGTCACCGGCTGGTCGGTCACCAGCGTGTTCGGCTGCAGGCCGCGGTGCAGCGCGGCGAGATAGGTGAGCGGCTTGATCGAGGAACCGGGCTGGCGCAGCGCCTGCGTCGTGCGGTTGAGCTGGCTCAGCGGATAGGAAAAGCCGCCGACCATCGCCAGGATCCGGCCGGACTTGTTCTCGAGCACCAGCGCCGCGCCCTGCACCTTGGGCTTGATCCGCAGCTCGGCCTTGGCTTCGGTCGGCTTATTGCCTTCGACGACGTTGACGAAGATCACGTCGTTGAGCTTCAGCATCTCCGGCGAGACGTGCTCCGGCAGCGACAGCGGCACAATGCGCCCGTCGCGCAGGCCGACGCGGATCTGCGAGCGGCCGTTTTCCGCGCTGCGGCCCAGCACCACGGCAATCGGCCAGTGCACGTCGTAGAGCGGCAGCTTCGCGGTCTGCAGCGCGATCTGCCAGATCGGTTTCATGACGCGGCCGCGTCGCAGCGCGCGGGTGCTCTGCTCGGTGGTGATGCGGGCGACGACCTCGCCGAGGCTCAGCTCCGGTCCGTGGTAGACGGCGCGGCCGCTCTTTGCCTCGTAACGCGCGAGCCCGTCCTGCAAGGCCTGTTCGGTGGCCCGCTGCAGCTTCGAATTGATGGTCGAGCGGACCGTGAAGGATTCCGAGGTCAGCGACTGCATGCCGACGAGGGTTTTTGCCTCACGCATCAGATGGTCGACGAAATGGAAGCCGCCTTCGCGCTTGGGCTTCTCGTAGGGCACGATGCGCGGGCCGCCGGTCACGCCCGGCGTGACGTTCTCGGTGCCTGCGATCTTGTCCTCCTGCATGCGCTTGAGCACGTAGGCGTAGCGCTCGCGGGCGCGCTCGGGATAACGGTCCGGGCTGAAGTAGGACGGCCCCTTGGCCATGGCGGCGAGCATCGCACCTTCGGTGACGGTGAGCGCCGACGCCGGCTTCTTGAAGTAGCCGTGCGCCGCCATGTCGATGCCCCAGGCGCCGCGGCCGAGGTAGATCGAGTTCAGGTAGATCTCGAGAATTTCGTCCTTGCTCAGCGCCTGATCGATGCGCGAGGCGACGATCATCTCGCGGATTTTGCGCTCATAGCTCACGTCGTCGCCGACCAGCAGGTTCTTGGCGACCTGCTGGGTGATGGTCGAGCCGCCCTGCGGCCGGCCGGGCTCGGCGATGTTGGTGATGAAAGCGCGGATCAGGCCGCGCTCGTCGATGCCCTTGTGCTGGTAGAAGCGCTTGTCTTCGGCGGCGACAAAGGCGAGCTGCACGTATTCGGGAATCTGCTTCAGCGGCACCCAGACGCGGCGCTGATCGGACTCGAACAACTCGGCGAACTTCTCGCCCTTGATGTCCAGCACGGTGCTGGTGCCGGGCAACTTCAGGCCCTTGAGCTTGTTGTGGTCGGGCAGGTTCGCGGCGACGCCGTTGTAAAATTCAATCACCGGCTTCATATCGAACGCCGAGTTCTCGACCGTGGCGTTGCCGCAGAACTGCTTGTAGGCGATCGCGAGCTCGTCGAAGTTGATGCCGCGGAAGGCGCGGATTTCTCCGGCTACCGTTTGCGGGTCAGACAGCGCGGTGTCGATCAGGACGTCGAGATTGAGGTCCTCGATGTCGAAGGCCTTGCGCATGTGCGTGCAGCCGTCCTTGAGGAGCTGCACGACCTCGGCCTGATCGTTGACCGGATCGAATTCGAGCTTCACCGATTCCGGACGCGTCGTCACCTGCGCCAGCGCCAGCGCAGTGGCAAACATCTTGACGAGGATAAGGTTCATTGCGCCTGCCCGGTGAAGCCGCCGAACGTTCCGGAGTGCCGGAAATTTCTAGAGGTGCGGTGGCGCCGAAGCCAAGAAAAACCGGGTATTCGAGACGAATAGCTTTCGTTAGTACTAACCGCTCAGGCGCTGACGCGCGATCCGCGTCGATCGTGGTGAACAACTCGCATCAATTCGAGACGTTTTGTCGACACGCGCTTCACCACGAATTTTCAGAGTGCAGCGAAATAGCGCGTGCTTCCGTGTGATCGGCGCATAGACGCGCACGCAGCAGGCGGCGCGAAACTTAACGGCTCATCGGAAAAATTGTCGCGCGCAGATTAATGTTACCCGCCGAAACCCCAACGTTTACCAAGCCGCCCGGTCTATAGACCGCGTGCAGGCACAGGATAGGTCCGGCGTCGTGTCAGCGCCGATCAACCTGAAGAGGCGGAAATGAAAACGGGAATGCGGCACGTCATGGGCGGCGTTGCGCTGGCGGCAGTGTATCTGCTGCAGGCGGCGCCTGCTTTCGCGCAATTGCCTCCGTGGGCTCGGCAGGAGCAGCCACGTCGATATTATCCGCCGCAACGTCCGCAGGCCGCGCCGGCACAGCCGCAGCGCGGTCCGGCGGCGCAGCCGCAAGCTCCACAGCAGCAGCAGGCGAGGCCCAGGCCCGAGCCGGTTCCGCAGAACACGCAGGAGCGTGCAGCCTGTCTGAACAAGGACGCGCCGCAGGCCGCGCTGATTGCAGCCTGCACCGTGATCATCGACGCCCATCGCGACAAGCCGAGCGTGATGGCGACGGCGTATTTCCATCGCGGCGACGCGCTGCGTGAGAAGGGCGACCAGGACGCGGCGCTCAGCGACCTCAGCGAGGCCATCGCGCGCGACGGCAAGAGCGCGGTCCATTTCGCGCGGGCGGCGATCTACAAGGCCAAGGGCGAACTCGACAAGGCCATCGCCGATCTCGACGAGGCGATCAAATACGATTCGAAGAACCCAACCTATTATTCGACGCGCAGCCACGCTTTGTATGAGAAGCGCGACTACGAGCGCGCCATCGCCGACCTCACCGCGGCGATCCGGCTCAATCCGAAAAGCACGCTGACGATCTACAACCGCGCCATGACCTACCGCGCCAAGGGCGAACCCGACCGCGCGGTGCCGGACTTCGACCTCGTCATCAAGGCCACCCCGAACGACGCGTTCGCCTATCACAACCGCGGCCTCGCCTATCGCGACATGCGCGACTACGACCGCGCGATTCGCGATTTCGACGCGGCGACCAAGATCAATTCGAGCTTCAGTGCGGCGATCAACGACCGCGGCCTCGCTTATGTGTCGAAGGGTGAAACCGACAGCGCGATCAAGGATTTCGAGCTGGCCATCCAGATCAATCCGAAGGACTCGCTTGCCTTCAACAACCGCGGTCTCGCCTATCGCAACAAGGGTGAGACCGATGCCGCGCTCAACAGCTACGATCAGGCGATCCTGATCAGCCCGGACTTCGCGCTGGCCTACTACAACCGCGGTAACGCCTACTACGACAAGCGCGACTACGATCGCGCCATCCAGGACTACAACCAGGCGCTCAAGATCAATCCGAACTACGCGCTCGCCTACTACGATCGCGGCGTCGTCTACTACGACCGCCACGATTACCAGAAGGCGGTGACCGATTTGAGCAAGGCCATCGAGCTCGATCCGCGGGATTCGCTCGCTTACTACAATCGCGGCCTGACCTATCGGGCGATGGGCGACATGGACAAGTCGCTCGCCGACTTCGACCGGTCGATCAAGCTCGATCCGAAGAACCCGCTGCCCTATTACAACCGCGGCCTCGCCGCCCGCGACAAGGGTGACCTCGACCGCGCCGTGGCCGACTTCAGCCAGTCGATCCGCATGGACGCGCGCAATGCGCTTGCGTTCTATAACCGCGGCCTCGCCTATTGGGAGCGCCGCGAGTTCGACAAGGCGCTCGCCGACTACGAGCAGGCGATCCGCATCAACCCGGGTTATGCGCCGACCTACTACAGCCGCGGCCTCGCTTATTTCGAGCGGCGCGACTACGACCGCGCCATCAACGACCTCAACCAGGCGATCAACGGCCGGCCGAACTATCCGCTGGCGTTCAACATCCGCGGCCTCGCCTACCTCGCCAAGGGCGAGACCGACCGCGGCATCCAGGACTTCGATCAGGCGGTCCGCCTCGATCCGAAGTTCGCCGTCGCCTTCAACAATCGCGGCGAGGCCTATCAGGGCAAGCGCGACCACGAGCGCGCGCTCGCCGACTTCGACGCCGCGATCAAGGCCAATCCGAACTACGAGCAGGCCTACGTCAACCGCGGCGCGATCTATCGCGATCGGCGCGACTTCGAGCGCGCAGCCGCCGATTTCGGCCAGGCGCTCAAGATCAATCCGAAGAGCGCGGCGGCGTACAACAATCGCGGCTTCGCGCTGTGGAACAGGGGTCTGAGCGACGAGGCGATTGCCGACTTCGAGCAGGCGATCAAGCTCGACCCGAAGTTCGCGGCGGCCTACGCCAACCGCGGCACGACGTATTACGACAAGCGCGACTACAACCGCGCCATCGAGGATTTCAATCAGGCGATCCGGCTCAACCCGAACAGCCCGCAGCCGTATCACGACCGTGGCCTGGCTTATCGCGACAAGGGCGACAGCGGCCGCGCCATCGCCGACTTCGATCAGGCGATCAAGCTCGATCCGAAATTTGCGGCGGCTTATGCGAGCCGCGGTCTGGCCTACAGCAACCGGCAGGACTTCAGTCGGGCGCTTGCCGATCTCGACAACGCGATCCGGCTCGACGGCAAGTTCGCCGGCGCCTACAACGACCGCGGCCTGGTCAATGCCGCGACCGGCAAGACCGACCGCGCCATCGCCGATTTCACCCAGGCGATCCGGCTCAACCCGAACTACGACATTGCCTACAACAACCGCGGCCTGACCTATAAGGCCCGCGGCGACGTCGACCGCGCCATCGAGGACTTCAACCAGGCGGTCAAGGTCAATCCCAAATACGACATCGCCTTCAACAACCGTGGCCTGATCTACCGGGAGAAGGGCGAGACCGACCGGGCCATCGCCGATTTCTCGGCGGCGATCGCCGCCAACCCGAAATATGAGACGGCCTACACGCACCGCGGCCAGATGCTGCGCGGCAAAGGCGATCTCGACGGCGCGATCAAGGATTTCGATGCCGCGATCAAGCTCAATCCGAACGACGCGCAGAGCCTCTACAGCCGCGGCAGCGCGCTCGCGGCGAAGCGGGACTTCGACCGCGCCATTGCCGACCTCGACGCCGCGATCAAGCTCAACCCGGGCTTCGCCGTGGCCTATCACGAACGCGGCGCAGCCCACCTCGCCAAGGGCCGCGCCGACCGCGCCATCGCCGACTTCGATCAGGCGGTGCGGCACAATCCGAACTTCGACATCGCCTTCCACAATCGCGGCCTGGCCCATCGCGCCCGCGGCGACAACGAGCGCGCGGTGGCGGACTTCGACCGCGCCATCAGGATCAATCCGGGCTTCGCGGCGGCGTTCCACAATCGCGGCCTGGCCCAGCACGACCGCGGCGACTACGACCGCGCGATCGCCGACCTGACCCAGGCGATGAAGCTCGATTCCAACAATTTCGCCGCCTACAACGACCGTGCCATCGCCTACGGCGCCAAGGGCGACAGCGACCGCGCCATCAAGGACTTCGACCAGGTCGTCAAGCTCGATCCGAGCAACGCCGTCGCGCTGAACAACCGCGGCGTCGCCTACCGCAACAAGGGCCAGGCGGAGCGCGCGATCGCCGACTTCGACGCGGCGATCAAGCTCGATGCGAAGTACGCGGTCGCGCTCTACAACCGCGGCACGACGCATTACGACAAGCTCGACTTCGACCGCGCCATCGCCAGCTTCGATCAGGTGATCGCGCTCGACCCCGCCAACGTGCTGGCGCTGCACGACCGCGGCGTCGCGCGCTACGACAAGAACGACTACGAGCGCGCGATCGCCGACTTCGAGCAGCTCGTCAAGCTCGACGTCAAGATGACGGTCGCGGCCGATCCGAAGGACCGCGCCAACCGGCAGCTCGGCTACGACCGGGGCGCCGCCGAGCCGCCGAAGCAGCTCAGGATCAACCCGAGCTTCGCGCTCGCCTACAACGACCGCGGCCTGGAGGCGGCTTCCAAGGGCGAGTTCGACAGGGCGCTCGCCGACTTCAACCAGTCGGTCCGGATCAACCCCAATCACGCGCCGGCCTATTACAACCGCGGCAACGCGCATTACGGCAAGCGCGACCTCGACCGTGCGCTGACCGACTTCGATCAGGCGATCAAGCTCGATCCGCGCAGCGCGCTGGCCTACTACGATCGCGGCCTGACGCACTATGAGCGCCGCGACTACGACCGCGCGCTCGCCGACTTCGACACCACGATCAAGCTCGATCCGAAGGATGCGTTCGCCTACTACAACCGCGGCATGGCGCATTACGGCCGGCAGGACTTCGATCGCGCCATCGCCGACTTCTCGCAAGCGATCAAGCTCGACGGCAAGATCGCGCTCGCCTATCACAACCGCGGCAATGCGCTGGCGCGCCAGCGCGACTACGACAAGGCGATTGCCGATCTCGATCAGGCGATCAAGCTCGACGGCAATGCATCGCGGGCGTTCAACGATCGCGGCCTGGCGTACGGCGCCAAGGGCGAGCTCGACCGCGCGATCAAGGATTTCGACCAGGCCATCACGCTCGACACCAAGGGCGCGCCGGCCTACGTCAACCGCGGCGTCGCCTTCAGCGTGAAGGGCGATGCCGGCCGGGCGCTCGCCGACTACGAGCAGGCGATCCAGATCAACCCGACCTACGCGTTCGCGCACTACAACCGCGGCAACGCCTATTACGACAAGGGCGAGTACGACCGCGCCATCGAAAGCTACAACGAGGCGATCAAGCTCAACCCGAGCGATCCGGTCGTCTATCACAACCGCGGCAATGCTTTCGCCAACAAGCGCGACATCGACCGCGCCATCGCCGACCAGAACCAGGCGCTGAAGCTCAACCCGAACTACGCGCTGGCGTTGAGCGACCGCGGCCTCGTCTATGGCGCGCGCGGCGATTTCGACAGGGCGGTGGCGGACTTCGACCAGGCGATCAAGCTCGATCCGCGCAACGCGCTTGCGTTCTATAACCGCGGCCTGACCTTGCGGAACCGCGGCGAGCTCGACCGGGCGATTGCCGACTTCGAGGCGGCGATCAGACACAACCCGAGCCACATGGCGGCGCTCTATGCGCGCGGCAACGCTTACCTCACGAAACGCGAGTTCGACCGCGCCATCGCCGACCTCGAGCAGGCCATCAAGCTCAATCCGGGCCTTGCGGTCGCCTACTACGACCGCGGCGTCGCCTACGGCGTGAAGGGCGACACCGACCGCGCCATCGCCGATTTCGATCAGGCGCTGAAGCTCAACCCGAGCGATGCGCTGGCGCTGAACAATCGCGGCTACGCCTACCGGGTGAAGGGCGACATGGCCAAGGCCGCGGCCGACTACGAGGCGGCGATCAAGCTCGATGCCAACCAGGCGGCCGCCTACTTCAACCGCGGCAACGCCTACTACGAGAAGAAGGACTACGACCGCGCCATGGCCGACCTCGACCAGGCGATCAAGCTCAATGCGAACTACGCGCTCGCGCTCTACAACCGCGGCCTGGTGCTGCGCGAGAAGGGCGAGCTCGACCGGGCGCTTGCCGATTTCGCCCGCGTCGCTCAGATCGAGCCGAAGAACGCGGCGGCGTTCAACAACCTCGGCCTCGGCTATCGCAGCCGCGGCGAGATCGACAAGGCGCTGGCGAGCTTCGATCAGGCGGTGAAGCTCGACCCGGGCATGGCGATCGGCTTCAACAACCGCGGTGCGGCGTTCGGCATGAAGGGCGATATGGACCGCGCCATCGCTGACCTCGACCAGGCGATCAAGCTCGATCCGAAGGATCCGCGCGCCTTCCACAACCGTGGCTTCGCCTGGCGCAACAAGGGCGATCCCGACCGCGCGGTGGCGGATTTCGACGCGGCGCTGAAGCTCGATCCGAACTACACGGTTGCGCTCTACAACCGCGGCAACGCCTATTTCCTGAAGAAGGAATACGACCGCGCGATTGCCGATCAGACCGCGGCGATCAAGCTCGAGCCGAGCTACGCGGCTGCCTACAACAGCCGCGGCCTCGCCTACGACGATAAGCGCGACTACGACCGCGCCATCGCCGACTTCAACCAGTCGCTCAAGCTCAACCCGAACGATCCGCTGGTCTACAACAACCGCGGCTTCGCCTACCGGAACAAGGGCGACACCGACCGCGCCATCGCCGACTATCAGCAGGCGATCAAGCTCGATCCGAACTATGCGCTGGCGCTCTACAACCGCGGCATCGCCTATTACGACAAGCGCGAGTTCGATCGCGCCTCGACCGACCTCAACGCCGCGATCAAGCTCAATCCGAACGCGGCGGGCGCGTTCCGCGAGCGCGGCATCACGAGCTACGACAAGCGCGACTTCGACATGGCGACGCCAGACACCGACGCGATGGTCCGCAGCGCGGCGAGCTTTGCGATCCCGCCGAATAACCGGGCCAGCGCTTACGAAAACCGCCGCGACGACGACCGCGTGATCCAGGAGGTCAACCAGACCATCAAGAACAACGCCGCACCGGCGGTGGCCCACTACAACCGTGCCAACATCTTCTACGGCACGCGCGACTACAAGCAGGCGATCCAGTACTACAACCAGGCGATCAAGCTTCAGCCCGACAACGCCGAGGCGCTCAACCGGCGTTGCGGCGCCCGTGCCATCGTCGGCGACCTGAAGGCCGCGGTGGAGGACTGCAGCGCCTCGCTCAACCTCAAGCCCAACAACGCTTCGGCGCTCGACAATCGCGGCATGGCCTATCTCAAGATGGGCCAGCCGGAACAGGCGCTGACCGACTACGACGAGGCGCTGAAGCTCAACCCGAACGCGCCGGCGGCGCTCTACGGTCGCGGTGTCGCGAAGCTGATGAAGGGCGACGTCGAGGCGAGCAACGCCGACTTCGAGGTGGCCAAGGGCATCAAGCCGAGCATCGCCGACGAGTTCTCCAAGGTCGGCGTGCAGGCCGGCGGCCGGTTCAGCTTCTGGCGGTAGGCACGTCACGGCGCTGTAGCCCGGATGAAGCGATAAGCGCGTTTACGCGCGTCTTCGACACGCTATGGCGAAATCCGGGACGGCGGTCCCGCATTCCGCTTCGCTCCATGCGGGCTACGAAGCTGCGCCGCGCTTGACGCGAATGCCAGCCCTGCCGGCATTCGCGGCCATTCCTCAAGACTCCATTTCGTCGTTCCGTTAACGTGCGCGGCAACGCGCTCGCGGTTGCCCGGGCGTGAGCCCGGGAGGACGGCATGGACGATCTGGCGCGTGCGGTGGGCGATCTGGTGATCGCCAACCGGATTCTGGCGAAGGAGGACGTGGTCGACGCCTATGGCCATGTCAGCATCCGTCATCCGCAGAAGCCGGACCACTATCTCCTGTCGCGCTCGCTCAGCCCGGAATTCGTCACCCGCGACGACATCATCGAGTTCCGCCTCGACGGCACGCCGGTGAGCGACACGCGGCCGGCCTACCTCGAGCGCTTCATCCATGGCGCGATCTATGAGGCGCGACCCGAGATCAACGCGGTGGTTCACTCGCACGCCGAGGATGTCCTGCCGTTCAGCATCTCGAAGACGCCGCTGTGCTGCGTCGCGCATGTGGCGAGCGACATGGGCGCGCACGTGCCGGTATGGGATATCGCGGAAAAGTTCGGCGACGAGACCAACCTGCTGGTGATCAACATGGAGCAGGGCCGCGATATGGCCCGCGTGCTGGGGCCGAACGCGGTCGTGCTGATGCGCGGCCACGGCTTTTCGGCCGCGGCCGAAGGCCTGCTCAAGCTCGTGCGGATGTCGGTGTATCTGCCGCGCAACGCCCGCATCCTGCTCGCCGCCATGCGGATGGGCGAGTTCAAGGCGCTGTCGGAGGGCGAGATCAGGACGCGCAACCGCTTCCGCGCCGGCTCGCCGGAAATGCAGCGCGGCTGGGAATACTGGGCGCGCCGTGCCGGCTGCGGCGAGATGCTGGCCGAGAGCGGAGGCGGGGTGTGAGGATGGCTGGACGGATCGACGTCCACTTTCACATGATCCCGCAGTTCTATGCGGACATGGTCTATGCGGCGGGCTCTGGCCCGGCGATCGGCCGCTATCCGGACTGGTCGCCGGAGCTGGCGCTGGAGGTCATGGACCGGTTCGGCATCGCCACGGCGTTGTTGTCGCTCGGCCAGCCCGGCGTGCAGTTCTGCAAGCCCGACGCGGCCAAGGCGTTGGCGCGGCGCTGCAACGACTATTCGGCGGAGCTGAATGCCAGGCACGGCAAGCGCTTCGGCGCATTCGGCACGGTGTCGATGTGGGACGTCCGCCACGCGGTGGACGAGATCGGCTATTGCCTCGACACGCTGAAGTTCTCCGGCGTCAGCCTGTTCGCAAGCTATGACGGCATCTTCCTCGGCGATCCGAGGTTCGATCCGGTGATGGAGGCGCTGAACGCCCGTGACGGCGTGGTGTTCGTGCATCCCGGCACCCATCCGCTGAGCAAGGACGTGAAGCTGCCCTGGCCGTTCTTCATGATGGAATATCTGTTCGACACCACGCGCGCGGTGGTGAACCTGATGTTCGGCGGCGCGCTTGAGCGCTATCCGCGCATCCGTTTCATCCTGCCGCATGCCGGCGGGCTGGTGCCGTATTTCTCCTGGCGATTGTCGGTCTCGCCGACGATCGACAAGCGCCTGAAGCAGCTCTCGAAGGACGAGGTGTTCGCGCTGTTGCGCCGCTTCTGGTACGACAACGCGCTCTCGCCGGGCGCGCAGACCTGGGGCTGCCTCGAGAATGTCGCGGCTCCCGATCAGATCGTGTTCGGCACCGACTGGCCGTTCGCCAACACCAATGTGACGTCCGAGGCGATGAAGACCTACCAAGCGCTTGACGCCATCACGCTCGCGCAGCGCGCCGCCATCGACCGCGGCAACGCGCTGCGGCTGTTCCCGGAGTTTGCGTAGTTCGCGATGGAGCCGACCAAGCGCCCGCCGGGCAAACTTTTCATCCTCGCGCTGGGCCTCACCGCGCTGATCACGCCGCTCGCGGTGCATCTGTTCTTTCCGGTGATTCCCGCGGTCAAGGCCGCGCTGGGGCTCACCGATGCGCACGCCCAGCTCACCTTCAGCATCTCTCTGTTCGGCATGGCCTTCGCCACGCTGTTCTACGGCTCGCTGTCGGACCGCTACGGCCGCCGGCCGGTGCTGCTGTCGGGTCTGGTGCTGTTTCTGATCGGCAGCATCGTCTCGGCCATTGCCGAGACCGCGAACGCGCTGGTGGCGGGCCGCCTGATCCAGGCGATCGGCGCAGGCTGTTCGCTGACGCTGGTGCGCGCCATTGCCCGCGACGCGTTCCGCGCCGAGCAGCTGGTCAAGGCCATCGCCTACCTCACCATGTTCGGCACGCTCGGACCGATGGTGTCGCCGTTCATGGGCGGCCTTCTGATCGACGCCTTCGGCTGGCGCAGCGTGTTCGGCTTTGCGCTGATCGCAGGCGGCGCGATTACCGTTCTGGCCTGGCTGGTGATGGCCGAAACGCTGCCGCCGGCCAGCCGGGTCAAGTCGCAGGAGAGTGTGGCCGCGAGCTATGGCGCGCTGTTCCGCCGTTTGCGCTTCAACGGCTTCGTGTTCCAGTCCGGCTTCAACACCGGGACGTTCATGGTCATGGCAGTGGCGTCCGCCTCGCTGATGTCCGAGCTGCTGCACCGGCCAGCGACCGAGTTCGGGCTCTATTTCATCATGTTCCCGGTGGGGTTCTTCACCGGCAATTTCATCTCAACCCGGCTTGGCACGCGCTTCTCGACCGAGACGATGGTGCTGGCCGGCTCGCTGCTCGCGATCGTGACGGTGACCGCGCAGGCGGTGACGCTGTTGTCGGGCCTCGTCGTGCCGCTCGCCTTCTTCATTCCCGGTTTCTTCATCACCATGGCGCAGGGTCTTGCGATGCCCTACGGCCAGGCCGCGGCGATGTCGGAGATTCCGCGGCTTGCCGGCACGGCGGCGGGCATCGGCGTGTTCCTGCAGAACCTGTGCGCCGCGATCTCGTCGCAGCTTTACGGCCATCTTGCCGACGGCACGCCGCGGCCGATGCTCGTGGTCACGCTGCTGTGCGGCTCGCTCACCCTGATCGCGGGCTTAGTTCCGTACCTGCTGAAGCGCACCGGACGCGCGTCTACTCCCTGATGCCGGCGCGCTGGATGACGTCGGCAAACCGCGCGGTCTGCGCCGCGACGAAATCGCGAAACTCCTCCGGCGTGCCGAGCGGCATGGTCGCGCCTTGCGCGACGAATTTCTCACGGGCTTCGGCAGTGGACAGCGCCTTCCGGCTTTCCTGGTTGAGCCAGTCGATCACCGGCCGCGGCGTGCCGGCGGGCGCAAGCAGGCCGAACCATGCGCCCACCTCCATCGGATGGTCGCCTTCCGCCATGGTCGGCACATCGGGCAGCACGGCGACGCGCTCTTTCGATGCGACGCCGAGCGCGCGCACCGCGCCGGATTTGATCGGCCCGAGCGCGAGCGACACCACGTCGAACATCATGCTGACATGGCCCGCGGCGAGGTCCTGGGCCGCGGGGGCCGCGCCGCGGTACGGCACGTGGGTGATCTCCACGCCCGCGGCGAGTTTCAGAAGCTCGCCGGCAATGTGGCCGGACGCGCCGATGCCCTGCGAGGCGTAGGAGAGCTTCCCGGGATTGGCCTTGGCATAGGCGATCAGCTCCGGCAGCGTTTTGGCCGGCACGGACGGATGCACCACGAGGATATTCGGCACCGTCACCATCAGGGTGACGAACGAAAAATCCTTCGCCGCGTCATAGGGCAGCTTCGCCAGCAGCGGGCGGATCGAAAGCTGGCCCTGATTGCCCATCAGCAGCAGATAGCCGTCGGGCGCGGCCTTCGCGACCGCCTCGGCCGCGATGACACCCGCGCCGCCGGTGCGGTTCTCGACGATCAGCGTGGTGCCGGTTTCCGCGAGCTTCGCCCCGACGATGCGCGGAAGGATATCGCCGATGCCGCCGGGCTGGGCCGGCACCAGCACCCGGATCGGCCGCGACGGATATTCCTGTGCGACGGCAGCCGAACAGAACAGCGCACTGGCGGCGATCGCCATCGCCGCCAGTGGTGCAACGCGAAGGCGCATTCTCAAGACGTCCACGGAGGCGCCGCGCGTTACTGCTGTTCCATCTTGATGCCGGCGCGCCGGATGACCTCGCCGTAGCGGTTCGATTCCGCCTCGATGAACCTGGCAAAGGAATCCGGCGTGCCGAGCGGCACCGCTGCGCCGGTGTTGATGAACCGGCCCTTCACGTCCTGCGGCGACAGCACCTTGTTGCCCTCGCGGTTGAGCCAGGTGATCGCCGCCGGCGGTGTGCCGGCCGGCGCGAGGAAGCCGAACCAGGCGCCGATCTCGACCTGCATTCCCTGTTCGATCATGGTCGGCACATCCGGCAGCACCGAGGTGCGCTCGCGGGTGGTGACGCCGAGCGGCCGCACCCGGCCGGCCTGGATCGGTCCGAGCGCGAGCGAGACCACGTCGAACATCATGCTGACGTGGCCCGCGGCAAGGTCCTGCGCCGCGGGCGCCGCGCCCTTGTAGGGCACGTGCACGATGTCGGTGCCGGTTTGCAATTTGAACAGCTCGGCCGCGACGTGGCCCGAGGCGCCGACGCCCTGCGAGGCGTAGGTCAGCTTGCCGGGATTGGCCTTGGCATAATCCACCAGCTCTTTCACGGTCTTCGCCGGCACCGAAGGATGCACCACGAGAATGTTCGGCACGGTGACGCCGAGCAGCACCGGGGTGAAACCTTTCAGCGGCTCGTAGGGCACCTTCTGCATGTGCGGCAGCATCGCCAGCACCGCGTGATTGCCGACCAGGAAGGTGTAGCCGTCGGGCGCGGCCTTCGCGACAGCGTCGGTGCCGATCACGCCCGCGGCGCCCGCGCGGTTCTCGACCACGATGGTTGCGGTGCTGCCCGACTCGCCGAGCTTCTGCTGGAACAAACGCACAATCTGATCGCCGACGCCGGCCGGTGCGGTCGGCACGATGAACTTGATCGGCTTCGACGGATAGTCGTCGGCGATCGTCGGTGTCGCGAGGCCCGTGGCCAGCAATGCGACGCTGAGCGCGGCGCCAAGGCGCATGCGGATCATGAAATCCTCCCTGAGATATTTTTAATTTTGCATGAGCCTATCGTACGCCCGGGCTTTCCGTCATCCCTCGAAATGGCGTGCTGGCGCGGCAACGCGGCGCAGCGCCGCTTTTGTGCGGCCCGCGATGTGGTACAGCTCAACGCGTTGTGGTGCTGCGCGACGACGCGGCTAGCGGTGCTGCGTGATCGTGTCCACCAGCGCGCAGCGGCCCTTCTTCACCTCGGCGAGCGCCCGCAGTAGCGCCGGTTTCACGTCGGCAGGATTGTCGATCGGGCCCTCGCCGTAGCAGCCCATCGAGCGCGCCAGCGCGCCGAAGTCCGGCTCTGGACCGAACAGGTCCATGCCGATATGCGCCTTGGCCTCGTCGGTGCCGCGCAGTTGCGCCATGCGGATCTGGTGCGCCCAGTCGTTGTAGTAGGCGCGGTTGTTGTGCATCACGATCAGCATCGGGATCTGATACTTGGCGGCGATCCACAGCGCGCCGGCGTCGAACATCAGGTCGCCGTCCGGCTGGATGTTGACGACAATGCGCTTCTTGTCGCGATGGGCGAGCGCGACGCCGAGCGAGATGCCGATCTGCGTCGAGGTGCCGAGCTCGACGCCGGGATGGCGGTACGGCTTGTCGAAGTCCCAGAGTTTTCTGACCTGGTGCTTCAGCTCGTTCGCGGTCAGCACCCAGTCCTCGTCCTTGATGACGTCCCAGACCTCCATGGCGAGGCGGGAGAAGGTGAGCGGCGAGGCGTCCCAGTTCTGCTTTGCCTCCTCCTGCCACCTGGCCCAGACCTGGTCGTGGCGCTTGCCGATCGCAACCTTGCGGTCGGCGATCTTCTTCTGCAGGTTCGAGTTGCCGGCGATCCGCTCCTTGCAGATGCGAATGAGCTCGGGGATGCCGATGGTGGTGTCGCCGAGCGCGCGCACCGAGCACGGCTGCATCCGGCAGTAATCCATCGCCCACTTGCTGATGTTCAATTCGGCGAAGCCGATCTCGACGTAGTCGCAATGCGGCGGCGGCTGCAGCTCGCGGATGCGCTTGGCGTTGTTCAGTTCGGTGAGCTGCTTCTCCCAGTCCTTCACGTCGAGGCCCAGGATCAGGTCGGTATGCTTCAGCGACGGCTTGTCCATGCTGAGGCACAGCGGATGCTTGTTCGGGAAATTCAACGCGTTGTTGACGTCCCACACCGCCGAGCCGGTCAGCTCGGCAAGCTCGACGATGCTCTCGAACCCGCCGGCGCGGCGGCCGGCGTATTCCGGCAGCAGCATCGGGTGCTCGGCTTTCAGGAGCTTGTCGGCGATCGCCTCGATGGCGCGCGGATCGGGCGCCATCGGCGAGGGGGCGGCGACGGCGCCGGCGGGCGGCAGCGGCACCTCGCCGGTCTTCGGAGACTCCTGCAAGGCCGCGTCGTAGCACATGTAGATCGGGCCCTTCGGCTCGGTCATCATGATCGAGTAGGCGCGGGCGAAGGACTCAGGCACGCCTTCGATCGAGGTTGGCTGGTAGTCCCATTTCACGTAGTCGCGCACCGCGTTGCCCTGCACCAATGCGGTGTGGGTCCAGTCGATGTGCGGCCGGCGCTTGCTCTCGTCCATCGGCCCGGTCGCGCCGATGATGAAGATCGGCACCCGGTCCAGGTACGCGTAGTAGATCGCCATGCAGGCGTGCAGCAGGCCGACGAGATTGTGCAGGATCACCACCATCGGCTTGCCGGTCGCCTTGGCGTAGCCGTGCGCGATCTGCACGGCGATCTCCTCGTGATTGCACAGCATCATCGGCGGCTGGTTGTCGCCGTAGTTGACCAGCGAATCGTGCAGGCCGCGGAAGCTCGCGCCGGGATTGAGCGTGATGTAGGGGAAGCCGTAGCGCTTGATACAGTCGACGATCACGTCGGATTGCCAGCCGGTGTAGTTCGTGACCTTCGCGTCCATGGGGATCCCGGTTTGTCCAAAAAAGTTGCGTGCGCTCTACCGCAGCATTGACGCCGCTTTCTTCACGACATCAGGCGGCGTGGCATAGATTTCCTTCACCAGCGCCTGGACCTGGTCGCCGGGCACCGGCGTGATCTCCATCTGCGACTTCGCGGTGTCGGCGAGGAAGTCCTTGTCCTGCATCGTCGCCATGAAGGCATCGCGCAGCGCCTTGGTGCGCTCCGGCGGAATGTTCGGTGGGCCGACGAACGGCCGGCCCATGGCCTGCCGCGCGAAGATCAGCCGCAGGATCTGCCGCTGCTCGTCGGACTTGGCGAAATCGAGGATCAGCGGCACGTCCGGCAGATCGGGATGCTTGTCGAGGCCGAGCTGGACCAGGATGGTGAACTTCTTCTCCTCGATCGAGCGCTGATGCGTCGACTTCACGCTGGACCACGACCAGCCGCAGCGGCCTTGCACCTCGCCGCGCTCCATGGCGAGCCCCACTTCGTTGCCGCCGGGATAGCCGGTGACGACCTTCATCCTGGTGCCGAGCACGCCGTTGGTGATGCGCGGGAACTGGTCGGTGTCGGCCGACGTGCTGGTGCCGCCGACGATCAGCTCTTGCGTCAGCATATCCTCGAATTTCTTGATCGGGCTGGTGTGCCAGGCGACGCAGACGCTCACCTCGTTGTTGGCGCTGCCGATCCAGGTGTATTTGGTGGCGTCGAACTGCGCCGCCTTGTTGCCGAGGAGCGGATCGAAGCCGGTGCCGCGGCCGATGATGCCGAACGCCGAGCCGTCCTTCGGCGCGACGTTGTAGAGCCAGTTGGCGAGTCGCAGCGAGCCCGCGCCCTCCATGTTCTTCGGCAGCACGTTCGGATTGCCGGGAATGTGCTTGCCCAGGTGCCGCGCCAGCATGCGCGCATAGAGATCGTAAGCGCCGCCGACGCTGTAGCCGATATAAAGGTCAACGTTCTTGCCCTTGTAGAAATCGGCCGGGCTTTGCGCGAGCGCGCTCGAGCAGGCCGCGAGCAGCAGCACGATCGCGCTCGACCATCGCCGTAACACTTCGAACATTCCCGTTCCTCCCGCCGGAACAACGCCGCCCGCCGTTGCTTTGCCGCATTATCCCTGCCGCTTGATTGCTTTGACAAGGACGCGCGATAAGGGTGCTGCGAATTTCGCCGCAGGGAACAACGCGCAAGGAACGCTTGCAAGGAACGCTTGGATGACTGGGATTCTCGAAAACCCTCCCGGCGTCGGTCACAATCAGCCGACCTCCGAAGGCGCGGAAAAGGAAAATCAGCACTGGGAGCGCTGGGCCAAGAAGCGCACCTTCGTGCGCGCGCTCGAGGGCACCTACAGCCATCTCTACAAGCAGCTGATCGACCAGCCGCGGGTGTTCTCGTCGAAGGACGTGCCGTGGAAGGGCGGCCCCGGTCACTACGGGAAAAGCGTGATCTCGCCGCAGGCCGTCAACATCACGCAATCGATCGAGTCGCATATCGAGGCCTACGCGCCCGGTGCGAGCGGGCAGAAGCACGGCCACCTGAACAGCGCGGTGTTCTACGTGCTGAAGGGCCACGGCCATGACGTGCACGACGGCCGGCACATCCCCTGGAAGGCCGGCGACGTGATGCTGGTCGAGAACGCCTGCGTGCACCAGCACTTCAACGACTCGAAGGACGAAGAGGCGATCCTTTTGGTGTTCAAGGCCAAGCCGCTGTTCCTGTTCATGCACCTGCTGTTTCAGAAGATCGTCGAGTGGCCGTCGAAAGTTCCTCCGAAGGGTGCGGAGGACTACAAGCCGCCGAGCGAAATCTAACGGAGCGCGCTGCCATGACCCTGTTCACCGACCGCGGGCCCGCGCTCTCCGGCAACAAGACCGCCACCTTCCGCGCCGACGAAGCCAAGGCCTCGCAGGAGTTCCGCAAGGCCTATGAAAGCCGCACCAATGTGGTGAAGGCCGAGGACATGCCGTGGGAGCACTGCGCCGACGGCCTGATCAAGCATCTGGTGCACGAGAAGCTCGACACGCGCGAGATGTGCGTCGAGGCCTACATGCAGTTCCTCAAGCCCGGCGAGAAGTCCGGCATTCATCGCCACATGTGGGAAGAGCTGATCTTCGTGGTCGAGGGCTCGGGCTACGACCTGCACTGGGACCTGAAGTGGGACTGCCTCGAGGCGTTCAAGTGGGAGTGGGCGCCGGAGCCGAAGGCCTATTCCTGGAAGCGCGGCGACTACATCTACATTCCGCCGTTCACCAACCATCAGCACATCGCCGGCGATCACGAGGACTGCCGGCTGATCGTGATGTCGAATCGCATCGTCAAGGAGATGGGCTTCGACTGGTTCGACCAGGTTGCGAATGCGCCGAGCTTCGATGCGCTGATGAAGAGCGGCGGCGGCCGCTAAGCTAGGCCGCAGAGGTTCGCGCTGCGACTTTCTTGGCCTTCGCCATCATCAGCACCGCCTCGATCATCGCCGCCGGATTGGCGATGCCCCTGCCGGCGATGTCATGGCCGGTGCCATGCGCAACCGACGCGAACAGGATCGGCGTGCCGATGGTGAGCGCTGCGGCCGCGTTCTGCGCCATAAGCTTGGTGGCGATGTGGCCCTGGTCGTGCAGCATCACGACGAAGGCATCGAAGCCGGAAATATGGAACATGGTGTCGGCCCCGTAGGGGCCGCTGACCGAGATGCCCTCCGCGGCAACCTGATCCATGGCAGGCCGGATGATCTCGATCTCCTCCCGGCCGAACAGTCCGCCTTCGCCGGCATGCGGGTTGAGGCCGCTGACGGCGATCTTCGGCGTGGCGATGCCTATACGTTTGAGCGCGACAGCCACAGCACGAATCGTGCGCGCCACGTTCTCTATTGTGACGAGCGCAATCGAGTCGCGGACGCTGCGGTGCAGGGTGCAATGGGCAATGCGCGTATTGCCGAAGCACAGCATCATGTAGACGCCGCTTTCGTCGGTGCCGGTCTGGCGCGCGACGAACGACGGATGACCGTCGAACTTGATGCCGGCCTGCGCAATGGCGGTTTCGTTCTGCGGCGCCGCCACCACCGCATCGACCTCGCGATTCATCGCGGCTTGTACCGCCGCCGCACAGAACGCAATCGACGCGCGGCCGGCGACCGGCGACGTGACGCCGAAGCCAAGCGAGGCGGTTTCGGGCTGCAGACAGGGCAGCACATCGACGTCAGCTTTGAGCCCGCAGGCCTTGGCATGGCGCTCCAGCAGCGCTGGATCGCACACGATCACCGGATCGCAAGCCGCACGCACGGCAGGATCAAGCACGGCCTTCAGGCTGATCTCCGGGCCGATGCCGGCCGGATCGCCGACGGGGATCGCGATTTTGATCTTGCCGCTCATGCTGCGCTCACATCGCCAGTGGCGACATTATGCGGTGCGCGTCAAGCCGGCACCGGCGGCGCCGGCTCGCCCAGGATCGAATTCGCCTTGGCCTCGTCCGCACGCGCGAGGTCGTTTTGGCCCTTCTTGGCATAGGCAAAGCTACGAAAGCGGTAGACCTCCGCAAAGTCCGGCGCCATCTTGATGGCCTTGGTGAAGTCGGCGATGGCCCGATCAAACTCGCCTTTGCGCACATAGACACGGCCGCGTAGCGCATAGCCGGCCGGATCCTTGGTGGCGATCTTGATCGCACGCGTGAAGTCCGCGATGGCGAGGTCGAACTGCCCCTTCCGTTCCATCAGCGTGCCGCGGTCCACCACCGGCCTCAGCCATTTCGGTTCAAAGGTCATGGCCATAGTGTAGTCGGTGACCGCCTTGCCGTCCTCGCCCTTGGCCTCGTAGGCATTGCCGCGATGGTAGAAAGCGGGCGCGAGCTTGCGATCGATCTGGATCGCCAGTGTGTAGTTTTCAATGGCGAGGTCGATCTCGCCGGCACGATGGCGCTCGACGGCGTAGTTCAGCTGCGGAAGCGCGCGGGTCCGCCGTGTCTTCGAGAATAGAGCCAACACGCCGCCGATGGCGAAAAGCGCGAGCACGCCCCAAAGAAGATAACCTGCCAATTGGTCGAGCGCCGAGAGCTCATAGGGCGGCAGCGGCGACGGCAACAGACCGCGCGCCTGCAGGTCTTTGATCTGCGTGTCGTCGAGCCTGTAATACGAGGAGCTGTTGCCTTTCACGCCGAGGACATAGCCGTCGTCCGTGACCATGTAGGGAAGCGCGAACGAGTGGTGCGAAACCTTATGTGCGAGGAAGAGCTCCTCACCTTGCGGCCCCTTGATGCCGGTGTCCTGAATCTTGACGATGCGTTCCTGCGTCCCGAAGCTTATTTTCGCGGCCTGCGCCGGCGATGCGGTCAGCAAGAGAGCACAGGCCAGACATGCCAAGACAAGGAGAAGAAGAGTCCTGAAACGGGATGGCGATCGGGTGCCCGCGGCGGTCAGCATCACAGCACAAGCTCCTCAGCCCGATCAGGCAGCGGGCGTTATACCCGCCGCGCCTGGCGCCGGCTGTTTGCCTTCAATCGCGTCGGCCTTCGCCAGATCCGCGCGTGCGAGGTCGTCCTGGCCTTTCTTGGAGTAGGCAAAACCGCGATAGCGATAGGCATCGACGAACGCGGGCGTGATTTTGATGGCCGTGTTGAAGTCCTTGATTGCCCGATCGTACTCGCCTTTGCGCAGGTAGACCCGGCCGCGCTGGGCATAACCGTCGCTATCCTTCCTGGTGAGCTTGATCAGGCGCGTGAAGTCGGCGATGGCGAGGTCGTACTGGCCCGTCCGCTCCAACAGCGAGCCGCGGTCAATCAGCGGCTTCAGCAGTTTCGGCGCGACTTTCACGGCCTTGGTGTAATCGGCGATGGCCTTGCCGTTCTCGGCCTTGGCTTCGAACGCATTGCCGCGGAGGCTGTAGGCGGGCGCGAGCTTGCGGTCGATCTCGATCGCTCGCGTATAGCTTGCGATCGCGTCGTCGACATTGCCGGCACGATGCCGGGCGATGGCGTCGTCGAGATGCGGCAGGGCGCGTTTGCGGTGCCACCTTGTGTAAAGCTTCCACGCCCAGCCAAGCGCGCAAAGGATGAGGAAGCCCGCGATCCCATAGATGGTCGTGTCGCTGGTTGGTGGCGCCACATAGGGCGGCAGCGGGGAAGGCAGGAGTCCGCGCGCTTGAAACGCTTTGATTTGGGCTTCATCAAGCTCATAATAGGACGTGCTGTTGTCCTTGATGCCGAGCACGTATTCGCTTCTGGCCCTGTTGTAACCGAGGAACAGCTCTTCGCCGTTTGGCCCTTTGATGTTGGTGTCCTGAAGCTTGACGATGCGGTCCTGCGGCAACCTTAGCCGTATCGCGTAGGCTGGCGACGCAGTCGCGACGATCACGCAGGCCAGGCCCAGCAGCGCCGAGATGAAGACCAGCGGTCTTCTCAGGTCGATCGGCACGCGGACGACATTTGCAAGCAGCACAGCGCGAACTCCTTGGCGACGATTGCGCTGTGCTTCACGAAAAGCCGGAACACAACCTGTGCAATCGATAGGATATTCGTGCAACTATATAGTGTTGGTGCGGCCTCACAAGGGTCCGCGCGTTGCCATGCTTAAAACGAGGCCGGCTCGCTGACCGCTACAGCCACGGCATCAGCGAGGCGTGGATCACGTCCGGCACGCCTTCGCCGCCCACCGCCTTGATCGCCCTGTCGACCTCGTTCAGGCCGAAGCGGTGCGTGGTGACGAGCTCCAGCGGGAAGCGCTTCGAGGCGATCTGCTCCAGCGCCAGCTCGCAGGCGCGATAGCTGTGGCCGCGCGCGCTCTTCATGGTGATGAACTTCACCGTGAACTTCTCCAGCGGGAAGTTCGGGAATTCGCGTAATTCGCCCTGCGCGACGATGATGCCGGCCTTGCGCTTGAGCGCCTCGATACCAAGCAGGATCGGGATCGTGCCTGCGCCCGCGGTGCAGTCGAGCGCGACATCGACGCCCTTGCCGCCGGTGATCTCCATGATGCGCGCGAGCGGATCCTCCTTGCTCACATCGATCACGTGGTCCGCGCCGAGCTTCTTGGCGACCTCCAACCGCGCCTTGTCCTTCGCGGTGCCGGTGACGATGATCAGCGCCGCGCCGGCCTGCTTGCAGATCACGGTCTGCGACAGGCCCTGCTGGCCGGGCCCCTGGATGAGAACCGTGGAGTTGTAGCCGACCTGACCATCGAACAGCGACCACTCGACGCCGTTCGCCATTGGCGTGACGAGGCCGGCGAGCTCGGGCGTCACGCCCTTGGGCACGTGGTGAATCACCGCGTTCCAGGGCAGGTACATGTATTGCGCGAAGCCGCCCCACAGGTGCGGCGGCTTTTCGTCCGAGGTGTAGCCGTAACGGATCGCGTCGGGATTGGTGCGCCAGTTGGTGTTCTCGCAGTGGCGATACTGGCCGGCGTGGCACCATTCGCACTTGCCGCATGAGACATAGTGCTCGACGAACACCAGATCGCCTTCCTTGAAACCCTTGCGCTGGGTGAACTCGCGGCCTGCTTTCGCGATATATCCAATGTTCTCGTGGCCCATGATGGTGGGCTTGTTGTTCGGCGGGTGCTTGTAGAGCTTGACGTCGGTGCCGCAGATGCCGCCGACCTCCATCTTCATCAGCGCGGCGTCGGCCGGGACATCCGGCATCGGATATTCGCGGATCTCGGTCTTGCCCGGGGCGGTTCTGACGGCCGCCAGCACTTTTTCTGCCACTGCATTTCTCCGATAATGACCGCCTGTCGTAACGAGCCATTCTAAGGCGCGCAATGCTGGCCTTCAGCAAGAAAAGCCTCAGGAAAAGCGCAGAGCATGTTGCAGCGCTGGACCGCGTGCGGGAGTGGGTGCGCGAGCGCTTCGCGCTGGGCGAAGCCGCGATCCTGGTGGCCGAGATGGCCTGCGCCGTGCCGGGCTGTCCGCCGGTCGAGACCGTGATTGCGTTCTGGTCTTCGGGCCGGCGGCACCATTTCAAGGTGTTCAAGCCGGTCGCCGACGTGACCGCCGAGGACTTGCCGCCGCGCTGGTACATGGGCGCGCTGGCCGTGCCGGACGAATTCGAGTGTGAATGCTGCTGATGTGTTGCCACCATTGAACGAGGTGCGACATGCGAAAGCTCCGCCTGCCATCCGCCGCGCTGGCATTTGCCGTTGCGTCGGCGATCACCGGCGCATCCGCGCAGTCCTATCCGGCACGGCCGATCAGCGTCGTGGTGCCGTTTCCGCCGGGCGGCCAGGTCGACACGGTCTCGCGCCTGCTGCTCGACGGGATGCGGGTGTCGCTCGGGCAGCCGCTCGTGGTCGAGAATGCGGGCGGTGCGTCAGGCACCATCGGGACGGGACGGGCGGTCCGCGCGACACCCGACGGCTACACCGTCGTCATGGGCAACTGGACCAGCCATGTCGGCGGCCCGGCGATGTACACGATCAACTACGACATCCGGAACGATCTCGAACCGGTGTCGATGCTGCTGATCGCGCCGACCGTGATCGTCGGCCGGCAGACGCTGCCGCCGAACACGTTGCCGGAGTTGGTCGCCTGGCTCAAAGCCAACGGTGACAAGGCGACCGCCGCAACGGTCGGTGCCGGCAGTCCGGGCCATGTCAGCGGCATTCATTTCCAGAACGTGACCGGCACGCAGTTCCAGTTCGTGCCTTATCGCGGCGGCGGTCCGGCCAACCAGGATCTGGTGGGCGGGCAGGTCGATCTGCGGATCGGCGCCGAGGCGTCGCAGATGCTGTCCCACATTCGCGCCGGGCGGACCAAGGGTTATGCCGTGCTGTCCAGGCAGCGCTGGCCCGCCTTGCCCGATCTGCCGACGGCGGACGAGGCCGGCGTGTCGGGCATCCACATCTCGGTTTGGACCGGGCTGTGGGCCTCGAAAGGCACGCCGAAGGATATTGTCGCAAGGCTCAACGCCGCGGTGGTGCAGACGCTCGCCGATCCGGCCGCGCGCCAGCGCATCATCGACGTCGGATTTGAGATTCCGCCGCGCGACCAACTGACGCCGGAAGCGCTCGCCGCGTTCCACAAGGCCGAGACCGAGAAGTGGTGGCCGATCATCAAGGCGGCGAATATCAAAGCGGAATAGCGCGACGTCACAGCCCGCTGAGCGCGTGCCGGTGCCAGGTGAGATCGAAATATGTCTCCGGTGGGGACGCGCTGCCGCCTTCGGATGCTGTTCTCAGCCTGAGTACGGTCTTCAGTCCTTCGAGATCGAAGGCGGCGTCGCGCGCGAGCCCGTTCACGGGATCGGCGGCGACCGCGTAGGTTTCCGCCGCCATGTCGGCCGAGAGCTTCAGCCGCTCCGCATAGAGACCGATGGCAGCGGTTGCGTTCGCCGGATCGAGCGACCAGCGCAGGCCTTCGATCGCGGCCGTGAGGTAAGCGGCGAGCGTGTCACCATTTTCCGCGGCCCACGCGCGCAGCACATAAGGCACGCTGCCAAGATACGGGCCGATCTCCCCGGCGACCGGGCCCAGATCCTTCAGTCCTGCGCGCCGGGCGTGAAGCGCGAACGGCGGATTGAGGATCGCCGCGGCCATCGCCTTGTCGTTTCGCATCGCCTCGAAACGGCGAAATGGCGCCCCGGCTTCGTGAATCGAATAATCGCGGCGCTGAAGTCCGTGCCGCTGGAGGATTTCGTACAGCACGAACGACCAGCCGGTGTTGGCGACGTCGGCGACCAGCGTCCTGCCGCGCAGGTCGGCAATGGCCGCGATCTCCGGCTGCACGAACAGGTGGTTGAAGCCGTTGTCGCCGCCCGCGACGATGATCGCGTCGGTGCCCGCCTCGACCAGCGCCACGCACTGGTCTGCTGCGCCGTGGACGATCGGGTAGCGGCCTTCGGCCAAGCCCTTGCGCTGCTCCTCGGAGCTCGGTGCGGGTGTGAGCTCGACGTCGAGCCCGCGTTTGGCGAAGAAACCCTGCGCTTGCGCGGCAAACAGCGGCAGCGTCTGTGTGCCGGGAAACACCATGACGGTGAGCTGCGTTCGAGGCATCGCCATAGGCCCAATGCCCATCAACGCGCGCTTGGCGGCAGCGTCGACAGCCTTCGGAACCGGACCTTGCCGCCCTCCGGCGCCCGCCGGGAATCGTAGCCGGCCTGATGGATGGCCTGCGCCTGGTCGCGCGGATGCTCCGGTGTGTCGTCGTCCCACCATTCGGCGCGTTGCGCCGCGCGCGGCAAGGCGAAGCCGATGATCTCCTCGATCTCCTCGAACGTCAGCACGAAGTCGGCCCGCGTCTCCTTCATCAGGTAGTCGTAGAGCGGCTCGTACTTGTTCTCGTAGGTGCTGTAATCCTGCTTCGCCACGCGCGCTCAACCCTTGATCTGCCGCCCGGCGCGCACGTCCTCGATCAGCGCCTTGAATGCGCCGAGCGCAGCCGTCGCGGTGTTCACATAGGTCTCGGTCTTGGAATCGAGCCACTTGTCGGCGTAGCCGATCGCGGTGTGCGCGAGCCGCACCCGGCCGTCGAGCCATGGTCCGCCGCCGAAGCCGCCGATCACCGGAATCTTCACGGCCCTTGCCACCGCCGCGCCCGCGACCGGCCCGGAATTGGTGAAGTCGAGCATGCAGGAGCCGGCCTGCTCGAGCATCTTCGCCTCCGCGACCAGCCGGTCCGCGGCTTCGGCGGTGGCCTGCGCCTGCGGCGAGTTCTGCGCGCTGTAGGGGATGCCGAACTTCTGCGCAGTCTGCGGCGTCAGCCCGAACTGGGCGAACACCGGCACGCCGGCGTCGATCAGGGCTCGCACCGCGTCGGGAAAATCCGCTGCGGCGTCGACCTTGATCATGTCGGCGCCGCCCTGTTCCATCAGGCGGCGCGATGCGTCGATCGCCGCCTTCGGGCTTTGCTGCACCGGGCCATAGGGCAGATCGCAGCTCACCAGCGCCCGCTTGCTGCCGCGGCGCACCGCTTTGCAGACGATCAGCATCTCGTCCATCGTCACCTCGAGCGGGGTTTCGTGGCCCCAGAGGTTGACGCCGACCGAGTCGCCGACCGACACGAGATCGATGCCGGCGAGATCGGCGATTCGCGCCATTGGCGTGTCCCAGGCGACGACGCCGGCGATTTTTTGTCCATCACGCTTCATCTGCTGAAGCGCGGCGATGGTGACTTTCTCGGACATCCTTTACGCTTTCGCTTTGAGCATGGCGTTGAACGGCTGCGCCGGATCGGCGAGCGCCGCCGGATCGACCGGGATCCTGCGTTCGATCAGCCGGCGGATGGCGGCGAGGTCGCGCTGCACGTTGATGCCCAGCGCCGCGCTGACCGCGCCGTCCTTGACCTCCAGCATCAGCGCGCTCTTTTCCGGCAAAGGACGGCGGACGCGGTGCGCCGCGGGATCGAACCAGCCGACACCCTGGATATAGAGATCGTATTGCTCCGACCAGTACGACGGCACGGTGTTGTAGCTGTCGCTTGCGCCCGCCGCATTGCGGCCCGCGACCGCGCCATGGTCCTGCGCGTGCCGCCAGTTTTCCAGCCGTACGAGGCCCTGCGCGCCGGGAAAGCGCGTGCAGTCGCCGGCCGCGAAGATGGCCGGATCGGAGGTGCGGCACTGCGCGTCGACGACGATGCCGTCCTCCACGTCCAGGCCTGCGGCTGCCGCGAGCGTGTCGTCCGGCTTCACGCCGGTCCCGACCACGACGACATCGGCGACGAACAGGTCGCCCTCGCTGGTTTCGAGCGCTATGCTGCCGTTGAGCTGCGGCGTCGCCTGCACGACCGACGTCGACAGCTCGAATTCGACGCCGCGGTGCTGGTGCTCGGCAAGGATCAGCGCGCCGGTGTCCTCGTCGCAGGCGCGTGCCATGACACGCGGCGCAAACTCGATCACCGTCACCTCGATGCCGAGCTCGGCGGCCGACGCGGCCACTTCGAGCCCGATCAGCCCTGCGCCGACCACGACCAGATGCTTGCACAGGCCCAGCTCGGTCTTGAGCGCGCGCGCATGCGCCTCGGTGCGAAGGTAATGCACGCGCGGCATGCCGGGCGGCAACAGCGGCAGCTCCCGCATCAGCGAGCCGGTGGCGATCACGAGGGAATCGTAGGCGAGGGGGCCGCCGGTGGTGACGACCTGATGCGCCGCGCGGTCGATCGCCGTGCAGCGCGTGCCGGCCTTCACGGCAATGCCATGCTTGGCGAGCCCGCCGGGGCCGGCGATCGGTGCATCCTCCGGCTTGGCCTTGCCGAGCAGCACGGCCTTTGACAGCGGCGGCTTCTCGTAGGGTTCGCAGGTCTCGTCGGTGACGAGGGTCACCTGGGCCGCGGAATCGCGCTTTTTAGCCTCCAGCGCCGCAAATACTGCGGCAGGACCGCCGCCGATCACCACGATGTTGCGCGCCATGCCCGCCGCCAAACCCGTCCGTCCCAAGCTTTCCGTTCCAAGCCTTCGTCGAGGCCCTTTTCTAGCGCGGACCGCTTTTCACCGCGCCCGGGAATGCTCTACAGTCTAGCGGAACGCCGGTCCATAGAGCGGAACATATCGTGCCGACCCCTCGCATGTCACCCCGCAACCCCGACGGCAGCCGGCTGTCGTCGGTCGCCACCTCGATCCGGCTGTTGAAGGCCTTTTCCGAAGAGCAGGTGGAGATCGGTATCAGCGATCTCGCCAAGCGCCTCGGCGTCGCCAAGAGCACAGTGCACCGCCTCGCCGTGACGCTCGTCGCCGACGGCATGCTCGAGCAGAACCCGGATACCGGCAAATACCGCCTCGGGCTGTCGCTGTTCCGATTGGGCTCGCTGGTGCGCCGGCGGATGAACGTGTCCAACGAGGCGCGGCCGCTGCTGCGGGAGCTGCGCGAGAAGGTCAACGAGACGGTGCATCTCGCGGTCCTCGACGGCACCGAGATCATGTACGTGTTCAACCTGGAGAGCACGCAGTCGGTCCGCATGCGCTCCGACGTCGGCGTGCGGAAGCCCGCCTACTGCACGGCGGAGGGGCAGGTGATCCTCGCCTATCAGCCGCCGGAGATCATCGAGCAGGTGGTGCGCGACGGGCTTGCCGCCCGCACGCCGCAGACCATCACCGATCCGCTGGCGTTGAAGGAGGCGCTCGAAGGCGTCCGCGCCCGCGGCTGCGCCATTGAGGACGAAGAAAGCGAGCTCGGCATGCGCTGCATCGCAGCCCCGCTGCGCAACGACGCGGGCGAGGTGGTGGCGGCGATCGGGCTTGCCGGCCCGGTCAGCCGGCTGTCAAGGAAGGCACTGACGACGTTCGTGCCGCACGTCATCGAGACGGCGGCGGCGATCTCGGCCCGGCTCGGTCATCGCACGCGGATCGCGGGATAGCGTGATCGGAGGATTGCACGGCCGCATCCGTAAGCGCTGGGAGGCAATGGACCGCAACGCGCGCGGCGCGGCGCTGGTGTCGCTCGGCTCCTTCACGTTGGTCGTGATGGCGATGCTGGTCAAGCAGGTCGGCTCGCGCATCCCCACCATCGAGATCCTGTTCTTCCGCTCGATCGTCGGCTTCTTCTTCGTGCTGCCGATGTTCATGCACAATCCGCTGGAGCCGCTTCGCACCAAGCGGCTCGGCATGCATGCCGTGCGCGGCATCATCGGGACGCTCGGCAACATCTGCTTCTTCTGGACCATCACCCACATGCTGCTGGCCGATGCGATGGCGCTGCAGTTCTCGCGGCCGCTGTTCATGATCCCGCTGGCGATGGCGTTCCTCGGTGAGCTTGCGGGCTTCCGCCGCACGGCGATCACGCTGGTCGGTTTCGCCGGGATCGTGCTCTATGCGAGGCCGTTCACCGCGGGCTTCGATCCCGGCGCGTTCGTCGGCGCGGCCGGCGCCTTCTTCGGCGCGCTGATCGTGATCTGCATCAGGCGGCTTGCGACCACCGAGCCGACCCGCACCATCATGTTCTACTACGCGATCAGCAACGCGGTGTTCTCGCTGATCCCGACCATCTGGTTCTGGGTCACGCCCACCGGCCCTGAGCTCGCCATGCTGGTGATGATTGGATTTCTCGGCATTGCCGGACAGGGCCTGATCACCCATGGCTGGACGCTCGGCGACGTGACGGCGCTCGTGCCGCTCGACTACTCCCGCATCGTCTATTCCGCCTTGCTCGGATACCTGGTGTTCGGCGAGTTGCCCGGCCTCTGGAGCGTTGCTGGCATGGCGGTCATCGTCGCGAGCTCGCTCTATCTCGTGCTGACCGAGCGGAAGCGCTGAAGCGGTTTTGGCTCAGCGCGCGAAGGCGTGCGTCATCACGAGCAGGTAGCTGCCGTGCAGCACGTAGTAACCGGCGATGGTCACGATGATGGCGTTGGCCCATCGGCGATATTGCTGATCACTCATGGCCTCGAGTACTCGCTTGGCGAGCGTTGTGCCGACCATCGAGCTTATGATCGCCAGCACCGCGACGACCGGGTCGAGCGAGCCCGTCTGATCGATCAGCGCGCCGAAATAAACCAGCTTCGCGGCATGGCCGAAGATCTGGCACATCGCCTTGGTGGCGACGATCTCGCGGCGGTCGAGCTTGCCGCCGAGAAAGAACGTGTCGACCAGCGGGCCTGAAACGCCGGTCAGCAGGATCAGCGTCATGCAGATCGTGCCGTAGAACGTGCCCTGCGTCAGGCTTTCGGGATTGGGGCTGTAGCTCTTCGGCAGCAGGCGCACCAGGAACGGCGTCACGCCAAGAAGCAGCAGCGCGACGGGCAGGCTCGGCACGTAGCGCGTGAACGACCATGCAACGAGCGCCAGCGTGCAGCCCATCACGTAGACGCCGACCGCGTTCCAACGGACGTGCTTCCACCACAGCAGCCCGCGCCAGCCGTTCGACGCCATCTGCGTCACGCCGTGCAGCATCATCGCTTCGGGCACCGGCAGCAGGACCAGCAGGATGCCGACCAGGATCATTCCGCCGGCCATGCCGAAGATGCCGGAGAGGAACGAGGTGCCGACCATGGCAAGGCACAGCACGGATATCAGCAGCGGGCTCATGGGCGGACTCTCGGGGTGGTGCTCTCCGCCCGTCTCAATGATCGGGCCAGCGGCGCGAGACAAACTGAGTTATCGAGGCCTCAGCATCAGTTTTGCTGGTCCTGAATGGGCCGGCCTGTGGGTTCTGGCCCTGAATCGTGGTATTTGTTCACCAGTCTTTCGGCCCAGACCAAGCTTTTCTGATGTCGCGCAAACTTCCCTTCCTGAACGGCATCCGCGCGTTCGAGGCGGCCGCGCGCGCCGAGAGCTTCGCCAGGGCCGCGGGCGAGTTGCACGTCACGCCGGCCGCGGTCAGCCGCATGGTGCAGCTTCTGGAGCAGCGGCTCGGCGTGCCGCTGTTCGAGCGCAAGGCCAACCGGTTGGGTTTGACGGCCGCGGGCCGCACCTATCAGGCCGGGCTCTCGCCGATCTTCGATCAACTCGCGAATCTGACCGCGCAGGTGACGGCGATGGCGGGCTCGCGGGTGCTGACCATCGGCGTCGGGCCCACGTTCGCCACCCGCTGGCTCATTCCGCGGCTCGCCGATTTCCAGAAAGAGGCGCCGGACGTGGAGGTGCGTTTCGCCACCGGCGGCGCGACGGTGCCCTACAACGACGACTGGACCTGCGGCATCCGGCTTGGCGTAGGCGACTGGCAAGGCTTCGCTTCGGAGAAACTGTTTGCTGCGGATTTCACGCCGGTCTGCACGCCCGCCCTGGCGAAGCGGTTGAAGACGCCGGACGATCTTCGCAACGCGACGCTGCTGCGCGTCGCGCACGCGGCCGACGAATGGCCGCAGTGGTTCAAGGCGGCGGGCTTGTCGAAGGTGCGGGCCAAGGGTCCGGAGTTCGAATATTACGGCCAGGCGCTGCAGGCCGCGGCCGACAGTGTCGGCGTCGCGATCGGCGTCAGCCCCTATGTCGACGACGACCTCAAGGCGGGGCGCCTCGTCGCGCCATTCACCCTGTCGGTGTCCAAGGGCGAGCACTGGTATCTGGTCTGGCGCGAGGGCCGTCAGGACGAGGGGCCGTTCCGTGCATTCCGGGCCTGGATCGGTCAGGCCGCCGGCATTTCGGCGCGGCCATAGCCTTGCTGCCTTAGCCAAACAGGGTCATCCTGCCCTTGCAGCCGGTGAGCCAGGCCTCCGGGGATGCGGCCCGCCATCGGCGCTTTGTCGCGACCAGAACGCCGGGCAGAGCTTCGGGCGCGACGTCAGGGAGGACAACATGACGTCAGTGCGCGCCTTGCGCGGCGCTGCGGCGAGCGCCGTTCTCGTTCTCTTCAGTCAGACTGTGGCAGCGGACGCTGTGGCGGACACTTGGCCAAGCCGGCCGATCAGTGCCATCAGCGCGGTTTCGGCGGGCAACGCCGGCGACACCATCGCCCGCATCGTGCTCGATCAGGTGTCGAAACAGATCGGCCAGAGCTTCGTTCTGGAAAACCGGCCGGGTGGCGGCGGCACGATCGGCACCGCCTCCGTGGCGAAGGCCGAGCCTGACGGCTACACGGTGCTGCTGCTGACGTCGTCGCAGAGCTCCTACGTCGTGCTGCACAAGACGTTGCCGTTCGATCCGTTTCGCGATTTCGCGCCGGTGGCGCTGTTCGGCGTGCAGCCGAGCGTGCTGGTCGCCGCACCTTCAAAAGGCTGGAAGTCCGTCGCCGATCTCGTCGCGGCGGCCAAGGCGAAGCCTGGCGCGCTGAACTTCGCGTCCGCCGGTCTCGGCTCGGCGTCGCATTGGGCGGCGGAACGGCTGCGCCTTGCGACCGGCATCAACGTCCAGCATATCCCGTTCCGCGGACCGGTCGAGGCGTTCACCGAGGTGATGACCGGGCGCGTCGACTTCTATTATCTGCCGATCACGCCGGCATTGCCGAATATCAAGGAGGGCAAAATCGTTGCGCTGGCCGTCAGCACGCCGCAGCGCGCGCCCGCGCTGCCGGACGTGCAGACGGTCGCCGAGGCAGGCTACCCCGATGCCGAATATCTGTTCTGGGGCGGGCTGGCGTTTCCGTCGAAGACCCCGCGCGCCATCGTCGAGCGGCTGCACGCCGAGACCAACAAGGCGCTTGCGCTGCCGGCGGTGCGGGAGCGGCTCACGCAGCTTGGCGTGCTGCCGAAGCCGATGGGCGTGGACGAGTTCACCACGTTCTTCCACAACGAGATCACGTCGACGGTGAAGCTCGCCAAGGACATCAATCTCGTTCCGATGAATTGACGTTTCACGTGCCGCCGTCATGGCCGGGCGTAGCCGTCCGAAGGACGGCGTCGCTACGCTCGCCTATGTCCCGGCCATCCACGCCTTACTTTGCAGCCAAGGCGTGGATGCCCGCGACAAGCGCGGGCATGACGCAGACAGAATGGTGCATTTAGCTGAGAAGCGCTTCGCTACCTCGCCGCAGCCCCGGTCGGCTTGCCGCGCGGCGAATCCTTGTCCGACATGCACTTTGCGATGAAGCTCTTGCGCTTCGCGCCGGTCAGCTTCTGGCTGTCGGCGCCGAAGTTGCAGGTTTCCTGCTTCTGCTCCCGCGTGACGGTCTGGGCGCCCGCACTGCCAAGCACGGCAACCGCAAGACCCGCCGCAATCAGAAACCGCATCGTCATGGATGTCCCCATCAGGCTCTGAGCGCCGTCAGCATGTCGGCGATGTATTCCTCGGCGCTGGCGATCACCAGCATCAGCGCCCAGGGCCGTAGATGCGAGAGTGTCTTCGACAGCGCCTCGTCGGAGGCGCTGCCGCCGAGCACCAGCGCGGTGGTCATCACCCGCTTGACGCTGCAGGCCTCACCGATGATCGAGGCCGCCTGTGCGCTTTCGCCGGCTGCCGCCACCATCACCACGAGATCGGCGTTGTTGACCTCGTCGATCAGGTCCTTGGTGCGGCCGGCCAAATCGCTGAGCCAGCCAGCGAAGCTTTCGCCCTGCTTCGGCGCGCTGCCGAAGGCCGACGCGGTGAAGAAGGTCGCCCGGTTCCACTGCCGTTGCGCCAGCTCCTTGACCACGCGCTCGCTCGGCCGGTCGAGCGCGATCACCTTGACCGCGCGCGGCTTCGAGTTCGGCGCATCGATCCGGAAGCGCGCCTCGGCGGCGCTCGACATGCGGGCGGATTCGGACTGCATGTCAGACCGTCACGTGCTCTTTGCCGGTCTGCACCCGCAGCGCTTCCTTGGCGGCATCCTTGAAGTGCTTGTCCGGCGGCAGAACAACGGCCGCCGAGCGCACATGCTGATGCTCGAGGCTGACGCCGGGCGGCGTCTCGCCCTTTTCCATCACCTTCAGCGCGCGCAGCAGGCGGTGCCGCGCCATGATGATGCCGTTGTCGGTGGAGACGAGATTCTCCTTGGTGCGGTCGATGATCGGTCCCATGCTCTCCTGCAGCGAGGCATCCTGCATGGCGATGCCGAACACGCCGCTGAAGGTGCGGCCTTCCTTCTGCGCCTTGCGGTCGATCAGGTAGTCGTTGGTCTTGTTGGCGGCCGGGATGTAGGTGCCCGGCACATAGGCGACGTGGATGCCCTGGCCGGCCTCCATCGCCTTGCGCTCCTTGTCGGTGAGCGGGCGCGTGACCTTGTAGTCGAAGCTCCAGGCCCAGCAGTTCTGGTCGTCGATCGGCACCCAGAAGTGGCCGTGCACCGGATGATCGGCGCGCGGCGGGATCATCGTGAACGCCGGCATCACCCACTGGGTGACGCGCCAGTAGTACTTGCCCTCCTCGGCGTTGCGCCGTGCGCCGATGTAGAGGCCGCCGGGGCTCTCGACCACCTCGAACACCGGCTTCATGTCGCCCATGTTGTACTGGTTGCCCTTCGAGCCCTTGAACAGCGGATCGCTGTTGAGCTCGCCCGAATGCAGGAACGAGACGTGGCTCGAATCGATGCCGCCTTCCATCGCCTGCAGCCAGTTGCACTCTTGCAGCCGCTTCGACATGAAGCTGTGCGAGGCCGGCACCATCGCGAATTCCCATTCCGGCAGCGGCGGCTGCTTCTCCGGCGGACCCATGTAGGTCCACAGCACGCCGCCGCGCTCGATCAGCGGATAGGACTTGAGCCTGATCTTCTGGCAGTAGCCGCTTTCGGTCGGCTCCGACGGCACCTCGACGCACTGGCCGGTGTGGTCGTACTTCCAGCCATGATACGGGCAGCGCAGCCCGCCGTGCTCGTTCCTTCCGAACCACAGCGAGACGCCGCGGTGGGCGCAGAACTCGTCGGTCAGCGCAAGCTTGCCGTTGGAGTCGCGCCAGGCGAGCAGCCGCTCCGAGAGGAGCTTCACCCGCACCGGCGGACAGCCGGGCTCGGGCAGCTCCTCGGACAGCAGCGCCGGCTGCCAGGTCGAGCGGAACATCTGCCCCATCGGCGTGCCGGGGCCTGTCTGTGTGAGAAGGTCGTTCTGTTCTTTGCGGAGCATCGCTCACTCCTGAAATGGCTCGCGCCAGAAAGTTTTGCGCTCTATAGCGCCGCCGGGTTGGATTGCTCAAGCCAGCAATAGCCCAAGTGAAAGCTCAAGTGGTTCAGGCCATTAGCATTGACCGAGGTTTGCCGCCCGTGATCTATGATCCAGGTCAAATCTAGCCCCATCCTTAACGTGAGAGAACCCACTGCCGTGACTACCAGAGTTGAACTTTGCAAGGCCGAGGAGGTTGCCGCGGGCACCGCGCTCCGCGTCGAGGCCTCGGGCCTGACCGTTGCCGTTTTCAACGTCGAGGGGACGTTCTACGTGACCGACGACGCCTGCACCCACGGGCCGGGCTCGCTGTCCGAGGGCTACATCGACGGCGACGTGGTCGAGTGCAACTTCCACAACGGCCAGTTCGACATCAAGACCGGCGAGGTGGTGTCGCCACCCTGCATGATCCCGGTGAAGACCTACCCTGCAACCGTCGAGGGCGGGACCGTGTTCATCGACGTCGATTGACGCTTTCCGCGGATAAGCAAAATTCGCTAGACTTGCTTACCGGGTTTCGCCGTTCTCCCATGAGGAACATGATGCGCCGCATTGCCTGCACCGCTTCGCTCGCCCTTCTGGCCACCGCGTTCAGCACGGCGGCCTTCGCCCATCCCGGCGATCATTCGCATCTCGGCTTCGCCGCGGGCTTCGCGCATCCGCTCACCGGTCTCGACCACCTGCTGGCGATGGTGGCGGTCGGTCTCTGGGCCTCGCAGCTCGGCGGCCGGGCGCTGTGGCTGCTGCCGCTGGCGTTTCCGGCGGTGATGGCCGCGGGCGCGACGCTGGGCTTTGCCGGCGTGACGCTGCCGGGGGTCGAGATCGGTATCACCGGTTCGGTGCTGGTGCTCGGCGCGGCGGTTGCGCTGACCTGGCGTCCGTCGTTCGCGGTGAGCTTGCCGCTGATCGGCCTGTTCGCGCTGCTGCATGGCTACGCGCACGGCGTCGAGCTGCCGGCGCAGACCTCGGCGCTCGGCTACGGCGCGGGCTTCGTTGCCGCGACGCTCGCGCTCCATCTCGCGGGCCTCGCCATCGGCCTTGCGGCGAACCGCCTGCCGGTTCGCTTTGCCGCGCGCACCGCGGGCGGCGCCATCGCCGCGGTCGGCGCCGCTCTGCTCGTGACAATCTGACGGAAACTCAAACCGGCGTCGCGATCGCGAGCACGCGCTGGGCCGCCTGCCGCGGCGGCCGCTCGCCCTGTCCGATGGTGATGGCGTTGTGATGGAAGCCCGCCAGCATCGATGAGCTGCTCGCGGACACGACGATGGCTTCGGGCAGCAGCTCGGCGAGCAGGTCGTAGAACTCTTTCGCGCGGCCGATGTCGGAGGTGACGTCCGCATCGTCGATCAGCAGCACGTCGGGTCGAAGGATCAGCGCGCGTGTAAGCCCGATGCGGCGCTGCTCGCCGGCGGACAGCGCCGTGGTCCAGTCGGCCTCCTCGTCGAGCCGGTCGATGAGATGCATGAGGCCCGTCGCGCGCATCGCGCCTCTCATTTCCGCGTCGGACACCTCGGCGGTGAGCGCCGGCGCCGCCAGCGCCTGACGCAGCGAACCCAGCGGAAAATACGGCCGCGCCGACAGCGTGAGCACGCGGGTGCCGGTCGGCATCCGGATCAGGCCCTCGCCGAACGGCCAGATGCCGGCGAGCGCGCGGAACAGCGTGGTCTTGCCCGATCCCGACGCGCCGTTGATCAAAAGCCGGTCGCCCGAGTTCAACACGAGGTCCGGAACGCCGGTGATGCGATCGCCGCCCTCGCTGCGCAGGACCAGCCCCTCCAGCGCGAGATCCGTGCGCGGCTCGTGCAGCACCTCGACCGCGCCGTGCGCCGGCGCCGTGGTGTCGACGCGCGCCAGCGCCATATCGAGCTGCCAGAGGCGGTCGAGCGCGGCTTTCCATTCGGCGATGCGGCTGTAGTAGTTGATGAAGTAGGCGCAGGACGTCTCGACCTTCTGGAACGCCGCCGCCGCCTGCACCAGCACGCCGAGCGGAATCGCGCCGACGAGATACGCCGGCGTCACCACCAGCGTCGGAAAGATCATCGACACCTGGGCATAGCCGTAGGTGAATCCGGTGAGCCGCGTCTGCACCGCGGCGAGCACCCGCCAGTTGGTGACGAGCGCGTCGAACCGCCGGCCGATCTCGGTGCGCTCGACCGGCTCGGCCTTGAGCAGCGCGACCTGCTCGGAGTGGTCGGTGACCCGCGCGGTGGCGAAGCGAACGTCAGCTTCGCGGCGCTGCTGCTGGAAGTTCAGGTGCACGAGGCGGCGGCCGACGAGATGGGCGATCGTGGTGGCGATGCAGGCGTAGCAGACCGCGACCACGATCAGGTAGCCAGGGAACGAGAAATCGGTGCCGAACAGCGGCAAGGGCGTGATCGCGGAAAGCCCGCCGAGGATGATCGCAAACGAAATCAGCGTCACCAGCACGCCGACCAGCGCACTGCCGACCTCGTAGGTCTTCTGGATGAAGATATAGATGTCGTTGGCGATCCGCAGGTGGATGTTGTCGACCTCGGGGCCGATGAACCGGATGCGATAGTGCCGCCCGTTGACCATCCAGTTGCCGGCGAAGCGTTCCGTCATCCAGCGCCGCCAGCGCATCTGGAAGTGCTGGCCGACCCACCACATGCCGGCGCCCGCGGCCGAGTTCGCGAGCACGATCAGCAGGAACACCAGAAGCTCGATCTGGACCTTGTCCCAGTTGCGCGCCTCGAGCGCGTTGAAGAAGCGGCCGTTCCACTGGTTGGTGAGAACGGCGACATAGACCAGCGCGAACTCGGCGGCGATCACGCCGGCGAGCAGCGCGCGCCCGCGCCAGCGGCCCTCCGACGAGCGGAAGTACGGCAACGCCAGCGCGAGAAACGCGCGCAGCGTGAGCATGAAACGCGGCATCCCCCGACGCCTCCCCCAAGCCTTATGACCCCAAGCCTTATGACGGCTTTGCCGCAGTAGACCACGGGCGCGAGAGGCCTGCCCCGGACAAGAGGCCGCAGGGTCTGGCGAACAGGATCTTGCGGCTGGCCCGAAATGGGCCATCGCCAAGCGACTATCGCGGCCGCTCCGGCGTTGCGGTGGGGAAGATCAGCGATTTGATGACAACCGGCACCGCGCCGGAGCTTTCCAGCATGGTGCCGATGTCGATGTAGTCGAATTCCTTGAGCTCAAGGCCGTCGATCGACACGACCGGATTGGCGAGTTTCATTTCCTCGTGCAGATGGATGCCGAGGAGGCCGCCGACATCGCCGTCGCCGGCCAGCACCAGCGGATGGCCGTTCTTCAGCACGTTCGCGAGGCCGTCGGCGACGCCTTTGCAGAACGCGTCGAGCCGCTGGAACGTGGCCGAGCCCTGCCAGGGCACGAACACGGCGACCGGCTGCTCGCCGCCATTGAGGTCGAGCCGCTTGAGCATCGCCTGCGTTTCACGCGCAACGGCGGCGGGATCGATGGTCTCGCCGGCGAGCGGCAGCGCGGGCGCGATCACCGGCACGTTGCGCAGCGGCAACGCGTCGAGCGGCGAGACGAAGATCGTGCTGCCGCTCAATTGAATGGTGTATTGCGAGGCGCCGACCACGGTGGCGCGGATGCCTTCGATCGAAGGCTCGAGGTTCGGACAGAATGCATCGACGCGCTTGCGGATTTCGTCCGCAAGGAATGGCCCGAGGTCGCCGAACTTCTGGGTCTCGTTGCCGTAAATGAATTCCGACACGCCGCCGGAGAATTGGATTCGTCCCACATTGTGCTTCTGCGAAAGCGGTTCTGTGCGCAAAAGCGAGACGCCCTGCGCCGCCGGCGCGCCGCCGCGCATGGTCTCGAACAGCTTGTCCGCCATCGCGCTGCACACGGTCCGCGCCTGGTCCAGTGTCAGCTTGTCGCCCGGCGCGATGCTCAGGCCGACGTCCAGCGCATGCCGCCGTCCGGCCTCCTCGATCCGCAGGATCGTGCCGTCGCCCGCAAGGCACAGCAGGCGCGCGCCGACGTCGACCGCGGCAACGTCGATCACCTTGCCCTCGGCGCACACCGCGATCTTCGACGTGCCGCCGCCGACGTCGACGTTCATCACCACGCACTCGTCGCGGATCGAGCGCGCCACCGCGCCCGAGCCGTAGGCCGCCATCACCGTCTCGAGATTGTCGCCGGCCGACACCGCGACGAGCTTGCCGGCCTCTTTCGCAAACAGCTCGCCGATGGCGCGCGCGTTCTTCCGCTGCACCGCGACGCCGGTGAGGATCAGCGCGCCGGTGTCGATCTCGCCCGGCTCGACCCTGGCGTCGGCGTATTCCTTGGCGATGAACGCGCCGAGTGCGTCGGCATCTATGGTGTTCTCGGCCGAGTAGGGCGTGAGCAGGATGTCGGAGGCGTAGAACGTTTCGCGCTCGGTGACGACATAGCGGCTGTCGAGCCGTTCCAGCACGATGCGCGAGAACACCAGATGCGAGGTCGACGAGCCGATGTCGACGCCGACCGAGAGCACCACGACCTGGTCGTCGTCCTCCAGCGAGCGGCCGGTGGAGGAGAAGAAGATGCGGCCGCCGGTTTCGTCTTGCTCGATGGGCATTCGACTGAATTCCTGAGGCACGCCATGGATACGGACCCCATAACCCATCACTACGTGGGTGCGGTCAAGGTTCAATTCCGGCCGCCGGAACACCGAACGGCCGATACGCGAACCGCTTGTTGCGCGAGACCGGCCCACGCATCGCGCCGCGACTGGTGTCAGCATCTTGCTGACGCCAGTTCCGCGATGCCGTGATATCGGGCGCTTATGCCTTCAGCTTCAGCAGCGCATCCGCGTTGCCGTGGCAAAGCTTCGCCATGTCGGCCGGCGCAAGCGCCACCTCGTTGAGAAAATCGCGGCCCCGCGCATCGGGCGCGAACGGGTAGTCGACCGAGAACATGATGCGGTCGATGCCGAACGTCTGCAGCGCCGCGACGAACGGCGGCTGGCTGAAGATGCCGCTGGTGGTGATCCAGACCTGCTCGACGATGGTCGCGCTGGGCTGCCGCTTCAGGTGCCCGATGTCGGCCGCGGACACCTCGTCGAGGCGGGCGAGCATCACCGGCAGCATCTCGCCCATGTGGCCGATGACCATCTTGAGCTTCGGGTGCTTGTCGAAGGTGCCGGCGAACACCATGCGCAGGATGTGGATCGCGACCTCCGAGTGCCAGCCCCACCCGGCGGTCGCGAGCACGCGGTCGGAGCCCTCCGGCAGGTTCGAGTAATAGGCCTGCCGCACGTCCATCGAAGGAACATTCGGGTGGATATAGATCGGCACATCGAGCTCGACCGCCGCTGCCAGCAGGCCGTCATAGCCCGGATGATCGAGGAAACGGCCTTCGGTCGTGCCGTGGATCATCGCGCCGACCATCTTCAGGTCCTTCACCGCGCGGCGGAGCTCGTCGGCGCAGGCGTCGGGGCTCGCCATCGGCAGCGAGGCAAAGCCGGCGAAACGCTTGGGGTGCTTGGTGACGACCTCCGCCAGGTGGTCGTTGACGCCCTTGGCGAGCGCGATCCCGTCCGGGCCGGGCACGAGATCGGGGCCGGCGCCGCTGTTCGAGAGCACCTGCACGGTGATGCCGGCGTCGTCCATCGACTTGAACCGTTTCTCGCCGATCTCGGGCAGGAGCTCCATCGGGCTGGACTTGCCGGGAGCAACGTTCCGCCCCTTGAAATGGCCGCGCTTGGCGACGGCTTCGGGCTTGACGTACTTGGACGCCAGGGCAGGGACAGTGAAATGCTCTTCGAGCGCGACGACACGCATGGACGATTTTCTCCCGGTTTGAGGCCAAGGTTGTCGCATTCAACGTTGCCGTTCGGCAAGCGCGGTCGGGGCGCGTGGCCGATGCAGCCGGTGCAGACCGGCGGCGCGCCGAGCGGATTTCGCTCACGCCCGGTTCGCGGTACGGTCAAAACCGAGAAACGGGAGGCCCCTATGAAAATCGAGCTCTACTACGCCCCGATCACCTGCGCGCTCGCGCCCTATGTCACGCTCACCGAAGCGAAGGCGAGCTTCGAGGTGCGGCCGCTGAACTTCCGCAAGAACCAGCACAATTCGCCCGAGTACCTAAAGCTCAATCCCAAGCACAAGGTGCCGCTGCTCATCGTCGACGGAAAGGTGCTGAGCGAGAGCGTGGCGATCCAGACCTTCATCGCGCGGACGTTTCCGCAGGCGAAGCTCTTGCCGGCCGATCCGTGGGAGGAGCTGCAGGCGATCTCGCTGATGTCGTGGTGCTCCGGCGGCATCCACCCGTTCCTCGCGCGGATCAATTCGCCGCCGCGGGTGTGCGACGTGCCGGGCACCGAGGACAGCGTCAAGAAGCTTGCGACCGCAAACCTGATGGAGCTGTTCAAGATCGCCGACGACGCCCTCGCCGGCCGCGAGTTCTTCTTCGGTCATTTCACCGCGCCGGATGCGCACTTCTTCTGGTGCCAGCGGCGGGCGCGGCAGTTCGAGCTCGACTTCTCCGGCTTTAAGCACTGCTCGGCGCATTTCGAGCGCATGCTGCAGCGGCCGAGCGTGCAGAAGGTGCTGGCGTTCGAGAAGTCGGTGCAGGAGGAGTTCGCCAAGGCGGCGTAAGCCAAATGTTTCTGGGGTCGCGCTGAACTGAACAAAAAAAGAGCCCGGTTTTGCCGGGCTCTTTCAATTTTTAAAATCTCGGTCCGGGCCGAAGGCCTAACCTCTTGGTGACAGACCGTGCCTCTCGGCAGCTCGATCTGGTGGTCCGTTGCTGCGCATGGAATTTCCAACAGGCTCGCGCGTGTGGCGGCTGATGTGCTCCGTAGCGAGTCAGCGTTTGTCCCGTGGGGTGGTTTGCTAGCCGACAGGACGTGCTTGAGCTGGCGACCAACCAGACCCGCGCCAATACAATTGCAGGCGGTTTGGTGCTATTATACAATTTAGTGGCGATTGAAGTCTCGCCAGGGCCGCCTCGCGCCAAGGGCGGGGGGTACGAAACGGCCCGGTCGCGTAAGGGGGGCCACGATGGAATTGCGCAAAAAGCTGGGCGTTGCTTGCCTCGGCGCGATGACGCCGATTCTTGTGAATGTGCTCGTTGTGGACATTCACACTGCTCTCGCGGACCTTCAGTGGCTGCAAGCTATTAGCTACGCTGTTCGCGTGATCGCGCTATGTGTTGCAGCATGTGTCGTTGTCTATCTGAACAGCGATGAAGATAAGCCTGTAAAAATCTTCCAACTGGGAATCGCAGCTCCAGCGCTGCTCACAAGTCTGATAAATGGAGCGACTATTGCGTCGCAGCAGACCAACAGAAGAGCCAGCTTCGAAATGCCCGCGGTGATCGCGAGCGCAGTGGCGCAAGGGGTATCTTCAAAAGAATCCACCGTGACGCAGGTTCGAAATTGTCTGAAATCTCAAGACCCGACAGCATCGCAACAAGTTCTCAGAGGGCTATTCGGCATTGTCCCTGACAATGAGTGGTTTGTTGTTGTCGGATCAGATGGTGCACCGGAAATGGCACTTGCCGGCGCAAATGAATTGGCTCGCAAATTTCCGGGACAATTTCAGATCGGAGTATGCCAGCCGATAGGAGGTCCCGACGCGCGCTATCGTATTGTCGTGGGAGGACATCTTTCATATGCGGACGCCGCCAGACTGAAAGCGGAGGCGATCAAGACGGGATTCCCTCAGGAAACTTGGATATGGAACCCGATCGAAATGAGCAGGGCAATACAGCGCTGAGCCGTTACTCCCTCGGCAGCTCGCCCTTGTAGTTCTTGTCGTAATACTCCGCGCGCATCCGGTTCTCGGCGCCCTCGCGAATGAGCCGCTCGTCGTATTCCTTCTTGATGAACGGATCCTCCATCCAGTACGGGATCGCGCTGCCGCCTTCGGGAATGTCCATCGCGGTGTAGTCGATGTGCTGCTCGCCGGGCGGGCCGGGCTCGCGGCCGGGATTGTGCGGGCCGAACCAGGCGGTGAGCCGCAGCGGCTCCTTCGAGGCGCCGAAGTGCTGGTGGAACCAGCGTGCGCCGCCGGGCGCCGCCGACACCATGCCGACCGGCTCGTAGTCGACCCGCTTGATGTTCTGCGTCTTGCCGTCCTTCCATGGATTGACGCCGTCGCGCTCCGGCCAGGTGTAGGTGTAGCCCTTGCCCTTGATGCAGATCAGCACCGCGGCGCTGGTGTGCGCGTGCGCCTTGGAGTAGCGGCCGTTCTCGTGCTGGCCGATCCAGAGATAGAAGGTGTTGCCGGTCATGAACGGCTCGATGCGGCGGAAGCCGGGCGAGCGGCGATTGTCGAGCGGCAGGTCGCAGTTGACGATGTCGGGCACGAAGTTGGTGCGCCGCATGGCAAGCCCGCGCACCGGATCGGGCTCGATGTCGTCCTTGTACTTGTAGAAATCGTCGGCGCCCGAGAAGCGGTCGCGGAACTGGTACGGATTGTCGAACACCGCGCCGATGTTGTTGATCAGGTTGATCACGTTCGGCGCAGTGGTGCCGGCGAGCAGCAGCGCCGGGGAAGACGATGCATTGACGATGCGGTGCATCGCGTTGACCGGGATCGAGAACAGCGAGCCCTTCTGCCATTCGAACACGTGGCGCTTGCTGTCATTGTCGAGCCAGACCTCGGTGGTGCCGCGGCCCTCCACGACGAAGTAGATTTCTTCGTACATGTGCTTTTCAGGGTTGAGCGCGCCCGCGCCCGGCACTTCAACCACATAGCAGCCCCATTTGCCTTCGGTGCCATGGAGCTGGATGTAGGTGCCGCGGCCGCCGGTGCGCTTCCAGGGGGCCAATGGAAGGTTCTGCACCTTGCTGACGCCGATGTCGCGGAACACCGGGATGCCTTCCGACTCCATGAAGATGTCGTAGGGCGTTTTCGGCCGGCCGAACTTGCCGAAGCCCGCGCGCTTGCCGCCGGTCGGCTCGTGCCAGTGAACGCTTCCGGGCACGTCATGCATTGTTGTTGACTCCGATTTCTGGATTGCCACACGCCGCAGCGGTTGCGCTCCCTCCCCCGCTTGCGGGGGAGGGACAGGGAGGGGGCATGCGGCAAACGCCGGTGCCCGCTATTGCCTCCTCCCCAGCCATCCCCCGCAAGCGGGGGAGGGAGCGGGCCGCCGCTGTCGCACGGTTCGGCAACTCACGCATGTTCTTTCTCCTCCGCCGCGAGCGACTTGCCGGGCGCGCCCTCGAGCTCGGCCGCATAGGCCTTGTCCATCTGCGGCGTCAGCCCGTGCTTGGCAAGCTCGTCAGCGAACTGCTTGCGCGTCTCGGGATTCTCGTCGCGGTAATCGATCTGGTCGCCGCCCGCCCGCCGGCTGATCCAGGCCTTCGGCACGCCCTGGGCATTGCGGATCGCGACGCCCTCGTGCTTGAAGGCGAGATAGCGCGCCGGCGTCGTGCCGGTGTTGAAGTGCTGATGCAGCCACATGTTCGGCGGCACGATCATGGTGCCGACCTCCCACTTGTAATAGCGCGGCTCGTCGCCCTCCGGCCACATCAGCGAATAGCCTTCGCCGGAGAGGATGATGACGTGCGCGCCTGGCCCGTGCGCGTGCGCCTTCTTGTAGGTGCCGATCGGGAACTGGGAGATGTGGCTGTTGAGCGAGGACTTCGCGAAGTTGAAGCGGATGTGGCCGCCGCCCGCGCCGCGCTCCTTCGCCGTGATCAGCGGCAAATTCACCGCGTCGGGAACGAAGTTGGTGGCGAGCAGGAAGCCCTTGGTCTCGTCTTTCGCCGAGAAGTAATCCGGCTCGCCGTTGAAGCGGCCCTTGAAGTCGTATTTCGTGCCGAAGATGAAATCGATGTCCTCGTAGAGATTGATGACGATCGGCGCGTTGGTGACCGAGACGAAGCGGGCCGGATCGCGGCCCGAGCCGTTGAAGTGCTGGTGCCAGCAGTTGAGCGGAATGGCGAACAGCGCGCCGGCCTTCCATTCGAAGGTGATGCGCTGGCCGGCGTCGTTCCACACCGTGGTCGAGCCGCGGCCGTCGAGGATCATGATGGTCTCCTCGAACAGTTGCCGTTGCGGGTTGAGCGTCTTGCCGGGCGGGATCTCGCAGACGTAGCAGTCGTTGGAGGTGCGTGAGGCCTCGTGGTTCATGAACACGCCCTTGCCGCCGCGGCGCGCCCAGGGCTTGAGCTCGACGGTGTGCAGGTTCTGCACGTAGGTCGAGCTGATGATGTCGAGGCCTTCGCTCTTGACCCAGCGGGTGTAGGGCGTCTCCTTCTCGGCGGCGAATTTCTTCGCCAGATCGTCGGAAACGATGGCGTCCTTGGCCATGATCAGGGGTCTCCGCCTTTGTTCCTATATATGGAACGACGTTCCGGGATTCGCGGTGACGTTACCGCCGCGTAGCGATGGGTGCAAACCAGCGCGACGGCGTTCCCTGTCCCGCGTGGTGGGACAGGCGCGTGTGAGCAGCCGAAAAAGTCGGGCACGTCATTCCGGGGCACGCGCCACAAGCGCGTTCACGCGCGTCTTCGACGCGCTATGACGCGTGAACCCGGAATCCAGAACAAAGTGCAGAACGCTGTACTGGATTCCGGGTTCGCGCCTTCGGCGCGCCCCGGAATGACAAGCGGAGAAATTCAGAGCGAGATGCCGCATAAGCTCCGTGGTGACAATTCGCTGCCCACCGTGCCAAAGTCCCGGGGGGACAACGACAACAAAATGCAGAGGGAAGGAACCAATGGGCATTCCACGGAGGACGTTCGCGCTTCTGGCGGCGGCGGGCTTTGCCGGCTTGCTCGCGGGACCCGCGGCGGCGCAGAGCTATCCGTCGCGCAACATCACCGCGATCATTCCGTTCGCCGCGGGCAACGCCAACGACGTGACCGCGCGTATCGCGTTCGAGCAGTTGCAGAAACAGCTCGGCCAGCCGATCGTGATCGAGAGCAAGCCGGGCGCCGGCGGCACGCTTGGCGTCGCCCAGGTCGCGCGCGCGACTCCCGACGGCTACACCGTGCTGTTCCACTCGGCGACGTTCAGCGCCTCCTACGTGACGCACAAGACGCTGCCGTATGACACGCTGGCCGACTTCATCGCGGTCAGCCCGGTCGGCATTTCGCCGAGCGTGCTCGTCGCCTCGCCCAAGAAGGGTTACAAGACCGCGGCCGAGCTGGTCGCGGCCGCCAAGGCCAAGCCCGGCGAGCTCAACTTCGCCTCGGCCGGTATCGGCGCGGCCTCGCATCTGTCGGCCGAAAAATTCCGGATCGCCGCTGACTTCAAGGCGCAGCACATCCCGTTCCGCGGGCCGGTCGACGCGCTCGCCGAGGTGATGGCGGGTCGGATCGATTTCTATTTCCTGCCGCTGGCAGCGGCGATCGGGCACATCAAAAGCGGCAACGTCACGCCGCTCGCGGTGTCGTCCGCGAAGCGCGTGGCGCAGCTGCCGGACGTCCCGACCACGGCCGAGATCGGCTATCCGGCCGCGGCTTATGATTTCTGGAACGGCCTGTTCGTCCCGGTGAAGACGCCGCCGGACATTGTCGCGAAGCTCTACCAGGAAACCCAGAAGGCGATCGCCGATCCGGGCGTGAAGGAGAAGCTGGACAAGGTCGGCGTGCAGCCGCTGGTGATGTCGCAGCCCGAGTTCCAGAAGTATTTCGAGGCTGACGTCAAAGCGACCGACGAGCTCGCCAAGAAGGCGGGGATCGAAAAACAATAACGGCGCCGCAGCCGCGGCGCTTCGCCACTGTGGGAGGTTAGCGATGTCCGGTCCGGCGATGGCCCGGCGCGGTGCTCGGCATCCCAAGGTTCGTTTGGCGATTCGCCCGGCGATCCGTCCGGCCGCGGCGATGCTCGCGGCCGCGGCACTCGCCTGTGGCAGCGCCACGTCAGCCTTCGCGCAGGCCGACGCCGCGGCGAACTGGCCGTCGAAGCCGATCCACGCCATGGTGCCGCTCGCGCCCGGCACCGGCGGCGACGTGGTGGCGCGGCTCGCGCTCAATGCGCTGTCACAGACGCTCGGCCAGTCGATCGTGATCGAGAACAAGGGCGGCGCCGGCGGCACCATCGGCGCCGGACAGGTGGCGAAGGCGGAGCCGGACGGTTATTCGCTGCTGGTGCATTCCTCGACGCACGTGATCGCGCCGTCGCTCTACACCAACCTGCCCTACGACACGGCGAACGACTTCGCGGCGGTGGCGCCGATCGGCGTCGTGCCGAGCGCGCTGGTGGTCTCGCCGTCGAAAGGTTTTAAGGACCTGAAGGACTTCGTCGACAAGGCCAAGGCCAACGCCGCAGGCTTCACTTACGCCTCGGCGGGGGTCGGCGCGACGACGCACCTGACCGCGGAGCGCTTCCGCATCAGCGCGGGCTTCAACGCCGTGCACGTGCCGTTCCGCGGCGGCGGCTTCCAGCCCGAGATCATCGCCGGCCGGGTCGACTTCGGCTATTCGCCGATCGCGACCTCCTTGCCCAACATCAAGGAAGGCCGGCTGCAGGCGCTCGCGGTGTCGAGCCCCAAGCGCGCCACGGCGCTGCCCGACGTGCCGACGACGCTGGAGCTGGGCTACGCCGATTCCGACTACGTGATCTGGTTCGGCATTTTTCTGCCGGCGAAGACGCCGCGCGCCATCGTCGACAAGCTCGCGGACGCGATCCGCAGGACATTGGAGCAGCCGGCGCTGCGCGAGCGCTTCGCCGGCCTCGACGTCAGCCCGATGCCGATATCGCCGCAGGAGTTCGACGCGCTGGTGCGCAAGGACATCGTCGCCAATGCGGCGCTCGCCAAGGCTGCGGGGCTGAAACCGAACTGAACCAAGCGACCCGAACGGGAATGGAGGAGTGAGATGAAGGGCCTGATGCTGATGGTGTCCGCGCTGACGCTGGCTTTGACCGGCGCGGCGGTGGCGCAGGACAAGTATCCCTCGAAGCCGATCAAGATCGTCGTGCCCTACGCGCCGGGCGGCGCGACCGACATCACGTCGCGGCTGTTCGGCGACCAGTTCAAAACCATCATGGGCCAGCAGGTGGTGGTCGAGAACAAGCCGGGCGCCTTCGGCATCCTCGGCATCGAAGAAATGGCCCGCGCCAGGCCCGACGGCTACACGCTGTTCGTCGGCAACGTCTCGACCAACGCGATCACGCCGGTGCTGTTCAAGAGCAAGTTCCAGATCAACTTCGAGAAGGAGGTGGTCTCGGTGTCGCGGCTCGCGATCTATCCCTCGTTCCTGATCACGACCACGGCGGGTCTCGACGTCAAAAGCGTCAAGGACTTGGTCGAGCACGCCAAGAAGAACCCGGGCAAGGTGCGCTTCACCAGCGCCGGCGTCGGCTCGTTCCCGCACTTCGACATGGAGGTGTTCGCGCGGCGCGCCGGCCTCGACATGGTGCACATCCCGAACAAGACCGGCGCGGCCGGCATGATCAACGATCTCGTGGTGGGCGACGCGCAGGTTGCGGTGATCAATTCGGCAAGCTCGGCGGCGATGATCAAGGCCGGCAAGCTTCGGCCGGTGGCGGTGATCGCCGAGCAGCGGCTGAAGGACTATCCGGACGTGCCGACGCTGGCGGAAGCCGGTTTCCCGAACGTCGGCACGTTGCACTGGCAGAGCATGCTGGCGCCGGCGGCGACGCCGAAGCCGGCGCTCGATACGATGTTCAAGGCGATCCAGGAGGCGGCAAAGAAGCCGGAACTGCTCGAGGCGTTCGGCAAGCAGCTGGTCAGCGTCAAGCCGAACGAGTCGCTGGACGAGTCGCAAAAGTGGCTGAACGGCGAGCTCGAGACTTGGCGCAAGATCACCGCCGAAGTGAAGATCGATATGTCGAATTAGGCTGGATGATGTTCCACCGTCATGCCCGGCCTTGTGCCGGGCATCCCGCTTAGGGAGGCACGGTGCCAACCTAAGCGGGATGGCCGGGTCAAGCCCGGCCATGACGGGCGGATAGAGCGGAGGATCACATGATACGCGTCAGTGTTGCTTTGCTGTCCATCTTCTTCGCGGTTGGCGGTTCTGCCACCCAAGCGCAAGACAAATTCCCCTCGAAGCCGATCAAGGTCGTGGTGCCGTTCGGCGCGGGCAGCGCCACCGACATCGTCATCCGCATCGTCGGCGAGCAGATGCGCCACGATCTCGGCCAGCAGGTGGTGGTCGAGAACAAGCCCGGCGCGTTCGGCATCCTCGCCATCGAGGAGATGGTGCGGTCGCGGCCCGACGGCTACACGCTGCAGGTCGGCAATCCTGGCACCAACATGCTGACGCCGGTGATCTACAAGGACAAGTTCAAGATCGATTACGACAAGGACGTCGTGATGGTGACGCGGCTCGGCGAGGTGCCGCTGGTGCTTTGCGCCACCACCAAGGACTTCGCGCCGAAGACCTATGCCGAGTTCATCGCCCTCGCCAAGGCCAACCCGGGCAGGGTGCGCTACGCGAGCGTCGGTGTCGGCTCCAACAACCACTACGACACCGAAGCCTTCGCCCAATGGGCCGGCATCAAGCTGGTGCACATCCCGAACAAGGGCGGCGGCGCCGCGATCACCAACGACCTGGTGTCGGGCGATGCGCAGGTGGCCCTCGTCAACGCCGCAAGCTCGGCCGGCGTGATCAAGGGCGGGCTGCTCAAGGTGCTGGCGGTGATGGCCGACGAGCGGCTGCCGGAATATCCCGACGCGCCGGCGCTGAAGGAGTTGGGCTATGCGAGCGGCAAGGGCCTGTGGTCGGCGCTCTACGCGCCCGCCAAAACTCCGCCGGATGTGCTGGCGACGATCCACAAGGCGACAGTCGCGGCGCTCAATTCCGCGCCGGTGCAGGAGGCGTTCAAGAAGCAGATGATCAAGCCGGTGCCGAACGCCTCGATCGCCGACGCCAAGGATTGGAGCGACAAGGAGCTGGCGCACTGGAAGCACGTCGCCGCGACGGTGAAGGTCGAGAAGCCGGAATAGTGTGACAATCTCTCCACGTCATGCCCGGCCTTGTGCCGGGCATCCCGCTTAGGCTGGCACCGCGCCTCCCTAAGCGGGATGGCCGGGACGAGCCCGGCCATGACGGTGGCAATAGCGAGAATCAGCAATGAACGTCGAAGTCAAACCCGCCGCCACCGCCTACAAGCTCAAGATCGAAAGAGACGTCGACGTGCCGATGCGCGACGGCGCCAAATTGAAAGCCGACGTGTTCCGGCCGGACGACGCCGGCAAGTTTCCGGCGATCCTCAATCTCGGCCCGTATCAGAAGGACAAGCTCTGGGTGCCGCCGGCGAACCTCGAGGAAAAAGCCACGCCCAACATGAACTGGGAGACCGTGACGCCGGAATGGTGGGTGCCGCGCGGCTACGCCGCGGTGCGCGTCGACGGCCGCGGCTCCGGCAAGTCGCCGGGCCAGTGCGAGCCGTGGTCGCTCGCCGAGGCGATCGATTTCTATGACGCCATCGAATGGGCCGCGGCGCAGCCCTGGTGCAACGGCAAGGTCGGGCTGTCGGGCATTTCCTATTTCGCCATCAACCAGTGGTTCGTCGCCAACCTTCAGCCGCCGTCATTGAAGGCGATCATTCCCTGGGAGGGCTTCGCCGACATCTACCGCGACGCGCTGTTCCACGGTGGCATCCTGAGCGTGTTCATGACCAACTGGATCACCGCGCACACCATGCATCATGTGATGGGCCGCGCGGCGCAGCATCAGCCGGACGGCTGGATGGTCAACACGCTGTGGCACTGGATGCACCACAATCTCGACAGCGGCGTGCTTGCGGGCGCCCAGGCGCAGTGGGACCGCGTCACCGTGCCGTTCCTCTCGGTCGGCAACTGGACCGGCTTCGGGCTGCATCTGCGCGGCAACACCGAAGCCTTCATGCGCTCGAAGGCGAAGCACAAGAAGCTCCGCATCCACACCGGCTCGCACGTGCATCCGTTCTACACCGAGGAGGCCAAGCGCGATCAGATCCGCTTCTTCGACTATTGGCTGAAGGGCATCGACAACGGCGTGATGGACGAGCCGCCGGTCAAGCTCGCGATCCGGCACGGCAAGGACAAGATCGAGTGGCGCCACGAGCACGAATGGCCGCTCCAGCGCACGCAATGGACCAGGTACTACTTCGATGTCTCGGGCGCGGCCGCCGGGCAGGAGCCGCGCACCGGTGCGCTCACCAAGGAGAAGCCGGCGAAAGCGGGCTCCTGCACCTATCCGTCGTTCGGCCTCGGCACCATGGGCTCGACCTCGGCAGCCTCGTCGCAGGTGATGGGTGGCGGCATCAAGCCCGGCATGGGCATCGCGCTCTCCACGCCGCCGCTTGCCGAGGCGGTCGAGATCACCGGGCCGCTCGCCGCGACGTTCTATGTGTCGAGCGAGACCGAGGACATGGACCTGTTCCTGACGCTCCGCCACTTCGACGCCGACGGCAACGAGGTCATGGAAACCGGCCAGCAGGGCTCGCCGGTGCCGGTGGCGAAAGGCTGGCTGCGCGCCTCGCACCGCGAGCTCGATCCGGAGCGGTCATTGCCGCACCGGCCGTATCACAAGCACACGCGGCGGCAGTTCCTCAAGCCCGGCGAGATCGTCAAGGTCGACGTCGAGATCTGGCCGACCTCGATGGTGTTCGCCAAAGGCCACCGCATCCAGCTCGACGTGCAGCCGCGCGACGGCGTCGGCAGCCAGGGCTACCTGCACTATCACGCCGACTACAACACCGGCGCCAATACGATTTACGCGGGCGGGGAGTATGAGTCGTATCTGCTGCTGCCGGTGATCCCGAAGGGTTCGCAATGAGGATGGTTGCGTTAGGCGCGCGCGGTGCCACAGCGTCCCCTCTCCCGCTTGCGGGGGAGGGACAGGGAGGGGGCGCCGCGTATTCAGTGAATGCCGCTTCCCCCTCCCCAACCCTCCCCCAGCGAAAGGGCGTTTACGCCCGTCTTCGACGGGCTATGCGGGAGAGGGAGCGCACCGCCCGGGTTGCGCCAATTGCGATTGCCCCGCGGCAGCAGAGGGGGGAGCGGAGCCGTCGTATGGAAAGTTCAGCAACGTGACCGACGCGCCGCGCCCCGCAACCACCAGCGCCCGGGACACGCTCGCCCGCGCCGACGTGCTGTCGGGCCTGCTGTTCATCGCCGTCGCGGCCCTCGGGCTCTGGATCTCCCGCGACTATCCGGTCGGCACGGCGCTGCGCATGGGCACCGGCTATGTGCCGCGGCTTCTGTGCTGGATGCTGATGGGGCTCGGCGCGATCGTGCTGGTGCAGGGGCTGCGCGAGAAGGCGCCGCCGGTGCGGCCGTCGGTGGCCGGCCTGCGGGCCACGCTTGCCGTCACCCTGGCGATCGTCGCGTTCGCGCTCAGCATCGAGCGGCTTGGCCTGGTGCTGGCGATCGTGCTGCTCACCGGCATCGGCGCGCTCGCGACCAGGGCGCTGCGGCCGCTGGAGACGGCGATCGCGGCGCTGGTGTTGATCGCGCTGTCGTGGGGCATCTTCATCGCGGGGCTCGGGCTGACCATTCCGGTCTGGCCGGACTGGTAGCGGCATGGAGTTTTTCAATCACCTGGCCCTTGGATTTGGCGTGGCGCTGACGCCGGCCAACCTGGCGTTTGCGTTTCTCGGCGCGATGGTCGGCACGCTGATCGGCGTCCTGCCGGGCATCGGCCCGATCGCCACCATCGCCATGCTGCTGCCGCTTACCTTCCACCTCGAGCCGGTGTCGGGGCTGATCATGCTCGCCGGCATCTTCTACGGTGCGCAGTATGGCGGCTCGACCACGGCGATCCTGGTCAACCTGCCGGGCGAGACCTCGTCGGTCGTCACCTGCCTCGACGGCCACCAGATGGCGCGGAACGGCCGCGCAGGAGCTGCGCTTGCGGTCGCCGCCATCGCCTCGTTCTTCGCCGGCACCATCGCGACCTTCCTGATCGCCGGCTTCGCGCCGCCGTTGTCGCGCATCGGCCAGTCGTTCGGTGCGCCGGAATATTTCTCGCTGATGCTGCTCGGCCTGATCGCCGCGGTGGTGCTGGCGCACGGCTCGGTGCTGAAGGCGATCGCCATGATCGTCATGGGCCTGCTGATCGGCCTCGTCGGCACCGACGGCAACACCGGCGGCCAACGTTTCACCTTCGGCATCCGCGAGCTGATCGACGGCGTCGACGTGGCGACGCTCGCCATCGGCCTGTTCGGCATCGGCGAGATCATCTCGAACCTGGCGCGGCCCGCCGAGCAGCGCGCGGTGGTGACGCAGCGGATCACCCGGCTGTGGCCGACCGGCGACGACGTCCGGCGCTCGTGGCGGGCGGTGCTGCGTGGCACCGCGCTCGGTTCGATCCTCGGCGTGCTGCCGGGCGGTGGCGCGACACTGAGCTCGTTTGCCGCCTATGCGCTGGAGAAGAAGTCGTCGAACGAGCCCGAGCGCTTCGGCCGCGGCGCGGTGGAGGGCGTGGCCGCGCCGGAATCGGCCAACAACGCCGGCGCGCAGACCTCGTTCATCCCGATGCTGACGCTCGGCATCCCCGGCAACGCGGTGATGGCGCTGATGATCGGCGCGCTGACCATTCACGGCATCCAGCCCGGGCCGCAGATCATGACCGAGCGGCCGACGCTGTTCTGGGGCATGATCGCGTCGATGTGGATCGGCAACCTGATGCTGGTCATCATCAATCTGCCGCTGATCGGCATCTGGGTGCAGCTTCTGAAGGTGCCGTATCGCTTCCTCTATCTCGCGGTCCTGCTGTTCTGCGCCATCGGCGTCTACACCGTGAACAACAGCTACTCGGCGGTGATCATCGCCGCGTTCTTCGGCGTCGTCGGCTTCGTGCTGATGAAGCTCGAATGCGAGCCGGCGCCGATGATCCTGGGCTTCGTGCTCGGGCCGCTGATGGAGGAGAACCTCCGCCGCGCGATGAAAATCTCCGGCGGCGATCCGATGATCTTCCTCCACCGGCCGATCAGCCTCGGCCTCCTGATCGCGGCGGCGCTGCTGCTCCTGATCCTCGTCCTGCCGTTCATCCGCGGCAAGCGCGAGGAGGTGTTTCAGGGGTGAGATAGAGAGTCCAGGTCGCGGTTGTTGTGCCCTCTCCCCTTGTGGGAGAGGGCAGCCGCAGCGGTTCTGTAACAAAGAATGGGTGAGGGGCGTTTCGTCGCGCAAACCCCTCACCCGAAGGAGTTCGTTGCAAGCACAGCGTAGCCCTCTCCCACAAGGGGAGAGGGCGCATCAACGCGCACCTTGCCCGCTGTTCTAAGGCGAAACCTCCTCCAGCACGCGTCCCTTGGTCTCGACCGCAAAGGCCGCGGTGATGACCGCGGCAATCGCCGCGACGACACCGAACCACAGGAACACCGACGATATGCCGCCGGCGATCATGTACCCGACCGCGGTCGGCCCGATCATCGAGGCGAAGCGCAGCCAGGCGGTGGCGGTGCCGACGCCGAGCGCGCGCGCCCGCGTCGGATAAAGCTCCGGCGTATAGAGATAGACGCCGATGTTGATCGTGCTCACGAAGAAATAGGCGATGGTCATGTGGGCCAGCACGTGCTCGGCGGAGGGACTGGCGGTGAGCGACAGGAGCGCGAGGCTTGCCGCCGCGCAGGCGAACGCCACCGCGAACCAGAGCCTGCGGCCGACATAGTCGATCGTCAGGGCGCAGATCAGCGTGCCGAGGAGGCCGACCGCCTGGGTGATCAGGCCGTAGCGCAGCGACACGTCGAGCGGCAGCTTGAACATCGTGCGGTAGATCGTCGGCAGCCAGATCGCGAGGCCGTAGTTGACAAAGTAGGCCGAGAACCAGATCACCCAGACCACCAGGGTGCGCCGCAGGTAGAGTTCGCCGAACAGGTCGGCCAGCGAGGCGCGCCGGTCGTGCGTGGCGGCCACGGGCTTTGGCGGGGGCAGCGGCTGGCCGAGGGATTTCTCGGTCTCACGCTCGATCAGCGACAATGCCTGCTCGGCTTCCGCGGCCCGTCCGTGCACCGCAAGCCAGCGTGGTGATTCCGGCAGCAGGATGCGCAGCACCAGCGCGAGGATCGCCGGCAGCGCGCCGATGTAGAACATCCACTGCCAGCCGAGATGCGGCACCACCCAAAGCCCGAGCAGGCTCGCGGCGGTGAGGCCGATCGGAAACACCAGCTCGTAGAGCAGCACGAAGCGGCCGCGATGCTGCGCCCGCGTCAATTCACTGATGTAGACCGCGGCGACCGGCACCTCGCCGCCCAGCCCGATGCCCTGGATCAGGCGGAACACCAGCAGCGAGTTGTAGTCCCACGCGAACCCGCAGACGAAGCTCATGACCGCGAACAGCGCGATCGACCAGATCATCGCCGGCATGCGGCCGAAGCGTTCCGCGATCCAGCCGAACAGCAGCGCGCCGATGAGCTGTCCGAGGAAGCCCGCAGAGATCAGCACGCCGATCTGCGGCGGCGTCAGCTTCCACAGCGGCACCAGCACCGGGAGCACGGTGGCGATGGCGAGCGCGTCGAAGGCGTCGAAGAAGGTCGCGACGCCGACGATGATGCGGGTCTTGACGTGCCACCACGAGGTCGGCAGCCGCTCGATGCGGGCGGCGACGTTGTCGGCGGAGCCGGGCGATGTTGCGCTCATGAACGTTCCCCAAAGTTTCGCTTCGATTGTTCAACGCGGTCCAATCCATCTCCGTCGACCTGAGAGCGTGTGAACATTCACCTGCTCTGCCCGCTGTCGCCGTGAGACTGGATCGCCCGCCTTCGCGGGCGATGACGGTGGTGCAAATGCCGCCCCATCACAGGTGTCATGCCCCGCGAAGGCGGGGCATCCAGTGCTCCGGGACAGGCTTTGGAAGCGGGCCAATGTCTCACGCCTCAGGATGACGGGGAGGGATCGTGTCGGTCGCGGCATCGAACGTGCTAGTTTTTGCCGGGCTCGAGACCCTTGGCCGCGAGCACGGCCTTCGCCTCCGGCGTGCCGAAATAGCGGATCAGCTCCTGAACGGCACTGCGCGACTGCCCCGCCGCGCCGATGCCCGCGGACAGGATAGTGACAAGCTGCAGTTCGTCCGGCAGCGGGCCGACGATCTCGACGCCGCCATAAGGCTTCAGCGCGCTGATCTGCTGGATCGCCATCTCGGCTTCGCCGCGCGCCACGATCGGGCCGGTCGAGCTGCCGTCGCCGAGCACGTATTTGGCTTTCATCTCGGCGGCGATGCCGAGCCGCTCGAACATCTTCTCGGTGTGGACGCCGCTCGCCGCGCCGGTCGCGGGCGCGGAGAAGGTCACCGACTTCACCGCCAGCAGCGTTTTCTTCAGCGCCTCCGGCGTGCGGATGTCGGGATGCGGCGTGCCGCGGCGGACCGCGACGCCGATCAATGAGCGCGCAATCTCGACGTTGGTGCCGGCCACCACCTTGCCGTCCTTGACCAGCCGGTCGATCGCTTCCGGCGTGATGACCACGAGGTCGGCCGCCTCGCCGGCCTCGACGCGCTTGGCCACCTGCTGCGAGGTGCCGAAGCCGAGCGTGACCTTGTGGCCGCTCGCCTTCTCGAACATCGGCGCGATGTCTTCGAGCAGCGTCTTGGTGGCGTTGGAGCTTAAGACCTTGATCTCGGCGGCGCTCGCCGGAGCGAGCAGCGCCGCGACGACCAGCCAGCATCCTGCGATCCGCGCGCCGGCGGCTGCCCTTCCCATGCATTCCTCCCCGTTTGTTTGCCCGACGTTATCACGCCGGCCGGGAGCGTCAGGAGAGCGCGTCCGGCATCAGGGCTGCGCGTCCGGAATAGAGCACGTGACTCAACTCGGGTGGTGCGCACCACCCGAGCCGTGCCACATGCGATAGCCCTGCGGCAGAGTGCACCGAGTTCACTCGCCGCCGGCGAGGCCATAGCCCAGCGCGGTGACGATGGTCGTCACCTGCTCGCGCAGCGAGGGCAGCGGGATGAACTGCAGCTTCTCCTCGAGCCCCAGCGCCACAAGCCCGTGCGCCGCGGAAAACAGCGAGCGCGCGAGCAGCGCGCGGCGCGCCGGCGTCGCGTCGGGCTGAAGCTCGGCCACCGGGCCCTCGACGTAGCCGAACAGCCGTTCGAGATCGCGCTGATACCAGTCCGGCGGGCTCTGGCCCGCGGCGAGGCGGTGCTCGAACAGCGCCTGCCACGGCTTGCGGTGCGAGGCCGCGAATTCGAGATAGGCCAGCGCCAGTTTGACCAGCTGCTCGATCGCCCAGTCGGGGCCTTTGCCGGACGTCGCCGCGGCGGTCAGCGCCTGCTCCAGCGCGGCGAGCGTGCGTGCATTGGCGAGCAGGATCAACTCGTCGAGATCGGCGACCACGTTGTAGATCGCGCCGACCGCGCAGCCGGCCGCGTCGGCCAGCGCGCGCGCCTTGAGCCCGGACAGCCCCTGTTCGGCAATCGTCCGGGCGGCAGCGCCGATCAGCGCCTCCTTCAGTTGCTCTCGCCGGGTCGCCGTATCCATGAGGGTTTTCAAGCCGTTAGCGATATATTGAACGTCGTTCACAAATCTCTTGAACGTTGTTCAATGATGCTGCAACATATGAACGTTGTTCATAACGCATGGAGTCTGCCATGAGCAAGTCGTTCTGGACACTGATACGCGGCGCCGTCCACGCCGCCGAGCAGGACGCGACCGACCGCGGCGCGCTCCTGATCCTCGACCAGCATATCCGCGATGCGGCGGCCGGGATCGAACGGGCGAAACGGGCGCTGGCGGTTGCCATTGCCCAGGACGAGGCCGAGGGCAAGCGCCTCGACTCGACGCTCGCCCGGATCGCCGATCTGGAGGAGCGGGCGGCAGCGGCGCTTGCGGCCGGCCGCGAGGAGCTCGCCACCGAGGCCGCCGAAGCCATCGCCATGATGGAGGCCGACCGCGACGCGATCCGCGAGGCGAGGGCGCTGTTCGCCAGGGAGATCGCCCGACTGCGCCGCGACGTCGGCGGCGCGAGCCACCGCCTGGGCGAGCTCGAGCGCGGCCGCCGCATTGCGCACGCGGCCGAGGCCGTGCGCCGGCTGCGCTCCGGCGGCGTGCTGCCGGACCATGGCGC
>JAIESC010000028.1 GCA_019746355.1 Xanthobacteraceae bacterium | reverse complement strand
TCATGATCAGAGGCCTCACCCAGTTCCACGCGATCAAGCATGGTTGGAGCCTCCGAAATGTGTGAATCTTGTAGGGTCGGAGGAGCGCCGGTGCTGGCCGCCTTCGCCGACTGATAGCTCTCCGCGCTGTCGAGGAAGTTGGCATAGAGCACTTCGCCCTTGATGCTCCAGTTGTCGGTCCAGGCCCATTCCGTGCCGAAACCGGCGGTCCAGCCCAGGCGGGTCTGCGTGGCCGCAAGCGTCTCGGTCGGGACGGCGACGCCTTGATCGATGATCGTCGAGGAGTGACGGATGCTGGCATAGGCCAGGCCGCCGGTGACGTAGATGAGCACCCGGTCGACGATCACGCCGGCACGCGTGCGCAGCGTTCCCCACCACCGCAGCTCGCTGTCGCTGATCAGCCTGTCGAGCGCCAGACCGGGCTGACCGTCGGTGTCGGTCTTCGATTGCTTGAGACCCGACCAGCTCCAGTCGGTTTCCAGGCCAACCAGCGTGCAGCCGGCCTGCCAGTTCCATCCGCCCTGGACGCCCACGTGATAACCGGAGCCGGTGCCGCTGACGTTGTTCGGCAGGGCGAGATCGGTTTGGTTCTCGGCCCATGAGTTGCGATCGGCGACGTTCCAGATGTGCGTCGTCGATCCGCCGTGGACGCCGGCATACCAGCCGCCGAAGTTGGCGCAGCCCGGCCGGACCACGGCAACCGCCTTGCTTGGCACATAGGCGGCGGACGCCGCGCGGCCGGCGCTGACCGCGCCCGGCGGAACCGCGTCCGAAACCGCGGTGCCGACCGAGGCGACGCGGACCGGCGCGGCGGGAGCCTGGCGCGTCGTCTCGATCTTCCTGACCCGCGCGCGAAGCTCCGCGTTCTCCTTCGACAGCGCGTCGAGCTTCGCCTCGAGCCGGCGCAGCAGCTCTTCGCTCGATTGTGCATCGGACGTGCCGGCCGACGCGACCAGGCACAGCGCACCAAGGGCACAGGCTGCAAACAGGTAGGACTTCATCGACGCCCCCTGCAATGACATGTTGATGGGAATGGGGTTGAGCGTGGGCCGATTCGGATGCCGGGGCCACGTCAATCGCGTCGCCGTGAACAGGATTCTGGCGCTGCGAGTCAGTTGCCGAATTTGTGGTTGAGGCCGGCGCGGGCAACGGCGCGGCCCGCGCTGCGCCGGCATCGAAGCTGAGTGCCGCGCCCCGGCCGCAGCCGTCGCCGGGCGCTCAAGCAAGCGCTTGATCGGTGTGGATGGCTTCGACCCCGCCGGAACCGCCTGTTTCGCCGCTCGTTATCGCAAGTCGCCTGGATGCTTCCTTGGACCTTTTCCCGGAGAAGTCGCCATGAACCAGTCCATTGCGGCCATCGTGATCGGCGTCATCGTCGCGGTCGGGCTCGCGCTCGGCAGCGCCTTCTATCTGGGCAGGACGGAGCGAGCCGCGGTGCAGGCCGGCGGCCCCACGAGCAGCGGCAAGGGCAAGGATGCGAGCCGGCTTGAGCCGCGGCAGGACGGCGGCGCGGTCCCCGACCCATCGACGTCGGGCACGGCCACCGACGGAGCCGCCCCGGCGTCGCGTTGAGCGCGGCGTGAACCGCGCTGAACATTCGTTCCATCGCTTCAAATGCGATCGGTGAACCTTTTTCTGCTCAAGCAAAGAACCCGGCCCTCTGCGGAACCGGGTCCTCTGAGCGGAGCGCTTTGAAAGCTTCTTCCGGCTTCCGGCGCCGACGCTAGAAAATGCCTCTGATGACAAAGGCCAAGCCTGCCGCTGTCATCGCAGCCATGGCGATGCCGATCCATTTCGCCTTGGATGGCCTGCGACGGTAGAGCCGGCCGTTTGGACCGACGAAAGTACCCATTCCCGCTCCTCCTGTGTTCACAAGGAAAGCATCGAGACGGCCGAATTGTTCCCGAACGTCTTTCGATGCCGGTGTGCGCCGGGCCGGGCGTCGTCCGGTCCATTGCCGCAGGCAAGCGGCCGGGGTCAGCGCTGCACGATCCGATCGAAACCCGACGCATCGCAATCGCGCCCGTCTGCGCCTCGTCCGCTAGTGCATTCGTTTCCGCATCCTGTACACTTTCGCAGGGCCAATCCGGCGGGACGTCATGCGCACGGTCCGTGCCCACTTCATCGCGCTGGTGGTGGCGATCCTCGTCCCCACCCTGCTGCTGGCCGGCCTGTTCCTGTGGTGGGACTCCGAGCGCGACCGCGAGGCGCTGGAGCGCGACCTCACGGTGCACGCGCGCAGCCTGTCGCTCTCCGTCGAGCGCGAGATGCGCATCGCCATGGCTGCGCTCGAGGCGCTGCGCCACTCCGACGTGCTGGCGCAGGGCGACATGGAGCGTTTCGCCGACGTGGCGCGGCGGCTGCATGCCGACCATCCGCACTGGCTCGGCGTGGCGCTGATCGACCGTAGCGGCCGCCAGCTCTTCAACCTCGCCGCCGAGCCCGGGCGGGTGCTGCCCGACGCCGGGCATTTCGACGTGGTGCGGCAGGCGCTCGCCGGCCGCCCGGCGGTCTCCGAGCTGCTCGCCGGGCGGATCGTGGCCGCGCCGATCGTCGCCATCGCCGTGCCGGTCGTGGTCGGCGGCGAGGTGAAATACGCGCTCAGCATGAGCATGCCGGTCGCGGCGATCCAGGGCATTCTCACCGCCCACCCCCTGCCCGAAGGCTGGATCACCGGCATCGTTGACCAGAAGGGCATCATCGTCGCCCGCTCGCGCGATCCCGCGCGCGGCGTCGGCACCCCGGCCGCGCCGTTCTGGATGCAAAGCGGCGGCATCGAGGGCCTCGTCCAGGGCACCGGCCGGCTCGGCGTGCCGATCCTCGGCGCGTATGCGCGGTCGGAGCTGTCGGGCTGGCGCGCGCTGGTTTCCGTGCCGCTGGCGCTGCTCGATGCGGAGCGCAACGAGCGCCTTGCGGCGGTGGCGTTGGTCGGCGGCCTGCTTCTGCTCGCCGGCGGCGCGGGGGCGATGGCGCTCGGCCGCAGGGTGGTGCAGCCGATCATCCAGCTCGCGCGCAACGCCCCGCTCTATCTGCAGGGCGCGCCGCCGCAGAATGCGCGCGAGGACGCCCGCGTGAAGGCGCTCGAGGAGACGCGCGAGCTCGCGCGCTCGCTGGCCGATGCCGGCCGCAAGCAGCGCGAGATCGAGGCCGCGCGCGCCGACACCGAAGCGCAGTTCCGCATGCTGGTGCAGGGCGTCACCGATTACGCGCTCAATCGCCTCGATGCCAAAGGCCATGTCACGAGCTGGAATCCGGGAGCCGAGCGCATCAAGGGCTATCGCGCCGACGAGATCATCGGCAGGCACTTCTCGCTGTTCTACACCGCAGAGGATCGCGCCAAAGGCGTGCCGGAGCTGGCGCTGCGCGAGGCTGCGACCGAAGGGCACTACGAGTCGCAGAGCTGGCGCGTGCGCAAGGACGGCACCGAGTTCTTCGCCCATACGGTGATCGATCCGATCTTCGACGAAGAAGGCGAACTGATCGGCTTTGCCAAGATCACCCGCGACATCACCGAGCAGCGCGAGGCGCAGGCGAGGCTCGACGACGCGCGCGAGCAGCTGTTCCAGGCGCAGAAGATGGAGGCGGTGGGCCACCTCACCGGCGGGGTCGCGCACGACTTCAACAATCTGCTCACCGTGGTGCTCGGCAACCTCGACATCGCCCGCCGCGCGGTCAATCAGCTCAGCGGCGAGATGCACGAGCGCGCGCTGCGGGCGCTGGACAACGCCCAGCAGGGCGGCCGCCGCGCCGCCACGCTGGTGAGCCAGCTTCTCGCCTTCTCGCGCCGCCAGCCGCTCGCGCCCACGGTGATCGACGTCAACCGCTTCCTGCGCCATCTGTCGGAGTTTCTGCACGCCCCGCTCGGCGAGACCATCAGCCTCGAGGTGGTCGGAGCCGGCGGCGCGTGGGCGATCGAGGTGGACCAGAACCAGCTCGAGACCGCGCTTCTGAATCTCGCGATCAACGCGCGCGATGCCATGCCGCAGGGCGGCAAGCTCACCATCGAGGCGAACAACGTATTCCTCGACGAGGAGTACAGCGCCCATCATGGGGAGGATGTGAAGCCCGGCCAGTACGTGGCGCTGTCGGTGACCGACACCGGCTCGGGCATGCCCAGGGAGGTGATCGAGCGCGCCTTCGAGCCGTTCTTCACCACCAAGCAGGCCGGGCAAGGCACCGGGCTCGGCCTGAGCCAGGTCTACGGCTTCGTCAAGCAGTCCGGCGGCCACATCAAGATCTACAGCGAGGCCGGACAGGGCACCACCGTGCGGCTCTATCTTCCGCGCGCGACCGGCGTCGCGGCCGACAGCCGCGTGGAGCAGCCGGAAGGCCTGCGCGGCGGCTCGGAGCGGATTCTCCTCGTCGAGGACGATGACGACGTGCGCGCGTTCCTGACCGACAGCATGCGCGAGCTCGGCTACGACGTGCTGGGGGCGGCCGATGCCGAAGAGGCGCTGCGCATTCTGCAAACGCCGGAGCGCATCGACCTCCTGCTGACCGACGTGGTGCTGCCGGGCCAGAACGGCCGGCAGCTGGCCGAGCGCGCCGCCGAGCTTCGGCCGGAGCTGAAGGTCATGTTCATGACCGGCTATTCGCGGAACGCCATCGTCCACCAGGGCCGGCTCGATCCGGGCGTGAACCTGATCCAGAAGCCGGTGGTGCAAAGCGAACTCGCGGCGCGCCTGCGGCGCGTGCTGGAGAGCCGCTAGCCATGAACTTTCAGGCGGTTATCTGCGGCGGGGTTCGCACCGGCGGGTCCGGCGAGCGGCCGGCTCTAATACTTTATAGTAGCCGCGCCGGCCCAAGTGCCGCAAGAACAGAACGTAATACGCGATAAACGGGCTTTTTCTTTGCCACGGGCAGGAGTAAAAATTGACCCGGGCGGGAGGCTCACCATCTGGAGGCGATCTACGTGGCGACAGGCACTGTGAAGTGGTTCAACCCAACCAAAGGGTATGGGTTCATTCAGCCGCAAGGCGGCGGCGGCAAGGATGTGTTCGTGCACATCTCTGCTGTGGAGCGCGCTGGACTCAGCACGCTCAACGAGGGCCAGCAGGTCGAGTACGAACTGCAGACCGGGCGCAACGGCAAGGAATCGGCGGAGAATCTAAAGGTCCGATAGACAAGTTTTTTCTTTTCGCGACTTCAGCCCCGCCCAGCGCGGGGCTTTTTAATGGTGCGAGAGCGGAGCCGGCTCACGCGGCCTGGCGGCGCGCCGCAAGCTGCAGCGCCTCATGAACCCGATGCTTGTCGCCTGGATGAAGGTGGGTGCCGACCACCACGTCTCCGAACGCGATCGGAGGATCCACGGCAAGGACAACGCTGTTTGACCGCCCCGCGGCAACATCGACGCGCCTGACGTGGCGCACCAGTCCGCCGATTCCGGCCTCGGCCGGCCCTGCTCTGCGGAACAGGGCCATGGCTTTGGCGAGGACGTGCAGGAGGGTGTCCAAGAAGAAGTGCATTCGAAGCCTTCGATGCGTGCCGCTGCCGAATCGGCAGGCATTCAGTCATTGTAGATGCTCGATAATCACGTCGCCAAAATTTCGTTCGTATGTCAGTTTGATTTTTCTCGACCGGGCTTTCGCATTTGCGCTGCGCATCGATACATTGACGGCATGGTTCTGCCTCTGGACGCCTTCTTCGATGGCAAGTGTGTCGCGCGATTCAGAGCGTGGCTCGACCGCGATCCACGCCGCGGCCCATCCGAGATCGGGATGTTGCACAAGATCGGAAGACTTGCGTTGGGCTTCGCCCTGATCGGGATATTGGCCGCACCTGCGATATGGCTCGCCTTCCGGTAAGGCAAAACCGACGAAAGCGCTCGCCGCCCCTACTCCGGTAAGCGTCGCGACAATCCTGTGACTTCGCCGGAACGAAAGCCGCGCCGCCGCATTTCCTCCCCCTTCGGGGTGATATCGGAGGGGGCATGGTCAGGATCGAGCGAAGCGATCACCCGCATCTTCTGGAATGGCATTCGGCGAACTGCGTGGCACTCGCTGACCTCTGCGCCACACCGCGGGTCAGAAAAATCCTGCGGCTGCTCGCTGCCGACTTCGCGATCGAAGCGGAGGCGCTGCGGCGCAAGATCAGGGCATCGATGCTCGAGCTCACCGCGAGCCGGTGAGCGCGTCGTCTTCGGCGCGGGGCCGCAACACCGGGCGAATCTTGCGGATGTTCTCCAGTATGCGACGCGCTGCGATCGCTGCAGCCCAGCTCATCAGCAGCGCCACGCCGAAGACGATCGTCGCCTTGACGATGGCGGGCAGCGCCAACCCGAGCAGCGCGTACTGCAGCCACACGACAAACAGGTAGTGAAAAAGATAGATCGCGTAGGCGTTGCTCGAAAGCTCGTCGGCGACCGGCCAATGTCTGCCGGCAAAGCGCAGGACGACCGCGGCAAAGGCGAAGCACGCCGTCGCGGCGGCCAGCACGAACAACAGGTTCACCACGACGACGAGTTGCGGAAACGGCCCGATGCCGAGCGGCGTATCGTCCATGGTCAGCGCCGTCATCAGCATCCAGGCGATGAACGTTAAAGCGGCAGCGAGCGTCCAGAGCGCGAGGCGGCCGGGAAGCGGGCCGTCGGATCGCAACAGGCCGCTCTCGATGCCGCCCGCACCAATGCCGAGGCCTGCGAAGAAAAACACCGCGTCATGCAGCACCAAACTCTTCTGGAAGGCGAACGGACCGATCTGCCCCCAGTCCCAGGGCTTGAAGAACGCGGCGAGCGGCAGATACGCGAGGACCGCGACGCCGACCAAAGCGAAGCAATACCGGCCGGGCGAATTCGCGGCTTGCGCCGCATACGCGCCCAGCCGCTCGCCGATCGAAGGCGCGAAGCGATAGAGCGCCGCCGCCGTGACGTCGAATGCCAGCAGCACCCATAGAAACCACAGCGGCCCGGACGGCCAGAACGGCAGGCTCAGCCACTGCGCAAAGAATTCCCGCCAACTCGGGTTGAGCGCCGAGACGCTGTAGATCGGATAATGCGCCAGCGGCATCAGGAGGCCGACGCCGAGCAGGAACGGCATGCCGATCTTCCAGGCGCGGTCCAGGATGAAGGTTTGCGCTCCCTTCCGTCGCAGGCTCGGCCAGACGAACAGTCCGGACAGGAAAAACATCAGCGCCATCAAGGCGACGTATTGAAACGCGCAATAGAGATCGAAGCCGAACCAGTGCGCGGGATCGGCGATCGGAAACGCCCTCCAGGCGTAAGGCGGAGCCGTGAACGGCTGCGGCGACGGCTTGAAGACAACGTAAGCGATCACCGAGTGAAAGCTGACCACCAGCAAAATGGCGAAGGCCCGCAGATTGCCGAGCGACAGGCTGGTTTTCGACATCTCACGCAAGCTCGATCCTCAGGTCCGAATTGACGGTGCCGTGCCGGATCAGGCTGCGCAGCCTGGCCATCGCGTCGCCGTGCCCCTCCCCGACTTCGCCGAAGCCGTACCAGGCTATGACTTCGGCATGCCGTGACCGCATGGCCGGCCGCCCGAAGAAATCGAGCGCGCCTGGAAGATGGTCGAACGTCACCTGCGTGCGGCCGCTCGCATCGTTGCAGAATGCGTGCGCCAGCCCCTGACGCCTGAACACGATCGGCCCGGCTTCGGGCACCAGTTGCAGCGCGCCTTCTGCTTCGCCCTCGAGCCCGATCACGCCGATCATGACTTTGCCGCGGAACAGACGGGCGAGTTCGTCGTAAAACACCGCGTTCGCGAGATTCCCGTCGTCGCCGGGCCGGGCCTCGACAAAGCAGCAGCCGAACCGGCCTGCGAGCCATGCGGCGGTGAGCTCCGCCGTCATGGCGAGCGTTCGCACGCGCGATAGTCCGACAATGACGTGAAGGGGTTTGCCGTGACGTTCGATCGACAGGCGCGCCGGCAAGCCCGCATCAGCGCCGGCCGGCCGCGGCCCGTGCCGTTTCGATCCCACGTTCGGTTTCATGGCGATTGCTCCTGGCTTTCTTGGCCGCAGCCGCATCGCCCTGACGGCTGTCGGTCCTGACGGAGGTCCGAATCTTCGCGTCCCAAGTGTTCGTGTCACAAGTGCTCGCGTCCCAAGTCTTCGCGTCGCAAGTGCCTGTATCCATTCCGCACAGCGCCTGCCGGTCGATCTTCCCGGTCCCGGTCTTGGGCAGCTCAGGCAGGAATTGCACGATCCGCGGATATTGATGCGGCATCAGCGTACGCTTGACGTAGTCCTGCAGCAGGCGCGTGGTCCGTGGCCGATCGAATGCGCGCGCGTTCATGACGACGAACGCCTTCAGCGTCACGCGACGGTCGGGCAATTCGACCGCCAGCACCGCGCACTCGCGCACGGCGGGATGTTCGGCAAGACAGAGCTGCACCTCGATGGGATGGATCCATTGTCCGGCGATCTTGACCAGGTCGTCGCTGCGGCCGCGGAAGAAATAGAATCCGTCGGCGTCACGAATGAAACGGTCGCCGCTGCAGATCCAGCCACCGTCCCGCACGGTCTTCGCCGTTTCCTGCGGCCGGTTCCAGTAACCGGGGGTGGCGGAATGGCCGCGCACCCAGAGTGTGCCTTCGCGGCCGTCTTCGACCTCCTGCTGGCCGTGCTCGTCCATCACCACGAGCTCGTAGCCCGGAACGCGCAGGCCCGCCGACCCGAGCTTCTGCCGCCCGGGACGGTTGGAAAGATAGACGCTCAGCAACTCCGTCGCGCCGAGGCATTCGACGATGTCCTGGCCGCTCAACGCCTGCCACGCCCTGAACACCTCGGCGGACAGAACCTCCGCCGCCGAGACCGCCATGCGGATCGACGAGAGGTCCGCCGTGCCCGCCTCCGGTGCCTTGGTCAGCATGGTGTAGAGCGTCGGCAGTCCGAAAAACACCGTCGGGCGATAGCGCGCGATGGCGTCAAAGATTGCCGCGGGCTTCGGCCGGCCGGGCAACAGCAGCGAGCACGCGCCGACCGAAAACGGGAAGGTGATGGAGTTGCCGAAGCCGTAAGAGAAGAAGATTTTCGGCACCGAGAAGCAGACGTCGTCGGCTGCAAGCTTCAGCACGTGCCGGCCGTAGGACGCGTGCGTATACGGCATGTCGTGCTGGAGATGCACGATGCCCTTCGGCCGGCCGGTCGATCCGGACGAGTACATCCAGAACGCCATGTCGTCGCGCTGCGTGTCGGCTGAGGCGAGCCGCTCGCCGAAGGCCGGCAGCCATGCCGCGGCATCGATGACGCGGAGCCCGCCATTGGTCGCTGTCTTGCCGTTCATGACAATCAAGGACTTGAGCTGCGTGCCCGCGCACGTCGTCGAGTTGAACCGGTCGGCGAAGTCCGCCTCGGCCACCGCGACGGTGGCTGCCGAGTCGCTCAGATAGAACTGCAGGAGATCGGGCGGCGTTAGAACATTGATGAGCAGCGGCACGAGCCCCGCGCGCACCGCGCCGAAGAAGACGGCCGGGTAGACCGGCGTGTCGTCGAGCAACAGGAGAACGCGGTCGCCGCGGCCAAGCCCCAAAGACAAAAGCGCGTTGCCCCAACGCCCCGCATCCGCGCACAGTTGTCCGTATCTTCGCCGGCCGGCGGGGCCGGTGACGGCCGCGCGATCGGCATGGCCTCGTGTGCAATTTTGAAACAGAACTTCGCTGGCGTTGTAGCGCGCGGGAATGCGGAAATTGATTTCAACGGCACCGGGACTTCGCCACGGCACGCGATCGGGCATGGGACATGTTGCGAGACGATGTTGCGTGGTCGAACCGTGCCCGCGCCGGCGCTTACTCGGTGCAGCCGTGCGGGAACCGTCCGGCTTTGGCAGCGACTTCAACACTTAGGCCTGTCTCCAAAATTGTCCCTCCCCTCGTCATTTGCACGTGTGAACGATTTGTCGGTCCGGGAGTTCCTGTTCTCCATCCTGAAAGAATAGCGCCGTTTCGAATGCCGTCACGGCACGCGCGGCGCACCCTTCAACTTTTCCGTACGCCCCACCGCAAGATCGCACCGGAGCGGAGGCGGGCGTGGCCATAAATTGCGCTGTCTTGTGCGACGTTGCTCCTCCTTGTTGAACCAAAGAATGCCCGCCGACGCCGGAGGCCTTTGTCCGGTTTCAGGCACATCTCATCGACGATGTCGGGCTCCTCGGCTCTCGGATCAGAGGTGATGCTGGGCTCGGATTCCGTACTTTGTTTCCCCCGTCATCCACCATCATCCATGGGCGATAAACGCAACAACCAGACGCTTTTGAATATCGCTGCCAGCGCGAACGCGGTGTGCGCGTCATAAGGCGACGCGTAGCTCCAGTGGCAGAGCCGTTAAATCCAGACGCCGCTCGTTGCGATAGTCAGAAACGAAATTCCGGTTTTCAAACCCTCGTTGCCCGCGACACCCAACGCGGCAAAGAGAATTTTCACTGGCACCAGGAACACCTGACGCATCACGAGCAGAGCTTGCGCCATGAGTCCCTCCGACTGGCAGTGACATTTGCATCGCATGTTGGGCCGCGGCTTCAGGTGCCTCGCACGCACCGGTGAGCACACCGCCGCTGCACACTGCGAGACTACTCGATGATCCCCTCGGCGGCGGCCGAAAGCGCGTCGGCACATCGAAGCCCCAGCGCCTTGGCGGTCTTCGGATTGAGCGCGAACTCGCATGTGTCGAATGCTCATCCGGCCGCAATCGGGATGGTTCCAATCAGTTTCGCGGCGACCTGATGAACGCATATTCAGCAAATGGATCAGCGGGTGAGGAACGCCTGCGGCGGAGCCGTCGTTGTCGCCCGAGGGGCGAACAAGGGATGGAGCACATCAAGGAGCCCAATGATGCGTCACGCTCTGAGAACATCAGCACTGACCGTACTCGCAGCCGCAACGATTGCCGCAGGAAGCGTCGCGGCCTCGTCGCCGGCGGAAGCGCGGCATGGCGGATGGGTCGGTCCTGCGGTCGTCGGCGGCATTGCGCTCGGTGCGCTGGCTGCCGCCACTGCGCCGCGCTACGGCTATGCCTACGGGCCTGGCTACTACGGATACGGACCCGCCTATTACGGCTGCCCGCGTCGCGTGGTCGGCTACACCTACTACGGTCGCCCGATCGTCCGCCGTGTTTGTTACTGACGTGACGGCGATCGATGAACCTGAAAAAGCGCCCGGCTCGCGGCAGCGCGAGCTGGGCGCGTTTGTCGCTGCGACGCCTGCGTAACACAGGAACAGATTTTCTCGTCGCACGTTGTCGCGCCGTGGATTGAACAGGAGACCAAGGAGACAACAACAATGAAGAAGCTCGTTGGCGCGGTGCTTGCGCTCGCTTTTGTCACGCCGGCTCTGGCCGCGGAGTTCTACGTGGTGCAGGACGTGAAGACGAAGAAGTGCACGATCGTCGATAAGAGGCCCACCACGCAGGAGACGACCGTGGTCGGCGACGGCAAGGTATTCACCACCCGCACCGAAGCCGAGACCGGCATGAAGTCGATCAAGGTGTGCACGTCGAACTGACCTACCGCGCTTGGGGAAAGCAGAGCCTGGCGCGGTTCGCCGCGCCGGGCTTTGTTTTGCGCATTTTTTTGCGGCGACGCCGCTGCCTTCGCAAACGACACGGCAAAAAACGAGAGCCCCGCGGCTTGCGCGGCGCTCTCGTGCCACGATGCGTCCGTTCTAGCGGACGACAACCGCAGCGCCACGGTGAGGGTGATGATTACGCTTGTACCAGCCGTAGTGATGCCCACGGTCGCGGTGCTTCTTGATGATCACGACCTTCTTGTGCCCGCGATAGTGGTGCCCGGCATCCGCCGACGTGCTCATGGCGAGCGGAGCGGACAGCCCCAGCACCGCAAGAGCAATCACTGACACGATGAACTTTCGCATGAACGTCTCCTCTGGTGTGAGGTACGGATAAGTCTGCACGGCGGATTTTGTTCCGTTCTTCCGGATGAATGTCCGTTTGGAAAAGTTCAATTTTTTCTGAGAGCTTCGTCGAACGTGTGCGTCGCAGCGCGCGCTTCAGGTCGCGCGCGACGGCACGGCCTCGTCCTTGCGACGCTGCTCGATCTCTTCCGGCTCCTTCTCGTCGAGCCGCGTCAGCTCGTTGCGGGCGCGGCCCTCGGCCTTGAGCAACTCGTCGAGCTTGGCGTGCAGCGCCTGGGTGTCGCGGTGCTCGGCGCGCTGGATGATCAGGGTCATCAGCCAGGTCGCAAGAGTCGCGATACCATGCCAGTCGAGATGGCCGAGAGCGGCCCAGGCGATCCCGTACGCCGCGACGATGGCGAAGGCGGCGGGGCTTGCCGTGGCGGTGCCGAGCCTGGTCAGGAGCTGGCGCATGCTGCGACGGCAAGCCGGTTGCAGGCCGAAAGTTCCCGGTCGGCGATCCGGCGATCAGCACTCCGGGTCATCGAGTGCCGCAACAAGTCTTTGTAAAGAAACGCATTTCTATGTCATTTGATAATTCGCCAGCGGCCGGAATGTGGTCCTGTTTGCGCGTCCGAAGATCCTGTCCGCCGCTGAATGAACGCGCCTCACGACGTCATCATCCGGAAACTGACCGAGCATTCGCAACTCGAAGCCGAAGACGAAGCGGCTTTGGCGCGGCTACCGGTGCGCCTGCGCGATCTCGCGCCCGACGATGACCTCGCCTCGGAAGACAACAAAGGCGACACGCTGGCTGTGATCGTCGAGGGCCTTGCTGCGCGTTATCACTCGCTCAGCAACGGCAAACGGCAATATCTGTCGTTCCACCTGACCAGCGAGATGCCGGACGCGCAGATGCTGTTTCTGGAGAGCGCGATTACGCAATCTGCGCCATCGAAAAGGTTCGCGTCGGCCTGATCGAACGTGACGACGTTCGTGCCTTGATGAAGGAGCGACCGGCCGTCGCTTTCGCTATCTGGCGCGGCACGCTGATCGACGCCGCCATCATTCGCGCCGCGATCGGCAAGCAATTCAGCTCGCAACCGGCTCAGACGCGAATGGCTCACCTGTTCTGCGATCTCTATTACCGGGCACGAAGCGCGGGCGTCGCCGTGCAGGGATCCTATCGGCTGCCCTTGCATCAGGGTCAGTTGGCCGACGCATTGGCGATGTCACTCGTGACCGTCAACCGCACACTGCAGAAGGTCCGCAAGACCCGCGCGCTTCACTTTCGACAGGGCCTGATGACCGTCCATGATTGGCCGCGCCTTTCGGCCATCGGCCAGTTCGATCCGAGCTATCTGCATATCCGCCGGGTGGTGCGGCCCTAGTCCGGTCTGGGCCGGTTCCTGCCCCCCGCCGGGAACGTCGGACGCGGTTCCGCGTTTTCCCGGCATGGGCCCGACCGGCGAAAAGAAACTCGGACCGCGACGGCGCAGGCTGCTGACGCGGCGGCTGCGCGAATACTTCGAGGGGCTCAAGGCCGACCTCGATAGTGACAGCGAGGCGTTCTTCCGCAACGTCATGGCGCAGGCGGAGCGCAGGTCCGATGCGCCGCACGCTCCGCAGCATCGCCGCGGCTGAAGCGAGCCGAGGGGCCGGCGCGTCCCATTTGCAGTGCTCGCGTCCAGCGTGGAGTGACCTCCAGTGGAGTGATCCCAAATGACCAACGATCCCAATTTCCCCCGCAGCCACATCTCGGCCGACAAGACCTTCGTGCTCGGCGGCCTTGTCGCGCTTGGCGTAATCCTCGCGGTCTTCATGTTCCTTGGCCGCGACAGCGCGACCACCTCCGCCTCGAACACGCCGGCCGCGACCACCGGCTCAGGTTCGACCTCGCTGCCGTCGCACTAGGAGCTTGCCGGCATGCACGGACCGCGCGTCGCGAAACCGTACGGTCGGCGTTCCGGCTATTGGGCGACGGGCTGGGGCATCCTGGTCGGGCTCGCGTTCCTCGCGGCCGCAACAATCAGCTTCGTCCTGAGTGGCGCGGGCGTGCCGTAAAGGCTGCAGCGCTCAAGTCGCCAGGGAACATCAGCGCACATCAAGGCGTTTTCGTGCGTCGGGGCGCCCACAGGAGAAACCGATGAAACTTTACGTCCTAGCAACGGCGACTGCTCTGACGATCACGTTCGGCGCGCAGGCGCTGGCGCAATCCGTCAGCGTTGAGATTGCCCCCGAGCAGCGCACGCGGATCAAGGAATACGTGGTGAAGGAGAAGGTCCGTCCGTCCATCGTTAAGGAGCGCGTGACGGTCGGCGCGACGCTCCCGGCCGACGTGGAGCTGCAGAGCATACCGGCCGACTGGGGCCCCTCGGTCGCGAGGTATCGTTACGTCTATCACGACAATCACGTCGTGCTGGTCGAGCCGTCCAGCCGCCGCGTGGTGCAGATCATCGACTGACGCGACCAACGACGAAGCATTTCAGATCTGACCTTGACGCCCCGCGCGATTTGCGACCGTGCGGGGCGTCAAATCTACGGCAACCGGCTATGCGCTGCCTTGCGGCCGCTGCTCCGCGAGCACCGCATGGGTCAGTTCGGCGATTTCGGCCCGGACCGATTCGCACTCCGCGACAACGCGCGTGTAAAGCAGGCTGATGATGGTGTTGGGCTTGCGCTCAGCTTCCTGCCGCAACCGCTCGAGCTCTCGCGCAAGCTCAGCCTCGAGCCGATGCAGCTCCCGCAGATTCTCCAGCATTCCTCACGCCCTGTGAACTGACTTTTCGCTTCGATCGGGATCTGTCATCAGCGCCAAAAGCCGCCCTGTCCAAACGTGCTTGGGGCTGGACGTGAGACGCCACGGCCACCGCCAAAGCCGTCATCCTGTCCAAACGTGCTTGGGCGTGAGCGCGGGCTTGAGCGCCCTTGGCCGCCGCCGAAGCCGCCATCTTGTCCAAACGCATTTTGGCTTGGGCTTGAGCTTGGGCGTGCGCTTGGGCTTGGGCCGCCGAACGGGCCTTGCGATCCCCACCCGCCCCCGCCGCCGAACCAGTTCCAGGATCGCTCCTGGGCGCGCTCCGGCCCGTACGCGCGGGCCGAGGCATAGCCGTCCTGATCGATGTCGCGCGGCCGGCTGCGGCGCACCACGTGCGAGCTGCTGCGGTCGGCGGTCAGCGCGTAACGCTTGTCGCTGACATGGCCCTTCGCATCCGTGCGCAGATATTCGACGATCTCGAAGCCCTTGCTGCTTCGCTTTGGCTCGCGCCTGGACTCGCGCCCCTGCTTGCCCTCAGTGTTGGAGGCGACAGCCAGTTGCGAGGCGGCATCGCGCGGCGGCGCAAGCGCCGTCTGCGGAAACTCCTTCCACACCGCCTCCATGATCGGCGCAAAGATCGGCACCGCGACGTTGCCGCCGGTGCGGCCCTTTCCCAGCGTCTGCCGGCCCTTCGCGTTGTCGTAGCCGACCCAGACCGCGACCGTCGCCTCGTTGCTGAATCCGATAAACCAGGCATCGGTTTCATCGTCGGTGGTGCCGGTCTTGCCGGCGAGATACGGAGCCCAGGCCGACAGACGCGCGGCGGTGCCGCGCAGCACCACGCCCTCGAGGATCGACTTGAGCTGATAGAACGCGGCGGCATCGGCCGACGCGATACGCTTGCCCTGCGGCGGCTCGTAGTCGAACCGCTCGCCGGACGGATCGGAAATCTTCTCGATCATATGCGTGTCCGGCAGCACGCCCTCGTTGGCCACGGTCGCGTAGAACCGCGCGAGGTCGAGCGGACGTACCGGCTGGGCTCCGAGCACGAACGGATAGAAGTGCACGCACTTGCCGTAGAGCTGCAGCTCGAGCGCGAGGTTGCAGATTTCCTTCAATCCTGCCTCGGGCGTCGCGGCGATGCCGCGCGCCATCAGCTGGGCAGTCGGGACGTTACGCGATCGCTCCAGCGCCTGGCGCAGCGTGATGGTCGAGCCTGACTTGTTGTCATAGTTGTGAGGCGACCACCAGTCGCCGGCGCGCGCGTGTTTTCTGCTGCCGATCGGCGGCAGCGTCAGCGGCGAGTCGCTGATCAGGGTGGTGGGCTGCAGTCCCTTGCCGAGCGCCGTGAGATAAGTGAGCGGCTTGAACGCGGAGCCGGGCTGCCGCCATGACTGGGTGACGCGGTTGAGCTGGCTCAGCGGATAGGAGAAGCTGCCGGTCATCGCCAGGATGCCGCCGGTGGCGTTGTCGATCACCACCACGGCCCCCTGCACCTTGGGCCGGATCCGAAGCTCCGCCGTGGTCTCGTTCTTTTTCGTTGTCGCAAGCCGCACGTAGACCACGTCATAGGGCTTCAGCTTCCGTCGCGCCTCGCCCGGAACCTGCAGCGGAACGATCCGGCCGTCGGCGAGGCCAACCCACAGATTGCCCGGCTTTTGCCGGGTGTCGGCCTTGTCCAGCACCACCGCCGCTGGCCAGTGCACGTCATAGAGCGGCAGGCGTGCAGAGGTCAGCGCCTGCTGCCATGGCGGCAGATCGCCCGCGGGAGTGCGGAGCAACGCATCGACGCGGTCGCGCACATTCATCTCGGCACTTTCAAATCTCGCCCGGCCCATGCCGCGCTCGTAATCGGCAAGCCCATCCTGCAACGCGGCTTCCGCGGCCTTCTGGATGCGCGCGTCGAGCGTCGAGCGGATCACGTAGGCGTCATCGGAAAGAAGCATGATGTCGGCGACGCGACGCGCCTCGCGGCGGATGTGGTCGACCACGTGATAGCCGCTCATCCGCCGGTTGGTGTCGCGCAGAATGAGATGTGGTGGCTGCGCCATCGCCTGGTCCATCTGTCCGGCGCTGATGACGTCGTCTTCGCGCATGCGGTTGAGCACATAGGCGGTGCGTTCCCGCGACCGCTCCGGATACCGGTCGGGGCTGTAGTAGCTCGGCCCCTTCGCCAGGCCAGCGAGCAAGGCCGCTTCGCCGGCGTTCACCGCGCTCGCGTCCTTGCCGAAATAGGTTTGCGCCGCCATCTGCACGCCCCAAGCTCCGCGCCCGAGATAGATGGCGTTGAGATAGAGCTCCAGAATCGCGTCTTTGCTCAGGACGGTCTCCATGCGGGCCGCCACGACCATCTCGCGCATCTTGCGGACGTAGCTGTTCTCGCGCCCGACCAGAAGGTTCTTCGCCACCTGCTGGGTGATGGTCGAGCCCCCCTGCATGCCGCCCTGGCCTTCACCGGCCGCCATGTTGGCGATGAAGGCACGGATGAGGCCGCGCTCGTCGACGCCTTTATGCTCGCGAAACCGCTTGTCCTCGGAGGCGATGAAGGCCTCCGGCAGGATCGGCGCGACCGCCGTCAGCCGCACCGGGATGCGGCGGTTGGCCGGCTCATAGACCTCGGCGAATTTCTCGCCGTTCCTGTCGAGCACCATGGTGGTGGCCGGCAGTTTCAGGTCACGCAGCCGGGTGTGATCGGGAAGTTCCGTCAGCGCCCGGTTGTAGAATTCGATCACCGCGGCGAGATCGACCGGCAGCTTGTTGGCCGCGCCCTTGCAGAGGGCTTTGTAGGCCTCATGCAGATCGGTGAAGCGGACGCCGCGAAACGTGGCCGACCGGGCGTCGGGATCGTCCATGGCGGTCGCGACCAGATCGTCCAGGTTCAGGTCTTCGATCTCGAAGGCGCGCCGCATGTGCATGCAGCCTTGGCGCAACACGCTGACCACCTCGCCTTGATCGCGGCTGGGATCGAAGCTCGTCTTGACTTGCGTCGGCTGGATAAGAACCTGACTGAGCGTCAGCAGCGTGGCGAAGACCTGGACCAGCAACGATTCCATCGGCGTTCAAGCCTCCGCCCGGCAACAAGACAACAATGTCTCGTAACCCAAGCGCGGTCGGGATGTTCCGCTCGCGACGCTCGCCGCCATAGTGCGCCGAACACGCGCGCGAACGCTGGCGCGCTGATGGCGAACCGCGAGCATGTCCGGAAATTATGGCCGGGCTGCGTTCAGTCATCGCAGCGCCGCTTCGAACACACGAAAGTGACAAAGGGCTGCGACGCGGAACGACCCGGCTAAACACCGGTTCATTTCACGGCGAAATTAACGAGATTGTGAAACCTGTCGCGCGCTTCGCTGCTTGGAGTCGTCGGGGGAACAAAAACCTGGAGGATTCCGACCCATGAGAACTCTTGCAATTGCGGCACTGGCCGCGACGACCGTCGCGTTCGCGGCGTTCGCACAAGGTCAGCAAGGCAGCGACCGTTCGCAGGGAACACTGCAAACCTCGACCGAGCAGTCCGGCGGATCGGGCAAGGCCGCGCGCGCCAAGTCGGACATGTCCGCCAACGTCCGTGCCAACGTCAGGTCCGGCTCATCCAGCCGCACCGTGACGCGCGGGCGGAGCGGCGGCGACACCGCGGTGATCCACAAGCGCTCCCGCACCCATGTCGTCGCCAGCGACGACCGGCCGTCGAGCGTGACGGTGGTGAAGAAAAAGAAGAAGTACGGCAGCAAGAAACCAACCCGCGTCTATGCCAGCGCCCCGTCCAGCCGCATGACCGTCGTCGAGAAGCGGCGGCGCGGCATCGTGGCCCCGGGCGGCTCCACGAGCCGGACCGTGACGCGTTCGTCCTCAGGCACCTCGGCTCGCATTGGGGTCGACAGCTCCACCCGCACGACGACCGGATCGGGCAGCCGCAGCGGCAGTTCCGAGACCACCGGAAAGGCGTCGGTGAAGGCGCGGGGAGGCAACGCCGGCGCGAGCGGTTCGGCCTCGCAGCAAGGTGAATCGGCGCCGCAGCGATAGGCGAACGCCGGACATCGGCCGACGCGGTATCGCCGAACGGGTCCAGGCCCGGTGCGCTTGAGCGCGCCGGGCCGCTGACTTTTTCGGCGCATCCAGGCATGCGACACGGGCGGTGACGAGCGGACTAGCAAAATCAGCTATGGCTTGATGGTTGATCCGTTCATCAGTGGAATTGAAGTGCACGCAATGGCCAAAAAGACGACCACCAAGTCAACGAAGGCGGCCAAGCCACGCAAGCCTGCCTCCAAGCCGGCATCGAAGCCGCAGTCCGGCAAGGCCGCAAAGCCCGCCCTCCTCTCCGGCGGCAACCCGCAGATCGCGAAGGCCTATGGCGACGCGCCCGTGCAGGCCTACATCGCCGCCATGCCGGGCTGGAAAAGCGACGTCGGCCGCCGTCTCGACGCGCTCATCACGCGCACCGTCCCCGGCGTGTACAAGGCAGTCAAATGGAACTCGCCGCTCTATGGCTTCGAGGGCCAGGGCTGGTTCCTCAGCGTCCATTGCTTCACCAGGTACGTCAAGGTGGCGTTCTTCCGCGGCGTATCGCTGCGTCCCGTGCCGCCCGGCGAGTCCAAGCACAAGCACGTGCGCTATCTCGACATCCACGAGGACGCCACGCTCGACGAAGCGCAGCTCGTCGCCTGGGTGAAACAGGCGAGCGAATTGCCCGGCGAGCGGATGTGAGCAGCCTGTGAGCCAAGTCCTGTGAGCCAAGTCCTGTGAGCCAAGTCCTGTGAGCCAGTATCCCGAGCTGCTGCGCCGCTTGCTGAGGAGTTGGGTGATTGGCGGGGCGAGACGCTCGCCCGGGTCCGGCCCCTCATCAAGCAGGCCAACCCCGATGCGGTCGAGGAGTGGAAGTGGCGCGGCGTCCCGGTGTGGTCGCACGCCGGAATCATCTGCACCGGCGAGACGTACAAGGACGCCGTGAAGATGACCTTCGCCAAGGGCGCGTCGCTCAAGGACCCGTCACGCCTGTTCAACTCGAGCCTCGAAGGCAACACCCGGCGCGCCATCGATATCCATGAGGGCGACAGGATCGATGAAACGGCGCTGAAGGCGCTCATCCGCGCCGCCGTGGCGCTCAACAATCCGAGAAGAAACCCAAGCGCGGTTGAGGATCGTTCCTACCGGTCGCTCTGGCCAAGCTTGTGCGCCATCTGCCGCACCACGCCCACGAGCTCCAGCATGGAATAGGGCTTTTGCAGCCATCCGAGCGGCTTCGCCGGCCTGGCGCGCAGATGGGCCTCCGTGTCGGCGTGCGCCGTTGCGAAAACGCAGCGGATGCCGTGCGCGCGGAACAGCTCGATCGCCGCATCGATGCCGTCGCGCCGCCCGGCGAGCCGCACATCCATGATCACCAGCGATGGCTGCTTGGCGGCCGCCTCCGCAATCGCCTCATCCGCGCTTGCGGCCACGCCGATGACCGTGAAGCCTGCCTCGCGCAGCGCCGCCTCGGCCGCGAGCGCCACCAAAAAGTCGTCCTCGACGATCAGCACGCTGAGCGGCGTGGAGATGTCGCGCGCCGAGCCAGCGACATCGTCCCGCGCCGAGACGGGCGCAGGACCGCGGCGCACGGGGGAATCGGCCGCCGCCTCGACCGTCCGGACCGCCAGCTTTCGCGCGGTCACGATGCGAGCCCCTGCCCGAACTCGACACTGCAACGCGTCGGCGACGTGCTGACCATGAACTGACCGCCCAATTGCCGCGCCAATCCCTGAATGAGGAACAACCCGGAGGCGCGCGGCCGGGTTTCGTCCAGATCAAATCCCGGCCCGTCGTCCTCGACGGAGAGTATGCACCGGTCCTGCCGGCGGGTCAGCCCGACGCGGATGGTGCCGCCCTTGCTCCCTTCCTTGCCGTTCGCGCCGTATTTCACCGCATTGGTCAGCAACTCGTTGAGGATCAGCGCGAGCGGCATGGCGATGTCGTTGGTGAGTTCGATTTCGTCCGCCCGATAGCTGATCGAGGTGCGCGTCGGGAACGTCTGCTCCGCCGTCGCGCAGATCGAGCGCACGAACTCGCACGCATCGAAGCGCGCCGCGCCGCCGGTCGTGTACAGCGCGCGCTGCGCGGCCGCCATGGCGGCGAGCCGGCCGGCGGCCTCCTGCAGCACCCTGCGCGCCTCCTCGCTCTTCGTTTGCCGGATCGAGGTCGAAAGCAGCGACTGCAGCATCTGCATGTTGTTCTTGACGCGATGGTTGAGCTCGTTGAGCAGGATTCGCTGCTGCGTCTCGGCCTCCTTGCGCTGGCTGATGTCGACCAGCATGTTGATCGCGCCGGTAATGTTGCCCTCCGTGTCGCGCAGCGGCGTGGGATACGGAATGAACGGAATGCGCGTGCCGTCGGGCCGCTCGGCAACCGCCTCGACGCCGCGGATCGGCTTTCCCTCCTTCAGCGCCACGGCCATCGGGCACTGGTCATGCGGCATGGCCGTGCCGTCCGGATGGAAAAGCTTCCAGGTCACGCACCATTCGTCGCTGCCGAGCCTGGGCCTGCGCCCTGCGAACTCCACCACCGCCTCGTTGAAATAGGTGATCCGGCCCATGGCGTCGGTGGTATAGATCGCCGCCGGAATGGCGGACATCAGGTCCTGCAAGCGCCGCTCGCTGTCGCGGAGGCTGCGCTCGGCAAACTTCTTCTCGGTGATGTCGCGGGCGATTTTCGACGCGCCGATGATGCGGCCCTGCGGGTCGCGGATCGGCGAAATGGTGAGCGAGATATCGATCAGGCCGCCGTCCCTGCGGCGGCGCACCGTCTCGAAATGCTCGACCCGCTCGCCGCGGCGGATGCGCTGGAGGATTTCCGGCTCTTCGCTCAAGCGATCCCGCGGAATGACCAGCGTGGTGATCGGCTGGCCGATCGCCTCCTCGGCGGAGTAGCCGAACAGCTTCTCCGCGCCCTGGTTCCAGGTCAGGACGATGCCGTCGAGGTCCTTGCTGACGATCGCGTCCTCGGAGGATTCGACGATGGCCGCAAGATGCAGGGCAGCCCGCTGCGCCCGTAACCGCTCGATGCTGAAGCCGACGTGCCGCGCAATGGTCACCGCAAGCGCCACTTCATTGCTGGTGAAGGCATGCGGCGCGTCGTAGTAGATCATGAATTTGCCGAGCAGCCGGCCGGCGTCCTGAAGCGGCACGAAGGCCAGTGCCGCGATGCCTTCGCGCGTGACCGTGGCTTTGAGGTCATCGGGCAGGTCGGAGGCCGCGATGTCGTCGATGCAGACCGGTTGCGGATCGGCGGCGTCGCGCCGCCACGGCGAATGGCCCTCGACCGCCTTGCGGTAGTCCTCCGACAGCCCGCGCGCGGCGACAAAGCGCATGACGCCCGCGGCATCGAACAGCAGCACCGAGGCGCGCTGGCATTGCAGCGCCCAGGACATGGCGTCCATGGCCGCCGCATAGACCTGCTCGAACTCCACCGCGAACTGCAGCCGCGCGGTCAATTGATGCAGCGCCGATCGCTCCTGGTCGTGCCGCCAGATCGCGTCCTCGGCCCGCTTGCGGTCGCTGATGTCCTGCTGCACGCGCACCGCGTAAAGGAACCGGCCCGCGGCGTCCTTCACGCTGCGCGAGGTGATGCTCGCCCAGGCATAGCTGCCGTCGGCGCGACGGAAACGCTTCTCCAGCGAATAGCCATCGATTTCACCTGCGACCTGCCGCGCATATTGCGCCTGGTCCCTTTGCGCGTCGTCGGGATGGGTCAGATCGAACAGGCTCCGGCCCAGCAGCGTCTTGGGTTCGACGCCGAGAAGGTTGCACAAATGACCATTGACCCGAAGCAGCTTGCCTGCGGCGTCGATCTCGACGATGCCGATGCCCGCCTGCTCATAGGTTGCGGCGAGCCGCCGCTCGTCTTCCGACGGCGCAGCAGGCATTTCGTGGAACTCCGGCTTCGCAAGGCCGGCAACGCTGTTGGCTGAATACACGTCCTGGACGCTCACCCTGCCCCCCTACCCGCGGTCTTGTCTCGCGCCGCGGCAAAGCGCGGCCCTCGCCCCCACCGCAACGCTTGAGCCGGCCGATATGTTCCGCGCCCGTTCAAGCCAGCCCCTCGGGCGGCTGCTCGTCGAGAATGGCCTTCGAGCACAGTTCGATCTCGCGCTCGAGCTTCTGGCATTCCGATGCGAGACGGGTGTAGGTCAGCGCCACCGCCGAAGCGGGCTCGCTTTCAGCTTCGTTCATCAGCCGCGCAATGCTTGACCGAAGCTGTTGCCGCAGCCGCTGCAATTCGGCGAGCGTCTCCATCATCCCCAATATCAAGCACCAGGCCGTGCAAGCGCCGCGCGGACGGCGCGTAGCAGTGATCTAGCCATCAGAGCGAAATCATGCGCCAAGGTGCGTAACCGCCGGTGGCGGATTCGGTTCCACGCGGTCGTGGCAAACAGGACTCAGTCTGCAGCAAGCAGCTTCAGCCGCCATCAGACCGCCAGTTGCTCCCACGTTTCCGCCATGCCTTCCAGCATGACGCGATGCTCGGGGTTGATTGCGCGTCGCGCCACGTCGCGGCATTCGGATGCCTTGTCGCGCATCGGCCGCCGTCAGCCGGCGGGTGAGGTCTTTATCCATGGCAGGCCCTCTGTCGCCCCGACAGAGCGCCGCGAGATTATTCAGGATTTGCCGGAAGGGACTGCGGCAAAGGAGCGCTCCCGCCGCGTTGTTCGACCATCTAGCCGCCGCGCCACACCGTGCATCATGAACTGCGCCGTGTCATTCGATCACCTCGTCGGCGCGGGCGAGCAAGGCCGGCGGCAGCGTCACGCCCAGCGCCTTCGCGGTCTTCAGATTGACCGTGAGCTCGTACTTGGTCGGCCTCTGCACCGGCAGGTCAGCCGGCTTCTCGCCCTTGAGGATGCGATCGACATATCCGGCCGCGCGCTTGTACAGCCCGGCGAGATCGATGCCATAGGCCATCAGGCCGCCAAATCAGGAAACGGCCGGGCGCGGAATGGGGCAGAAGCCGATTATCAAGGCCCGTTACTTCGTCGGCCCTTTAGAAGCGGCCGACCAGACAAAGCGCGTTCGCGAGCGTCGCAAGCAGCAGGGCCAGAACCAGCGTCCTCGTCATCGCGGTGTCCATGCATGCGTTCGCGCTGGCGAGCAAAGCGAGCGGCCAGCGCGAGCACTTGTTGGTGGCGCGCCGGCCCCTCGGGTCGCGATTGCTCCCCTCGGCGGCGCGCAGGTACGGCGATTCTCGCGGCGGAGCCCCGGAGATTGTTTTTGCCGCCGTTAACATCTCGGTAACGGACTCAAAGCGCTGCGAGCGGCGCTGCACACGTCCCTGACTGCGGGACTGGTCGCATCGCGATTCGCGTTCCGCACGGAACGACGTCCACACGGCCGTGTTGAGCCAGGAGGTTGGCGGGACGACAAAGCTTCGAGGAGCTTGAACATGAAAACACTGACGGCGTGCCTGCTGATCTCGATCACCGGCACCATCGCCGCGTCGGCCCAATCAACCACCACCTCCACCACGGACGTTCAGCGCGACCCGCAGGGCCGCGTCTCTTCGATCACGACGACGACCCAGCGCGGCACCGAGCGGACCGACTATCTGTACACGGGGACCGGCCCCCAAGAGACCACCCACGAGACGACGACCTTTGAACCGGCGCAGCGGGGCTACCATCCGCTCGGGCGCAGCGGCTATCATCCGCTTGGCCGCTAACGAAAGCCTCTGACACCACCAGACAGCGCGTCAGCGCAACGCCGGCGCTTTTCGTCGATCACGCGCTCGCAGCGCCCGCTGGAATTGTCCTGTTCGAAATCGGTTGTGTGACTTCCCGCACTTCAGTCTGTCGCCGGCAGGCGCATGATGGGAAGTGGGGTTATCGGATTTTGGGGGCGACCGAATGGAGCGCCCGATGAATACCTTCGTTATGAAGATTCGAGGACTGCGCTCATTCCTGAGCGCACCGATTTGCCGTCGCCTCGCGGCCAGCCTGGTTGTGCTTCTGATTGCATTCGCGGCGATTGCCGCAACGACCGCCCCAAGTCACACGCCGGCGGACCACGGCCAGAGCGGGGGTGGCAATCTGATGCTGTTGCCCGGTTGGATCGGCCTTGCACCCGTGCTGTGGTGAAGCTGAGCTCGGCGGCGGCGCAAAAGCCGCCGCCCTCCCGTTCAAAACCGCGGCGGCTTGAAGTTGCGCCGGTATTCGCCGGGCGTCATGCCGGCGAGCTTGCGGAACAGCCGGCGGAACGAGGCTTCGTCCTCGTAGCCGACCTCGCGGGCGATCCGGTCCGTTGCCCAGCCTCCGGTCTCGAGGCGCTGCTTTGCCTCCTCGACGCGAAGCTTCTGCACATAGGCCAGCGGCGAATAGCCGGTCGCGGCGCGAAAGCGCCGGTCGAAGCTCCGCTTCGGCAGTCCGGACTCCTGCACCGGTTCGGCGATGATGTGCCGGCGGTCGTAATGCTTGGCGATCCAGTCCCGCCTCCGCGCGCACGATCGATCCGCCGCAGGCCGCGTAGACATGCGCCCCCTGCCCGTGCATCCGCCTGATCCACGCGACCAGGCCCCGGTCGAGCTCGCGCGGCGACTGCGATGGACCGATCATGACGTTGCGCACGAACATCACGTCGGTGGTCCGGGCGGTTTCGACCGTCTCCTGCGGCAGGATGCTGACGCCGGTGATGAGCTTCAGCGGCTTGGTGTCGGTGCCGATCAGCGAGCATTCGAACAGGCCGTCCGGCGTGCCGCCCTTCAGGTGCTGCCACTCGCGGCCGGCCGCCCACAGCGTGTCGAACACGCCATAGACGATCGACGGATCGCATTCGGGAAAAACCGGAATGCTGACACGGACGCGCTGTCGGCTCATCGGACGAAAATGCTTGAGGCCATGTTATCGGCTGGCCGGTTCCGCCGGTAGGAGCCGATCGCGCTCCTGACGGCTCGCTTTCCGCGCCGTTGCGGTGACTTCGCCCCGGAACGACAGGGAACGGAGTCGTCCGGGCGGTGTTCCTGCGACACTTTGATGCCCGCAGCTCATGACCGATGGCGGTGATGCCTTGCAGGATGGGGATCAAGCGCGGATAGTTGCAGGCGCGTTCGGAGTCATTCGGGGGTGACGATGAAAAACCTTCCGCGTCGCGACTTCCTTCGTGTTACCGGACTTGCAGCGGCGGGCTCCATTCTGTCCCGTCCCGCACTCGCGCAGGCCTATCCGTCCCGGCCGGTGCGACTGGTCATACCCTTCAACGCCGGCGGCAGCACCGACATCGTCGGCCGCCTCATGTGCCAGTGGCTCAGCGAGCGCACCGGCCAATCGTTCGTCGTCGAGAACAAGCCCGGCGGCGGCACCAACATCGCGACCCAGCTGGTGGTGAACGCGCCGCCCGATGGCTACACGCTGCTCTATACGGTCTCCACTCACTCCATCAATCCGTCGCTCTACAAATCGCTGCCGTTCGACTTCCAGCGCGACATTGTCGCCGTCGCCGGCCTGTTCGAATTGCCGCTGGTGCTGGTGATGCACCCGCAGGTGCCGGCGAAAAACTTCGCCGAGTTCATTGCCTATGCCAAAGCCAATCCGGGCAAGATCAACATGGGCTCGTTCGGCGTGCGCACCATCAGCCACCTGTCGATCGAGCTGCTCAAGAGTTCGACCGGCATCGAGTTCCAGCACGTGCCTTACACCGGCGGCGCGCCGATGCTGGCCGCCATGATCCCGGGCCAGATTGAGGCCGGTGTCGACGCGCTGCCGAATGCGCTGCCGCACATCAGGAGCGGCGCGCTGCGCGCGCTCGCCGTCCTGTCGCGCGCGCGGACGCCCACGCTTCCCGACGTGCCGACGATGAGCGAGCTCACGCCGGGCTACGAGGTCACGTCGTGGAACGGGGTCGGCGCGCCGAGGGGCACGCCGCCCGAGATCGTCGAGCGTCTCAACCGCGAGATCAACGCGGGCCTTCGGGATGCGGCCCTGCTCAAGCGCGCCGCCGACATCGGCGGCATACCGATCCGTGCGACGCCCGCGGAGATGACCGAGCTGATCGCCAGGGCCACGGAGAAGTGGGCCAAGGTGGTGAAGGCCGCAGGGATTGAGCCGCAGTAGCTGGAGAACAAGCAGCGGCCCTCATGCGGGCCCTCCCCGGCCTGTGCGACTTGCGGGTTAGAATAACCGAGCGGTGAACAGATTGTCAGCGCTTTAACCCGCCCATCGCCCGGACAACTTCGCCCGGCTCGAAGCCCAAGACCTCGGCGGAGCATTATCGGCCGGGGACCGGAGTGCTTTGTCCCGCGCGCCAGCCCATCTCCCAGAATTCGGCCTCCAGCCGGGTCGCTTCCTTGAACACCGTGATCAGCTCGGTCTCGCGCGCGGGCGTGGCGTAGCGATCGGCCAGACGATCCATGTGCGCCCGCGCCGCGGCTGCGACCTCCTGGTACGCCGCACCGGCATATTCGTTGATCCAGACACTGTAGCGATTGGTCGCGGCACACGCGCCGGGCTGCGTGGCGAGCCGTGTCGCGATCTGCGCGTAGCCGATCACGCATGGCGCGAGCGCGACCTTCAGCGTCAGGAGATCGCCGCGCATCCCGGCGTCGAGGACGTAGCGCGTATAGGCCAGCGTTTCCGGCGCGGCCGGTGCCTGTTCGAGGTCGGCCGGCGACAGGCCCCAGTCGGCGCAAAGCTTCACATGCAGGTTCATCTCGACGTCGAGGATCGCCGACAGGCCGGCGGACGCTTCGCGCATGTCGGCGAGTTGCGGTGATTTGTAGACGGCGAGCGCATAGGCGCGGGCAAAGTCGATCAGGAACAGGTAGTCCTGCACGAGGTAGGTGCGGAAGGCTTGCCCGGGCAAGGTGCCGTCCGCCAAGCCCGCGGTGAAGGCGTGCTCGGTGTAGGCGCGCCACTCGGCGGCAGCCTTGGCTTTCAGGCGTTCGAAGAAGCTCATCGGCCGATGTCCTGGAATTCCGCCGTCAGCATGCTCGATTGTCGCCTCGATTCAAATACGACGAGGGCCTCCCGCGTTTCCGAGGGAGGCCGTAAACCCTCTGAACTCGCGTGCAAGACAATCCCGCGGGCCTACTTCTTCTTGCTGTTGCTGGCGCGACCCGCTGTCGTTTAAACGGCACGCCGGCTTTCTCGACGGCCTTGCGATCCCTCGCTCTCCGGCATGCATTGGACAGGCGAGCAAGCTGTATCGGTTGTGTCATGGATTGAGGCCACGCGACACAAGGGGAGCCCGGGTGGCGATTTGGCCGTCGGCCATACACCCCATCCTCATCGCATGCTGCGCTTGAACGATTCCGTTCTATAAATAGAGCACTAAGACCTGAGTTGTCGCAATCTGATGTGGGAGCGGCAATTCCTCAATCCGTTCGCATTCCAGGATGCGCCGCAGGAGCTTGCCCGGCTTGCCCCTTGAACCGGCTTTGCTCCTAAACAGCTCCTGTCCGCGCTCGCCGCGCGAGACAACTTATTGAAATAATGGGAGGAAACCGCCGTCCCCGGGAAGGACTGAATTCTGGTCGGAGTGGCAGGATTTGAACCTGCGACCCCTTCGTCCCGAACGAAGTGCGCTACCAGGCTGCGCTACACTCCGACCTAGAAGGGCGGTCTTATAGCGACGGCTCCATCCCCTCGCAAGCACAGGGATTTATTGGCTATAGAGGGGTGCCGGAACCCGCTTTTTCAGGGCCGGCGAGATTGGGCGGGGATGGCAAACGAGACCTACCAACTGGCGCAATATGCGGCCGGGGTGCGCTATATTGACATCCCCGCGCCGGTCATTGAGCGCGCCAAGGATACCATCGCCGACACCATCGCGGCCATCGCCTTCGGCGCGCATCTGCCGTGGAGCCGGATGATCCTCGCCTACGCCGGCAAGCGCGGCGCGGGCGGAAAGGCATGCGTGTTCGCCCCGGGCGGGGCGCGCCTGCAGGCCCCGATGGCGGCCTTTGCCAACGGCGCCCTCGCCCACGCCTTCGAGATGGACAACCTGACCTGGCCCAACACCGGCGTACACCCGGGCGCGACCATGGCGATGCCGGCGCTGGCGGTGGCGCAGGAGCGCGGCATCGGCGGGCGGGCGCTGATCGAGGCGGTGGTCGCGGGCTCGGAGCTGATGATCCGGGTCGGCCGTGCGACCAAACACAACAACGAGGGTCGCGGCTTTCACGCGCCGGGCACCACCGGCCCGTTCGGCTCGGCCGCGGCCGTGGGCCGGCTTCTGAAATTCGACCCGCCGACCATGCAGAACGCGCTCGGCATCGCCGGCTCAACCTCGGCGGGACTTTTGGAGTTTGCCAAGGCCGGCAGCGGCGCGATGGTCAAGCGGCTGCACCTCGGCCGCGCCGCGGAGGCCGGCATCTTGGCGGCGCATCTCGCCGAACAGGGCTTCACCGGGCCGGGCAGCGTGCTGGAAGGGCCGTTCGGCTTTCTCAACGTCTATTGCGGGGAGCATGACGCTCTCGCGCTCACCCGCGGGCTCGGCAGCGAGTGGGCGAGCCTGCGCATCATGCTCAAGCGCTTTCCGGTGCACATCACCTCGCACACTTCGGTGCAGGCGATCGAGGATCTGAAGCGCGAGCACGGCTATGCAGCGGGCGACGTTGCGTCGATTGCCGTCGCCGGCAACCAGAAGATGGCGACGGTGAACAACATCCCTTCGCCCGCCGACCTGATGATGGCGCAATACTCGCTGCCGTTTTGCGTCGCGCTCGCGCACCATCACGATGCGCGCGACCCGGCGTCGTTCAATCTCAAGACCTTTAATGACAAGGCGATCCGCGATCTCGCCAGCCGCGTCACCATCACCGTGTCGGAGGAAGCCAGGCACGGCCATACCATCGCCTCCACCGTCTCGGTGACGCTGAACGACGGCCGCTTATTGACCAGGCGCGTCGACAGCTTCAAGGGCACGCCCGAACAGCCGCTCAGCCGCGCCGAAATGCGCGAGAAATTCCTGCTGCTGACGCGCCATTGCGACGGCAAAGCGACGGCGCGGCTGTTCGAGCGATTGCAGGGTCTCGAGGATGAAAAGAGCCTCGATTGGGTCAAGGTGGATGCCGCGAAGAAGAGCACAGGCAAACAGGTCGCAGCCCGGCGCAAACCGCTGAAACGGGCCAAGGCCAAATGACCGGCAACATTTCCACGCGCCTCATCCCTTCGCAGGTCGGAGCCGCGACCGACGCGGCGACGTGTCTCGGCGCCGGCGGGCTGGTCGCGTTTCCGACCGAGACGGTCTACGGCCTTGGAGCCGACGCCACCAACGCCACCGCGGTGGCCAAGCTCTACGAAGCGAAAGGCCGGCCGTCGTTCAACCCGCTCATTGCCCACGTTCCCGATCTGCTCGCCGCCGAACGGCTTGCGGTGTTCGATCAGGCGGCGAGACGCCTGGCCGCGAAATTCTGGCCGGGGCCGCTGACGCTGGTTCTGAAGAAGCGCGCCGGCTGCGCGGTGGCGGAGCTTGCAACCGCGGGCCTCGACAGCATCGCCGTGCGGGTGCCGAGCCACGAGGTCGCACGCGACATCATCCGCAAGCTCGGCCGCCCGGTGGTCGCGCCGTCTGCCAACCGCTCGGGCCACGTTTCGCCGACCACCGCGCGGCACGTGCTCGACGACCTCGGCGGCCGCATCGATCTCATCATCGACGGCGGGCCGACCCATGTCGGCGTCGAGTCGACCATCGTCGCGCTGCTCGACCGGCCGCTGCTCTTGCGGCCCGGCGGGGTGCCGCGCGACGACATCCGCGTGGTGCTTGGCACTGATCTCGAGGACGTGCCGGTTTCCGGCATGGACCCCGAGGTGCTGATAGCGCCCGGCATGATGGCCTCGCATTACGCGCCGCGGGCAAAGCTCCGGCTCAACGCCACGTCCGTCAATGCCGGCGAAGCGGTGCTCGCCTTCGGGCCGAACCTGCCGCCGGGCGCAGAGCGCGCGGTGTCGGTGCTGAACCTCTCGCCCGCGGGCGACCTGGTCGAGGCCGCGGCCAACCTGTTTTCCGATCTGCGCACGCTCGACTCCGCCGACGTCACCGCCATCGCCGTCATGCGGGTGCCGATGGACGGCCTGGGCGAAGCGATCAACGACCGCCTGGCGCGGGCGGCTGCGCCCAAGGACGTGAAATGAACCACATCCAGGCAACGGGGCACCAGGTCGTGGTGGGTTCGCGCCATCCGGATCGCCGTGGTCGCGATCATCGCCTGCTGGACCGTGGCGGGAATCGTGATCTTCATCGTGCGCCAAAATCAGGATACGATCATCTCGAAGCAAAAGACTGGGTCCCCGCTTCCGCGGGGACGAACGGTTGAGAGATCGCACGCTCCCTCCGCGTTCGTCCCCGCGGAAGCGGGGACCCAGGGACACAAACACCGAAGTTTCGGTCTGAACGGATCCGGACTCTCGACCGCGAGTATAGCAATGAATGAAATGAGCAAGCCCCTCACCGCCGTTTCGCCGCAGACGCTGCAGCGGCTCATTGCCGTCGTGGGCGAGAAGAACGCGATCACCGACAAGGAGAAGCAGGTCCCTTACCTCGTCGAGTTCCGCGCGCTGTGGACCGGGCACACGCCGGTGGTGTTGCGGCCGGGATCGACGCAGGAAGTCTCCGAGATCATGAAGATCGCCAACGAGACCTCGACCGCGATCATCCCGCAGGGCGGCAACACCGGGCTGGTCGGCGGCCAGATCCCGCACAACGGCGAGGTTGTGCTGTCGCTCAACCGAATGGACAGGATTCGCGAGGTCGATCCGGTGTCCAACACCATCACCTGCGAGGCCGGCGTCACCTTGCAGCGCGCCCGCGAAGCCGCGGCCAACGTCGACCGGCTCTATCCGCAGCTTCTTCCCTCCGAGGGAAGCTGCACCATCGGCGGCAATCTCTCGACCAATGCCGGCGGTACGGCGGCGCTGGCGCATGGCATCGCGCGCTCTCACGCATTGGGCCTCGAGGTGGTGCTGGCCGACGGCCGCATCATGAACAATCTCAACAAGCTGAAGAAGGACAACACCGGCTACGACCTGCGCGACCTGTTCATAGGCGCGGAGGGCACGCTCGGCGTCATCACCGCGGCGGTGCTGCGCCTCGTGCCGCGGCCGCGCTCGGTCGAGACCGCGTGGGCGGCAATCCCCAATGTGCAGGCCGCAGTCGATCTTCTGGGCCTTGCCAGCGAGCTCACCGCGGGCGGCGTGACGAGCTTCGAGATCATGTCGCGCGAAGGGACCGACATCGTGCTGCGGCATTCGCCGGGCACGCGCGATCCGCTGCAGACCAAATCGCCGTACTCGGTGCTGATCGAGCTGTCGTCGCAGCGCGTCGAAGGTTTGCGCGAGTCGATGGAGCAGATCCTCGCGGCGGGTCTCGAAAAGGGCCTCGTGCTCGACGCAACAATCTGCGAGAGCATGGAGCAGGCGAAGGCGTTCTGGCGCATCCGCGAGCTGTTCGGCGAGATGCAGGGCCGCGAGGGTGGCTCGATCAAGCACGACGTGTCCGTGCCGGTCGCGAAAATCCCGGCCTTCATCGAGGAGGCCAACGCCGCGGCGATCAAGCTCATTCCCGGCTGCCGGCCGATGCCGTTCGGTCATGTCGGCGACGGCAACATCCACTACAACATCACCCAGCCGGTCGGCGCGGACAAAGCCGAGTATCTCAAGCGTTGGGACGACATGAACGACGTGGTCTACAAGATCGTGCTCAAGCACGGCGGCTCGGTCTCGGCCGAACACGGCGTCGGCATCGTCAAGCGCGACTACCTGCCGAAGATCAAGGACCCGGTCGCCTACGACCTGATGAAGACGCTGAAGCGCACGCTCGACCCCAAGGGGATTCTTAATCCGGGCAAGGTGTTGTAGCCACACGGCATTTTCTTCCTGGCCGCTTGTTTCGCCCGCGCGCCGGAGCGGATTGGGTGCCGGTCATCACGGATTCATGTTCGATGCTGCAGGTATGATGGTGTCAGCGCGGCCCATAGGACGATGACATGCGAAAGATTTTTATGACTGCCCTCGCCTGCGCCCTGGCAATTGCCTTTGTCGATCCCGCCGCGGCAGCGAAGAAGAAGGCGGATCCTGCGGCGGCGACGGCAAAGAAGAAGGGGAAGAAGGGCGCGCGCAAAGGCCCCAGGATTCCGCCGGAGGCGCAGTTTCAGCAGGCGCTGACCCGTCTCGACCCGCAAACCCGCCTCGAACAGATCTGCGACCGCGAGGCGATGCGGCGCATCAAGGACGAAAAGAAGCTTCCGGTGGACCGCGCGCAGGGCGCGGCCAGCGCCGAGCCGAAGACCGAGGGCCACAAGCTCACCGCCAAAGGCGCGGCCTATCGCAGCAAGGGTGCATGGTACGGGCTGACCTTCGTCTGCGAGGCGACGCCGGACCACATGAAGGTCCTGTCGTTCGAGTATCAGACCGGCGATCAGATCCCGAAAGCCAAGTGGGAAGACTACGGGCTGTGGAACTGACTTTTCGCGCTGGCGAGAACCACCAGCGCGTTCACGCGCGCCTTCGGGGCGAGCGGCCAGCGCGAACGCTTTGATGGGCGAGCATTCGCCCCGACACCGTGCTACAAGGGCCCGCGTCTGGGAACGAATCGGCGGAGACAGGCATTGGGTACAATGCGCTCCAAGCACAAGTACCGGCAAAAGCCCCTCCACCAGCTGACTCCCGACGAGTTGCGGGCCCAGGCCGAAGCCCGTTTCAGGAAAACCGAGCAGCAGAAGGCCGATGCGCCGCTGGCGATGCGCGAGTATCGCGAGGCCGAACAGGTGCTGCGCGACCGCACCGAGCGGCTGCGGGCCGAGCGATTGGCCCGCGAAGCGTCCGGCAAGCCGTAAAATTCACTTTGGCGACCGCGCGCCGCCGGCGTCATTTGCCCGGCTTCGCCGCTTCGCGCGCCAACCGTTCGGCACGAAGCCGCGCGGTTTTCTCCCGGGCCGCTTGCTCCGCAGCCCGGTACTCGGCCATGGCAACCGGCGCATCGGCTTTTTGCGTTTCAAGGATTTTGCGGCGGCGCTCTGCGCGCGCCTGCAATTCGGCTGCAGTCGGTTCGGCCGGCGGAGATGGGCGGGGCATGATAAGCGATAACGCCCGGCGGGCCCTCCGGTTCCCGCGTCGACGTCCAGTCCCCATTTCGACAATCAGAACAACGACCCCTGCCCGTTGTCGGCCACGGCGCGCGGCTTGCGCACGGGTTTGGGCTTTTCCGGTGCCGGCTCCGCGCTGCCGTCGTAAGGCTCGAGCAACCCCGGCGTATCATTCGCCACCCGGTTCACCGCCGGCGAAATCTCGTAAACCTCCATCGTGCCGTTGGGCGCTGCGCGAAACAGCGACACCGCTTCGTTCTCGTTCACGTTCGTGCAGTCGAGCCAGAAGCTAAACTGCTCGGGCGGCACGATCACCGGCGCGCGGTGATGCACCGCGGCCATCTCGCGGTTGGCCTGCGTGGTGATGATCGCCGCGGTCTCCATCTCCTCGCCGTTCGGCCCGGTCCAGGTCTCCCAGAGGCCTGCGAACGCCATGAGCGTGCCTTGCGGCGCACCGCGCTTCGGCCGTGCCACAAACGGGCGTTTCCGCCCGCCCTCGCTCTGCCACTCGTAGAAGCCGTCGGCCGGAATGAGGCAGCGCCGCCGCTTCATGGCGTTGGCGAAGGCGGGCTTCTCGTTGACGGATTCGGCGCGCGCGTTGATCAGGAGCGAGAAGGCGCGCGGGTCCTTCACCCAGGGCGGGATCAGGCCCCAGCGCACCAGTGCGAACTGCCGCCGCCCCTCGGCGATGCGCACGATCGCGATCGGCTGGGTCGGCGCAATGTTGTAGCGCGGCGGAAAGTTCGGCCGCTCAGGATAGCGAAACAGCGCGCGAACCTGCTCGGGAGCGCTGGTCATGTTGTAGCGTCCGCACATATCCGCTTCCCGTCGCCCGCCCCAAATCTTAGCCGGACGTTAACCCGGCGTGATAACACTCCCGCACCCAACCGGACCGGACCCTGACGATGCCCGCGCCCGCCGCCACCGTGCCCGATCCGAAAGCATCTGGCCCCGGCATCCCGAATATCAACCCGGTCACCGGACTATCCACCGATTACCTCAACCATTTCTCCGAGGCGCTGATGGCGCTGGAGATGGTGCGCGACGTGCCGCAATGCATCGACGACCTGCGCGCCTGGAGACCGAAGACTTACGCCGAGCACTTCGCCGGCTCGCGGCTCAGCCAGCGCGAGGCGATCATCCGGACCTACGAGGCCGCGCCGCGCAGCTTGCGCGACGCGCTCGACGGGCTCGCGGACGTTCTCAATTCCAGGCTCGCCGAGGCGCGCGACAGCGCGGTGCGCCATGCCGAAACCGGCGCGCAGGATTTCGCGCCGGGCCACACCACCACCCACATCCGCCCGCTGATCGGGCATCTGACCGCGCTGATCAACGGCTCGGGAAGCGGACCCGCCGAACGGGAGCGGTCGCAGGCCGCGATCGATGCTATGTTCCGCAAATGATGTCGCAAGCAAGCAACCAAACCACCGCCGCACCCGACCCCCGCACCTATCCCGACCGCCCCTATCTCGCCGTCAGCGCCGCCATCATCCGCGACGGCCGCGTGCTGGTGACGCAGCGCGCGCGGGGACCGGCGCTCGGCATCTGGACCATGCCCGGCGGCGTGGTCGAGGCGGGCGAGACGCTGATCGAGGCGCTCAAGCGCGAAATCCTCGAGGAGACGCAGCTGACCATCGAGCCGGTGGCGCTGGCCGGCCACCGCGAGGTGGTGATGCGCGACGTCGCCGGAAAGGTCTCCCGCCACTTCGTCATCCTGTGCTTTGCCTCGCGCTGGATCGCCGGCGAGCCGCGGCTCAACGAGGAGCTGTCTGACGCGCGCTGGCTGATGCCCTCCGAGCTGAAGGGGCTAAAAACCACCGAGGGCCTTGCCGAAATCGTCGCCTCCGCCTTCGAGCGGATGGAGATGGAGGGCTGAAACCAAAGCACTGCTGGTTGCCCCGTCATCCTGAGCCCGCCAAAGCCGGGGCGCGAAGGATGACGGCCCTCCCGGGCCGACGCTATCACCGCGAGACTGGATCGCCCGCCTTCGCGGGCGATGACGGTAGTGCAACCGGCGATGACGGTGGTAAAAATGCCGCCCCATCACAGGTGTCATGCTCCGCGAAGGCGGCGTATCCAGTGCTCTGGGAGCGGACGAATGTTTCACACCCTCTCAGGGTGACGGCCAGTCTGTCGCCCGAGGCATCTGACTTGCGGACCATCCCGCCCCGGCGCATATCTCCCCGTCCATGATCCGGCGTATTCCCATCATTCTCGCGATCGGGCTTGCGGTCTCCGTGCCAAGTCTGGTGCAGGCCCAGCGCGAGCCCGCGCCGGCCGCGCCTGCGCCGTCGATCCAGGGCGGCCCGGCTCCGTTCGAAGCCGACCTGATGCGGCTGTCCGAGATCCTCGGCGCGTTGCAGTACCTCCGCGCGCTGTGCGGCGCGAACGAAGGCCAGAAATGGCGCGACGAGATGCAGGCGCTGATCGAGGCCGAGGCGGTCACCCCCGATCGGAAGAATCGCATGGTGGCGAACTTCAACCGCGGCTACGGCAGCTTCCAGCAGGCCTACCGCACCTGCACGCCGGCGGCCAATGTGGCGGTGCGGCGCTATCTCGACGAGGGCGCGAAGATTTCCCGCGAGATCACCGCGCGCTACACCAACTAATCCCCGCTATTAACCGCGCCGGTTAACTGTTTCGCGGGGTTCCGCTCTGGCCGCAGCCTTCGCGCGTGCTAGCGTCGTTTCGGATGTGGCGGCGGGTGGCGCGTTCTCGCCATAATTTGAGCAGGCAGATCGTGGGAACGAGCGACCCGGGCCGGGATAACGCGCCAGACGCCGCGCAAGACGCGCGCGAGCAGAAGATGGCGGCCCTCAATTATGTCCAGGAAGCCTGGGCCGAGGCCCGCCTCGACGGCGTCGACGACGACTGCATGGCGATGACCTGCCTGTTCGCGGCCTTTGCCGAGCTCGTGTCCACCTACGGCGAGGAAGCCGCGGCGCAATACGCCGACAGCCTCAGCAAGCGCATCCGCAACGGCGAGTTCACGCTCGACCGCACGCCGCAATAGCGGCTGGAACGCAGCTTCGCCGCCAGCCGGGCCTTATCACAAATCGGTAAGCCGGGGTCCGCGGGACTCGCGAAGCCCGCGTCTGCTCCTATATAGCCCTCGGCTCCCGCGCGACGTGAATCCGCGGCGATCCACCTGTCCAACATTGGTTCCATGGGGCGCGCCGCTGGCGGTTCATCGCCGCGCGCATGCGCCTGCGTCGAGGACAAAAAGTGAGCACGAGGCGTCCGAAGGGCCATCAGAATGCCGGCGGCCAGTCCGGCGGAAAAAGCACGCAGCCGGGACGGACCTACGAGTCCGGGATGGCGGAGCTCAACGCAGAGCTCGATGCGATCCGCGAGCGCACCGAGCGGCTGAAGGCGCTGCGCCTCGCGCACGAGGCGCGCATTCAGCAGCACGTGCGGAGTGTCAGCAATCCAAAGAAGCGAGCCAAGCAGCCCAAAAAGAAAATCACTCTGGCCGAGTGGCTCGCGCAACAGCGCGCCTTCGGCCGCGACACGTGACCACCGCCGCGCGTTGCGTAAGGCGGCGGTAGCGCTGGCATGCCCGGAAGCAGGCCGGCGCGGGAGTCCTGCGTCGCGAATGGCGCAGGCTCCTTTCCAGCACCTCCGTCTCAGGTCCACCGCAAGTGCGCGAAGCGGAGCAGCCGGCTGAACGCCGCATCGATATCGCGCGCGAAAAACGGCTTGTAGAGAAACTCGGCGGCGCCTTCCCTGCGGGCGCGGTCGGCGAACGTGTGGTCCTGCCGCTCGGTGGTCATCAGGATTTTCGCGTCGGGACGGATCTGCAACAGCGCTCCGAGCGTGTCGAAGCCGTCCTTGCCGGCCATGTGGCAGTCGAGGATCACCACATCGTAGGCCTGCTGCGTCACATGCGAGCAGGCGGCCGCGTGGCCGTCGGCCTCTTCGGCCGCGATGGGAAAGCGGCTTGCCTTGAGCACCTTCTGAATCACCTGGCGCACCGCGGCCGAGTCGTCGACGATCAGCACGCGCTTGGGCAACCGCGCGGCGATGCACTCGCCGATCAGCTCCCCCACGCGCTGCTGCGCGAGCGGCTTCGCCAGCGCGCCGTCAACCTCGAGGTCCGCCGCCTCGCCGATCACCACCGCAAGCGGCCGCGAAGCCTCGCCGCGAACCGCCGCGAGCAGCGTCTGCTTGTCGGACGCGGACAGCCCGTCGTCGAACAGTACGACGTCGAATGTTTCGCTCGCCAGGCTCCTGAGGGCTGCAGACCCGTCGCCGGCGGTGGCGACTTCCGAGATGATCACCGGAAGCGACGCGCCGGCCGCGCCGCGGCGAATGAGCTCGCGGTCCGCCGCGGCCTCCGAGACGATCATGGCTTTCAGGGAAACGAAATCGTCAGTCATTCAAACTCAGGTGCGATGCTGGCGCATGCACCCGGGCGTCGGAACCACGCCCGCCTTTCTCTCGAAAAAGTATTGCCCCCTACGGGCTCGCAGGCAGAGGTTGTAGTGAGCAATCGATCAAAGGCAACCGGTATTTTAACCTCTCGCCCTGGACACCGCGCGCGGTCACGCGAGCCCCCGCGCCGCTTACCCCGGCGTGTATTACGCGGCCGGCAGCGCTTCGTGGAACCTCACCGCCTCGCCGCGCGACGGCGTGACGAGCTCCCCCTGCCACACCACGCGGTGGCCGCGGACAAAAGTTCCGACCGGCCAACCGGTTACGGTCATGCCATGGTAGGGCGTCCAGCCCGAGCGCGAGGCGATCCAGCGGTCGGTGATGGTTTCGCGGCGCTTGAGATCGACCACGGTGAGGTCCGCGTCAAAACCCACCGCTGTCCGGCCTTTCCCTGATATGCCGTAAACGCGGGCCGGACCGGCGCTGGTGACATCGACGAAGCGGGCGAGCGACAGCCGCCCGGCGTTGACATGATCGAGCATGATCGGGACCAGCGTCTGCACGCCGGTCATGCCGGAATGGGTCTTCGGATAAGGATGCGCCTTTTCCTCGCGGGTATGCGGCGAGTGGTCGGAGCCGACGGTGTCGATCACCCCTTGCGCGAGGGCGCGCCAGACGCCGTCGCGATGCACGGTGTCGCGGATCGGCGGATTGAGCTGCGCGAGCGTGCCGAGCCGTGCATAGCAGTCTGGCGCGGCGAGCGTCAGATGCGCCGGCGTCGCTTCGCAGGTGGCGACGTCTTTATGCTCGGCAAGGAACGCGGCTTCTTCCCTGGTGGTCACGTGCAGGACATGCACGCGCTTGCCGGTCTCGCGCGCCAGACGAACGAGCCGCTGCGTGCAGAGGAGCGCCGCCTGCGCATCGCGCCACACCGGATGCGACGACGGATCGCCTTCGACCCGCAGATGCATCCGCTCGCGCAGCCGGTACTCGTCCTCGGAATGAAACGAGGCGCGGCGGCGGATCGCCTTCAGCACGTTGCGTACGCCCTCGTCGTCCTCGATCAAGAGCGAGCCGGTGGAGGAGCCCATGAACACCTTGACGCCGCACGCGCCGGGAAGCTGCTCCAGCTCGCCGAGCTGATGCGTGTTCTCGCGCGTCGCGCCCACATAGAACGCGAAGTCGCAGTGCATGCGGTGGTGCCCGCGCCTAACCTTGTCGGCGAGCGCCGCGGCATCGGTCGTGGTCGGATCGGTGTTCGGCATCTCGAACACCGCCGTGACGCCGCCTAGCACCGCGCCGCGCGAGCCCGCTTCCAGGTCCTCCTTGTGGGTGAGGCCCGGCTCGCGGAAATGCACGTGGCTGTCGATCACGCCCGGCAGGATGTGCAGACCCCGGCAGTCGATCGTCTCGGCGGCGTTGGTGCCGACGTCGCCGATCGCGGCGATTTTGCCGCCCGCTATGGCGAGGTCGCGCACCCCCTCGCCGTCCTGGTTGACGACCGTGCCGCCCTTCAAAATCAGGTCGTAACCGCCTGCCATCATAGCCTCACGCGTCCTTGCACCAATTCAAACCCGCAGCCAATTCCACGCCCTTGAGCGGCCCACATCAGCGGCTTACGTTGCCGGTGGCAACAAGGAATCGCATGAAAGCGGCATTTCTCCCCGACCGCGGCGTGGTCAAGGTGGCGGGCAACGACGCCCGTGCCTTTCTCAACGGGCTCCTCACCGCCGATGTCACCAAGGTCACGCCCGAGCAGGCGCGCTTCGGCGCGCTTTTGACGCCACAGGGCAAGATCGTCGTCGACGGCATCGTTGCCGAAGCGCCCTCCGGGGACGGCGGCGGCTTCTTTCTCGATGTGCCCCGCGCGCTCGCCTTCGAGTTCGTGCAGAAGCTCAATTTCTACAAGCTCCGGTCAAAGGTGATCTGCGAGGACCTGAGCGAGGTGCTCGGCGTTATGGCTTGCTGGGACGGTGCCGGTGACACCGATTACGGCCTGGTCTATGCCGACCCGCGCCTGCCGGCACTCGGCTTCCGCATCATGCTGCCGCCGCATCTGGCCAAGGAGACCGCGGCCGATCTCGGCGCGGACCTCCTCGAAGCGCAAGCCTACGAGGCGCACCGCATCGCGCTCGGCGTTCCGCGCGGCGGCCTCGACTTCGTCTACGGCGACGCCTTCCCGCACGAGACCGACATGGACCAGCTTTCCGGCGTCGATTTCGACAAGGGCTGCTATGTCGGCCAGGAGGTGGTCTCGCGCATGCAGCACCGCGGCTCGGCGCGCACCCGCATCGTGCCGGTCGCGACCGAGGCGTTCCTGCCGGACGCAGGCCTGCCGGTGATGGCGGGCGACAAACAGGTCGGCATCACCGGCTCGACCGCGGGCACGCGCGGGCTTGCCATGCTGCGGCTCGATCGCGTCGCCGATGCAAAGGCGGCCGGCCTGCCGCTGATCGCCGGCGGCGTGCCGATCGAGGTGCGCAAGCCGGAATGGGCGACGTTCGAATGGCCGGGGGAAGCCGACGCAGAAGGCCGCGACGCGTAGCCGTCAACAGCAGCCTTCCACTGGTTTGATGAAACGGGTCTCCGGGATAGAATGGCGGCATGAAACGCGACGACGCCATAGCCATCCTTCGTCAGAACGCCGACGCACTAAAGGCGCGCGGTGTCTGTCATGCGGCCTTGTTCGGCTCGGTGGCTCGCAACGAAGCCGGGCCTGCAAGCGATCTCGATATCATGATCGAACTCGCACCCGACGCGAAACTAAACGCCTTCGATTATGCCGGCTTGAAAAGGTATATCGCCGACCTGTTTCCCGGAAAGGTAGACGTGGTCAATCGCGCAGCGCTCAAGTCCTATCTCCGACGTCCGGCCGAGTCCGACGCCATCTATGCGTTCTGATTCCGATTTCAGGGCGCTCAACGACATTCGATACAACATCGAATTGGCGCGCTCGTTCGTTTCAGGTCATTCCTATCAAACATTTTGCGCGGATGAACGGACGGCCTATGCTGTCGTCCGTTGTCTTGAAATTATTTCAGAAGCCTCGCGGCGGTTGACGGGCGACATCAAGAATCGTCATTCATTGCGTGGCAGGACATCGCCGGAGCCGGCAACATTTACCGTCACGACTAAGAAGACGTGCTCAATGAAATCGTCTGGCAGACAGTGCAAGACCTCGAGCCGCTTTGGCGTGTGGTGCAGATCGAACTGGAGCGATTGAAGCGATGAGCGGTCCCCTCCTCCACTCCGACGGCCTGCATCGCTGCCCGTGGCCGGGCAAGGACGACGCGCTGTACGTCGCCTATCACGACACCGAATGGGGCGTGCCGGAATACGACGACCGTGCGCTCTACGAGAAGCTCGTGCTCGACGGCTTCCAGGCCGGGCTGTCGTGGATCACGATCCTCCGAAAGCGCGACAACTTCCGCAAAGCGTTCGACGGCTTCGAGCCGCAAAAGGTCGCCCGCTTCGACGCACGGCGCAAAGCCATGCTGATGCAGGACGCAGGCATCGTCCGCAACAAGCTCAAGATCGAGGGGGCGGTGCTTTCGGCGCGGGCCTATCTCGACGTGATGGAGAAAGGCCCGGGATTCTCGGCGCTGCTTTGGGACTATCTCGACGGCAAGCCTAAGCTGAACAAGTTCCGCGACACCAAGCAGGTCCCGGCCGAGACCGAGCTGTCGAAGAAGATTTCAAAGGACCTTGCGGCGCGCGGCTTCAAGTTCGTCGGCCCGACCATCGTCTATGCCTTCATGCAGGCGGTCGGGATGGTCAACGACCATCTGGTAAAGTGTCATTGCCACGAGACCGTGCAGAAGATGCGCAGGCGCAAGTGAGTCGCACGCCCGCGAAACCAACCGCCAAAACCTCCGCCCGCGCCTGGCAGCGCATGCTGTCCGGACGCCGGCTCGATCTGCTCGACCCCTCGCCGCTCGACGTCGAGATCGAGGACATCGCCCATGGCCTCGCCCGCGTCGCGCGCTGGAACGGCCAGACTCATGGCGCGCACATCTTTTCGGTGGCGCAGCACACGCTCCTGGTCGAGACCGTGGCGCGGGCCAAGTGGCCGAGCCTCGACCGCTCGGCGCGGCTTGCCATCCTGCTGCATGACGCGCCGGAATACGTGATCGGCGACATGATCTCGCCGTTCAAGGCGGTGATCGGCGGCTCGTACAAGGCGGTGGAGGCACGGCTGCTCGCGGCCATTCACGTCCGCTTCGGACTGCCGCCGAAACATACGGAGCCGGTCCTGAAAATCATCAAGACTGCCGACGCCGGAGCCGCGTTTCTCGAAGCCACCCGCCTCGCGGGCTTCAGCGCAACCGAGGCGCAGCGGTTTTTCGGCCCGCCGCCGAAGCTCTCGCCCGCGATCGAGCGGGACTACCTGACGCCCTGGTCCGCCGGCACCGCGGAAAAACGCTTTCTCGAACGCTTTGTCGCGCTGGCCAAGCCACAGGCCATGACGCTGGCATAATTGGCATCTATATAAGCCCCATCATGATTCACGTCTGCTCCCTCGCCCGCCTCCACGACACCGTTGCCGAAACCCGCGCGACCCACATCGTCACGCTGCTGCGCCTGATCGACCGTGTGCACCGGCCCGCCAGCATTATCGAGACCAACCACCTGATCCTCGGCATGGACGATATCGCCATGCCGATGGACGGCTACACCCACCCGGCCGAGGAGCACGTGCACGACCTGATCCGCTTCGTGCAGGCCTGGGACCGCCGCGCGCCGATCGTCATGCACTGCTATGCCGGTATCAGCCGCTCGACCGCGGGCGCGTTCATCACCGCCTGCACGCTCAACCCCGCGCGCGACGAGCTCGCCATCGCGCGGGCGATCCGCAATTCCTCGGCCACCGCCATGCCGAACACCATGCTGGTCGGCCATGCCGACCGCATCCTCGGCCGCAAGGGGCGGATGATTGCCGCGGTCGAGGCGCTCGGGCCCGGCAGGGCCGCGCTCGAAGGCGAACCCTTCCGGCTCGATCTCGAATGAGCCATTCTGGCCCCCTTGAACGGAGGGGCCGCCAAAGTGCCGGCAATGCCCGAGGCGCATCTCACGCCCATCGAGGTGGGGCTCACCGCGGCGATCGTCGCGGTCGAGGCCGAGGAGCCGCGCATCCTGGTGTCCGCCGATCCGGCAAGCGACACCCGCGCGGGCCTGCCGTTCGGCCCGTTCGATCCGCTGTCGCACCGCACCTTCGAGATCGGCCTGCGCGAATGGGTCAAGCAGCAGACCGCGCTCACCGTCGGCTATGTCGAGCAGCTCTATACGTTCGGCGACCGCGGCCGCCATGCGCGGCCGGGTGACACCGGCCCGCACATGATCTCGGTGGGCTATCTCGCGCTCACCCGCATGTCCGACAACGCCGCGGCACTGCGCGCGGCCGGCGCGACGTTCGAGCCGTGGTACCGGTTTTTCCCGTGGGAGGATTGGCGCGACGGCCGGCCCGACATTCTCGACGAGGTGATCGTGCCACTGCTCGAGCAGTGGGCCAGGAGCGGCAAGGCCGCGCCCGCGCGGCCGCTCGGACGGCGCGAGCGTCTGCGCCACTGCTTTGCCGCCGGCGGCTCCCCCTGGGACGAGGAGAAGGTGCTCGACCGCTACGAGCTGCTCTATGAAGCCGGCCTGGTCGAGGAGGCGCGGCGCGACGGCCGCGACGCGGAAGTCCCGCGCGCGAAGCTGCCGACGCTGGGCGAGCCGATGCGCTTCGACCACCGCCGCATCCTCGCCACCGCGATCGCGCGGCTGCGCGCCAAGCTGAAATACCGCCCGGTGGTGTTCGAGCTCATGCCCGACGAGTTCACGCTGACCGAATTGCAGCGCACGGTCGAAGCGATTTCCGGGCGGCATCTGCACAAGCAGAATTTCCGCCGTCTGGTCGAGACCACTGAGCTCGTCGAGCCGACCGGAGAGACCTCGACCGCGACCGGCGGACGGCCCGCGGCGCTGTTCCGCTTTCGCCGCGACGTCGTGCAGGAGCGGCCTGCGCCCGGCCTGCGGCTGGGCGGACGGTCCTGAGCCTCAAGCCTCGGCGGGCTTCACGTCCGCTTACCAACCAAGCCAGCCGGCACCATGGTGTGGCTGCTCGCGTCGGTAAATAGGTATTTACTGGTTGCCATCGCTCTAAATAACTGATGGCATAATATGCCGTTAAGAGCAGGCTGCGGGCGGCGGCTCGGGCAATGAGGCTGAAATCTTGCAGAGGATGTATTGAAGTTCCGCGCTACCCTGCCGTGCTTGCCTTCCGGTTGAATGGCACTATGAAAGCCCCTTCAATTGTTAATTGCGGAGATACCTATGGCCAAACTCACTTCAATGTCGGTCGATGCCCTTTTGAAAATGCGCGATGAGATTGGCGAGATACTCTCGCGCCGCGCCGATGATTTGAAACGGCAGCTTTCAGCGCTGACCGGTGATGGCGCAAAGCGCCAGGCACGCGGCGCGGGCCGCCGAGGCCGCAAGCGCAAGTCGCTCAAGGGGCGCAAGGTTGCGCCGCAGTTTCGCAGCAAGAAAGACCCGACGGTCACCTGGTCCGGCCGCGGCGCGACGCCGCGCTGGATGAAGGAAGAAATGAAGGGCACAAAGCTCAAGAAGGAAAGCTTCCGGATCAAGTGAGCGTATTTGCGCCCTCGTCCATAGGGGAGAGGGCCGCACAGATTTTCAACGCATTCGGATGGGTGAGGGGTTTCGGTCATCGATAGACCGTAACCCCTCACCCATCTTTATCTATTGGATGTTCAGTGCGCCCTCTCCCTTTGGGGCCCTTTGGGAGAGGGCGCAGCAACGCCCGCCGTCTCGGCAGCATCGGCATACCCCCTCCTTTTCTTGAACTTTTGCTGGGGATAGCGCGACCAATGCCCGCGCAGCCCTGTGCGTTGCGCCCTGGCGCGCTTTTGACGGCCGCTCGGCTGGCCTAAATTCGCGCCTCGGGGGCGCTCCATGGAATTCGTCCTTCTCGGACTGCTGCTGCTGTCGTTCCCGGTCATCGCCATCGTGGCGCTGGTCAAATCGATCAATGCCGGCGACCGCCTGCGGACGATGGAGGCGCGCTTTCAGGCGCTCGAAGCAAGGCTCGCCGGCGCACCGGATGCAGCGCCCATTCGCACACCAAGCCCCGCTGCACCAAGCCCCGCCGAACCGCCGCCCGCGCCTGCCGCTGCGCCGGTCGACACCATCAAGGTCGAGCCCGCCCGCGCACCGGAGCCAACACCCGAGCCGGCGCCTGCCGCAGCCGCGCCGCCACCTCCCCCGCCGCCCGCAGCCGACAATCAGCCCGCGCAAAGCTTTGAGGAAAAATTCGGCACCCGCTGGACCGTCTGGATCGGCGGCGTGGCGCTCGCGCTCGGCGGCATCTTCCTTGTCAAGTATTCGATCGAGGCCGGCCTGATCGGGCCCGGCCTGCGGCTGTTCTTCGGCGGGCTTCTTGCCGCCGCGCTGGTCGCGGCCGGCGAATGGACGCGACGCAACGAGCTCGTCTCGGGCTTTGCCGGCGTCTCGGTCGCGCACATCCCGAGCATCCTGACCGCGGCCGGCACCACCTGCGCCTATGCCACGGTCTACGCGGCCTACGGCCTCTACGGTTTTCTCAATCCGGCCGTGGCCTTCGTGCTGCTCGGCATCGTTGCGCTGGCAACGCTGGCCGCGGCGCTGCTGCACGGGCCGGCGCTCGCGGCCCTCGGCCTCGTCGGCGCGTTTGTCACGCCGCTGCTCATCTCGACCGGCACGCCGAACTACTGGGCGCTTTACATCTATATCGCCGTGGTAACCAGCGCGGCCTTCGGGCTTGCGCGCATGCGGATGTGGCTGTGGCTTGCGGTCACCGCCGTGGCCTTCGGCTTGTTCTGGACGCTGCCCGGCATGCAGAACACCCACGTGGACGGGCTTGCCGCGCACCTGTTCCACGTGATCGCGGGCTTTGCGCTGGTCGCAGCGCTGATCGTCTCGGGCTTCCTCTACGGCCCCGACGCCGCGCCCGGCGAGATCGACCCGGTCTCCTCCGCAACCCTGTCGGCTTATCTGCTCGGCGCGCTGCTGATCACGCTCGCCGCCCGCCACGATGCGGCGGCGCTGATCGTGTTCACGCTGATGATCGTCGCAACGCTCGGCATCGCCTGGCGCACTGATGCGGCGGGCGGCACCATTCCGGTGGCCGCGGTGTTCGCAGCCGTCGTCGTGCTGCGCTGGGCGCTCGCCCCCGAACCAGGTCAGCTCATCGCGCCCGCCGGCCCCGCGGGCGAGGCCGCGCCGCAGCCCGCGCAGTTCGCCACCGGCCCGCATCTCGTGCTCGGTTTCGGCTTCGCCATCCTGTTCGGCGCGCTGGGCTATCTCGCGCAGATCCGCGAGCGAGCCGAGGAGCGCTGCCAGGCCACGGCCGTGCTGTGGAGCGGCTGCGGAGTCCTGGTGCCGCTGCTGATGCTGGTTGCGCTCTACTATCGCATCGCAGGCTTCGAGCGCTCGATCCCGTTTGCCGGGCTCGCACTGCTGCTCGCCGCGATCAACGGCTTTGCCGCCGAGCAGTTGTCGAAGCGCGAGCAGACAAAAACCATCATCACCGCCGGCGCGCTGCACGCCACCGGCACGGTCGCGGCGCTCGCGCTTGCGCTGACCATGTCGCTGGAAAAAGGCTGGCTCACGGTTGCGCTGGCGCTGATGGTGCCGGGCATCGCCTGGATCGCCAATGCGCGCCCGGTGCCGCTCCTCCGCGCGCTCGCCGCCGCGGCCACCGTGCTCGTTATCGCGCGCGTCGGCTGGGAGCCGCGCATCGTCGGTTCGAGCGTCGGCACCACGCCGATCTTCAACTGGATCCTCTACGGCTACGGCATTCCCGCGGTGGCGTTCTGGGTCGCCGGGCACCTTCTGCGCAAGGGTGCCGACGACAAGCCCACCCGCATGGTCGAGGCCGCGGCGATCCTGTTCACCGTGCTGACCCTGTTCCTGGAGATCCGCCACTACATGCACGGCGGCGACATCTATAAGCAGGCGAGCCGCCTTGGCGAACTCGCCTTGCAAGTCTGCGCCGGCTTGGCCACCACCATCGGCCTGGAGCACGTCCGCCACCGCACCCAAAGCGTCGTGCACGATGTGGGCGCGCTCATCATCGCCGCGCTGACCGCGGCCGGCGTGGTGCTCGGCCTCTGGATGACCGTCAATCCATGGATCACCGGCGAGAGCGTCGGCGGCACGTTCTTCAACCTGATCCTGCTCGGCTACGGCATCCCGGCGGTGCTTGCGATCTGGCTTGCGATGGTGACGCGCGGCACGCGGCCGGAAGCCTACCGCATCACCGCCGCGGCCTTCGCCGTGCTGCTGATGCTGAGCTATCTCACGCTCGAGGTGCGCACGCTCTACCAGGGGCCGGTGCTCTCGCGCGGCGGCATGTCGAACGCCGAGCAGTACATCTATTCGGTGGTCTGGCTCGCCTATGGCGTGGCGCTGCTGCTGTTCGGCATCGTCTTCCGCTCGCAGCCGGCCCGCTTTGCCTCGGCGCTGATCACGCTGCTCACCATCGGCAAGGTGTTCCTGCTCGACATGGCAGGGCTCACCGGCATCTACCGCGCGCTGTCGTTCATCGGGCTCGGCCTGGTGCTGGTCGGGATCGGCTGGCTCTACCAGCGGCTCCTGTTTCCGCCGCGGCCAACAGCAACGGCGGCGTCCGGTGTGACCGGACCGCCGCCGCCCGGCTGAAACCGAAAGTCGCGCCTGGGCTTCGGCGCGAGCTTATTTGGCTGCGCTGATGTCGCACCACGCCGGGCCGGTCGAGAGCCGGTAGCGGCCCGCGGCCTCTTCCGACACCGGATAGCAGCCGTCGCCGCCGCCGCCGAAGTGCTTCCAGGCGAGGCAGATTTCCACGCCCTTCACGCGCATCGCCGCGCGGTCGCTTTCCTCGCGCTGCGACTGCGGCCGCCGATACAGCACGTTGATCACACCCGCCTGGGTGATCTGGCCGCGGCCCTGTGTGCCGTCGACACATTCGATCTTGACCGCGCGGCCCATGAGCATCCGCGCCACGTCGCCGCCGTGCACCTGCCGTCCTGCGTCCGCCGGAAGCGTCGCGCCGATCACGATGGCAGCGGTAAATCCGGCGCAGACAAATCGCCGAGCGCTTGCCATACTCGCACTCGCGCTGAACGAGAACATTTCTCAGGCCTCCCCTTCGATGGGCGACCATCCACTATTTGCGCGCATCCGTCGCGTCAGTTCTGTTCCGACGGTTAATTCGCATGCCGTGCAACGCAGGTGTCACGGGGGTTTATGATGAATGAACCGCGGCGACCCCAACGCGTTTATGCGCGGGGTTAACCAATCAACCGTGTTTCGCAATTATCGAGTGAGCGAATGACCGAGAGCTACACCTACGGGCTGGTGCCGAAGAACGAGATCATGACGCGCACCGGCCTCGAGTTCTTGAGCGACATGGTGGCGGGCAAGCTGCCGCAACCGCCGATGTGTCAAACGCTCGGCTTTCATCTCGTCGAGGTGAAGGAGGGCTTTGCCTGTTTCGAGGGCCTGCCCGAGAAGCGGCACTACAATCCGATCGGCACGGTGCACGGCGGGCTTGCCGCGACGCTGCTCGATTCCGCGCTCGGCTGCGCGATCTTCTCGACGCTTGCGGTCGGCGAAGCCTGGACCACGCTGGAGCTGAAGCTCAACATGGTGCGGCCGATCACGGCGGACACCGGCGTGATCCGCGCCGAAGGCCGGCTCATCCACCGCGGCCGCACCGTCGCGACCTCCGACGGCACGCTGAAGGACCGCACAGGGAAGCTCCTCGCCCATGCGACGACCACGTGCATGATTTTTCCGGCGGACAACGGGGCCGCGTCAAAATAAACGCGCCGCTTTCGCGGCGCGCCGGTCGACCGAAACTTCAGGATCGTCAGTCGCGCTGGATTGCGTCGGCGCGCACGTCGCGCCGCGCCGGCCGGACCAGATCGGCGCGGGTGCTGCGGCGGTAGAAGTCGCAATAGGCAAAGCCCAGCCCCGAGACCGCGCCGCGGAAGCTCACCTGGCTCGTGCGGTTGACGTTGAAGCACGGCTCGAACGGCAACCCGCGCAGCGCGGCGCAGTAGCGGTCGCCCTTGATCTGGAGTGTGTTCGCCGGAAGCACGACGAAGCGGCGTGGGCCCGAGCCGCCGGGCTGGACATAGCCCGCGACCGAGCCGTCGGCGTAGATGCGTCCGTTACCGTTGGTGCCGTCGAAGCAGCTGTAGGAGAAGTGCTTGCCGGCGACGAACGCCCGCGCCTGCTCAGCCCCGAGTTGCTCGGCCTTGGCCGGAACCGCGCCGGCCACGGCCGCAACAACGAAAGCCAGGAAACCGCAAGCCCTTTTGGTGCCGAACATTCCCCAACTCCACTTTGCTGCAGGTCAAAGCCTTACGGCCTTAACGGTCCGCTTACCATAAGATTCACCGATCATGCCCGACGTTCGTAGCCAAATCCTGAACGCGTTTACTCGATTTTGACCACGATCCGGCCCCTCACCTTACTTTCGAGGATGGTTCCAGCGACCGAAATCACCTCGTCGAGCCCGATTTCCCGGGTGATCTGCGCGAGTTTGGTCCGGTCGAGGTCGGAAGCCAAGCGTTGCCACGCCTCGGTCCTTACCCGGATAGGGCACTGCACGGAGTCGATGCCCAAAAGCGACACCCCGCGCAAAATGAATGGCGCGACGCTGCCCGGCAGGTCCATGCCGCCGGCGAGCCCGCAGGCTGCGACCGCGCCGCCATATTTCGTCATCGACAGGGCATTGGCGAGCGTCGTGGAACCGACCGAATCGATTGCGCCTGCGAAGCGCTCCTTGTTGAGCGGCCGCGGCGCTCCGGTGAGTTCGGCGCGTGGAATGATCTCGCTTGCGCCGAGCGCCTTGAGATACTCCGTCTCCTCCACCCGCCCGGTCGAGGCAACCACCGGGAAGCCGCGCTTGGCGAGCAGCGCCACCGCGACCGATCCGACGCCGCCCGCGGCCCCCGTCACCAGGATCGCGCCGTCGGCCGGCGTCAGGCCGTGGCGTTCGAGCGCCATCACCGCAAGCATCGCGGTGTAGCCCGCGGTGCCGATCGCCATTGCGTCGCGCTCGCTCAAGCCCTGCGGCAGCCGCACCAGCCACTGGCCTTTGACGCGCGACTTCTGCGCAAAGGCACCCAGATGCGTCTCGCCGGTGCCCCAGCCGTTGAGGATCACCTTGTCGCCGGGCTTCCACTCGGAATGCGACGACGCCTCGACCTCGCCCGCGAAATCGATGCCGGGGATCATCGGAAAGCGTCGCACCACCGGAGCCTTGCCGGTGATCGCGAGCCCGTCCTTGTAGTTGATGGTGGACCAGCGGACGCGGACGGTAACGTCGCCGTCCATGAAGTTCGCTTCGTCGAACTCGGTGAGATTGACGGTCTGGCCCTTGTCGGCCTTCTCGATCACGATTGCTTTGAATCTTGCCACGCTTCTCTCCGCGTCCCCGATCCCCGATCGTCATGCCCGCGCATAGCCGTTCTTAGAACGGCGTCGCTTCGCTCGCCCGTAGCCGTTCGTAGAACGGCGTCGCTTCGCTCGCCTATGGGGGGCGGGCATCCAATACTACGTCATCGGGGGGCACTGGATCATCCGCTTTCGCGGATGATGACGGCCGGAACTAGGCCGCAGCCGCCCGCGGCCGTGCGACCGGCTTCTCGACGATCGGCAGGTTGATCACCGCCGACGCGACGCCGAGGATGATCGCGCCCCACCAGATCACGTCGTAGGAGCCGGTGCGCTCATAGAGCACGCCGCCGAGCCAGACGCCGAGGAATCCGCCGACCTGGTGGCTGAAGAAGGAGATGCCGAGCAGCATGGTGAGCCAGCGCGGGCCGAACATGATCGCGACCAGCGCCGAGGTCGGTGGAATGGTCGAGAGCCAGAGCAGCCCCATCATCGCCCCGAACATGAGCGTGACGAAGGGGCTCGGCGGCAGCAGGATGAAGATGAGGATCGCGATCGAGCGGCTGAAGTAGACCGCCGCGAGCAGATAGCGCTTGGGCATCACGTTGGCGATGTAGCCCGAGGCAATAGAGCCCACGATGTTGAACAGGCCGATCACCGCGATGGTCCAGCCGCCGATCGACGACGACAGCCCGCGGTCGACCAGGTAGGCCGGCAGGTGCACGGTGATGAAGAAAAGCTGGAAGCCGCAGGTGAAGTAGCCGAGCGTGAGCAGGACATAGCTTCGGTGCCCGAACGCCTCGGCCAGCGCCTGCGCCACGGTCTGGCCGGGCACCATCCCCATGGCATGGCCGTGCGACCCGCGCGGGGCCGCGAGCATCGTCGCAAGCGGTATGCAAGTCAGCAGCATCGCGGCGAAGATCAGGAGCGTGTTCTGCCAGCCGACGCTGTCGATCAGCGCGACCGCGAGCGGCGAGAACAGGAACTGGCCGAACGAGCCCGCCGCGGTGCCCGCGCCGAAGCCGATGGTGCGCCAGCTCTGCGGCAAGAGCTTGCCGAACGCACCTATCACCAGGCCGAACGAGCAGCCGCCGAGGCCGAAGCCGATCAGCACGCCGGCCGACAGGTGAAACTCCAGCGGCGTGCGCGCATAGGCCATCCAGACGGTGCCGGCGATGTAGAGAAGGCATCCGCCGATCAGCACCCAGGCCGCGCCGAAGCGGTCGGCAAGCGCGCCGGCAAACGGCTGGCTCGCGCCCCACAACAGCATCTCGATCGCCATGGCGAGCGCGAACACGTCGCGGCCCCAGCCGTTGGCCGTGGTCATCGGCGTGAGGAAGAAGCCGAAGGTCGAGCGCGGGCCGAAGCTGATCAGGCCGATCAGGCAGCCGCAGACGAGAATGACGAGGGGCGTGCGCCAGGAGGTCAGCAAAGCTGACAGCTTGGCGGAAAGACGGTCCGGCATGGCGCGATTATGCCGCGGCCGTTGCCGGCCGCGCCACCGGCTTCTCGACGATCGGCAGGTTGATCACCGCCGACGCAACGCCGAAGAACACCGCGAGCCACCAGATCACGTCGTAGGAGCCGGTCGCCTCGAACGCCCAGCCGCCGAGCCAGACGCCGAGGAAGCCGCCGACCTGGTGGCTGAAGAAGGCAAAGCCGAACAGCATGGTGAGCCAGCGCGTGCCGAACATCAGCGCAACGAGGCCCGAAGTCGGCGGCACGGTGGAAAGCCAGAGCAGGCCCGTCACCGCGCCGAACACCAGCACCGAGGCCGTGCTCGGCGGCAGCGTGATCAGGCCGATGATCGCGACCGCGCGTCCGAAATAGATGATCGAAAGCAGATAGCGCTTCGGCATCCGGCCCGAGAGCCAGCCCGCCGAGAGCGAGCCGATGATGTTGAACAGGCCGATCATCGCGATGGTCCAGGCTCCCGCGTCTGCACCAAGCCCGCGGTCGACCAGATAGGACGGCAGGTGCACGGTGACGAAGGCGAGTTGGAAGCCGCAGGTGAAGAAACCCAGCACCAGCAGCACGTAGCTCTTGTGGCCGAACGCCTCGACCAGCGCCTGCCGCGACGATTGCGGCTTCGCGGCCGCCGACGCTGCAGCAGACGACGCGTTCGCGAGCGCGAGCGACAGCGGCAGCACCAGCAGCAGCGTGCCGGCGAACACCAGCAGGGTCGTCTGCCAGGAGAACGCCTGGATCAGCCAATGGGCAAGCGGCGAGTAGAGGAACTGGCCGAACGAACCCGCCGCCGTGCCCGCGCCGAACGCGAAGCCGCGCCAGCTTTCCGGCACGAGCTTGCCGAGCGCGCCGATCACCATCGGGAACGAGCAGCCGGCGAGGCCGAAGCCGATCATCACGCCAGCCGAGAGGTCGAGGCCTGCGATGGTCGTCGCCTGCGACATCCAGGCGAGCCCCACGGCATAGAGGATCGCGCCCACACACAGCACCCGCACCGGGCCGAAGCGATCGGCCAGCGCGCCGGTGAACGGCTGCGCCGCGCCCCACAGCAGGTTCTGCACGGCGATGGCGAAGGAGAACGCCTCCCGGCCCCAGCCGCGTTCGAACGACAGCGGCGCGAGAAACTGGCCGAGCGCAGAGCGCGGGCCGAAGGCGATCAGCGCGATAACGCAGCCGATGGCAATGAGCACCATCGGCGTCCGCCACGGTGCGAGTTTCAACGGCACGGGCGCGGCGGCTGTCGACATCGGCGTTTCCCAAAATTTCCTAAAGAAGCCTGGCAGGAGAATCGGCGCGGGAAATGCCGCACCGGTCGCGGTCTTTTAGGCACAGGCCGCTGCGGGCCAAAACGAAACTTCGTGATGGTTTCGATTTCCGCGGCACATGGCTGCATGGCTGACTTGCGTATGCTGCGTCCGACCATCGCAAATCATCCGAATGGGGGACTGGCGCAGCGGCCCGTGAAGTGCTATATATTATACTCGAAATGAGAATAAGGGTGCGGGACAGGCCGGCTGCGAGCCGGATGTTTTCGTCCCCAAATATGCTCAGATTGAGCATATTACAAGCCGCAGAGTGAGGAGATTGCCATGCCGGTCGTGGACACTGTGGGGCCGCTCAATGCGCGGCAACCGTTGCCGCCGCCAGCATCGGCCGGAAATTCGGCGCTGAAAAAGTTCGGTGCCCTGCCCGCGCCGTCGCTCGAATGGAACGCCGCGGTCGAGCGCGAGACCGCGCACCTCTATGCGCGCATCCAGAACGTCGTGCCTTCGGTCGAATGGCCGTTCTTCGCGCCCTATGTGCGCGCCATCAACGCGCTGAAGAAGGAGCGCAACGCCGTCATCCTCGCGCACAACTACCAGACGCCGGAGATCTACAACTGCGTTGCCGACTTCGTCGGCGACTCGCTGCAGCTCGCGCGCGAGGCCACGAAAGTGAAGGCCGACGTGATCGTGCAGTGCGGCGTGCACTTCATGGCCGAGACCGCGAAGGTGCTCAATCCGGAAAAGACCGTACTGATCCCGGACCTCAAGGCCGGCTGCTCGCTCGCCTCCGCCATCACCGGAGAGGACGTGCGGCTGTTGCGCGAGCGCTTCCCGGGCGTGCCCGTCGTGACCTACGTCAACACCTCGGCCGAGGTGAAGGCGGAGAGCGACATCACCTGCACCTCGTCCAACGCCCTTCAAGTGGTCGAGAGCCTGGGTGTCGACAGGGTCATATTCGTGCCCGACCAGTATCTCGCCAAATACGTCGCGTCGCAGAGCAAAGTGAAGATCATCGCCTGGAAGGGCGCGTGCGAGGTGCACGAGCGCTTCACCGGCGACGAGTTGGCGCTGATCCGCCAGAATGACCCGGACGTGCAGATCGTCGCGCATCCGGAGTGTCCGCCCGACGTGATCGCGGCCTCCGACTTCACCGGCTCGACCGCGCACATGATCGACTATGTGCGCCGGAACAAGCCGAAGCGCGTCGTGCTGGTGACCGAATGCTCGATGGCCGACAACGTGCAGGCCGAGCTGCCGGACGTGGAGTTCACGCGGCCGTGCAACCTCTGCCCGCACATGAAGCGCATCACCCTGCCGAAGATCCTCGACAGCCTCCTGCACATGAAGGAGGAGGTGGTGATCGATCCGGCGGTCGCGGCGAAGGCGCGGCGTGCGGTCGAGCGCATGATTTATCTGAAATCGTGAAACGGCGAGTGGCATCATGCTGACACGGGCGACGGAAAGTCTGATCGAGACCCTCACCTATCCGGGCGGCTTCATCTCGCCGCTGGAGATCGAGGACGCCGTCACGCGCGCGCTCGCCGAGGACCTCGGCCGCGCCGGCGACGTCACCTCGATCGCGACCGTTCCGGTCGGCACGCCGAGCCGAACCGTGATGGCGGCGCGCAAGGCCGGCACCATCGCAGGCCTTCCCCTCGCCGTCGCCTGCTTCCGAAAACTCTCGCCCGACATCGAGATCGTGCCGGTGGTGCGCGACGGCGCGACGGTCGAGGCCAAGGCCGCGCTGATGCACATCAACGGCGACGCGCGGGCCGTGCTCTCGGCCGAGCGGGTGGCGCTCAATTTCGTCCAGCACCTCTCGGGCGTTGCCACCGCGACGCAGGCCTTCGTGCGCAAGGTTGGCTCCGGCAAGACCCGCATCTGCTGCACCCGCAAGACCACACCGGGGCTGCGCTCGCTCGAGAAATATGCGGTGCGCTGCGGCGGCGGCTTCAACCACCGCTTCGGCCTCGATGACGCGATCCTGATCAAGGACAACCACATCGCGGTCGCCGGCGGCATCCGCCCCGTGCTGGAGCGAGCCCGCGCCAATGCCGGCCATCTGGTGAAGATCGAGATCGAGGTGGATTCGCTCGATCAGCTTGCCGACGTGCTGGAATGCGGCCTTGCCGACGTGGTGCTGATCGACAACTTCGACATCGCGTCGATGCGGAAGGCGATGGCCATGGTCCACGGCCGCCTCGTGGTCGAGGCCTCCGGCGGCATCACGCTCGACACCATCGCCGAGATCGCGGCAACCGGCGTGGACTACGCCTCGTCGGGGGCGCTCACGCATTCCGCGCCGGCGCTCGACGTCGGCCTCGACATCGAGATGTGAGGTGGTGCCCTCCCTGCCCGCGAGGGACGGGATGAGACGACCCGTGTTGCGATCGCTTCGGCTTCCCTAAACAAACCGGTCATCCCGTGTCTGCGCGACCTCGTGCTCGCACTCGCTGCACCGGTAGGTCACCCTGCTCTTGCCCGGATTGGGCCAGTCGGGAGCCCGGCGCGCAACCCGCATCATGCCGAGATCGCACCGGGGACAAAGCGAACCGAACTTCAGCGGCTGATCCAACTCCATCGCGCGACGATGAAAGCGAAATATGGACGGCGCATGGCAGCATCAGCGCCGCAACAGGGCAAATGCCAGCGGCGTAAACAAATCGTTCGCGCTTACAGCGTCGCCGCAGCCCCGGAGCTCCGCGCCGGTCGCTGGGCGCTGCGAGCGTAAACGATCGGCTGCTTGCCGGATGCGCCCGGCGAAACACGGCCGGACGCCTGCGGGTCGCCAGCCGCCCGAAATCGCCCGACGATCCGGGAGACCTGCTCCGCGCCGTTTTGCAACCGCTCGAAGTGCGGGCGCAGGCTCGTGCCGAGCTCGGTGAGGCGGCAGCCCTTGAAACTCCGCTCGAACAGCCGGCCCCCGAGCGAGAGCTCCAGCGATTTGATCGCATTGGTGAGCGACGGCTGTGAAACGCCGCAGCGCTTCGCCGCGCGGGTGAAATTGCCTTCCGCGACAAGCGCGAGGAAATAACGAACGTGCTGAAACTGGATTCGGCCTAACATGACGGCGTCCTTGGCAAGATCAATTCTGAAACCGTTGCTGGCGGAAAGGTCCGGTCACGCACCGATTGGGAATCGCGGCTCAACTCGGACCGAGTCTATCGCAGACGTCGCAACCGACGTGTGACAATTGTCACTGGCCGTTTCCCGGCCCAGGCCAGTATCCGGTTGCCATCCGGGGCGGCCCCGTCAGCCTTCCGGTCGGGCGGCGCACCGACGCCGCTGCGGCCAGGCCAGCTCCGAGCCGCAGCGTCTGCCCCTTACAACTTCGCCTTGGCCGCGTCGTCCGCGGCGGGAGCCTGCGGCAGCGTCGGCACCTGCGACGCATTGAGCGGGCCGACCTCCATGCCGTCGCCCCAGGCGCGCGGCCGGTAGAAGCTGTGCACGCCGATCTTCTGCTTGCGGTTCATCTCGCGCACCCAGGCCGGATGCACCCAGTAGGCATGGTAGTGCGTCGAGTGCCCGACCTCGGGCAGCCACAGCTTGCCGTCGAGCATGTTGCGGGCGATTTCGGTCGCCTGCTTCCACATGTCCGGCTCCCTCACCACGTCGGGAATGCCGTCGCAGGCGAAGGTGAACTGGCAGGCGAGCTTGCGGTGCGCGTTCTGGTAAACCACGCCGCAGACGCTGCCGGGATAGAAGCCGGAGAACACGCGGTTCATGACCACCTGCGCCACCGCGATCTGCCCGCGCTTGGTCTCGCCGCGCGACTCGAAATAGACCGCGTCGGCAAGGCACTTCTCCGACTTCGCCCGCTGCTTCGTGTCGAGGCCGAGGCGCTCGGCCGGCGTCTTCGGGCGCTTGAGCGGGCCGGTCACCTCACCCTTCGGCGCAACGGTCTCGCCGGCGGACGGCTCGACCGGCGTCGCGCCCGGCGTCTCGTAGTTGAAGTCGGCATCGGCCGGCGTCAGCGCCGATTGCTTGAGGTCGGGATCGCGCGCGCGCGGGACCTCGACCTGCCATTCCTCGTCCATCGGCCAGGGCTGGATCGGGCCGATCTCGTCGCCAGCCGGATTGTTGCCGAAGTAGAGCCGGCCGAGCCGCACCGCGGCGTTGCTTTCGTCGATGGCCAGCGGCGCGACGCGCACCGGCAGGTCGCGCGGCTCGGACGTAACCGCGGCGAGCGCGAAGGTTGCGGGCTTCACCTCGGCCTTGGTATCCGGCTTCACCTCGGGCCTGGTCTCGATCTTTGTCTCGTCCTTGGGCGCGGGCGCAGCATCCGGCCGGAGCGCCAGGTCCGACGGCGTCAGCGCGCCCGGTTCGGACTTTGGCGCAGCGTTCGTTTCGACCTTGGTCTCGATCCTGGGCTCGGTCTTGGTCTCGATCCTGGGCTCGGTCTTGGTCTCGATCCTGGGTTCGATCCTGGCCTCCGGCGCGGCCGGCACCGGGACAACGGCTTCCGGCGGCTCGGCCGCGGGGATGTCCGCCGGCCGAGGAAACGACACGGTCTTCACCTTGCCCGGCACGAGGTCGCGCTTGGGCGCAGGCTGCTGCGGCTGCTCGCGCCGCCTGGACACCAGGAGGTCGCCCTTGAGCGCGCGATTGACCGAGGGGAAGTCGAGCCGCAGCCGGTAGAGCTGCATCGGCATGCCGGCGTCGAGCTGGATCGAACCGGTGATGATCTGATCGCTGCTGACGCTCGCAAGCCGCGCGAGCGGCGGCTCGGGGATCGCGGTGCCGACCGGCTGCGGAAAGCTGAAGGTCGCGGCGTGGATCGTGCCGAACGGCGACGCCAGCATGTGGGCGCGCGCGCGCTGCGACACGTCGGGCTGCCGCGCCATCAGCGCAGCAAGGTCCTGATAACCGATCGTTCTCGGCATCAGTCCCATCACCAGGACGCCGAGGCCGAAGGAAGCGTAGTGCTTGGCTCCCTTCGGCCGGCTACGCGACACAACCATACAAACGCTCACGCCACTGAACGCAACGGGACGGTACGCAACGCACTTAGAAGCGTCGGCTGTTGGCTCCGCGATGGCTCCAATGCGACGGTTTGATTTATGGTCCGATTAACCTTGCGAAGCGGTTAAGGAGCGCGTTCCTGATGCGAACGGATATGCCGCCGCGCCAACATGGGTTGGTAAACGCTTCGTCAATTCGCGAACATCGCGGAAACAAAATGCAAACGGCTTGCGATCAACGGAGCTGATCAGAACGTCACGCGCAATCCGGCGCGGCCGCTGACGATGGCGCTGTTGTCGGACAGCGCGGTGTATTCGGCCGCACCGAACACGGTGATGCGCTCGGCGCGCCAGGCCAGACCCGCGCCGCCGTAACCGCCCCACACGTTGTTCTCGCCGGGCGTCGCAAACGGTATCGCCTGGCCGAGCAGCGCGGCATCGACCGTCGTGTTGCCCACGCGCTGCACCGCCAGCACGCCGCCATAGATGCTGGTGGCGATCGCCGCGGTGGCCCCGAACGTCTCGGTGCGAGTCAACTTCAACTCGCCGCGCTCCTCGAAGTCCTGCACGCTGCGCCGGCCCACCGTGAGGTTCGCGCTCGAGCCGCTTTCCGTGTAGCCGTCGAACGACGCATAGAGGTAGCGAACGCGCAGGCTCGGGCTGAGCGTATAGGCCGCCCCGCCCCATGTGCCGAGCGCATGGTGGATGCCGAAATGCGCCTCCGGACTCACGTACCAGCCGTCGAAGCTCGCCGTCGCCGTCTCGATTCCGCCCGCGACGAGGTTGTTGTTGATCCGCCGCTGCGTGTCATTCCCGGAACGGCCGCCTTGCACGGCGAGATACAGGAACGCGTTGGCGAGACGATAGCGTGCGTACGCGCTGCCAAACACCAGCGTGCTTTTGGTCTCGCCGTAGTTGAGATCGAGGCTGCTCTTCGTCTCGCCGCCGCCGGCGAACAGGCCGAGCCGCCAGTTGGGCCCCGCCTGCCATTCGGCTCCGAGCATTCCGCCATAGAACTGGTTCTCGGTGCGCAGCAGAACGCCGTCGGCCTCCTGCACGCGCTTGCCGGCAAAGCCGCGCGCCCAAACCGTGGTGCCGCCGGCATAGACCGCGGTCGGATTGCCTAACACCGCCGTCTCCCCGGCATAGGCCGAGAGGCTGGGGATCGCCGCCGCGAAGGTATCGCCGACCACATCGGCGGCGCTGCGGGCCGAGCCAGAAAAAGCGAGTGGCGCGCTGCCGCTCGTGCCCGCGGCTGCGGTCTCGATCTCGGGGATCACTGCCGAGATCATGCGCGAGAAGTCCATCAGGTTGCGGTCGGCCATTGCGAACGGCGTCGGGTCGATCGCGACCGCGCGATTGCCGGACACGACGAACGGCGTCGTGCCGGTCACCGTCGCGCCGGCGAGCGTATCGAAGGTGAGATTGTGGTTGCCGCCGCGGAAGTTCACCGTGTCGCCGCCGCCGGCGAGATTGATCGCGCCGATGATGCGCGAGCCGGGCAACAGCGTCAGCGTGTCGGGATTGCCGGCGAACTGGAGCGCGGCTATGCCGCCGGAGATGATGCCGGAATTGCTCACATTGGCGGTGCTGGCGGTGATCCCGAAGAGAGGCCCCGAGATGGTGCCGGAATTGGTCACGTTGGCGGTCTGGCCCTCGACGCCTACGCCGACCGTCGCCGAGATCGTACCGGAATTGATCACGCTGACGGTGCCGGTGGTGACGATGCCTCTTTGGCGCCCTGTGATGATGCCGGAATTGGTCACGCTGGCGGTGGTGGCGATAATGCCTTCGAGGCTTCCCGAGATGCTGCCGGAATTGTTCACATTGGCGGCGGTGGCCTCGATGCCCCTCACCCCGGAGATGCTGCCGGAATTGGTCACATTGGCTGTGATGGCGTCGATGCCGACACTTGCCGAGATGATACCGGAATTGGTCACGTTGGCGGTGGTGACCGCGCGGATGCCGAAGTCGGTCCCCGAGATGGTGCCGGAATTGCTGACGTTGGCGATCCCGGCAGCGATTCCCTCGCCCCCCGAAATGGTGCCGGAATTGGTCACGTTGGCGGTGCTGGCGGTGATACCGAAAAGAGGCCCGGAGATGGTGCCGGAATTGGTCACGTTGGCGGTCTGACCATCGACGCCTACGCCGATCGTCGCCGAGATCGTACCGGAATTGATCACGCTGACGGTGCCGGTGGTGACGATGCCTCTTTGGCCCCCCGTGATGATGCCGGAATTGGTCACGCTGGCGGTGGTAGCGCTAATGCCTTCGAGGCTTCCCGAGATGCTGCCGGAATTGTTCACATTGGCGGCGGTGACGCCTTCGATACCCCTCACCCCGGAGATGGTGCCGAAATTGGCGACGCTGCCGGTATCGAAGAAGATGCCGCGGCCCGCCCCCGTGACGCTCGCGCCCGGCACCACCGTGACGTTGAGGTTCGTCTCGGCACCGGTGCCATAGCCGTCAGTTCCGCCACTCGTGCCCGGCGCACCGCCGCCTTGATTGTTTGTCGCCCCGGTGCAGGTGGCGGTAATGTTGCTCCCCGCGGCGGGATCGCAGCTTGCCTGCGCCGCCTCGCCGCCCACGAGCCAAGCGGCCACTGCCACGACGACCAAGAGCGTGGCGTGCCACACCGTCATCCACCGCCGGCAGATCACGAGCACCTTGAGCGGTACCACTTCGCGCACCGGCCCCCCATCCCAGCGCAGGAACTTATTCGCCGCTGCGGCAATTCAAGGCAATTGTTCGGCGAATGACAAGGCCCGGTTGACGGCCGTTCGCCGCGGCCGCAACAGGCTCGCGATCCGCTACAAATAACGAGAGCGCGTTGTGTTTTGTTACTCGACCAGGCTCAACGCAAGCGGCCGGCATTTCCGCCGGCCGCTGCATGCGCGAGCGCTGCCGCGCGAACTACATCTTCACGCCCTTCTCGGTGAGGTACTTCGCCGCGCCCGGATGCCACGGGATCGGCGAGTTCTTCGGGCCCTGGTTCTCGAGCGTGATGCTCTTCGCCTCGCCGTGCACGGCGACGAGCTCCGCCTGCTTCTCGATGAAGGTCTTGACGATGTCGTAGGCGACCTTGTCGGGCATGTCGGCGTTGGCGACCAGGATGTTCTGCACCACCGAGATCGCGTTGTCCTTCTCCTGGCCCGGATAGGTCTTGGCCGGAATGACGCCGGCGCTGTAGATGCCGCCATACTTGGCGTTCATCTTGTCGACCACGTCGGAATGATCGACCAGCTTGATCTTGACGCCGGGCGACGCGCCGAGATCGGTCACCGCCGCGGTCGGCAGGCCGCCGACCCAGAAGTAGGCGTCGATCTTGCCGTCCTTGATCGCGTTGGTCGACTCGGCGACGCCGAGCCGCTCGCGCCTCATATCCTTGTCCTTGTCAAGACCCGCGGCTTCGATGACGCGAAACGCCATCACCTCCGTCGCGCTGCCGGGCGAGCCGGTGGAGACGCGCTTGCCCTTGAGGTCGGACATCTTCTCGATGCCCCTGCCCTCCACCGTCACCACATGCATGCGGTTCGGGTAGAGCACCATCAGCGTGCGGACCTCGACCTTGTTGCCCTTGAACTTGTCCTCGCCTTTGAGCGCATCGAGGGCTGCGTCGACCATCACCAGCGCGACTTCGCTCTGCTTTGAGCCGATCAGCTTGAGGTTGTCGACCGAGCCGCCGGTGACGCGCGCGGTCGCGGCCGCGCCCGGCACGTACTTGGTCAGCACGTTCGCCATGCCGCCGCCGAGCGGATAGTAGACGCCGCCGGTGCCACCGGTTGCGATCGCGATGTTGAGCTGCTGCGCCACTGCGACGCTGGCAAACAGCGCCGCGCCTGCCACCAGTCCACCAAGAACCAATCCTCTGCGTTTCATGTCCATTCTCTCCCTTCAACCCAAAAATCTCATCCGCGCGTGGCCGGCGCTTCTGGCGTCGCCGGTTGCATGCGTTGTTTTAGCAGGACCGCCGCGGCCAGTGCCAAGCCAAAAGTCGCTGTGTAGTTGATGTCGTGGCCGATCACGGCCTCCATCAGCGCCTCGATCAGGCTCGGAAACACCAGCAGCAGGCCGGCGAGCGTCAGCAGCCCGCGCTCGCTCGCCGTTGTGCGGCGCAGCGCCCAGCCCTGCGCCGCGGCGGCAAGCGCGGCGAGGCCCGCCGCAGTCTTGAGGGTGATCTCGACGATGTCGACCCACGAGCCGTCCTTCGGCAGCTTGAGAAGAAGCCCGAGCCCCTGCGGATCGAGCACGAACACGAACGGCACCAGGAACGCCGGCAGCGTATATTTCCACGCCTGCAAGGTCGTCTTGTAGGGATCGCCGCCGGTGATCGCCGCCGCCGCGAACGGCGACAGCGCGGTCGGCGGCGAGACCTCGGACAGCACCGAGTAATAGAAGATGAACATATGGGCGGCGACGTCCGGCACGCCGAGCTTGATCATCGCCGGCGCTGCGATCACCGCGCAGATGATGTAGGACGCGGTCACCGGCACGGCGAGGCCGATGATCCAGACGATCAGCGCGGTGTAGAGCGCGGTGAGCAGCAGGCTTCCGCCCGCATAGTCGATCACGATCGCCGAGAACTTCAGCCCCAAACCGGTGAGCGTGACGACGCCGACGATGATGCCCGCGGTGGCGCAGGTGGTCGCCGCCGTCAGCACGCCGGTCGAGCCGTCTGCGAGCGTCCGCACCAGCCGCTTCGGCGTCAGCGCGGTGTCGCGAGCGAGGAAGCTCAAGCCGAAGGTCAGCACCGTCGACCAGAACACGGAAAGGGTCGGCGAATAGCCCCACAGCATGAAGACGATGATCGAGATCAGCGAGAGGAAGTGGAAGCCATAGCGCCGCGTCAGTTGCCACAGCGACAGGTCCTGGCCGACATCGACTGCATGCGCATGGAAGCGCTTGGCGTCGAGCTCGACCATGAACAGCAGCGCGAGGTAATAGAGGCAGGTCGGGATGGTCGCCATCCAGATCACGTCGAGATAGCTGATCTTGAGAAATTCAGCGATCAGGAACGCGGCCGCGCCCAGGACCGGCGGCGAGATGATCGCGCCGAGCCCGCCGGCCGCAAGCAGGCCGCCGGCCGCGTTCTTCTCGAAGCCCGCCTTCTCCATCATCGGATAGGCCACCGCGCCGATGGTGACGGTGGTGGCCACCCCCGAGCCCGACGGCCCGCCGAGCAGGAACGACGACAGCACCACGGTGCGGCCGGCGCTGTTGGCCTTGTTGCCCATCAGCGCCATCGAGAAGTCGATGAAGAACTTGCCCGCGCCGGAGTGCTGCAGGAACGCGCCGTAGATGGTGAACAGGATGATCAGCGACGACGACACGTCGACCGGAATGCCGAAGATGCCTTCGAGCGTGATGAACAGCTGGCCGACGATCTGGCCTATGTCGAAGCCGCGATGGGTCCAGGGCTGCGGCAGCGACGGGCCGAAATAGGCGTAAGCGAGGAAGCCGATCGCCACCACCGGCACGATCCAGCCGGTGGTGCGGCGGGTCGCTTCAAGCAGCAGAACGATGAAGATGATGCCGAGCGTCGTATCGAGCTGCGTCGGCATGGTGGCGCGGTCGGTGAAATCCTCGCCGCCCTCGATCGCGTAGACGAGGATCGCTGCGCCGGCGAGGCCCAGCACCACGTCCCACCAGCGGATGCGGTTGCGAAACCGCATCGCCATCGGAAACAACAGGAAGCTCAGGATCAGCACGAAGGCGACATGCGCGTAGCGCAGCGGCTGCGTGGCAATGATCGGGAAATTCTGGAACGGCCACGCGCCCGCGACCGCCGCGTAAAGGTGAAACAGCGACATCGCCACCGCGACCGACATGGCCACGGTCCCGGCAAAACCCGACAGGCGGTTCTGCGCGCCCTCTTCCGCCTCGATGTAATGCTCGGCCTTCTTCAGCGCCGCGTCGGAAATGCCTGACGGCGCGACCGTGGCCGCTTCCTTCCCCTCCGCCATAATCCCCCTCTGCGCACCGTTTTCCCGGTGCCGGCGTCTCCCCCCAAGGCGAAGCTAGCATGGCCGCAGAGCCCGCGACCACCCGACCGATGTCTTGCATCTGCGGTTAAAAATCGCGCGGAACTGGCCCGCCACCCGGCCGCTTATAGAGAGAGGAATGCGGTTCACGGTCTGACGGAGGGACGCCGCGGGTCGCCGGAGACTTTGCAGGAGGTGACCATGCCCGGTTCCGTCCGCCGTGCGGCGCTTGCCGCCGGGGCACTGATTGTTGCTCTGCCGACCCTTGCCTCGAGCCAGCAAGCCACCGCCCCCGGCTGGGCGCACCGGTCCGGCGTGCCGCCGCTCCTCTGCGGCCAGCGCGCCGAAGTCGAAAAGATGCTGAAGGAGCAATTCGGCGAGCGGGCGATGGCGAATGGTCTGGCCCACACCGGCGCGGTTGCCGAGGTCTTTACCAGTCCCAAGGGCACCTGGACGATCATCGCCACCGCGCCGAACGGCATGAGCTGCCTGATCGGCTCGGGCGAGGCATGGAAAACGACGCTGGCCGCGGACGAGACTATTTAGTCTTACTGCTCTGAGGTGGCGCGGCCTCTGCGATGCTATCCTTCCCAGCGAAGGTGAGATGAGATCGCCAATCTACGCCTCGCCCGCAGCCTTCTTGCCGAGCGCAGCCTGCGCGGCCGCGAGGCGGGCAATGGGAACGCGGAACGGCGAGCACGACACATAATCGAGGCCGACGTCGTGGCAGAAGCCGACCGACGCGGGATCGCCGCCGTGCTCGCCGCAGATGCCGACCTTCAACTTGCTTCTGACCTTGCGGCCACGCTCGACGCCAATCCTGACCAGCGCGCCCACGCCCTCCTGGTCGATCGAGACGAACGGATCGGATGGCAGGATGCCGCGCTGAGTGTAGATGCCCAGGAACGAGGCCGCATCGTCGCGGCTGATGCCGAATGTGGTCTGCGTCAGGTCGTTGGTGCCGAACGAGAAGAACTCGGCGCTCTGCGCGATCTCGTCGGCCATCAGCGCCGCGCGAGGCAGTTCGATCATCGTGCCGACCTGGTAGTTCAGCTTCGCGCCGGTTTCCTGCTGCACCGCGTCGGCCATCGCATCGATCCGCGCCTTGACGATGTCGAGCTCGGCCTTGGTCGCAATCAGCGGCACCATCACCTCCGGCACCACCGGCTTGCCGGTGCGCTTTCCGGCCTCTACCGCCGCCTCGAAGATCGCCCGCGCTTGCATCTCGGCGATCTCGGGGTAGGCGATGGCGATGCGGCAGCCGCGGAAGCCCAGCATCGGGTTGAACTCGTGCAGCTCCTTGGCGCGGTGGTCGAGCTTCTTCGCATCGACGCCCATGGCAGCGGCGACCTCGGCCACGTCCTCCTCGGTGTGCGGCAGGAACTCGTGCAGCGGCGGATCGAGCAGGCGGATCGTCACCGGCAGGCCCTGCATGATCTCGAACAGCTCGACGAAATCGCCGCGCTGCATCGGCAGGAGCTTGGCCAGCGCCTTCCGCCGCTGTTCCACCTGATCCGACAGGATCATCTCGCGCACCGCCTGGATGCGGTCCTCGTCGAAGAACATGTGCTCGGTGCGGCAGAGCCCGATGCCCTGCGAGCCGAACTTCACCGCCAGCCGCGCGTCGGCCGGCGTGTCGGCGTTGGCGCGCACGCCGAGCGAGCGCACCTTGTCGGCCCAGCCCATCAGCGTGCCGAATTCGCCGGACAGCTCCGGCTCGGTCATCGGCACCTTGCCGGTCAGCACTTGCCCGGTCGAGCCGTCGATGGTGACGATCTCGCCGCGCTTGAGCACGGTGTTGCCCACGGTCAGCGTCTGCGCGTTGTAGTCGACCCGCAGCGAGCCCGCGCCGGAGACGCAAGGCTTGCCCATGCCGCGCGCCACCACGGCCGCATGCGAGGTCATGCCGCCGCGTGTCGTCAGAATCCCCTCGGCCGCGTGCATGCCGTGGATGTCCTCCGGCGAGGTCTCGACGCGCACCAGGATCACCTTCTTGCCGTCGGCCTTGAGCTTGGCGGCTTCGTCGGAGCTGAACACGATCTCGCCCGAGGCCGCGCCCGGCGACGCGGGGAGCCCGGTGGCGATGACGTTGCGCTCGGCGTTCGGGTCGATGGTCGGGTGCAGGAGCTGATCGAGCGACATCGGCTCGATCCGCGCCACCGCTTCTTCCTTGTTGATCAGCTTTTCGTTGGCGAGCTCGACGGCGATGCGCAGCGCCGCTTTCGCGGTGCGCTTGCCGTTGCGCGTCTGCAGCATCCAGAGCTTGCCCTGCTCGACGGTGAACTCCAGGTCCTGCATGTCGCGGTAGTGCTTTTCCAGCGTGCCGTAGATCCGGGTCAGCTCCTTGAACGCATCGGGCATCGCCTTTTCCATCGACGGCTTGTCGGAGCCCGCCTCCTTGCGCGCGGCTTCGGTGATCTCCTGTGGCGTGCGGATGCCGGCGACCACGTCCTCGCCCTGGGCGTTGATCAGGAATTCGCCGTAGAGCTTCTTCTCGCCGGTCGAGGGGTTGCGCGTGAAGGCGACGCCGGTCGCCGAGGTGTCGCCCATGTTGCCGAACACCATCGCTTGCACGTTGACCGCGGTGCCCCAGCTTTCCGGGATGCTGTGCAGCCTGCGATAGGTGATGGCGCGCGCGTTCATCCACGAGCCGAACACTGCGCCGATCGCGCCCCAGAGCTGCTCGCGCGGGTCCTGCGGGAACGGCTTGCCGCTCGCCTCCTCGACCCGCTCCTTGTATTGCGACACCACGATCAGCCAGTCTTCGGCGGTCAGCTCGGTGTCGAGCGTGTAGCCGAGCCGCGATTTCTGGTCCTCGAGAATGTCCTCGAAGTTGTGATGCTCGATGTCGAGCACCACGTTGGAATACATCTGGATGAAGCGGCGGTAGGAATCGAAGGCAAAGCGGCGGTCGCCCGACCGCTCGGCCAGCGCGCGAACGGTGTCGTCGTTGAGCCCGAGATTGAGCACGGTGTCCATCATGCCGGGCATCGAGGCGCGCGCTCCCGAGCGCACCGAGACCAGCAGCGGGTTTTTGGCATCGCCGAACTTGCGGCCGGTGATCTTGGCGATGTGCGCCAGCCCCGCCTCGACCTGCTGCGTGAGGTCCTTCGGGACCTTCTTGTCGTTCGCGTAGTAGTGCGTGCAGACCGCGGTGGTGATGGTGAAGCCCGGCGGCACCGGCAGGCCGAGGTTGGCCATCTCGGCGAGGTTTGCGCCCTTGCCGCCGAGAAGCTCCTTCATGCCGGAGCGGCCCTGCGCCCGGCCGCCGCCGAAGGTGTAGACCCACTGGCCGGATTTGGCTGCGGGCTTGTTCGCAGTCTTGGCCGATTTCTTCGCGGGCTTGCTTGCAGCCTTGCGCTTTGCCGGCGCGGCTTTGGCTTTCTTCCGGGATACAGGACGGCGTGTCATCAGAAATCTCGCTGTCTCAATCGGGGTTTTCTATTGACCCATTCCCGGCGCTTCCTCGCGTTCTTTTCTTAATAGCGCTCACTCTTTGCCACGTCATGGCCGGGCTTGTCCCGGCCATCTCGCTTAGGCGGGCAGGATGCTCACCTTATCGGGATCGCCGGGACATAGGCGAGCGAAAGCGACGCCGTCCTTCGGACGGCTGAGCCCGGCGATGACACCGGAAGCGGCGGCGCGCAAGTCGCCCACAACCTACCCCTCAATCTTCGAGAAATCCGCCACCGACAACGTCGCCACGCGGATTTCGTTCAGCAGCCGCAGCCGGTTGGCGCGCAGCACCACGTCGTCGACATTGACCGTGACCTTGTCGAAGAAGGCATCGACGAACGGACGCAGCTTTGCAATCGCGGTCATCGCCGCGGCAAAATCCTCGCGCACGATGGCGAGGTCGGCCTCGAGCCTGACCCCGTTGATCGCCTTGGCCAGCGCCTTTTCCTCGTCCTGCTGCAGCAGTGCGGCATCCGGCGGCTCGGTGTATTGCAGCTTGTCCTTGCGCTCCTCGATGCGGAGGATGTTGGCGGCGCGCTTCGTTCCCGCGAGCAGGTTCTTGCCGTCATCGGTGTCGAGGAATTTCGCGAGCGCCTCGATCCGCCGCACGATCATCACCAGGTCGTCCTGACCGTCGAGCGCGAACACCGCATCGACAAGGTCGTGCCGCGCGCCCTGCTCGCGGAGCTGGACTTTCAGCCGGTCGCCGAAGAACGACAGAAGATCGCGGCCGTCGGCGTCGGCGCGCGCCTGGGCAAACATCGGCAACAGAGGCATGCGGATCTGGTTGTCGAGCACGAGCCGGATCACGCCGAGCGCAGCACGGCGCAGCGCATAAGGGTCCTTCGATCCGGTCGGCTTCTCGTCGATCGCCCAGAAGCCTACGAGGATGTCGATCTTGTCGGCGAGCGCGACCGTGACCGCCACCGGATCGGACGGCACCATATCGTCCGGGCCCTTCGGCTTGTAGTGATCCTCGATGGCGTGGGCGACGGCCTCGTTCTCACCCTGCGCTTCCGCGTAGTAGCGGCCCATCAGGCCCTGCACCTCGGGGAATTCGCCGACCACCTCGGTGAGGAGGTCGGCCTTGGCGAGCCACGCCGCGCGCTCCGCCAGCGCCACGTCGGCGTTGACGACGGGCGCGAGATGTCCTGCAAGCGCGACGATGCGGTTGATCCGCTCGGCCTGCGTGCCGATCTTCTCGTGGAACACGATGTGCTCGAACTTCGGCAACCGGTCTTCGAGCCGGTGCTTCAGGTCGGTGTCGTAGAAGAACTTGGCGTCGGAAAGCCGCGCGCGGATCACGCGCTCGCAGCCGGCGACGATCGCCTTGCCGCCGTCGGTCGCCTCGATGTTGGAGACGAGAATGAACCTGTTGGTGAGCTTCGCGGTGCTCTGGTCGCGCAGCACGAAGCATTTCTGGTTGTTGCGGATGGTGGCGCGGATCACCTCTTCGGGGATCGAAAGGAATTCCGCGTCGAACGAGCCCATCAGCACCACCGGCCATTCGACCAGGCCCGACACTTCCGCCAGCAGCCCCTCGTCCTCGATCAGCTCATACCCTTGCGCAAACGCCAGGTTTTTCGCGTCGGCGAGGATCATCTGCGCGCGGCGCGCCGGATCGACCACCACCTTGGCCCTTTCCAGCTTGGCCACGTAGTCATCGAGCCGCTTCACCTTGATCTCGCCGGGCGCGAGGAAGCGGTGGCCGTGCGTGGTGTCGCCCGCGGCGATGCCGCCGACCTCGAACTTGACGATGTCCGGCTCCTCGGTCTCCGGGCCGAACGTCGCGATGATCGAATGCAGCGGCCGCACCCAGTTCAGCGCGCCGGGATGCGCCGACGCCTCGCCCCAGCGCATCGCCTTGGGCCAGGGGAACGACTTCGTCACGTCCGGCACGATCTCGCCGATCACGTCGAGCGCCGGCCGTCCGGCCTTCTCGATCACCGCGACGTAAAAGTCGCCCTTCTTCGGGTCCTTCTCGATCTTCGCCTGCTCGACCGACGACAATCCGGCGGCCTTGAGAAACCCGGCGATGGCCTTTTCATTGGCATCGACGCGCGGCCCCTTGCGCTCTTCCTTCACGTCGGGCTGGCGCACCGGAATGCCGGCGACCGCGAGCGCAAGCCTGCGCGGCGTCGCAAACGCCGTCGCGCCCTCGTAGGTGAGGCCCGCGTCCACCAGCCTGTCCGTGACAAGCTTCTTCAAATCCTCCGCCGCCCGCGCCTGCATGCGGGCCGGGATTTCCTCGGAGAAAAACTCGAGCAGAAGATCAGGCATGTGAAACTTTTCGCCGAAGGTGCCGCGACTCTCCCCTCCCCCCGCGAAGCGGCGGGGAGGGGTCGGGGTTGGGGGGCGCTGCAGCAGACACCGCTTCCGCGATCACTTGCAGCACGCCGTCGATATTCGCCATCACGTCGTTGTTCCAGAATCTCAGCACCCGGTAGCCGCTCGCCCGCAGATATTCGTCTCGCTTCGCATCACGCGCCGCCTGCACCGCCTCACCGTGTTGTCCGCCATCGAGCTCGATCGCCAGTCGCTTTCCGTGACACGCAAAATCGACAATGTAAGGTCCGATCGTCGCCTGCCGGCGAAAGTGCGAATCCTCGGTCCGTAATCCCCGCAATCGTTGCCACAGCTTGCGCTCGACGTCCGTTGAATCACGCCGCAGCCGGCGAGCCTTCGGCACACGCTGATCGGTTGGACGCAACGAACGCATAGATCGGTACTCGCTCAACTACCCCCCACCCCCGACCCCTCCCCGCCGCTTCGCGGGGGGAGGGGCGCGGAGAGAGCCTGCCTTCCTCACAATCGCTTGTGGCTTCCGTCGCACATCGGCTGCTTGCCGGTACGCTTGCAGGCGCAGAACCAAGCCTCTTCCGACTTCTCCGCCTTGAACTCGCGCGGCGAGAACTCCGTGCCCTTGTGCGAGCCGTCGCAGAACGGCTGCTTCTTCGAGCGCCCGCAGGCGCACCACCAGTAGCTCTTGCCGGCCTCCACGTTGATCGGAAGCGGCTTACGTCCGCCAATTTCCGGAGTCGCACTCATGCCGCACCTCCTGCCTCGGTTTTCAGCCAGGCCTCGCCGCAGGCCTTGGCCAGCTCGCGCACGCGAAGAATGTAGCTCTGCCGCTCGGTCACCGAGATCACGCCGCGCGCGTCGAGCAGATTGAAGACGTGGCTTGCCTTGATGCACTGGTCGTAGGCCGGCAGCACCATCAGGTGCCGCGTGCCGTCCTCCGACCAGCCGGCGTCGAGATAGTTGCGGCACGCGCCCTCAGCCATCCGGAACTGCTCGAACAGCATGTCGGTATCGGAGTGCTCGAAGTTGTGCCGCGAATACTCCTGCTCGGCCTGCAGAAACACGTCGCCGTAGGTGACCTTGTCCGCGCCCTCACGGCCGTTGAAGTTGAGGTCATAGACGCGGTCAACGCCCTGCACGTACATCGCCAGCCGCTCGAGCCCGTAGGTGAGCTCGCCCGCGACCGGCGCGCATTCGAAGCCCGCGACCTGCTGGAAGTAGGTGAACTGCGACACCTCCATGCCGTCGCACCAGCACTCCCAGCCGAGCCCCCAGGCCCCGAGCGTCGGGCTCTCCCAGTCGTCCTCGACGAAGCGGATGTCGTGCAGGCGTGAGTCCACGCCGATCGCCGCGAGCGACTTCAGGTAAAGCTCCTGGATGTCCGGCGGCGACGGCTTCAGGATCACCTGGAACTGGTAGTAGTGCTGCAGCCGGTTCGGGTTCTCGCCATAGCGGCCATCCTTCGGCCGCCGCGAGGGCTGCACGTAGGCGGCATTCCAGCCCTTGGGGCCAAGCGCCCGCAATGTGGTCGCCGGGTGAAACGTGCCCGCGCCGACCTCCATGTCGTAGGGCTGCAGGATCACGCAGCCCCGGTCGGCCCAGAAGCGCTGAAGCTGAAGAATCAGACCCTGGAACGAGCGTTCCGGGCGCATATGGGCGGGCAGTTCTTCGGCCATCAGGGGGTCCAAACGCGGGGCGGCGGCTGAGACCTAACGGCGGGGCTTACGGGGGTCAAGGCGCGGCGGGAACCTCTCCCCACGCCCCGCTCGACCGGCTAGGCTCATGCAAGACGTCGGACAAACCGGCCATTTCCAGGGAGGATTCGATGCCGTCACGGCTTGCGGTACTCGCAGGCGCAGCCCTTGCGCTCGCCGCCATAACGACAACCGCACCGGCACAGGACTTCCCCAACCGGCCGATCCGCATGGTGATCGCCTTCCCGCCCGGCGGACCGACCGACTTCGTCGGCCGCCTGGTCGCCGACAAGGTCAAGGACATTCTCGGCCAGCCGGTGATCATCGAGAACAAGCCCGGCGCAAACGGCGCGCTCGGCGCGGACAGCGTCGCCAAGGCCGCGCCCGACGGCTACACGCTGTTTCTCTCCACCGTCGGCGCGGTTGCGATCACGCCGCACATGCGGACCGACCTGCCCTATGACGTGCTGCGCGACTTCGCGCCAGTAACCATGGTGGTGGGCAACACCACGGTGCTCGTGGTGCGCGCCGACAGCCCGTACAAGTCGGCGAAAGACCTCGTGGCGGCCGCGAAGGAGAAGCCCGGCCAGCTCGCCTTCGCCTCGACCGGCGTCGGCTCCACCACGCATCTCGCCATGGAGCTTTACCAGACCGCGGCCGGCATCAAGTTCGTGCACGTGCCTTATCGCGGTGCTGCCCCGGCCTTGACCGACCTCCTCGGCGGCCAGGTGGTCGCCTTCTTCGCCGACGTGCCGGTGCTGATGCCGCAGATCACCGCCGGCAAGGTGCGGCCGCTCGCCGCGGCGTCCGGTAAGCGCAATCCGAAGCTGCCGGACGTCCCGACGCTCGCCGAGGAAGGCTATCCGGACACGTCATCGGACAACTGGTACGGGTTGCTGGCTCCGGCCAAGACCCCGCCCGCGATCGTCGCCAGGATCAACGACGCCTTCGTCAAAGCGATCAACGATCCGGTGGTGAAGCAGAAACTGATCGACTCGGGCGCGGTGCCGGTGGCCGACAAGCCCGAGGAATTCGGCGCAACGCTGAAGGCCGAACTCGACCGCTGGGGCAAGGTGGTGCGCGAGAAGGGGATCAAGGAGACGAATTAGCGCCGCCAGCGTCATTCCGAACGCCGCGAAGCGACGATCCGGAATCCAGAAGCGCAAAAATTCTACCAATGCCTGGATTCCGGGCTCGCGCCTTCGGCGCGCCCCGGAATGACAGTCCCTCAACAATCACCGTTGCGGCCGGTACTCGCCGGTCACCGGATCGCGACGCAGCGTCGGCAGCCGCGCGCGCTCCGGATCGGTCACGCGGACCGGACGCGCCGCATCGAGCTCGGCATTGATGCGCTGCCATTCGCGGCTGATCAGCTTCATCACCACGACAGCGCCGATCGCGCCCAGCGTCCAGGCGATGATGGATGGCAACGACGGCATGGCTCTCTCCTGGTCGTAACCGTCTACAGTCCGTATCGCGCCCAAAGCGCCCGCGCCTCGAGCGTTGCAACGAGGTCTTCCGTGAGGCTTGGGCTGTCCAACAGCGAGGTCAGCCCTGCCCCTGTCACGCCGCCGAGCACCCCGGGCTTGCTCCGGCCGAACAACCCGCGCTCGGCAATGAGTGGCGTGCGCACCTTCTCGCCATAGCGCTCGCGCAGCACCGCGCGCAGATCGCCAACGGCGTCGACGAGGCCGAGTTCCAGGCCGCGCCGTCCGGTCCAAAACTCGCCGGTAAACAAGGCCATTTCGCGGCTGTCGAGCTTCGCCCCGCGCCGCGACTTCACCAGCGCGATAAAGCCTTCGTGAATGTCCTGCTGGATTTTTTTGAACCGCTCGACGTCTTCGGGCTTTTCCGGCTGGAACGGGTCGAGCATCGCCTTGTTCTCGCCCGCGGTGTAGACGCGCCGCTCGACGCCGATCTTGTCGATCAGCTTGGTAAAGCCGAACGAGGCCCCGATCACGCCGATCGAGCCGACGATCGAGGCGTTGTCGCAGATGATCTCGTCGGCGGCGCAGGCGATCATGTAGCCGCCCGAGGCCGCGACATCCTCGACGAAGGCGAACACCGGAACCTTCTTCTCGTCGGCCAGCGCCCGGATGCGTTTGAAAATCAGGTGCGACTGGACCGCCGCACCTCCCGGAGAATTGATCGACAGCGCCACCGCCTTGACGTTGCTCATGGCGAAGGCGCGCTCGAGCGAGCGCGCCACGCTGGAAATCGTTAACCCGGGCCGCAGCGGGCTGGAAATGCCGATCGCGCCGGCAAGCCGGACCACCGGAACGAGCGGAATATCGCTGCGAAACCGCGCGGGAACCAAAGGCTCCAATGCGGTGCGGACGCGTTGAAAGGGAGTCAGGTCAGGCATCGGTTCTGCGTTCACCAATTTACGAGTCATTCATTGTTAACACACCGTTGGCAGTTTATCTGGAGCAAGAATCGCCGGTGCGTTTGCGCCCGTATGCCGCGGACCAAAATCATATGAAGCTCTTGTTCCTGTTCACACTGATCTTGTCGATCCTCGTGGCGTCGCGTCAGGCACCGCTCATTCCGGCGGCTTGGCGCATGGGCTTGCGCCGCAAGGTGGCCTCCTAAGGAAGCCCCGTTCCGCGGAACGACATCGGCGACGGCTCCGCGCCGCGCAACATCGCTTCCGCTTCACTGGCCGATTTTCCTCCCCATCACCGCCAGCGCCGGGAAACAGCACCGGTCGCTCGCGCATGCCGCGATCAAGGCCGCCGCAACAGCCCCGCGTTGACGCCCGGTTCCGGAAGCCTACGATGCCTTGGGGCGGCCCAGTCGGCGCAATGCCGAGCGACAAAAAGGGCTCGGGAGGATTGATGAGACGAAAGTGCACCGGGGTCGCGCTTGCGGCCATCACGCTCATTGCGGCCATGCTGCCCGCGGCAGCGCAGGACTATCCCTCACGACCGGTCCGCATGGTGGTTCCGTTTGCCGCCGGCGGCGGCACCGATCTCGTCGGGCGCATCGTCGCCCAGGAGTTGAGCAAGGGGTTCAACCAGCAGTTCTACATCGAGAACAAGGCCGGCGCGGCCGGCCAGACCGGCACGGATTTCGTCGCCAAGTCCGCTCCCGACGGCTACACGCTGCTCTGGACCGTGACCGATGGATTGTCGGTGCTGCCTGCGGTGAAGGCATCGATCCCGTACAAGATCCCCAATGACTTCGTCTTCGTCGCAAGCATCCTGCAACTGCCGTACGCGGTGGTCGTGAATGCCAAGTCGCCGCTGAAGTCGATGGCGGAACTGATCGGCTATGCCAAGGCCAATCCGGGCAAGCTGAACTTCGGCAGCGCCGGCGTCGGCAGCGCGCCGCATCTGAGCATCGCGCTGATCAACGTCACGGCCGGCATGGACATGGTGCACGTGCCGTTCAGCGGCCTCGGCCCTGCAACCAACGCGGTGATCGCCGGCACGGTCGACCTTGGGCTTGTGACGCCGCCGCAGGCGAAGCCCCTTGTCGAAGGCGGCCAGATCCGCGCACTCGCGGTGACCGGCAACAAGCGCAGCCCGGCGCTGCCTGACGTGCCGACCTTGAAGGAGGTGGGGCTGAACATCTCCTCGATCGTCGGCTACGGCATGGTTGCGCCGGCCGGCACGCCGGAGCCTGTTGTTGCCAGGCTCAAGGAGGGCATTTCCAAAATGATGCAGGACAAGGGCGTGAACGCACGCATGAGCGAGCTCGGCTACGAGGTTGAGCTTCAGCTTGGCGACGCCTACCGGGACTTCATCGTCAAGGACCTCGAGCAGTGGCGCGGCGTCGCGAAGGCGGCCAAGATCAGCCTCGATTAGCTGAAAATCGCACGCCGGACAGCCCCGTCGCTCCACCGGCAATGAACGTGTCGAACACCATGCCGCGCCGATGTCGCGCGGCCATGATCCACCAGAACGTAAAGGGGCTTGCCTTGTTTCGTACGATTTTCGCTGTCCTGCTCGGTCTCGTCGCCACGGCCAATGCGCAGGAGGCTTGGCCGTCGCGTCCAATCACCATCGTATGCCCCTACGCCGCCGGCACGACGCCCGACATCATCGCGCGCCAGTTCGGCGACGCGCTTTCGAAGCGGCTCGGGCAGCCGGTCATCGTCGAAAGCAAGCTCGGCGCAGGCGGCCTGCTCGGCACCGAATACGCAGCGGCGCAGAAGCCGGACGGCTACACACTGTTGCTCGGCAGCAAGGACACCAACGCCGTGCTCGGCCATCTCTACACCAAGCGCAATTTCGATCCGAACAAGGCGCTGGTGCCGATTTCGCTGCTCGGCACCATCGACAACGCCTTCGTGGTCGCGCCCGAGCTTGGCATCACGACGCTGAAGGATTTCATCGAGGCTTCGAGGAAGGGGCGCAACTTCACCTTTGCCTCGCCCGGGGTCGGCACCAATCTGCACCTGCTCGGCGAGCTTCTGCGCGACCAAGAGAAGCTCAACATGACGCATGTGCCTTATCGTGCGTTCCCCACCGCGTTCCAGGACGTGATGGGCGGCCGCGTCGACATGGTGGTCGCCGGCGTCCCGCCGATCACCGGCATGCTGTCGTCCGGCAAGCTCCGCGCGCTGGCCGTGACCGGGCCCAAGCGCGTCGGGGTCCTGCCCGGCGTGCCCACCACCAAGGAGCTCGGCTACGACGACCTCGTCTTCGTCGGCTGGTTCGGACTGCTCGCCCCGGCCGGCACGCCGCAGGCGATCATCGACAAGCTCAACGCCGAGGCGAAGGCGATCTCGCAGCAGCCGGACTATCGCGCGAGCTTCGACAAGATCTTCGTCACGGCCGTCGGCGGCTCGGTGGCCGAGTTCAAGACGCTGATCGATGCGGAAAGCGCGCGGATGGGCAGCCTGATCCGCAAGATCGACATCAAGATCGAGCAATAGCCCGACCATGAGCCGGCTGCCCATCACTGTCGCCACCTGGGACTACGATCGCATCCGCCCGCTGACCGACGGGCGGGTGTCGATCGAGGGGTGCGAGGTCAACTACCTGACCATGCCGGTCGAGGAGTGCTTCGAGCGCGCCTATTTCCACGGCGAGTTCGAGGTCGCCGAGATCGGCTTCAGCCCCTATCTGATCGCGCTCTCCCGCGGCATGTGCCCGTACGTCGCCGTGCCGGTGTTTCTCTCGCGGATGTTTCGCCATTCGGCGGTCTACATCCGCACCGACCGCGGCATTGCCGGTCCGGCCGATCTGCGCGGCAAACGCATCGGCGTTCCCGAATATCAAATGTCGGCGGTGATGTGGTTCCGCGGCTATCTGCAGGACGAGTTCGGCATCGCTGCGAAGGACATCAACTGGGTGCAAGGCGGCCTCGAGAATCCGGGTCGTCGCGAGAAATTCCCGCTCAATCTGCCGCAGGGCTTCCCGCTTTCGCCGGCCCCCGACGGCCAGACGCTGTCGGGGATGCTGGCCGCAGGCGCGCTCGATGGCGTGATGGCGGCACGGCGGCCGTCGTGCTTCGTCTCGGGCCATCCACAGGTGGCACGGCTCTTTCCGGACTACCGCGCGGCCGAGCGCGACTACCACCGCAAGACCGGCATCTTCCCGATCATGCACGCGCTCGGCGTGCGTCGCGACGTGCACGAGAAGAACCCCTGGCTTGCCGCGAGCCTCTGCAAGGCCTTCACCAGGGCGAAGCGGCTGGCCGACGCCGAGTTCGCCGAGACCACCGCGCTGAAGATCGGCCTGCCCTGGGTCAACGCCGAATACGACGAGACCCGCGCGCTGATGGGCGACGACTACTGGTCTTACGGGCTGAACGCGCAGAACCGCCGGACGCTCGAGGCCATGGCGCGCTATTCATTTGAACAGGGGCTCGCGGTGCGATTACTCTCGGTCGACGAGATGTTCGCCGAAAGCACGCTCGGCGGCGACACGCGAGTTTAGAATTGAGAATTGGGAGAACGTCATGCCGGTCCAGCTCATCTGCTGCTCGCACAGCCCGCTGATGACCACCGACATCGAGGAGTCGGAACAGGGCGTGCAGGCGCAGTTCTTCCGCGAGCTCGATCAATGCGCGGCGGCATTGCACAAATTCAATCCCGACCTCGTCGTGGTGTTCGGTCCCGACCATTTCAACGGCCTGTTCTACGACCTGATGCCCGCCTTCTGCATCGGCACCGCCGCCGAAAGCACCAAGGACTGGCACCTGGAGGCCGGCCCGTTGCGCGTGCCGCGCGATCTCGCCTTGCAGTGCGTGCGCAACCTTCAGGCGCGCGATTTCGACGTGGCGCTGTCGCATGCTATGAAGGTCGATCACGGCGTCACCATTCCGCTCTACAAGCTCACCGGAGCGCTCGCGCGCTACAGCGTTCTGCCGATCGTGATCAATTGCGCGGCCGATCCGCGGCCCTCGTTCCGCCGTGTCCGCAACTTCGGCGCTGCGGTCGGCGACTTCCTCGCGGAGCAGGACATGCGGATCACCGTGGTCGGCTCGGGCGGCCTGTCGCACGATCCGCCGACGCCGCGGCTCGAGATGAGCCCGCCGAGCGTCGCGCAGCGGCTGATCGTGCGCCACACGCCCACCCAGGAGGAGCTCGACGCGCGCGAGAACCGCGTCCTCCGCGCGGCGCGCGATCTCGTCGCCGGCAAGGGCCCGTGCCTGCCGCCCGACGAGCAGTGGGATCGCGACTTCCTGACCCGCTTCGTCGACGGCCGGCTCGAGGCCTTCGACACGATGAGCGACGCGGAGATCGACCGGGTCGCGGGCTTCGGCGCGCACGAGGTGCGGACCTGGGTTGCCGCCGCGTCCGCCGTGCAGCGCATGGGACAGACGCAGCCTGAGCTCCGCTACTACCACCTGGTGCCGGAATGGATCACCGGCATGGGCATCGTGGTCGGACAGGCCTGATGGCAGCCTCCGAAGTGTCGTCGGGATCGGTCCGGTCCGGCGACGTCGACATCTTCTACCGCCGCTTCGGCAAAGGAGGCCGCACGCCGGCGCTGATCGTGCACGGCCTCTCGTACTTCTCCTACGACTGGATCGGCCCCGCTTCGGCGCTCGCGAGCGACCGCGAGGTTGTCGCGATCGACATGCGCGGCTTCGGCCAGTCGGGCTTCAGCCCGTCGCGCGACTACAAGCTCGAGACGCTGTCCGGCGACGTGCTGAATGTGCTCGATACCCTCGGCTGGCGCAGCGCGGTGCTGATCGGCCATTCGTTCGGCGGGCGCGTCGCGCTCGCCACCGCCGGCTGGCAGGCGGATCGTGCCGCGGCCGTGGTGCTGGTCGACTTCGCCCCCGACATTGCCGCGGCCGGGCGGCGCGCCACCGCCGAGCGGATCGGCCGGCAGCCGGACGTGTTCGCCTCGATCGACGAAGCGCTGGCCTACCACGAGGAGGACGCGACGCCTGCGCTGCGCGCCCGCTACGAAGCCTTCCTCAAGCCGGTCGCCGGCGGCTTTCAGCTCCGGCGCGATCTCTATTTTCGCGACAATTTCAAAAAGGCGCTCGACACCGGCCAGTCGGCTCCGGTGCCGGCCTTCTTCTGGCCGATGCTGGCGGATTTGAAAGTCCCCGCTTTGGTGATCCGCGGCCAGGCCTCCGACATGTTCGACGCGACGACGCTCGCCAAGGTGAAGGAGGTCGCTCCGCGGGCGCAGGCGATCGAGCTTGCGGGCAGCCACGATCTTGCCGGCGACAATCCGGATGGTCTTGCCAAAGCGACCGCTCATTTTTTGGCCGGTGCCGGCCTTTAGAGCGCAAACCTCTCCCCGTTCGTCCCCGCGGGAGCGGGAACCCAGGGCCAACAGCCAAGTCCTTGCTTGGGATCCTGGATTCCCGCTTGGGCGGGAATGAACGGATAGAATCCCGTCAACCGAAACGGAATTTTGCCGAGCTAACCTGGCGTCATCGCCAGCGGCTCCGCGCCGCGCAGGATCGCCTCGGCCTCGACGGTCGGCTTCCCGTCTTCGTAATTGAGCACCAGCCCCGGCAGCAGCACCAGTGGCGCGCGGCTGCCCTTGCGCGCGGAAACCAGCACGCGAACGGCCGGCTGGCCGGCGCGGCCATGCACCGGCAGCACCGCGACGCCGCCGAAGCCGATGTCGAGCGCCGCCAGCACATCGGCAAGCCCGTCGGCACGCCAGATCAGCGTCAGCGCACCGGCCGAATGCAGCACGCGCGACGCCGCATCGACCCAGGCCACGAGCGTGCCGTCGGCGGCCGCGTGCGCCAGCCGCTTGTCCGGATCGGGCGAGACGTTCTGCCGCGCCGGATCATGGAACGGCGGATTCATCAGCACGTGATCGGCCGTGCCGGGCGGAATGCCGTGCCCCGCAAACTGCTCGGGCGGGCCGGTGACGTCGAGCGTCACCGCCCTCACCCGCTGCGACAGCCCGTTGCGCCCGATATTGGCGAGCGCGAGCGCGGTCAGCTCCGGCTCGATCTCCACCAGGGTCACCTCGACGTCCGGCACGCGCACCGCGAGCGCGAGCCCCGCGGCTCCCACGCCCGCGCCGAACTCCACCACGCGGTCGCCGGACCGCACCTCGGTCGCGGCTGCAAGCAGGATCGCATCATGGCCGACGCGGTGGCCCTTGCGCTTCTGTCGCAAGCGCAGCCGCCCGCCGAGCACCGCGTCGTCGGTGAGGTCGGGCGTTGACCGCACCGGCGGCCCCGCCTTGTCCGGGCGGAGCTCATGGGCGAGACCAGCCTCCTCGAGCAGTTGCCGCGCGGTCTCCCAGTTCTCGGCATCGACCAGGATGCGTCGCGGCAGGATGCCGAGCGAGCCTTCCAGCACGCTCATGTGGCGGTCGAGCACCACGTGCGGAATGTCGGCCGCCTTGAGCAGCGCCTCGATCGCCGTGATCAGCACCGCATTGTTGGTGCGCACCAGTTCGTGCACGCTCTCAACTCCGTCGCCGCTCCTCGGCCGGGGCGCGCTGCGCCAGGTATGCAAGCAGCTTCAGCTCGCGGCGGCCGCGCGTCACCGTGTCGAGGATGATGCCGCAGGTGATGGAGAGAAACGCCAGCACCATCAGCCCGGTCGAAAGCACCGCGGTCGGCAGGCGCGGCACGATCCCTTCCTGCAGGTAGGTCACGAAGATCGGGATCGCGAGGCCGATCGCAATGATCGCCAGCGAGATGCCGAGGCCCGTGAACAGCGGCAGCGGCCGCTCGGCGCGATAGAGCCGCAGCACGGTCCGCAGGATGCGGATACCGTCGCGCCAGGTGTTGAGCTTGGAGGCTGAGCCTTCCGGCCGTGAATAGTACGGCGTCTTCATCTCGCCCACCGGCAATTCCAGCTCGAGCGCGTGCACCGTCAGCTCCGTCTCGATCTCGAAGCCGCCCGACAGCACCGGAAACGACTTGACGAAGCGGCGGGTGAACACGCGGTAGCCCGACAGCATGTCGGTGAACGACCGGCCGAACACGTGGCCGACGAAGCCGGTGAGCAGCCGGTTGCCGGCGCGATGGCCCGGCCGGTAGGCCGCCTCCTCCCGGTCCACACGCACCGCGCAGACCATGTCGAGCCGTTCGGCCACCAGCATGCCGATCATTTTCGGCGCACTTGGCGCATCGTAGGTGGCATCGCCGTCGACCAGCACGTAAATGTCGGCATCCACATCCGTGAACATTCGCCGCACCACACGGCCCTTGCCCTGGTGGGTCTCGCGGCGGACGATTGCGCCGGCCTTCGCCGCGGCCTCGACGGTGCGGTCGGTCGAGTTGTTGTCATAGACGTAGATCGCGGCGTCCGGCAGCGCCGCGCGGAAATCGGCAACGACCGTGCCGATCGCGGCTTCCTCGTTGTAGCAGGGCACCAGCACGGCAATCCGGCTCAGGCCGACCATTTCGGCTGAGGACTGACTGGCGTCGCTCGAAAGCATGGGACCTCTCCCACCGCCCCACGGGTTCAAGGAAAATCCCGTCACACCTCGGGCCGGCGCTCTTGCCCGCCTATCATAGCGTTTCTATCTGTTCTCGTGCTATTTGCTCCGGCCTGTTGGCTAACAAGGGTTGTGGAGAGCGCTTTGGCCGTCGTCATCCCATTCAGTCCGGCTTCCGATGCCAGTATCGACCGGCTGGTCGAGCTGACCAACGCCGACATGGCGCGGGTCAATACCGAGATCCTGTCGCGCACCGGCTCCGAGGTGGCGATGATCCCGGAGGTCGCCAACCACCTGATCTCCTCGGGCGGCAAGCGGCTGCGGCCGCTGCTCACGCTCGCCATGGCGAGCCTGACCGGCTACGCGGGCGACCATCACATCAAGCTCGCCGCCGCGGTCGAGTTCATGCACACCGCGACGCTCTTGCACGACGACGTGGTCGA